>NZ_JAZGJX010000009.1:0-547 GCF_036409025.1 Priestia sp. GS2 | reverse complement strand
GAGCCATTAGCTCAGTTGGTAGAGCATCTGACTTTTAATCAGAGGGTCGAAGGTTCGAGTCCTTCATGGCTCACCATTTTAAATACACACACATGCGGGTGTGGCGGAATTGGCAGACGCGCTAGACTTAGGATCTAGTGTCTTTATGACGTGGGGGTTCAAGTCCCTTCACCCGCACTTTTATCTTTAACCTTTTTTATTTAAGCGGTCGTGGCGGAATGGCAGACGCGCTAGGTTGAGGGCCTAGTGGGTGAATAACCCGTGGAGGTTCAAGTCCTCTCGGCCGCACCAAAAAAAATAAAAAAAGGTGTTGACACTTGAGAGTGAAGATGATAAGATAGTTAAGTCGCTAACGAAGCGGTGAATGAAATTAAAAAAAATGCGCCCGTAGCTCAATTGGATAGAGCGTTTGACTACGGATCAAAAGGTTAGGGGTTCGACTCCTCTCGGGCGCGCCATATGCGGGTGTAGTTTAATGGTAAAACCTCAGCCTTCCAAGCTGATGTCGTGAGTTCGATTCTCATCACCCGCTCCATTATTATTAATT
>NZ_JAZGJX010000008.1:0-642 GCF_036409025.1 Priestia sp. GS2 | reverse complement strand
ATCGGGCTGGGAGACAGTGTCAGGTGGGCAGTTTGACTGGGGCGGTCGCCTCCTAAAGAGTAACGGAGGCGCCCAAAGGTTCCCTCAGAATGGTTGGAAATCATTCGTAGAGTGTAAAGGCACAAGGGAGCTTGACTGCGAGACCTACAAGTCGAGCAGGGACGAAAGTCGGGCTTAGTGATCCGGTGGTTCCGCATGGAAGGGCCATCGCTCAACGGATAAAAGCTACCCCGGGGATAACAGGCTTATCTCCCCCAAGAGTCCACATCGACGGGGAGGTTTGGCACCTCGATGTCGGCTCATCGCATCCTGGGGCTGTAGTCGGTCCCAAGGGTTGGGCTGTTCGCCCATTAAAGCGGTACGCGAGCTGGGTTCAGAACGTCGTGAGACAGTTCGGTCCCTATCCGTCGTGGGCGTAGGAAATTTGAGAGGAGCTGTCCTTAGTACGAGAGGACCGGGATGGACACACCGCTGGTGTACCAGTTGTCTTGCCAAAGGCATCGCTGGGTAGCTATGTGTGGACGGGATAAGTGCTGAAAGCATCTAAGCATGAAGCCCCCCTCAAGATGAGATTTCCCATAGCGCAAGCTAGTAAGATCCCTGAAAGATGATCAGGTTGATAGGTCAGAGGTGGAAGCACGG
>NZ_JAZGJX010000006.1:0-2345 GCF_036409025.1 Priestia sp. GS2 | reverse complement strand
GGGTTAGAATTTCAATACAACCAGGGTAGTATCCCACCGACGCCTCCACCGAAGCTAGCGCTCCGGCTTCTCAGGCTCCTACCTATCCTGTACAAGCTGTACCAAAATTCAATATCAGGCTACAGTAAAGCTCCACGGGGTCTTTCCGTCCTGTCGCGGGTAACCTGCATCTTCACAGGTACTATAATTTCACCGAGTCTCTCGTTGAGACAGTGCCCAGATCGTTACGCCTTTCGTGCGGGTCGGAACTTACCCGACAAGGAATTTCGCTACCTTAGGACCGTTATAGTTACGGCCGCCGTTTACTGGGGCTTCGATTCAGAGCTTCTCCCAAAGGATAACCCCTCCTCTTAACCTTCCAGCACCGGGCAGGCGTCAGCCCCTATACTTCGCCTTGCGGCTTCGCAGAGACCTGTGTTTTTGCTAAACAGTCGCCTGGGCCTATTCACTGCGGCTCTCTCGGGCTATACACCCTACCAGAGCACCCCTTCTCCCGAAGTTACGGGGTCATTTTGCCGAGTTCCTTAACGAGAGTTCTCTCGATCACCTTAGGATTCTCTCCTCGCCTACCTGTGTCGGTTTGCGGTACGGGCACCTCCCGCCTCGCTAGAGGCTTTTCTTGGCAGTGTGGAATCAGGAACTTCGGTACTATATTTCCCTCGTCATCACAGCTCAGCCTTATGATGAGCGGATTTGCCTACTCATCAGCCTAACTGCTTGAACGCGCATATCCAGCAGCGCGCTTACCCTATCCTCCTGCGTCCCCCCATTACTCAAACGGCGGGGAGGTGGTACAGGAATATCAACCTGTTGGCCATCGCCTACGCTTTTCAGCCTCGGCTTAGGTCCCGACTAACCCTGAGCGGACGAGCCTTCCTCAGGAAACCTTAGGCATTCGGTGGACAAGATTCTCACTTGTCTTTCGCTACTCATACCGGCATTCTCACTTCTAAGCGCTCCACCAGTCCTTACGGTCTAGCTTCGCAGCACTTAGAACGCTCTCCTACCACTGACATCAAAGATGTCAATCCACAGCTTCGGTGATACGTTTAGCCCCGGTACATTTTCGGCGCAGAGTCACTCGACCAGTGAGCTATTACGCACTCTTTAAATGGTGGCTGCTTCTAAGCCAACATCCTGGTTGTCTAAGCAACTCCACATCCTTTTCCACTTAACGTATACTTGGGGACCTTAGCTGGTGGTCTGGGCTGTTTCCCTTTTGACTACGGATCTTATCACTCGCAGTCTGACTCCCACGGATAAGTCTTTGGCATTCGGAGTTTGACTGAATTCGGTAACCCGTTGGGGGCCCCTAGTCCAATCAGTGCTCTACCTCCAAGACTCTCACTACGTGAGGCTAGCCCTAAAGCTATTTCGGAGAGAACCAGCTATCTCCAGGTTCGATTGGAATTTCTCCGCTACCCACACCTCATCCCCGCACTTTTCAACGTGCGTGGGTTCGGGCCTCCATTCAGTGTTACCTGAACTTCACCCTGGACATGGGTAGATCACCTGGTTTCGGGTCTACAACCACATACTAAACGCCCTATTCAGACTCGCTTTCGCTACGGCTCCGTCTCTTCAACTTAACCTTGCATGGGATCGTAACTCGCCGGTTCATTCTACAAAAGGCACGCCATCACCCATTAACGGGCTCTGACTACTTGTAGGCACACGGTTTCAGGATCTCTTTCACTCCCCTTCCGGGGTGCTTTTCACCTTTCCCTCACGGTACTGGTTCACTATCGGTCACTAGGGAGTATTTAGCCTTGGGAGATGGTCCTCCCAGCTTCCGACGGAATTTCACGTGTTCCGCCGTACTCAGGATCCACTCAAGAGGGAACGAAGTTTCAACTACAGGGTTGTTACCTTCTTTGACGGGCCTTTCCAGACCTCTTCATTTACCTCGTTCCTTTGTAACTCCGTATAGAGTGTCCTACAACCCCAAGAGGCAAGCCTCTTGGTTTGGGCTAATTCCGTTTCGCTCGCCGCTACTCAGGAAATCGCATTTGCTTTCTCTTCCTCCGGGTACTTAGATGTTTCAGTTCCCCGGGTCTGCCTTCAATATCCTATGTATTCAGATAAAGATACTGCTCCATTACGAACAGTGGGTTTCCCCATTCGGAAATCTCCGGATCAAAGCTTACTTACAGCTCCCCGAAGCATATCGGTGTTAGTCCCGTCCTTCATCGGCTCCTAGTGCCAAGGCATTCACCGTGCGCCCTTTCTAACTTAACCATTAGCGAATAAATGGTGCAACTTGCGTTGCGTTATTTATTGGTTTGATTAAAGAAAAGTTTCACTTTTCCTCAGCTATTACTGTTATCTAGTTTTCAAAGAACAAT
>NZ_JAZGJX010000005.1:0-30560 GCF_036409025.1 Priestia sp. GS2 | reverse complement strand
TTTTCTCTTGAAACAACTTTACTAATATATCATTTCGAGTTATGAAAGTCAACAACTTTTTTAAACTCTTTTTTCACACTTTCAAGTTTTTCTCAATCGCTCGTTGGCGACATATAATAATTTACCATGATAATTATAAAGAGTCAATTGTTTTTTCAAAAAAACTTTTACTTTTTTAAAAAGCTTTTATTTACTCAATTTTAAACACTTAAATCTCTAAGTGTTGTGCATTTATTTTATAACTGTTATTCCACAAAAGTCCAGTAACCTGCTCAAAATAAAAAGGCAGCTAAAGAAGCCGCCTTTTTCTACTTTCTACTATTCTATTATTGTTTTACTTTGCTAAGAAGATAAAATACAGGACAAAGATTACGAATAGCCCATACATAATTGGATGAATTTCTTTTCTTCTCCCTTTACAAATCATCGTAATTGGATAAAAGATAAAGCCAATTGCAATACCTGTAGCAATACTATAAGTTAGTGGCATCATTATGATTGTTAAGAAAGCCGGTACCGCTACTTCAAATTGATCCCATTTAATCTTTCCTAAACTTGCCACCATTAGTGCACCTACAATAATAAGTGCTGGTGCCGTTACTGCTGAAGTTACTACAGAAAGCAGTGGTGAGAAGAAAATAGCAATCAAAAAGAAAAACGCCGTTATAACTGAAGTAAATCCTGATCGCCCACCGGCTGCAACACCCGCTGTTGATTCAACATACGATGTTGTTGTAGATGTCCCTAATACAGCCCCTGCTACTGTTGCTGTAGAGTCTGCTAAAAGCGCTCTTCCTGCACGAGGTAATTTATTATCTTTCATCAGCCCTGCTTGAGTCGCAACAGCAACCAATGTACCCGCTGTATCAAAAAAGTCTACAAATAAGAAAGTCAAGATAACAACTAGCATCTGAAGCGTAAAAACATCTCCAAAGTTTGCAAAGGCTGCACCGAAAGTTGGAGCTAAGCTTGGAGCCGGTCCTACAACACTTGTTGGTAAATCAACTAATCCTACAATCATACCAGCGATAGCTGTAATAACCATCCCTATAAAGATTCCAGCATTAACACGTAAAACCATTAAGATAACTGTTACAATAACACCAAAAATAGCAAGTAATGTACTACCATTTGTTAAATCACCTAAACCGACTAATAAATCTGGATCATCCACAATAATATTCGCATTTTGCAATCCGACAAACGTAATGAAAAGACCGATTCCTGCACCAACTGCTAGTTTTAACTCTGCTGGAATAGCATTAATGATCGTTTCACGTATACCAGATAAAGATAATAAGATAAAAATTAATCCTGATACCATTACACCAGATAAAGCCGTTTGCCATGGAATGCCCATTGTTAACACAACATTATAAGCAAAGAAAGCATTCAATCCCATCCCCGGCGCAAGCGCAATCGGATATTTAGCAATTACCCCCATAATTAGTGAACCAAGTGCTGCGGCTAAAGCAGTAGCTGTGAATACCGCTCCTTGGTCCATACGCATACTATCCGGTAAATCTGGTACGCTGCTCAATGATAGCATCGCTGGATTAACGAATAAGATATAAGCCATAGATAAAAACGTTGTTAATCCTGCAATGGTTTCCCTTTTGTAATTTGTTCCTAACTCATCAAAACGAAAGTACTTCTTCATACTTGTTCCTCCCCACCATTGGAAGTCGCTGTCTCATGGGTAATATAAAAAACGCCTTATACAATTAATGTTGTAAAGGCGTTAACTACGTAAATATATACGGAATGATACTATCTACTCTTCTCTTTTTATATAAATAGATAGAAATTACGTGTATATACAGAGTTGCTCGTAGTCAAGCCATTTACGGTAGCTCGGTAGAAACTTTCGGGCCATATTCCCAAGATTATACGACATTTCTTAATATGTTTAGTTCTTTTATGCTAGTATATTACCACTCATCAACGAATTAAGTCAACAAAAAACGAACATTCTTATAATAAGAATGTTCGTTTGTTCGGTTTCTTTACATATTATTCCCATTCGATTGTTGCAGGTGGCTTACTTGTAATGTCATACACTACGCGATTAATATGCTTAACTTCGTTTACGATACGAACTGAGATCTTCTCAAGCACATCCCATGGAATACGAGCCCAATCAGAAGTCATACCATCGATTGAAGTTACGGCACGAATACCAATTGTGTAGTCATACGTACGAGCATCTCCCATTACACCAACACTGCGGATATCAGGAAGGACTGTGAAGTACTGCCAGATATCACGCTCTAAACCTGATTTTGCAATTTCGTCACGTAAAATGTAATCAGATTCTCGAACAATCTCAAGCTTTTCTTCTGTTACTTCACCAAGTACACGAATTCCTAACCCTGGACCTGGGAATGGTTGGCGCCATACGATATTGTCAGGAATACCTAACTCAGTACCTAATGCACGCACTTCATCTTTAAATAGTGTATTTAAAGGTTCAATTAACTCAAACTCCATATCTTCAGGTAATCCACCTACGTTATGGTGAGATTTAATTGTTTGAGCAGTCGCTGTACCACTCTCAATAATATCTGTGTATAGTGTACCTTGAGCTAAAAATTCAAAGCCTTGTAGCTTAGCTGCCTCATCGTCAAATACATAGATGAATTCGTTTCCGATAATTTTACGCTTTTGCTCTGGATCAGATACACCTTTTAATTTGTTTAAGAAACGATCTTTAGCATCAATTTTAATAACGTTCATATTAAATCCTTCGCTGAACGTTTCCATTACGCTGTCCGCTTCACCTTTACGCAATAAACCGTGATCCACAAACATACAAGTTAATTGATCACCGATTGCTTTATGAATTAGTACGGCTACTACAGAAGAATCTACGCCGCCACTTAACGCACATAATACCTTTTTATCTCCAACAACTTGTCGAATTTTTTCTAATTCAACTTCAATAAAGTTTTCGATAGACCAGTTAGCTTCAGCATGACAAACTTCAAATACAAAATTCTTTAAAAGGTCGTTTCCATATACTGAATGGCGAACTTCTGGATGGAATTGAACTCCGTACATATTTTTATCTTTATTGCTCATACCAGCAATCGGGCAAGATGCACTTGTTGCATCCACTTCAAATCCAGGTGGTGTTTCTACAACTAAGTCTCCATGACTCATCCATACCACTTGCTCTTTCGGTAGCTCATGGTACATTAATGAATCATTTTGTACGTGAATCGATGCTTTACCATACTCACGATGATCTGCACCTGCTACTTTACCGCCAAAATGATGAGTCATAAGCTGCATACCGTAACAGATACCCAGTACAGGAATTCCTAATTCGAAAATATTTTCGTCACAGTGAAATGCATTTTCACCATACACACTATTTGGACCACCAGAGAAAATAATCCCTTTAGGATTTAACGCTTTAATTTCTTCTGCCGTAATTGTGTGTGGATGTAATTCACTATATACACCAAACTCACGAATACGACGCGTAATGAGTTGGTTATACTGACTTCCAAAATCTAATACAACAATCATGCCTTCCATCTCGTTCACCTCTCCGAATGTGTAAATAATCACTTGCTATTATGCCCCAAAATATAAAAAAAACCAGACTTTCCCCTTTGATATAAAGGCAGAAAGTCTAGTTGAACACAAAGCTATGATCAAAAAGAATATCCTGCCTTCATAGTCAGGCCATTTAAGGTGACCCGGTAGAGACTCTCGAACCATATTATCGAGGATATATGAAGGTATACGTAACACTATAGTAAGTTCGTGAATATTCTATCAATCAAGCTGGAAATGGTCAAGAACCTGTCTTTTTAATTAAATTTTCCCACAATTCTATTGCCTGGTTCCAAGCTTCTACGGATGACTGCTGCTTATAAAACACTCTCTCATACTTTTTCGTTAATTCACTCATATCATTTGTATGAAGCTGTTGATCTACTCGTAAAGCAAAATCTCTCAGCGTTTCATGTGAATCTCTTTTTAAACCTTTTCTTGCTAACATACTTATTAAGAAGAAATAGGCTTTTTCAAACGTTTTTTCATCGGAACGTTTGCGATAGTATGGAATCATTACACGTGTCAACCACTTATAGCGAGTTAGATACAATAAGACGATTATAATAGGAGGTAGAAGCAAGAGCCACCATAAAGAAATTGCAGTAGCTGAAGACTCTACTTTCTCATTATTTTCAGTTTGCTTTTCTTCAGGTTTCTGCTCTTCTTTTACGGGCTCTTGTACTTCTGGTTCAGTAGCTTCCTCTACTTCTCTCTCTTCGTTATCTTGATTCCCGTCTTCCCTTTGAGGTTCATCAAACTCATAAGGGCTTGAAAAAGTCTTAGTAGGCTCAAACGGAACCCAACCTGTCCCTGGGAAATAAACCTCCACCCATGAATGCGCATTGTTTTGCGTCACTTGGTATACAGGCGTTTCTGCACCAGCGCTAATTTGTTCGCCTTCCGTATATCCTTTCACCCAGCGCGCTGGAATATCAAGCGTTCTAAGCAGTACAACCATGGATGAAGAAAAGTTATCACAGTACCCTCTAAGCGTCTCAAACAGGAATTGATCCACGTAGTCTTCTCCTTCATCAGGAATAGCTACATCACTTGTATCATATACAAAGCCATTAGCTTGAAAGTATTTCTCTACTGCTTTTACCTTATCATAACGAGTAGATTCCTCTGCTGTAATTTCTTGAGCAAGCTGTCCAACTCGATTAGGTAATGATTCTGGTAACTGAGTGTATCTCGACTGAAATGAAGACTTTTGCTCGATAGAACTTCCGTTACGATCACTACTTTGCAGCTGTTCAATATTAAAAGTAGGATATGCATACGTCATTTCATATGATTGTGCTTCGGTAACGCGACCTTGATTGTAAGGAAACAACTTTTCATTGGCTGGCGTAATTTGCGGTTGCAATTCATCATTAAGAGAAATACTCTTCAATTCAGGAACATGCATTAAATGAATAGTAGGTTGCTCAAACGTAATAGACGCAGTGTATAATTCTTTTTCCACACTTGCGCCGTATTGAGGAAGTACATTTTCATTTCCTTCTAACGGTCGACTCGCATCATTATAAGACGTTTCCCAGCCTTTTCCTGTATAGACGTCTTTTGTTTCAATTCGCCAATAATGTTCTTTCTCTGTTTGAGCTGTAAATACAATCGTATCGTCTGCAGTAAAAGCACCGCCTAGCTCAGAATCATCAGTATCGTAACCAATCCGCTGATTATTTGATGCCCCTTCACCACTGTTTTGTGTGTAAGCTGTTAAGAACGGAACAGGGTCAGGCCATTTAGGAGCTGATTTCGGCGCAATATAAGCAATACTAACCGCTATAACTAGCACACCTAATAGCAAAAAGAAAGACCTCAATCTATTTTCAACGTGGGAAAGCTTTTGTTTTTTTCCTCCATCTATGTTCAATCGCAAAAAGCCTAGTAGTAAAAAACCTATAGCTACAACTCGAACAATAGCAAACGTAGCGTCATACTCAGAAAATGTATCAAGCACTGTAACGTAAACAATTGTTAATAAAAAGAAGAAAAAGATCTTTTGCTGATAAAAAATCCAGTAGCGAATTAAGTAAGCCATAATCCATAGCAAGATAAAAAACAAACATGTTCTCATCTCAACTGATAAGTTGGGGATTTGCCAGCCGATAATACGGCCTATATCTATTGAAATTTGGTTAACGAATGCACTGAACCACTCTGCTGATAAAAAGGGCATTTGATAATAAATTCGATTAACAGCATACAAGACAAACGCGACGTTTATAACCATTACAATAAAAAAAGGTGTCTGCAACATCAGCAAGAGAAAGTTAATGCTAACAAAAAAGATAAAATACTGAATTTCTCCTGTATCCGTCACAACACTAAGAGGGTGTAGCCATTCAATCAATAATAAAAACGCGCCGACATAAAGTAATATGCTGCGAATGTTTAGAGACTTCATTATTTATTCACCTCCCGGACACTATGAGAATTCGGAAATTGAATAAAATGGACATCCCACCTTGGAATGTTTATATAGCCTTGCATGTCTTGTTTGTTTTGTATAACAAAGAGCGTTACTTTTGTTTGCGGACTTACTTTAGCCTTAACCTCTCGAATTAATTCACTTGTCACCGAACTTGAAATAACGGTAACTGCATGAGATAAACCTTTTGGAATCGTTAACTTTCCGTTTCGTATGGGCTGGACTCTAGCGAAATAAGCAAGCCAACTTCTGGTATGCTGGGCTCCTCCATGCAATTCCTTTAGACGACTACTGCTTCCGCCGTGGATAAATGAAGCTTTCTTATGTTGATTTAAATACGATAGAATCATAGAAGCCATGAAGCCAGTCCGCTCCTCAAAATCTGTAGGATCAACGCCATCAAAAATAAGAACCTCTTCTAAATCACTCATCTTCTCAAACTCTTTTGATATAAGCGTTCCTTTTCGTGCAGTTGCTTTCCAATCAATAGTAGACAGGCGGTCTCCGTGTTCATACTCACGCACACCGGTAGCAAGCATCGTGTTTTCAGCAATTGCACGCTTAAGAAAATGATTTTCTCCCTCACTCCATTGGGAAGAGGTAGGTTTCACCTGTATTAAATGAGGATACATAATGAGCTGGTTTCTCGTCACAAAAACCTGCTGTCGATGAACAATGCCTAATAAATCACTCATTTCAATTGAGATTCCAGCAAGGCTATACTCCCCTCTCTCTAAAGAGGGTATTTCAAACTCAATTACAATGTCCTTTTTCCACAGTGGGTATACTGCCTTTCGCAAAGATAAATCAGCTTCTTTACATATATCTTCAACCCAAAGATTGTATAAAGGAAAAAATGATTTTCGTTTAATATGAACCTCATAATAAACCGATTCCTTTGCTTCATACTGCGTACGCGTCATCACTCGTTCTACTTGCCAACTTTTCATAGGATGGAACGCAATCACAATTCCATATAAACCAAAGGGTAGAAAGCTATAAAATAAAAACCAGCTTACAAATCCTCCTTGAAACATCGCATACGCAAAAGTCGATACTAATAAAATTGCTAATAAAAAAAAGCTTATGACTGGTTGCCTTTTAACACGTAGTTTAGCCATATAGCTTTTATCCTTTCACAGGTACAGGCGTACGCTTTATAATACTCTCGATAACGGAGCCTTCCGTTAACCCTTCATATCTCGTCTCAGGTTGTAACATAATGCGGTGTGCGAACGCATGTTTCATTAAGCGTTGAACATCATCTGGAATACAATAGTCTCTACCTTCAAGTAAAGCATACGCTTGAATTGCTTTCATTAACGCTACAGAACCACGTGGACTTACGCCAAGGCTAATGGATTCATGGGTCCTCGTTTGGGTAACCAAATCGACGATATAATTTTTAATAACATCATCTACGTAAACATCCTTCACCATTTGCTGCATCGTACGCAGTTCTTCCACATTCATAACAGGCTGGACATCATTTATCGTTCGCTTTTGCTCAACCCCATTTAGAATAGCTAGCTCTTCTTGTTTCGTTGGGTATCCCATATTTAATTTAAATAAGAAACGGTCAAGCTGCGCTTCTGGTAATTGATACGTTCCTTCAAAATCAATTGGGTTTTGCGTAGCCATTACAAAAAATGGAGATGGTAACTCTCTTGTTAATCCGTCTATAGTAACGTGCTGTTCAGCCATGGCTTCCAATAATGCTGCTTGTGTTTTTGGTGAACTACGGTTGATTTCATCTGCTAATACAATATTCGTTAAAATTGGTCCTGGTTTAAAGTGGAACTCCATATCCTTTGGGCTATACACCGACATACCGGTTACGTCTGACGGCAACAAGTCTGGTGTGAATTGAATCCTCTTAAAATCAGCATTGATTGCCTTAGCCAGCGCTTTGACAAACATCGTTTTCCCTACTCCGGGTACATCTTCTAATAGAACATGCCCTTGTGCAAGAAGCGCAACAATACTAAGCCTAGCCACTTCTCGCTTTCCTATAACCACTTCGTCAATTGTATCTAAAAGCTGTTGAAGCTGAGTCTGCACCTTTTCTGCTGGTATCATGAAAGTCCTCCCTTAATGAATGTATACATACAAATTTGTCACAAATATAGTACTATTCTAGCAAATCAAGTAGTTTACTTAAAAGGAATAAGGTGAGTCTGATGCTTTATATTTTTACCAGTTTTGAAACATCATCTCGTTAACGTTTATAAAATTACAAAGCGGCTAGGTTTTTTTAACCTAACCGCTTTGTTTATAGAAATAGAATTATAGCTGTTTATTGATTAAATCTATTATTTTAGGAAGTTCTTCCATAGTCTCAATAGTAAAGTCTGCTCCATTATCTAAAAATACTTTTTTCATGTTGGCAATTATCTCTGCTTTCTCATCAGGAGATAATTGTTCAAACTCTTCTTTAGATAATCCCATTAGTGAACTACCAATAATTACGCCAACTGACCATATACCAGCATTTATTGCTTCTTGTATATCAGAAACTGTATCTCCAACTTTTACTACTTGGCGAGTTGAAGATAGCTTTAATTTTTCCATATTTCGAAAAATCATATAAGGATATGGCCTTCCATAGGAATTTGTGTCATCAGCAGTAATATAAAAATCTGGCTGATATCCTTTTTTCAAAGCATTAGGTACAACTATGTCCATCATTTTACTTGTATATCCAGTTGTTGAACCAATCTTTAAACCATCTTCCTTTAGCGCTTGAACAGTATTTATAACCCCAGGAATCGGATCAGTATAATTAGATAATGATTCCATTAAAGCAGGCTCAAACTTGTTATATAAAGCATTCACATCATCCTCGTTAAAGTCCCTGCCATAACGTTCTTTCCAAAGCTTTGAAATTCGCGGCATAGATAACATCGCTCGAATATGATCAATCTTTAGCATTCCCATAGGCTCGCGCGCTTCACTCATCGTTACGTCTATTCCTGCTTTTTGAAAAATATCGATGAATACATTAACTGGTGCAAAGCATCCAAAATCTACAGTTGTTCCGGCCCAATCAAAAATAACAGCTTCTATTTTCTTCATTTCATCTTCACTCCTACAAATTCTTCTATTTCATTACATAATTGATCAATATCATCTTTATAAATTTCTCCGATGTTCCCAATTCTAAATGTATCTACCTCTGTTAATTTTCCTGGATAAATAACAAACCCTTTTTGTTTCATATGTAAATAGAATGTTGGAAAATTAAAAGAATCGTCTGGATATAAGAATGATGTAATAATAGGTGACTGTTTCTCTTCAGATACATAACTTGCAAATCCTATTGCTTTCATTCTTTCACGAAGATGTTTATTGTTCTCATAGTAACGGTGAAAGCGTGCTTTAACGCCACCCTCTTGTTCAAGTTCATCAAGAGCTTTAGAGAAAGCTGCAACCGTGTGGGTAGGAGAAGTAAATCTCCATTTTCCATCCTTATCCATCTCTTCCCATTGATTATATAAATCTAACGATAGACTTTGAGCATTGCCTTTGCAATCTGCTAAACTATCAATCTTAGCTATGACGAAACCAAAACCTGGAACTCCTTGGATACATTTATTCGCACTGCTTATTAAGTAATCAATTTCCAATGCAGGAACGTCAATGTCAATTCCTCCAAAACTGCTCATAGCGTCAATAATAAGCTTTTTCTTAAAATCCTTTGCTACTTGGGAAACCATTTCAATTGGATTCAATATTCCTGTTGTTGTTTCACAATGGACCATAACAATATGAGTGAAACTCTCATCTTTTTCTAATAACCCTCTAATTTCTTCTTCATCTGGATACTCATGATAGCTTGTTTCATATTCTGTAAAATTCAGGCCTAGGTACTGAGCCATTTTTACAATTCTTTTTCCATATGCTCCGTTTGTAATAATTAATGCTTTATCTTGAGCTTTTAGTGAAGTAGTCATAACAGCTTCTACAGCAAACGATCCGCTACCTTGCATTAACACAGCTGTATATTGATCACTGCTAGCATGTGCTAATTTTAATAGTTCTTTTCTTATGTTCTGAGTAATCTCTTTGTATTCATCATCCCAAGTACAACGGTCAAGGAGCATTTCTTCTTTTACAGTTGTTGTTGTAGTTAAGGGACCTGGCGTTAATAATTTATATTGTTTCATATTACTTATCTCCTTTTATTTAGCAGAGTTAAAAAATGCTTGATGTTTTTCAAGAAGCTCTATAGTTAATGGCTCTTCAAATACTTTATTATTAGTTGCTTTATTTTCTTCACTCACTTTTTCGCCCTCATACAAAGGAACTGGATAGTACTTAATTAATTCTTCTCTAGCATTTGTTATAATAACTTCTGCCATCTCCATTGCCAGTTCAGATTTCTCTTTTTCTTTATCAATTACCACCAACGATTCTGTGATAGAAAAATTGCCTTCGGCAGGGTCAACAAAGTCAATAGGCGCCCCAGAATTTTTCACTTCCACTGCTTGGTGACGAAGACCAAAGCCTACAGCCACTTCTCCTGCTTGTACCTTTTTAATTGACCCTGATCCAGAACTCTCTAAATGCGGTCCTGCATTTTTGATAATCCCTTCCATTACTTTCTTTCCTTCTTCTTCCCCATATTCACTAATGATTGCTTGAACCATTAACCATCCTGTTGAGGAATCTATGATATTTGGAATAGAAATTAACCCTTTATATTCAGGCTTTGCTAAATCTTTAATCGACTTCGGAACCTCTAACCCTTCTTGCTTCATCATTTCAGTATTAAAGAATATTGATCCTGTAATAGCCAAAACAGGCGTATAAAAATCAGGGTACTTATTAATTGCATTTGTTTTAAATTCTAAAGGTTTAAACATTTCATTCTTCTTTTGTGCACTTTCTAAAAAATAAGAACTCATCGTAACTAAATCTGCTTCTATTTCACTGCCTTCAGCCATTAATTTCCCTCCTAATTCAGAAGTACCGAGGGATTGAATGACATATTGGCCTTCATAACCAGCATTGTTTAGCGATGTTTCCATTGCTTGTATTGCCTCTTCATCTCCGTTGGAATAAATAACAACCTGATCGTTATTACCACTGGTTGCTTTATTTCCACATCCCGTCATAATAACTAAGCATCCAATTAACATAATGAATAATCTCTTTTTCATTTCTACACCTCTTTTTCTTAAGCTTTTTTAAACTGCCGTTTTTGAATATAATCACAAATGCATTTAACCAAAATATTGGTACCGAAAATTAATAACGATAGTACAAATATTTCATTAAACTTAGCAAAATGCTGTAATTCTTTAATCTTGCTTGATACAAGAGATGTTTGAGCAGATACTAGGAAGATAACTCCGCTTACGGTTACCATTGAGTTAATAAAATAATAGCTAAACATCTCTGTAATAGTTGAAAGCGAATTTGGCAAAATAACTCGATAAATTGTTTTAAACCAGCTGTCTCCCAGCAAACCACCGGTTATTTCCCATGTAGGGTTCATTTTAGACAAGGAATTCTTTGCCATTAAATAAGGTGCTGTAAAATAATGGACTATATTACAGAATATTATGATAATAAATGTCCCTTTAAGGCTACTTCCATTGAATAATAGCAAGTACGAAAGTCCAAGTACCATACCCGGTAACGTATTTGTAACCATTGAGACAATGTCAAAAGTTCCTCTTCCTTTTAAGTTTGTTCTCACATTTAAAATAGCTGCACTATAGACAATAACAATGCCTAGAACTGTTGTAAAACTAGCAACAATGGCAGAGTTTTTGTAGACTTCATATAAATTACTTGTTGAAAAAACGGTCGTAAAGTGTTCAAACGTAAAAGTCAAATTGTAAGGAAAATTAACCAGAAACGGTGCAATAAACATTACTAGAAAAGTTGAAATTACTGCCCCTACTACAGCTATAGATAATAATCCCAAAAGAACATCCCTAATTCGGTTCTGAACAATATCAATGTGAGTAAACTTATCATAGTGAAAATTAAATCGATCTAAATACTTTAATAAAATAACAGAAAATGCTGCTGGTACAAGCATTAATACAGCTATTACAGCTCCATTATTAAAGTTAGGTATAGAGCCTAGCATTACTTGATAAAGCTGCGTTGCAATAACCGAGTATGTTCCTCCAATGGATGCAGGTATTCCATAATCAGTAAAACTTAAAATAAAAGAAAGAACCGCTGCCCCCCCTATCGTACCCAACATTGGACGCAAAATAGTGTTATAAAAGCTTCTCCCAGGTCTGTCCATCATCAAAGTACTAACCACTATAAATTTTTTATCTATATATACAAACGCATTATGCATTAACAGGAAAGCTGGTGGTAATGTATAGATTACGTATCCTAACAATAACCCGTTAAACCCATAAATGTTAAATAGTGCTTTTCCTAGAATTTGTGTAATTAAGCCTTGATTTCCAAAAGAATAGATGATGGCAAATCCATATGTAATTGTAGGTAAAAGCATTGGAATGACGACTCCTGCTCTAATCATACTTTTTAACGGCTTGCAGATATTTGTGAAATGTAAAGCATATGCAATAGAAAATGCAAGAATGGTCGTAATCAATGCTGTCAAACTAGAGACTTTAATACTGTTAAAAAAAGCTGTTATTAATTCATTATTTGATAACATATTGAAGTAATTATCTAGACTCAATCCTTTGGTACTTTGAAAAGAATTCAGCAAAAGAACTCCAATTGGCAACACCAAAAATAATACAAATATGGTTAAAGTGACTCCATATATAGCTCTCATTTCAGGACGTACATTAAGCATACTGCTCACCAAATAAAGTAAAGATATTTTGCCTTTTAATCTGCAGCTGGTTTACTATAAATCCTCTTACAAATTCATTTTGAGGACGATGTATAATGTCATGAGGTGTTCCAAATTGAGCAATTTTTCCTTCATTGATAATAAGAATCCTATCAGACAGCGTAAGTGCCTCCTCTGGATCATGAGTGACAATAATGATTGTTAACTGTAACTCTTTGGCAATAGACTTAATTCTTTCTTTTATAGATTCTTTAATAACACCATCAAGTGCGCTTAAGGGTTCATCAAGAAGTAAAAGCTTTGGCTTCATCACTAGTGTTCTCGCTAATGCCACTCTTTGCTTTTGCCCCCCAGATAATTCACTAATCTTTTTTTTAAGATGAGCCTTTAATTCAAGAAAATTGATATAATCTGCTACTTGCTCTTCTGTCACCATTCCCTTTTTATTTTTTAAACCATACACAATATTTTCGTATGCATTTAGATGTGGAAAAAGGGCGTAATCCTGAAATACAATGTTGAAACCACGATCTTTCATTTTGACACTTGTCATATCTTGACCTTCAAAAAAAATTTTACCTTTATCCATCTTAGTTAACCCTAAAATAATATTCAATAATGTGGTTTTTCCACTTCCACTCTGCCCAAGTAATGAAATAATTTCACCTTTATTAATTTCTATACTGATATTATCCAAAACTACTTTATTCTGATACTGTTTACTAACTTGCTCTAACTTTAGCAAACAACTCACCTCCAGTTACGATGTAAACGGCTTTTAAATTTTCAACTTAGTTTGCTTTAATCCATTTCGATTCCTCTATTCCAAGTCCTTCATTGGTCATATCGGTAATAATGTAATCAACCTCTTCTAAGTCTTGAATTTTGTAAGTGGCTATACGCCCAATCTTTGAAGAGTCACTTAAAACATAAGACTGTTTAGAGTTATTGATAAAGATACTAGAAAGGAGGCATTTATCTAAATCATAGCTCGTGACTCCTGCATGTTCATCAATTCCATCAACTGATATGAAAGCTTTATCTACAAAAAACTCTTTTGCCATTTTTTCAGCTAGAGAACCTGCTGTACGAAAATGATTTCCCTTTACATATCCACCTAGGAAGATTACCTTTCCTTTAAAGCCACTTTTATCACCTTCTTGCTCCATCAACTGGACAGCAAATGGAAATGAGTTGGTAATAACGGTAACATTACTTTTGACCTTTATTGAATTAGCCATCTGTAATGTTGTACTTCCTTCATCAATAAAAATTACATCTCCATCCTCAACAAGTGACGCAGCTTTTAAACCAATTATCATCTTCTTATCTATATGAAGTATTCTTCTCTTAAACATTGATAACTCGCTTAAGCCTTCTTCAATTCTTACTGCTCCACCATGAACTTTTTTGATTTTGTTTTCATTTTCCAACTCTTCTAAGTGCCGACGAATTGTTTCTGCTGATACATGAAACCTTTTGGCAAGTTCATTCACCTTCACTTGACCTTCATTATTAATAAGTTCTATAATTCTTTTTTTTCTTTCCTCAGCTAATAAAGACATAGTGTATTCTCCCTTTCCTTCTAGCTCAATTATAAAAAAGATTTGTAAAGCATTTATTAATAGGTTGTTAACAAATTGTGATATTGTGTTGTTTTATGTGAATATGTATTGTTTTTTCACATGAATGAATTTTTAACTTTACTACAGTTAGAAATTCACCATAATTCTATTGCAACCGTTTAGAGGAAGTTTCTCAAGAACCGTGATATAATTTTTATCAGTAAGCGATTCCAAGCATACTACATTAGATTTCGGAAAAATAAGTCTTTTTTGAGGAGAAGAAGAAAGATGGATTTAGATCAAGAATCTTTAGTAACAAAAGAACAAACAATCTTTAATCATGTAGGTAATAAAATTATAGTAAGAGATAAAGAGATTGATATCATAGCTCGTTTAGAAGAGCCGCTCATTCTCGTACTGGACAATGTGCTAAGCGACGCAGAATGCGATGAACTAATTCAGCTATCTAAAGATAAGATGCAGCGCTCTAAAATTGGAGCTTCACGTGAAGTTAATAATATCCGTACAAGCAGCGGGATGTTTTTCGACGAAAGCGAGAATCCACTTGTGCAGAAAATCGAAATGCGCACCTCAGAAATCATGGGCATTCCAACTAGCCATGCTGAGGGGCTTCAAATTTTAAACTATTTACCAGATCAAGAATATCGAGCACACCATGATTACTTCGCTCCTACAAGCAAAGCCGCGAAGAACAATCGAATCAGCACGCTCGTTATGTATTTAAATGATGTAGAAGAAGGCGGCGACACTTATTTTCCAAAGCTCGGGTTTTCCGTTACGCCGAAAAAAGGTATGGCCGTATACTTTGAATACTTCTATACAAATCAAGAACTTAACGACTTAACTCTTCACGGCGGTGCACCCGTTGTAAAAGGTGAAAAGTGGGTAGCAACTCAGTGGATGCGTAAACAGAGAATTCGATAAATGTTATCTTGCTATGTAACAAAATACAAGGCCTGCTCAAGTGAGCAGGCCTTGTATTTTGTTAACTCTTTTTTAAATTAATATTTAGCCTTTAATTTATCGAGAAGCCCATATTAATCAAAGAAAAGCAAGACATATTCCTAATCAACCTCAAACTAATTCAACGAGTGATAGTCCATATCCATCAGAATTGCATTCACCTTATCAAGGCGTTTTTTCGTTCGTTCAGGATAATTAATTGCCAAAGCGCTGATTATATAATCTGCTACAAACATTGATGATACAACTGAATTATGAAAAGCAATGCTGCTTGAATTGCATGACAGTACTATATCAGAATGAGAAGCAAGAGGAGACGAGTAACTGTCAGTAATTGAAATGATTTTTACACCATTGTTTTTTGCCGTTCGGGTAAGGTCAATAATCCGCCGAGCATATCTTGGAAAGCTAATCGCAATTACTAAATCGTTCTCGTCCAGGCCAACCATGCTATCTGCCCAATCACTTAAATCGGCTATAAATAGACTGGTATTCCCAAAGAGCCTGTTTAATCCATGCGTCAAATACTGTGCAACCGGTAATCCGCTTCTAACGCCTGTACAAATAATTCGATTTGCTGATAAGATTGCTTTTTGTGTATCCTCAAGCACTTCGTTGGAAATTACATCAATGGTACTTTGGATATTGCTAATCTGCCTTTCTGCATAGCGCCCCCACAAATCGGCCTCTTTAATTCCCTTTATATTTGCTTCAAGCCTTGTTTGAGGAGCAGCTTGGTTTCTTAGATTTTCTTGAAGCCCTTTTTGAAATTCAGTGTAACCTGAATACCCAAGGTTAAATGTTAACCGCATTATCGTTGTTGTACTTGTCTTTACTACTCCTGCCAATTGATCTACGGTCAAAAAAGCTACATCAAGCGGATGTTTAATAATGTAGTCTGCTACTTTTCGCTGTGTTTCCGTTAATTCACCAATTCTTTGTTGTAATTTCACAATAGGATTTTCCATATTATCTCTCCAGACAATTGGGTAATGTGTTAATTTTTCCACCTTTTTTCATCTGAGAAAATATTATCACGATTTTTCATTCTTGTAAAAAAAGCATATTATTCTCATAGAAATAGCTACACTAAAAATTACCTTGTTCAACAAAAATTCTAGATATAATAGTAATTATACAGTTACTTATAAAGAGAATGAGTTAGCTGCAAATAGAAATAATTGAAATTTCATCTAAAAAAGAAAGCAGACGATATCTCTAGAATTCGTCTGCTTTCTTTTTCCTAACGAACATGCTCTAATTTTTCATCAAATTCATCTGAAGAATAAGCATGTCCTTCATTTAATTTTTCATTGGGGAGATATCCGAGAATAAAGCCAAGTATTCCAGCTAATGCACTAATCATAAAGGTTGGAGTAGAAAATATGTCCCAAGACTTCTGTATTAAATAACCTTTTTGAAACAGGATTCCTGCCAGTTGACCAAAGACTAAACAGGTTCCGCCAGCTAAAAACAGCAAAAGACAAGTTTTAAATAAAAAAGCAATGATATTCCTCATTTTTTCACTCTCCTCTAATTTAGTACTGGCAAGAAGCCCATTGCAATGAAATAACCAATCAATAAAATTGGAATAACATAATATAAAATTAAAGGAACGAAAGTCTTTTCAGGACTCGCACCTGCGAGGGAAGCCGCAATAAATATTGATCCAGAAGCAGGTGGCGATGCACCTTCCGTTGAAGCAAAAACAAGAATTGCAACTACTGCAAGTAAAGGATCAACTCCAGCTGATACCATTGCTGCAAAAGCCACCATTCCAATAGCGGTTAATGTAGCTGTGGATGAAAGTGGACCAGCAACTAAAGCTACAAGAAGGGAAATTACCAGAACCATTAACCACTTAGAAATTGCAATAGAGTCCATGACAGCTGTTAAATCTTCAGCAAGACCTAAATCAGTCAACACTTGGCTAGAAGCATAAGCAAAAACAAGTAGTGCTCCTATTGTGGAAAAACGGGGAATCGCTTTATTTAAAAAGTTATTCCAACCCTTTGCTGTCTTTGGTAATTTAGTCCATCCAACCATCATGCTAATGAAGATAATTAGAATTGGTATCCATGTGATTAATGAAATACTTTCCATTGCATCACTGCCGATATTTTGATTTTCCATAAGTTTTTTAGCAAGAGGTCCAATTGTAATTACAATTGGAATTAATGCGCCCAAAAAAATCAATGTTGATTTCCAACCTGTACTTAACGCTTCTCTTAACGGCTGAATAAATTCCGGTGAAACCGCTTTAATATTATCACGCTTAACAAAATACATAATAAGAAATATACGATAAATTATTTGGTATACTCCCGCAATAAATAAAGCTACATACAAATCCCCTTCTGACACGACGGCTGCAATAGGGGCAAATCCAAGCATAATAAACATTGATGCACTAGGTGGTAATGCTGCACCAAGGCCACCATTACCAGCTACAATAGTAGCAGCTCGCTCCCGACTAAAATTGGACTGCACCATCCACGGCGCAGTAATAGAGCCCGTAGTAGCTGTATTCCCTGAGTTTGAACCTGCAAGCGTTCCCATGATTCCTGATGCAATTGTATCAACGTATGCAGCTCCCCCAGGTAGACGTCCTAATAGAGAGTTCAGTATTTTTACAAGACTAGCAATAATGGCAGTATGATCAATAACATATGCCATAAATACAAATGCTACAGATGCGTACAAAACATCATTTGTACCCGCAAAGAGAAGACCATTCCATATTAAATCGAAAAATTCCGTCCCACCGAACAAAGCAGTTGCAATAAACCCAGCAAGCATTGCCTCTGCAATATTGCGTTTAAGTACTAGATTCCAAAACACAATTATACCAATAAATACAAGTAACGCCCAAATTCCAACCCCCATGTCTACACCTTCTTTCACCACTTTTATAAATACCGCTTCGTATTATTATCTTATTTTTATGTAATTACTTTAAATGCTTCAATGACTTGCTTCCAATGTTCTGGCTTTTGCCCTTGATATTTTTCTTTGAAATTTAGTAAAGCAAGCTTTTCAATTTTAGCTTTTGCTGCTTTTGATATGCTAGAATCAATCTGAGCTGATTCTAGCATATCAATTGTGCCCCCAAGCTCAATAGAACGTCGATTTGCATGAAGGGCAGTTCCCGTCACAAGGCGATTCATTGTTTCTTCAAAGCTTTTTCCATTAATGGTCTCACTTAATGAATCGATAACAAGATTTTCAACATTGTAATGTTGAGCAGCTTCTAATAATTCAATATATAAGCCAACGATTCCTTTCATATAAATACTTCTTATCAATTTAGCGGCTGTTGCTTCACCAGGTAGCTCGCTTACTTTCTCAATATTCATTTCATATATGGACATTTTTTCAATAAAAGTATCGGTACCATTACCACTTGCTAGAATAGGTACTCTATGTTTATAAACTGGTAAAGGCCCCATCATAGCGGCATCTACAAATTCCCCGCCAACACTATTTACGTTTGCTGCTATTTGTTTTTTAATAGTGGGCTTAGCTGCTGAAACATCAATATAAAGGCACTTACCCTTAACGTATGATACTAATTGTCTACTTACCTCATATGCCTTGTCTGCAGGGACTGCAACAATGACTGCTTCGGAGCTTCTCATTATTTCTTCAGGTGACTCTAATATTGTAACGTTGGCTGCTTTAGCTCGATCTTGAATGAGATTACTATATTCTGTCATATTCCAAAGCGGATCATATGCCTTTATTTTTTTAATCCCTTGTTCATTGAGGCCAAATGCTAATTCAAAGGCCGCTTCACCAAATCCGATAAATCCTAAATTCATGTTTCATTTGCCTCCTTTAGTATTCAAATGCTTTGATTTTTTCAGCTAACCATTCTGGTGCGATACTTGTTTTATCTGTTTTTTCTTGGCTTTTACTTTCCTCATAGTTATCAATCAATTGTAAACGTTTTTTTTCGTATTCAAGCTTTTTTTCTGCTTTCAAAAGTACATCTTCCACTTTCTCTTGAGGAACAACCACTATACCATCATCATCACCAACTATTAAATCGCCTGGGTGAACCGTAACTCCAGCACAAGATATTGGTATATTAATAGCACCAGGACCATCTTTAAACGGCCCATTAGGAATGAAGCCTTTTGCATAAACGGGAAGTCCTATTTCACTCAGCATTTCTTTATCCCTGACTAAACCATCAATGACAATTCCTTCGATACCAACTGCTTTGGCTGCTTTAGCCATTAACTCTCCTAAATAAGCGTTTTCAACGTGCCCTTTTCCATTTGCCACAAGCACATACCCTTCGCCCCCGCAGTATATTCCTTGGTGTAAAAATAAGTTATCCCCTGCTCTCATTTCAACTGTTAATGCTGTACCAACTACATGCATATTTGAGGATACTGGCTTAACCCTATAATCCATTGAACCTGTACATCCTAAGGCATCTGATATAAGTGTTGTATTCAATTTCTTAGCTCTCATAATAATTTCCTGAGACAAAAGCGGTGCTGTATAACTCACGTGCATACACTCCTCGAATTTAAATATTTTTTAAATTTCCAGCTCTGTTCTCCCACCAATCTGATAACGCTTACAAATAAAAATTTTAGATCGCTTTCCTTTGTAATAAAAATAACAACAATCGATAATAAAAGTAAAAATTTTTACTTCTTAAACAAAATATTAACATTGTTATTTCTTGGTGTAAACATTTTTTAAAAATTTAAATTATTTAAAGTTAAAAAGGAACTATAGCTAAAATAAAAAGCCTCTCAACAGTTTTTTAACTGTTGAGAGGCTTTTTTATAATTAGCTGTTTTATTTTATCACAGGGTTGCCATATTTTATAAAACAAAAACAACTCTGAAGACAAGAAAAACATATCATCGTTTTAGACGTTGATATAATAAAGTTTTAAACCTTTAATTACATCATGCCGCCCATTCCACCCATGCCGCCCATGTCAGGCATTGCAGGAGCTGCGTTTTCTTCTGGCTTGTCAGCAACAACTGCTTCAGTTGTTAAGAACATAGCCGCTACAGAAGAAGCGTTTTGAAGTGCTGAACGCGTTACTTTTGTTGGGTCAACGATACCAGAATCAAGCATGTTTACCCATTCGCCAGTTGCAGCGTTGAATCCAGTTCCAACCGCTTCGCCTTTTAGACGCTCAACGATTACTGATCCTTCTAGACCTGCGTTATGAGCGATTTGACGTACAGGCTCTTCAATCGCACGTAATACGATGTTGATACCTGTTGCAACGTCGCCTTCAGCTTCGATTCCAGCAACTTTATTGTAGATATTTACTAATGCAGTACCACCACCAGCTACGATACCTTCTTCAACCGCAGCGCGAGTAGAGTTTAATGCATCTTCAATACGTAATTTACGCTCTTTTAATTCTGTTTCAGTAGCTGCACCAACTTTAATTACAGCAACACCACCAGCAAGCTTCGCTAGGCGCTCTTGTAATTTTTCGCGGTCGAACTCTGAAGTTGTTTCTTCAAGCTGAGCTTTGATTTGGTTAACGCGAGCTAAAATTTCTTCTGCGTTGCCTGCGCCGTTTACAACTGTTGTGTTTTCTTTTGTTACCACAACTTTAGAAGCTCGACCTAATTGCTCAATGCTTGCAGATTTTAAGTCAAGACCAAGTTCTTCAGTGATTACTTCACCACCAGTTAAAATCGCAACGTCTTGAAGCATTGCTTTACGACGGTCACCAAAGCCTGGAGCTTTAACTGCTACCGCTGTGAATGTACCGCGAAGCTTGTTCACAACTAATGTTGCTAATGCTTCACCTTCTACATCTTCAGCAATGATTAATAGTGGCTTACCTTGTTGAACAACTTGCTCTAATACTGGTAAGATTTCTTGAATGTTACCAATTTTCTTATCTGTGATTAAGATATATGGATCTTCTAATACAGCTTCCATTTTGTCTGAATCAGTTACCATGTATGGAGATGCATATCCACGATCAAATTGCATACCTTCTACAACTTCTAATTCAGTTGTGAAACCTTTAGACTCTTCAAGCGTGATAACACCGTCGTTACCAACGCGCTCCATTGCTTCAGCGATTAATTGACCTACTTCTTCGTCAGCCGCTGAGATAGCCGCTACTTGCGCAATTGAATCTTTACCTTGAATTGGTTTAGAGATTGCTTTTAGCTCTTCAATCGCTACTGCTACTGCTTTTTCCATACCCTTACGGATACCCATTGGGTTTGCACCAGCCGTTACGTTTTTAAGACCTTCACGAATCATTGCTTGTGCTAAAACTGTTGCAGTTGTCGTACCGTCACCAGCAACGTCGTTTGTTTTGCTAGCAACTTCTGCTACTAATTTTGCACCCATGTTTTCGAATGCATCTTCTAATTCAATTTCTTTTGCAATTGTTACACCGTCATTTGTAATTAATGGAGAACCGAATTTTTTCTCTAGTACTACGTTACGCCCTTTTGGTCCAAGCGTTACTTTTACAGCATTTGCTAATGTATCTACACCACGTAGCATTGAGCGGCGTGCTTCTTCGCTAAACTTAATGTCTTTTGCCATTTGACTCATCCTCCTAATTGTTTAAAAATAGTCTATTGTACATATATTAAATTAAAAGTCGTTATGAATAATTAGCCGATTACAGCTAAAATGTCGCTTTCGCGTAAAAGTAAGTATTCAGTACCTTCGTATTTCACTTCAGTACCAGCATATTTTGAGAAGATAATACGATCGCCTGCAGCTACTTCTAATGCTACACGCTCACCGCTTTCTAATACTCGACCTGTACCAACAGCAACAACTTTACCTTCTTGTGGTTTCTCTTTAGCGCTGTCTGGTAATACGATACCGCTTGCTGTTTTTTCCTCAGATTTTACAAGTTCAATCACTACGCGATCACCTAATGGCTTTAACAAGTGAAACAACCTCCTCAAATAATATGTTTTTACATTTTATTAGCACTCAACCTCATCGAGTGCTAACACATTTATTATATTAAAACAAAGTGGCTTTTTTTTGCAAGTATTAAACACAAAAAATTTTAAAAAATCCTTTTTCAACTCATACTACTCGTACCCACATAAAAAGAAGGCATTCTTTTATCTCTCATATAATATGTATGTTACAATACGAACAAGAAGAAACATATCAAAAAGCTTCCCTACATGTTCTTCGACAATGATACATAAAAAACCTTTTAAAGGAGTATGGAAGATTGGAAAAGCGCTATGGTTATATCGTACTGACTTATATCATCATGCAGTTTTCTGGAATTTTAGGCATTCCATTATTATTATCGCTTGGACTGTTTAATGACGAACCTGTTAGAGTAGCTAGACAGCTTGCAATGACTTACTGGACAATCACCAGCTTTAGCTTGGCTTTAATAATTGTACTTGTGTTGTTAAAGCGTGAAATGTCAATGAGGCATGAACATGCTGGCTTACCAACAGCTATCTTCTGGTCCATCTTTGGCATCTTTTTAGCAATGGCTTCTCAATCCGTAGCTGCCATGATTGAAATGAACTTATTTGGTATTGAACCCGGTTCTGAAAATACGGAAATGATCTTGAATTTAGTGAAAGTTACGCCTTTATTAATTGTTGTCACATCCGTTATTGGACCAATTTTAGAAGAGATTATCTTCCGCAAAATCATCTTTGGTTCTTTATATCGTAAATATAATTTCTTTATTTCAGCCTTTATTAGTTCGCTTATATTTGCAGCAGTCCATTGGGATTTTGAACATTTATTAATTTACACAGCTATGGGGTTTGTATTTGCGTTTTTATATGCAAGAACGAAGCTAATTATTGTTCCAATTATCGCTCATGTCTTAATGAACACGATCGTTGTATTAGTCCAAACAATTTTCGCTGATGAAATTATTGAAATTCAAAAGCAAGCTGAACAGCTACAATTTATTATTAAAGGACTTGGTTTATGAATAACATCCCTCTAACCAGAGGATTTATCTACTTAATTATGGGAATCCTCTTTACGTATTTAGCTATTTTAAGCGTCGATACCACCGTATGGACCTTACCAACAATCTTATTTGCCTTAGTCGCTGCTTTTGACTTTCGCTTTGCCATTCGAATCTTTTCATTGCATCGCAAGATTAAAAAGCTTCAAGAGCAATATAAAAAGTCAAATAGCAATGATTCTCAGAAATAAAGAAAGCCCCTGTTATAAGGGGCTTTTTTCGTTATTCAGAAGGCATTTCAACAGATTCTTCATATTCCTGCCTATTTTTTAACATTTGACGATAAGAGATACGAGAAATAATAATGCTAATTTCATAAAGGATAAATAAAGGAATTGTAACCATTAGATGTGATAGCAATTCTGGAGGTGTAATAAAAGCCGCTATGACTAATAGCACAAAATAAGCATACTTCCGGATACCGCTTAGGAACTGTGGCGTTACAATACCCAGTCTTGTTAAAAACATAATGACAACAGGTAACTGAAACAATAAACCAAACGGTAGTGTAAGCTGAAATAAAAATGAAAAGTATTCATTAATACCAATAACTTGGTTAACATCTAGCTTATCTGCTATTCGAATCATAAACTCTACCACAAAAGGAAAGAGAACAAAGTAAGCGAACGAAATACCAGTAAGAAATAAGATGATTGAAATTGGAATGTATCCAAGAGTTACTTTTCTCTCTTTATCATACAACCCTGGACTTATAAATGCCCATAATTGATAGAGTGCAATAGGAGCAGAAACAACACATCCGATGACAAACGCAAACTGCATATAAATCTTAACAGGGTCCGTCAATTTAAATGCATTCATTGTTAACGAGCTTGCCTCGTCCGCTGATTGGAGATAAATAATGACGCGGTCTGCTAAGAAGAAACCGCCGATTGTAGCAATAAAAAAGAAAAAGACGACGATTAAAATCCGTTTTCGCAGTTCACCAATATGATCATATACAGACATTTCTTGTTCGTTCATATGTCAATCATTCCTCTATTGATTTCGTTCTTTCTTCTTACCCTCTTCTTCGTTATCTTCCATTATTCCTTTAGTGGCGCTTTTAAACTCCCTTAACGTATGGCCTACAGCTCGACCAAGCTCTGGAAGTTTCTTCGGTCCAAAAATTAGCAATGCAAAAATTACAATTAAGATAACACTACCTGCACCTAATCCCATGGTTTTCCCTCCTTTATTACGTATATATTCTATTATATATTATTTTCAGGATAATTTTTCAAAAAGTAAACCAATGACTGAAGCTCTACGGCTAAATCAATATGATGTAGACGAATCGAACTTGGCACATTTAAGCGTGCAGGCGTAAAGTTTAAAATACCTTTAATCCCACATTTAACTAAGCGATCCGTAATTTGCTGTGCCACTGTAGCTGGAACTGTTAGAATTGCAACGGAAATATCCTCCGTCATATGTTCTTCAAGCTTATCTAAATGGTAAACAGGTACGTCTCCAACGTGAGTGCCTACCTTGTCTTCAATAACATCAAAAGCAAATTCAATCTTTGTATTGTTATTTTTAATAAAATTGTAGTTTAAAAAGGCTGTTCCTAGATTACCAACGCCAATTAAAGCAACTTTGGTTACCTCATCTTGATCTAATGTTTTACGAAAAAAGCTCAGTAAATAATTGACGTTATAGCCATATCCCTTTTTACCCAAGGCTCCAAAATAGGAAAAATCGCGACGAATTGTTGCGGAGTCTACTTTCACTGCTTCGCTTAATTCTGCTGACGATACACGTTGCTTACCAGAAGCATGTAGATTTTTAATAAAACGATAGTATAGCGGCAACCGCTTTGCTGTAGCTTGTGGTATTTTTAAGTTTTCTGTATTCATCTTGTGCCCCCTTAATTACGATAGATATAATGGCTATCGTTCAAATCTCCGCTTAAATTAGCAAGATTCTCTTTTCAAACTAGATAGCGCTTCCATTAAGTGAATCTTCTATTCACTCATGAACAGTAGTCTATAGTTTATTTTAACACAGTCTGTGTGGTAATAATGAATTCTACACATAATTTTATGGAAATGCTTATGCCATACACGTATTCATACTTCCGTCTTAAAAATATGTTAAAATACACTATGTCGAAATGAGTAGAGGTGAAATGATGATTATTCTACAGTTAAATGGAATTACGAAATATTACGGGGCAGACCCGATTTTATCAAATATAAAACTTGAAGTTCAATCTAAAGACCGCATTGCACTGGTTGGTCGAAACGGAGCAGGTAAATCAACGCTTTTAAAAATTATTTCTGGTGAACTTTCCTACGACAGTGGAGAGATTATGAAACCAAAAGAAACAACGATTGACTACATGGGACAAGATACAGTGTTAGAATCCACTTTATCTATTTGGGACGAAATGTTAACCGTCTTCAAGCCTTTGCAAAGAATGGAGAAAGAACTAAGAAAGCTTGAAGAAAAAATGGGGGATCCTTCTTATCAGCACGATTCTATCAACTATGAAAAGCTCTTAAAGGAATACGACCAGCTTCAAATTTCCTTTAAAGATCTAGGTGGATACCAATATGAAGCTGATATTCGTTCAATCCTACACGGATTTCGCTTTTCAAACTTTGACTATTCCACCCCAATTTCTACACTAAGCGGTGGCCAAAAAACGCGACTGGCTTTAGCTAAGCTGTTATTAACTAAACCTGATTTATTAATTCTGGATGAACCTACCAACCACCTTGACATTGAAACATTGGCTTGGTTAGAGCAATTTTTACAAAACTACGATGGTGCTATCCTAATTGTATCGCATGATCGCTACTTCCTTGATAAAGTGGTTACACAAGTCTATGAAGTAAGTCAAAAAACCACTTATAAGTATCCTGGTAACTACTCAAATTATTTAACACAAAAAGCTGAACGCTACGAGCGTGAAATGAAACAATTTGAAAAACAGCAGGATGAAGTAGCAAAACTTAATGATTTCATTCAGAGAAATATCGCTAGAGCTTCAACAACAAAGCGAGCTCAGAGCAGACGTAAACAGCTAGAACGTATGGAGCTAATGGATCGGCCAAACGATGGTGAGAAAGGTGCAAACTTTTCCTTTGACATTGAGCGGCAAAGTGGAAATGAAGTGCTAAAAGCTGACAATCTCTCCATTGGATATGAAGAGAATCAGTTTATTGTAAAAAACATTAACCTTCGTGCTACTCGTCAGGATAGCATTGCCTTGGTAGGTCCAAACGGGATCGGTAAATCCACTCTGTTAAAAGGCTTAATGAATAAACTTCCTTTTGTTTCAGGAGAAATCCAATTTGGTTCTAACGTAGCAGTAGGCTATTATGATCAAGAACAAGCAAACTTGACGTCTAACAAAACTGTACTCAATGAATTATGGGACGACTATCCTACTACTACTGAAAAAGAAATTCGGACTGTGCTCGGTAATTTTTTATTTTCAGGTGACGATGTCTTAAAGATTGTTTCCACATTAAGCGGTGGAGAAAAAGCAAGACTCGCTTTAGCAAAACTGATGATGCAAAAAGCAAACTTTCTAATTCTAGATGAACCTACCAACCACCTTGACCTAGATAGTAAACAAGTATTGGAGAATGCATTAATCTCTTATCCAGGTACACTTTTATTTGTTTCCCATGACCGTTACTTTATCAACAGAGTTACCAACAAGGTTATCGAATTGTCTGCAGAGGGCACAACAGAGTTTTTAGGAGACTATGACTACTACGTTGAGAAAAAAGCAGAAATGGAAGAAAGAAAAGAGCTTGAAGCAGCAAACATGGCTGAAGAGTTATCTGTAGGGAAAAGTGTCAAAACATCATATATACAAGATAAGGAACAAAAAAAGCTTCTAAGGCAGCGAAAAAGAAGAATTGAAGAGATCGAGGAACGCATTGCTGAAGTAGAAGCACAATTAGAGCAAAATGAAGAGCTTTTATGCGACCCAGTAATTTACCAAAATCATGAAGAATCTCAGCGTTTAAACAGTGAGAACCAAACTTTTCAACAAGAGTTATCCACATTAATGGAAGAGTGGGAAGAACTTCAGCTAATTATTGAGGAAAGCTAACAGTTATACACAAAAGAAGCCCATACACCTTTTGGTGATGGGCTTTATTACATGCATTATCCACAGTTAATTCTAAATTGATTGAAAATTGTGGATAACCACTACATTATCCACAATTCTCTATTCTAACACTAACCCAGGATTCGCATTTAATGACATCGTTGCTCGTCTATCTTTACGATATAAAATGCTGGCTGCTGCTCCAATCATAGCAGCGTTATCCGTACATAAAGATAGTGGTGGAATCACTAACTCTACATCATCATACTTTTCAAATCGTTGCTGTAGAGCCTCTCGCAACCCTTTATTCGCAGCTACTCCACCCGCTAAGAGCAGTTGATTTACTTTGTATTCTTGAACAGCTTTTTCCGTTTTTGTTACCAAAACATCAACTACGCTAGCTTGAAAACTAGCTGCTAATGTTTGTGGATTAATATTTTCACCTTTTTGTTTTGCGTTATGCACAGTGTTGATAACTGCTGATTTCAAACCACTGAAACTAAAATCGTATGATCCATCTTCTAACCAAGCACGGGGTAAGTCAATTAACGGTTCACCTTCTTGAGCTAGACGATCAATATGAGGACCGCCTGGATATGGTAGCTGTAGCGTACGTGCCACTTTATCATATGCTTCACCGGCTGCATCATCTCTTGTTTCACCAATCACTTCAAAATGGCCGTGCTCTTTCATGTAAACAAGCTCTGTATGTCCACCGGAAACAACTAATGCTAGTAATGGAAATTTCAATGGCGTAATGAGTTGATTTGCATAAATATGTCCTGCAATATGATGTACAGGAATTAAGGGTTTTTGATGAGCAAAAGCTAATGCCTTTGCTGCATTGACACCAATTAATAATGCTCCAACTAAACCCGGTCCTTCTGTTACCGCGACTGCATCAATATCATCAAATGTCATACTAGATTGATTTAGAGCTTCTTCTACAACTATTGTAATTTGTTCAACATGATGCCTAGAAGCAATCTCAGGTACAACTCCTCCAAATCGTTTATGGCTTTCAATTTGAGAGGCTACTACGTTTGCAATAATTTCTGTGCCACCTCGAATAATGGCAACAGCCGTTTCGTCACAACTTGTTTCTATTGCTAATATTACTTCATTTTCTTTTTTCATAATTTCACCCACATAACTAATGCATCTTCATTGTTATCAGAATAATAATTTTTTCGTATGCCGCCAGCCTCAAAGCCTAGCTTTTTGTACAATGACTGTGCAATATGATTTGACGTTCTTACTTCTAGCGTCATTGAAAGTGCGCCTAGCTGTTTCACAACATCCATCGCAGCTTTAAGCAAAGCATATCCCAATCTTTTTCCTCTATACTTAGGAAGTATAGCAATATTAGTAATATGCGCTTCATCAATTACAATCCAAGTCCCACAATATCCAATAATTTGTTCATCTATTTCCATCACAAGGTAGGTAGAGAATTGATTGGCAGTTAATTCATTATAAAAGGCCTCTTTGCTCCAAGGTGTCGCAAACGCCTGTTTTTCAATTTCAACAACTTGATCAATATCTTCAACCTTCATTAAACGAAACTTTACTGTCGTAGTCATTTTCTCACTCATGTTTCGCTTCTTGTGCTTTTAGCCAGTTTGCTTCTGCCTCGGCTAGCCTAATATAATTAGGCACAAAAGCATGGACTGGTGTTGATTCCTTTTTCATACCTAAAAATGCTAACTCACTTGGACGAGGATTGTATTGTAAAACAGATGCAAAGAGTGCTTGTTCTCCTAAGACGCTAGTTAGTACTTCCTTATGCGCTTCAACATCATTTCCAATAAATAAAATAGGTTCTTTGTATTCTTTCAATTTCTCAGCCCATTGTTCATTAATAATAAGCTGGTCTTTCTCTTCTTTACGTAGGTCCTCTCCATTATTAAAACGGTATAAGCCCGTGAAAATTTGTTGTCTACGTGCATCAAATAACGGAGAGATAAGCCCATTAAAATAACGGCCGTTAGCAGCTAGCACTTCAAGGCTCGATACTCCAACTAAAGGAATGTTAAGCGTCCACGCAAGTGTTTTAGCGACGGTTACCCCAATGCGTACACCCGTATAAGAACCAGGCCCTTCCGCTACTACAATTTTATCTAATTCTTTTGGTAAAGTATCGCAATCTGCTAGCAATGATTCAATCGCTCTCATCAAGCGAATGGAATGATTCTTTTTTAAATTTGTAATTACTTCTCCAATTACTTTATTCTCTTCAACCAATGCGACGCCCATTACAAAGTTTGACGTATCAATTGCTAATGTTTTCATAATTAAAAAGCTCCTTACATAGGTCAATATATCTTGCGCCCTTGGCTTTACAAACAAGCTTACGTGTTTTAGGCGTATCATGGTAAATATTAATCTGGACAAATTCCTCCGGTAGCTGCTCTTCAATTAAGTGAGCCCACTCAACAACGGTAACGCCATCACCATCAAAATACTCATCAAAGCCTAGATCTTCAAACTCTTCTCCTAAACGATACACATCCATGTGATACAGGGGCAATCGTCCATCTTTATATTCTTTAATAATAGTAAATGTAGGGCTGTTTACGTTTCTTTTAATTTCAAGGCCTTTTGCTAAGGCTTTGGTAAAGGTCGTCTTACCAGCTCCTAAATCTCCTTCTAGTAACAAAACATCACCTTTAGCTAACAACGAAGCCAGACGGTTCGCTAGCTTTTGTGTATCTTCAATAGAAGCAGATTGAATGACAAACTCTTCTAATGGTTTCATTTTTCAAATCCTCACTTTGCTCTCTCTAAATCAATTTATACCTCTATTGTATACGCAGTTCTTTGCTCATATCCAGCATATACATACAAAAAAGTCCCTAGGAACAGTCCTAAGGATCATAATTTTAATATAAAAAAAAAGACGAAACTTTTTGTTTCGTTTACATGGCGGTCCCGACGGGAATCGAACCCGCGATCTCCTGCGTGACAGGCAGGCATGTTAACCGCTACACCACGGGACCATTTGGTTGCGGGGACAGGATTTGAACCTGCGACCTTCGGGTTATGAGCCCGACGAGCTACCAGACTGCTCCACCCCGCGATAATATAAAGTCTGGCAACGTCCTACTCTCACAGGGACAAAGTCCCAACTACCATCGGCGCTAGAGAACTTA
>NZ_JAZGJX010000004.1:0-48423 GCF_036409025.1 Priestia sp. GS2 | reverse complement strand
TTGATGGCTGGGCTAGCTGGATTCGAACCAACGCATGACGGAGTCAAAGTCCGTTGCCTTACCGCTTGGCTATAGCCCAATCAAGAAAGAAATGGCGGTCCCGACGGGAATCGAACCCGCGATCTCCTGCGTGACAGGCAGGCATGTTAACCGCTACACCACGGGACCATCCATATAGATGATATACAACTAAAATATGGAGGATGACGGGATCGAACCGCCGACCCCCTGCTTGTAAGGCAGGTGCTCTCCCAGCTGAGCTAATCCTCCGGAATTAAATCATGAATTCTTCAAACAAGTATGACCCGTACGGGATTCGAACCCGTGTTACCGCCGTGAAAGGGCGGTGTCTTAACCACTTGACCAACGGGCCATTATAAAATGGCGGAGAAGGAGGGATTTGAACCCTCGCGCCGCTTACGCGACCTACACCCTTAGCAGGGGCGCCTCTTCAGCCTCTTGAGTACTTCCCCATTTTCATGGCTCCACAGGTAGGACTCGAACCTACGACCGATCGGTTAACAGCCGATTGCTCTACCACTGAGCTACTGTGGAATAATGTTATCAGACTCATTAAAATTTACTATATTTTGACGGTTTTGTCAATATGTTTTCGAAGAAATATTTAAGCACTTTTGAGTGCTTTATAAATTTATCATATGAATTTTCCATAGTCAAGGACTTACTCTATTTTTTTTAACATTCCATTACAATAACCGCAGCGATATTTTTGTAGCTGAATCTTTCGCTTTCTCGTATATTTAATCTTGCAACCAGTGCACTGATAAAGATGTATTGGACTATTTTGCTTCTTTTCTATGTTTTTCGCAAGCGGTTGGCAAAATCTTGGAGCGTTTACTTCTTTCATTAATTGACGGAAATCTCGATCCCGATGTCGATATCCTTTACCTTCTAAGTGCAAATGGTAATGACATAGCTCATGTTTAATAATATTAACAACTTCTTCTTGACCATGTTCTTCATAGTGACCATAGTTGATTTCAATATTAGAGTTATGAACCAGATACCTCCCACCCGTTGCTCTTAAACGTCTATTAAAATAAGCTTTATGGAAAAAAGGTTTTTGGAAAAACTTCATTGATATTTCTTCTACTAATTGCTGCAATTCATTGTTCTCCATTTTCTTCCCCCCTTGGTATCACCTGACTAGCATGCCTTGCATACATTTAATATTACATTATTTTTATACACTTATATAAAAGGAGCGAATGCTGTGATGCCGATGTGGTTACAAAGACAAATGCAGCGTGCTTACTTACAGAAAGATTGTGCACAAATTCGATTATTAAACCAATGCTGGTTTTTTTACCGTAAAAACCACTCTTCAATGGACTAACTTCTACAACAATAGAGAAATCGCCCTGACTTTAATGCCAGAGCGATTTTTCTGATGGATTTACGAAGTAGCTTTTGGAGAAATCATTGTCAATGAAACTCTTCCTTTAGCCACATCTACATCTTCTACCCAAACAGTTACTACATCTCCGACAGAAATTACGTCTAACGGATGCTTTACATACTTAGTTGTTAATTTTGAAATATGAACAAGACCGTCCTGCTTTACACCGATATCTATAAACGCGCCAAAATCTACTACGTTACGCACTGTTCCTTCAAGTTGAAGACCTTTTGATAAATCTTCAAGCTGTAAAATATCTTTCTTTAGGAGTGGTTTTGGCAAATCGTCTCTGGGGTCTCTACCCGGCTGTACCAAAGCTTGAATAATATCTTTTAAAGTAAACTCTCCAACTCCTAGCTCTTTTGAAAGATCTGAGACAGATAAGCTATTTAATGCTTGTTTTAATTCATCTGTTCCAAGAGCATCATAAGTCAAATTCAATTTACCTAACAATTCGTTAACGTAGCCATAACTCTCAGGGTGAATACTTGTTTGATCTAACGGCTCTTGACCATCAATAATTCGCAAGAAGCCAATACATTGTTCATATGTTTTAGCCCCTAATCTCGGAATCTTCTTTAACTCTTTTCGACTTTTAAGCTTTCCGTTCTCTTCTCGATAGCGAATGATGTTTTGAGCAACCGTCTTATTCAAACCTGACACATATTGAAGCAAAGAAGAAGAAGCTGTATTTACATTGACTCCTACTTGATTTACTACTGTCTCCACAACGAACGTTAATGAATCATTTAGCTGTTTTTGAGAAACATCATGCTGATATTGTCCAACGCCAACGGATTTCGGATCTATTTTGACAAGCTCAGCAAGCGGGTCTTGTAACCTTCGCCCAATTGAGACTGCGCTTCTTTCTTCTACCTGAAAGTTCGGAAATTCATCTCTAGCAATGTCTGAGGCAGAGTAAACGCTAGCGCCCGCTTCATTCACAATTAAATAAAAGATATTTCTAGGCTGCTGCTGTAGAATCTCTGCGATGAACTGCTCTGTTTCTCTAGAAGCTGTACCGTTTCCGATTGCTACCATCTCAATTGAAAACTTTTCAATAATTTCAATGATTCGCTTTACACTTTCTTCTTTTTTGTTAACGGGAGGATGCGGGTAAACAACATCAATTTTGAGTACTTTTCCTGTTTCATCAATAGCTGCCAACTTACATCCAGTTCGATATGCAGGATCTACAGCTAAGACAACCTTTCCTTTTAGAGGAGGTTGAAGAAGTAGCTTTCTCAAATTTTCAGAAAAGATATGTATAGCTTGTGCTTCAGCTCTCTCTGTTAGGTCTTTTCGAATTTCTCGTTCAATAGCAGGAGCAATTAGGCGCTTATACGCATCCGCAATAGCTTCTTCTACTAATAAGACAACAGGTGACTTCGTATTTTTAATAAACCCTGTTTGGATATATCTAAGAATACCTTCTGGAGATACATTAATAGATACTTTTAATACCCCATCTTTTTCTCCTCTATTCATGGCTAACACGCGATGAGGAACAATCTTGGTTACAGATTCCTTATAATCGTAATACATTTCATAGACGTTTTTTTCATCTTTTTCATGGGCTTTAGCTTCAGTTTCAATCACGCCATGTTTAAAGGTATAGTCTCGAATCCACTGACGATAGGAAGGTTCATCGGATATAATCTCTGCGATGATATCTAGAGCACCTTGAATAGCATCTTCGACGTTATCGACGCCTTTTTCCTTAGATACGTATAGCTTTGCTTTCTCCTTAACTGTTTCTAAAGGAAATGTTAAAATCCATTGAGCAAATGGTTCTAATCCTTTTTCTTTTGCAACAGTTGCTTTCGTTCTTCGCTTTTGTTTGTAAGGTCTATATAGATCTTCTACTTGCTGTAACTTTGTTGCTTTCACAATTCTTGTAGCAAGCTCATCGGTTAATTTCCCTTGTTCTTCAATTAAACGAATAACCTCTTCTTTTCGGTTATTTAAGTTTGTTAAGTAGGTCCACTCATCTAAAATTGTTCGAATTTGCACTTCATCAAGAGAGCCTGTTTGCTCCTTGCGATACCGAGCAATAAATGGAACTGTATTTCCCTCTTCAATTAAGTCGATTACATTCTTTACTTGTTTTAAGGACAGGTTTATTTGATTACTTACATGCTTCATTACATCAATTGTTTGCACTTTTGCTATGGCCGTCAACTCAATCTCTCCTAGCAATGTTTTCTTTTAATTGTAACAAAACTCACATGTATTAGCACATGTGAGTTAAATTTTTACATCATTAGCTTGTCGGTAGCTCTCCCAATATGAACGTTACATCGTCTTTATGAGAGGATAATTTTGCTTTGAGCTGAGCAGATAGTTGTTCAATGTTCATTCGAGAACCAAAGAAAGCTCTAACTTCTTTTAAATCTAATCCATCTGTATGAATTAAAAACTGTGAGCTAGGTTCATATGAAAAAGTCTGAACCTGGATTTTTTGTTTTCGACCTGATAAAAATCCTTTTACAGGTAAAGGATACGTAAGCTTTCCGTCTGGGGCATATAGATAAAATCGAATATTGCCTACGTTTGTGTATGAAAACTGCCTACTGCGCTTATCAAATTTCAATAGAGCAACAGCGGCGCCTCTTGTTCCTTTAGTCACATCATTACACAGCATCATTAAATCATCGAGCTCAAGATTATAATTTTGCTTTGCAGTTTCAATGACAGCATCGGACGCTATTTTCGCATGTTCACCGCTTCCTAACCCATCTGCAATAGCGCATAAGAAATAATCGCTAGTTTCTTTGATATAAAAGCCATCACCACAACACGCATTTCCATCTTTGGGTGTTTGATAAGTGGCTGTTTTTATAAAAGATTGATTGGCAGATATACGATTCGTCACTTTTTATACTCCGCTTCGCTAAGATCGGTTCGGGCAGCATTTCGAAGCTTATCAAGAGCTCTTCTTTGAAGACGAGAGACATGCATTTGAGAAATACCTAATTTCTCTCCAGCTTCTTTTTGACTTAAGTTCTCAATAAATGTATAACGAATAACTTCTCTTTCTCGCTCGCTTAAAACATGTAAAATCTTCTCTAAGACCAACCTTTGGTCGGTTTTTTCATAGCCTGCTTCTTTTTCTCCAACTAAATCTAGAATAGTTACGGTACTGCCATCAGAATCCGCTTCAATGGAGTGGTCAACAGAGAGCGCTTGGTAGCTTTGCCCCATTTCCATCGTCTCTAAAACTTCTTCTTCCGTGAATCCGATATAATCAGCAATCTCTTGCACCTGAGGAGAGCGCTGTAACTGAGTTGTCAACTCTTCAACAGCTGCTTTAATTTTAGGACCTAGCTCTTTAATTCGACGAGGAACATGTACGCTCCACGTTTTGTCACGTAAGAATCGTTTTATCTCACCAATGATTGTCGGAACAGCAAACGACTCAAAGCTTCTTCCAAACGAAGGATCATATCTGCGAATTGCACCTAAAAGACCGAGCATTCCTACTTGGACAATATCCTCATGCAAGCTGCGACCTTTTGAATAACGACGTGCAATTGATTCAACAAGATTTTTATAATGAATAACGAGTTCACTTTGTGCTTCTTCATCTTGGAATTTTTGGAAACGCTCAATTCGTTCCTGAACCTGCTCTTTAGTTAATTTCATAGGTTGAGACTGTGTTTTCATCACTCTCCACCTGCTCTCTTTGCAAATACTTTGTCATCATGAGGGTAACACCTTTAGAATTCATCATTTTCACTTCATCCATGAGCGTTTCAATTAAATATAAGCCTAATCCACCTTCTGGCAGCATCTCAACTTCTTCTGCTGTCTCGTAAGGACCGATTTTTTCTTTTAACTCTTCAAAATCAAAGCTTTCACCTTTATCAACCACCATAATTTCTAAGCGGTCAGAAAAAAGGCCAAAACCTACTTTAACTTCACCGTTTTCATTTTCTTTATAAGCATGCTGAACGGCATTCGTACACGCTTCGCTTATAGCAATCTTCATATCTTCAATATCGTCATAAGAGAAGCCCATACGGTTTGCTACTCCTGACAAAGTTAGACGAATGATTGCGACATAATCTGGCTTGGCTGGAATCTTCATCTCAACAAAATCATACGGTTGCTTCATTTCACGCCACCTTCTACCTGTGAATTCACATTTAAAATATCCGTCAATCCTGTAATATCAAATAGTCTCTTTAATCGCTCAGACACGCCAACAAACCTCAATGAACCGTTATGCTTTTTACTCGCTTTTAACAGCGCAATAAAAACGCCAAGACCTGTACTGTCCATATATGAAACGTCTGTTAAATCAATTGTAATTTTAACACCGTCTTGTTCCGCTATTTCCATAAATTTCTCTTTTAAATTTGGAGCTGTATATGCATCAATTTCGCCAGCCAATGTAATACGATACTCCTGACCAGCATCTTGAACATCAATCTTTAAATTCATCGTATCTATAAACCCCCTCAGATTTCATAAACTATACATTCTTTACCCTTTATTCTTTTGAATTAAACCGCTTTTTTTAAAATAATTAGGGTAAAATCATCTCTAAGCTGAAACTCTTGTAACTTTTCTAATTCTTTAAAAACCGCCTCAACAATTTCTTGAGGTGTCAAATGCATGTATTTACGAATTAATTTTATGATGTCCAACCTTTCCAAAAATCCTTCTTCAGTTCGACATTCTGTTACACCATCCGTTAATAAGATAATCATATCACCTTCGTGAAGCTCTTTTTCATACTGTGCGTACTTCACGTGGCGATCTACACCTAAAACTAGACCTCTTGCTTCTAAATCATGAAATGTATCAGTTGAAGCTTCATAGTAGAACCCTGGTTCATGACCTGCTGATGCGTAGGTGAACAAGTTGGTTGTAGGGTGGTACGTCCCATAAAACATTGTAATAAACATGCTCGGGTCGACATTACGCTCTACAATATTATTCAAATTTTCAAGCACATAGCCTGGATTTTTCCGAGAATCTGGTAAGCTATCCATCGCATACTTAATCATCGACATACACATTGCTGCTGGTATTCCTTTACCGATTACGTCTGCAACGGCAATGCTAACACCGCCTTTATCTTCATCCACAAAATGAAAATAATCGCCATTCATCTGCTTAGCTGGTACGCTCACTGCGCCAATCTCTAAAGTATCCACATGGTCGGGAATGTTTGTTCCCAATAAATTTTGCTGAACGTTTGCAGCTACTTCAATCTCTGACCGAAGTTCCCTCTGCTTACTTTTTAACGTTTGATGTTCACGTAAGGCTAGTCCATAGCTAATCATAACTTCTAATAAAAAATCTAATGAATGCAATACTTTCTCTGGAATATCAGAATAAATTTCCTCGATTACCTCTTTATGAATACTAACGATGTCTTCTGGCGATATTTCATTTTCTAAAGATTTGCGACTTAACTTTTGTCCTTGGTATAAAACTTGCTCATCTTGTGTTTGAATATAGTTCCCCAAAATATCTCTATATAGTTGTTTCATTTCTTTATCAAAAGACATTTATTCTCCTCCTAGCGGAGCCACTTAATTGCTTTGATTTCAGTACCGTCTCCCACATTTGAGTCAATTGAAAATTCGTCCATGAGTCGCTTTACTCCGGGTAAACCTGCACCTAGTCCCCCAGATGTTGAATATCCATCTTCCATCACTTTGCGGATATCAGGAATACCTGGTCCTTCATCTTTAGCAATGATTAAAAGCCCTCGTGTAGTTGAACGGTCCAGCTTTTCAATATGAATCTGCCCTTTCCCTGCGTACAAATAAATGTTACGTGCTAACTCAGAGATGGCTGTTGTAATACGCGCTTGGTCTACGGTTCCAAACCCTAAATCTTTGGAAACATTCCTACCTAGTTGGCGCGCAGCTACAATATCCCACTCCGTTACAATTTTTACACTGGATTGGAATTCCATCTATTATTCCCCCAGTTCCGATTGGAGTTTCTCAAGACCTTTTTCCAAGTCAAGCGCAGTGAAAACATCATTTAACCCAATACCTAGCTCCACTAAGGTAATAGCAACAGCAGGTTGAATTCCTGTTAACACAACACGCGCTCCCATTAAACTAGACATGCTAACTACATCACCTAACACTTTAGCAATAAATGAGTCAATCATATCAATGGATGTTAAATCGATTACTACGCCTTTTGCTCCAGTTTGGTGTATTTTGCTTAGTAAGTCTTCTTGAAATTGAATAGCTGTTTGATCATCAAGCTCCCATTGAATCGAGACTAGTAAGTAGTCATATAGTTTTAAGATCGGTATTCTCACGTTCATTCCCCCGACTCCATATCGACAATTTGACGGTTAGTCATTTCTAACGCAAATTCGATTCCTTTCTTTAATGAGTTCTTCGTAATTAGCTCATTTAAATTAATTCCTAAATTAACAATGGTTTGTGCAATTTCAGGACGAATCCCTACTAATAAGCATTTTGCTCCTACTAATCGTACAGCCTCAGCTGCTTGTATAATATGGTGAGCTACCATTGTATCAACTACCGGCACTCCTGTAATATCAATTAAAACCACTTCTGAGCGATGCTTAACAACGCCTTGCAGAAGGTTTTCCATAATTTTTCTTGCACGCTCTGTATCAATTGTTCCCACAAGTGGCATAACTGTTATTTTATCAAATACCGGAATTAGCGGTGCTGACAATTCTTGTAAAGCTACTTTTTGTAGCATCACCGTATTTTCCCATGAACTTGAATACTGCTCTACTACCTTGTTATAAACTGGACTAAGCCATTTATCAAAATGATAAAAAAGCTCTGAGTGTGCTTCTTTGTTTGGGTTTCCTTCGTTCAAATATCCTTCTACAACAACATGTCCTAATTCGCGCAAGCCTTGGGTTAGGTATCCAAGCGGCCATCCTAGCTTGACCACTTTCTCTACGATATCTTCGAGTTCATTTGAAAACTCTTTTAAAGAACGAAATGCATTTGATAAAACTACATTCACAAAATCTGAACTAACGTTTACATAGACTTGTTCCGATACAACGCTTTTAATTCGACCTGTTTCAATATCATTCATTGTAACAAGCCAACGTTCAAATATATCCGCTTTAGATTGTTGAATATAATCAAATAACTCTTTTTGATTCATGGGCTCCTCCTTGTAAGAAATCACATTTCTTTATGCTATTTCGCCATTTTTTATCCTATTTAATAAACCTATTAAATAAATTTCTTCTTTCAATATACGTTTACTAGTTATTCTTCGTCAAATTAAAAAAGTTGCCCTTAAAGGAGCAACTTAGTATAAATGGAAGTATAATTCTAAAAGTCGATAAGTCCTACACTGATTTGCAAGGCATCATCCACTCTGTCCATCATTTCATCATCTAAATGGGTAATCTTATCAGTTAGTCGCTGTTTGTCAATTGTTCGAATTTGCTCTAGCAAAATAACTGAATCGCGCTCAAACCCATATTTTTTCGCATTAATTTCTACATGCGTAGGCAACTTTGCCTTTTGAATTTGAGCAGTAATTGCAGCAACAATGACAGTCGGACTAAATCGATTTCCAATATCATTTTGGATGACAAGTACAGGGCGAACGCCTCCTTGTTCTGAGCCAACAACAGGAGATAGGTCAGCAAAATAAACGTCGCCGCGTTTGACTACCAAGACATTAACCCCCGCTGACTAAACGATCCACTGTGTGGTTTGCTTCAGACTCAGCTAAGAAAGCTTCAGAAGCAATGTTTAAATTTATCTTTGCCATCTCCATATATCCGCGACGCATAGACTCGCGAATATGGCGTTTTTTTCGCTCACGAAGGTATAATTTCGTTGCTTGGTAAATAAATTCGCTTCTGTTACCATTTTCTTGTTTCACCATAAGATCAAGTTCCGATACTAAATTTTTCGGCAATCTTACCAGGATTTCTGTAGTTGCGCTCGCTTCAGACACAAACATACACCTCCAACATCAATACACACACCAATAGTCTCATCTTTCCTTATCATAACACTCATACGTATTAATGGAAAGTTAATTCTGTCAATTTCTACACTATTATTGTCAATCGACGTATTGTTTTATGCATAAATTTAATTTTTAAGCTGAATATTTATTAAATTCTACGTCAATCGTGCTTGTTCAACAAGTAGTTCGTAATATTCACTTGTTCTTGATTCTTCACAATTACCCTTGGTACGCGAGCTGAAATCATACAAGGAATTTCATAGTTAATTGTTTCTAAGTGCTGTGCTACTTGATCAATCGATATTTTTTCGTCACCCTGCTTACCAATAAGCGTCACTTTTGTGCCTACTGGATAACGCTCTGGAAGACGTACCATTAGTTGATCCATACAAATACGCCCCACCACAGGAACTTTTTTTCCTTCAACGAGAATATTGAAGTTATGAAGCTTTCGAATCCATCCGTCCGCATAACCGATTGGAATCGTTCCAATCCATTCTTCTTTCTCCGATTCATACGTAATACCATAGCTGATTCCACTACCCGGCTCTACTTTTTTAACATGTACAAGTGTACTATGCAATGAAAAAGCCTCTTTTAAAGGGATCGAAATGATCTCCTTCATCTCTGGTGAAGGCCTTAATCCATACATTGAAATGCCTAGTCTAGCAGCCGTAAACAAATTTTCTGGCTGCTGAAAAATAGCCGCACTGTTTGCACAGTGAATTAAAGGAGGATTAATTCCTAGAGATTGAATGAGCTGAACTACGTTTTGAAATCGGTTATATTGATTTTGAAAGTACGTTGAATTTAGTTCATCTGCCGTTGCAAAGTGAGTAAATACCCCCTCTACCTCCATAAAGGATTGTGACTTCAAAAGTGTTGCTACTTCCTTAATCTCATCATCACTTCGTAAGCCTAGCCTTCCCATTCCAGTATCTATTTTCAAATGAATAGTTAACTTTCCATTATTAGCTTGGTCTGCCATTACTTCTTCTATCCATTGCTTACTATAAGCTGTTATTATAATATTCCATTTAATTGCCTCTTTAACGTAGAGAGGTGGCACAGCTCCTAGTACTAAAATGGGGGCTTTAATCCCTTTCTGACGAAGTGAGATTGCTTCATCCAAAAATGCAACTGCCAACATGTTAGCACCTGCTTGTAGTGCTAAATCTGCTACTTCTACATCTCCATGCCCATATGCATTTGCTTTCACTACAGCCATAAGCTTTTGACCTGACTTTAAGAACTTTTTAATTTCTTCAACATTATACAAGATTGCATCCGCATTAATTTCTGCCCATGTTTCTCGGTAAAATGCTTTAACCATTGTGACACTTCCTTTTTCAGAACCATTATAAACATATGCTACTTTGCTAGTATAATACATCCAAAATTAAAGTTCATTAGCAGGAAATAAAAATCAGCCTAAACGGATTTGAATTTTCTCACAAATGCAATCGCATTCAAAGAAGAAAACAAAAAGGCTCGCTATTCGCGAGCCTGTATTAAAAGCAGTTATTTACCAAGCTGAGTTTGAACTGAGTTTGCTACTTTACTCATTTCTTCAGGCGTTAAGTTTTCCGAAGCAATCATAAAGTCAATTCCATCATAAGACCAAGAAAGTGTCTTATCTGTTAGCGCTCCAACTGTAAATCCCAAATCAAACGGCTCCCCTGCTGTTAAAGTAGCTGTAGATACCGCTGTTTCCGCTACTTTTGCTTTCTCTTGCACAAGCGTAAACGACTTTTTGCCTTCATATTTTAAGACAACTCGCTCACCATTTTCACCTTCAACTTTTTTCTCTTCTGCTAATTTAACTCCCTTTGGTAGAATTTCTGGATAAAGCACACCAAACTCATCAGATTTTTCTGTAGCCATTGTCGGAACATCAATTTTTGCCCCGGTCATGTTACGCTTTGTATCAAATGCACCTTTATCAAACTTTGAATCAAATTGTACTTTTGAAAAATCTACTTCAATCAGTACCTTATTATCTGTATCCATAATTTTTACAGATACAGGTGTTAAATCCTTTTTATTCAGCGTAATTTCTTGCTTCGGTAACATCGTGCTATTTTGATAATTTGTCTTTGTCTTAAATACATAATGTTTGTCGTTTGATTTAAATTCGGCACTCTCATCCTGCACAATGTCTTGTACTAACGACTCGTACAAGTAAGCTTGGCTACTGTTCTGTGGCCAGTCGCTTTGGAAACGGAAGCTTTTGTTCAAAGCCGGTGTTAAGACAAAGACACCTTCATCGTTGCGCAAAATCATTTGACTTTGGTCTTTCTTCGTATTTTTTAAATTTACACGATAATACGTTGGCTTACTGTGCCAAATCTCAACGTCATATACCTGCGCATCCTTTCCTGTATTTAGCTTCATTTCTGCTTCAGCTTTATACCCTTTCATATCTTCAATCTTAGCATCTAATGCATCCGTTACATCTTGCTGGCTTTTTTCTCCACAAGCAGCCAATAGTAATAGTAAAAAAGCGCATGCGAATAACCCAATAAACTTTTTATGCATCTCCCCAACTCCTTTTATATCATGTCATACCTACATGTAGAGAGAAACAAGATATTCCCTGTCTCCCTTGTCCGCAATATGAATATATGAAGTTGGGAATATGAATATGCAGACTAGCTTGACGAGCTTTCAATAATTACCTGTGTTACAACATAATGTTGACTGTGTGAAATAGAGACATGAATGTCCTTGTTATCGTTTCTGTTTAGCACATAAAGCACTGGTTTTCCACTGTGTTCATTTAAAACTTCAATATCTTGAAAGCTTAAATCTTTTCCTATTCCTGTTCCCAATGCTTTAGAATAGGCCTCTTTCGCTGAAAAACGTCCTGCTAGAAACTCAATCTGTCTTTTCCCTTGGAGTTTATCGTAGCTCACCTTTTCATTTTTTGTTAAAATACGAGTAACAAATGAAGGCTGTCTTTTTACAAGCTTTTCAATTCGATCTAGCTCTGTAATATCTAGTCCGATTCCTTTAATCAATTGTTCTTCACATCCTTCTATCTTTTTGTACACTGCATAAAATAAAGAAATGCACCTAGAACACTTATACTAAGTTCCCTACGAAAGGAAGTGTTTATGATCTTTGTGCGAACTGAAAGCTTTCGTGAATTCAGAACCTACTACCCAATTACATTTCTACTACTTTGTATTCATATAATTTTATGGATTTTATTTTTGATTCCTGTCCAATCTATCCAATCCTTATTTTATAACTTTATTGGTTATAACGGTGCCATTAGCCAAGGAGAATATTGGCGCTTGGCAACATCCATGTTCCTACACAATAGCTTTGGTCATTTGCTGTTTAACTCATTTTCACTATTTTTATTTGCACCACGTCTAGAAAGGGAGCTTTCACGCTATAAATTTCTAGGCTTTTATATGGCATGTGGCATATTAGCAAATGTACTTACCTTTATCATTCAGCCTGCTTATTATAGTCATGTAGGCGCATCAGGTGCAATCTTTGGCATTTTCGGTGCCTACATTTATTTCATTCGAAACAAAACGATCTATTTTACAAAAAGCGATCAACAAATTGTTATTGTGCTCCTGATTATAGGATTACTATCTGGATTTTTAAATAGTGGAGTAAATAACGTTGCTCATATAGGTGGATTTATAAGCGGCTATCTATTAACCATTTTGTTTGCTCGTAAATAACAAGAGAACAGTTCGTTCAAAGAACTGTTCTCTTGTTATTTTACAATAAACGTGGATCCATTTACTATTTCGATTCCTTTATACATTTTTAAATCATTCATTAGTTTAAAAAGTGCTGCATCCTTTTGTTTTGCTTCAATCATACAGTCAATCTGTGGTATTGTCCCAGAAATTGATTGTAGGAATGAATAAAACTCTTCTGCATTAATGTAATCCGCATGGGCACGAAATTCTTTTGAGCTTTTGGGACTTGAAATGTGCATTTTCAATGGGAGCTTTTCCTGTTCCCACGTAGCAACAATCCTAGGCCAATATTCTTTCCAATCGGGGTTTTCATGATTTGCTTGATGATGATGCAAATCAAATATTAAAGGAATGTTTAGTTTTTCACAAAGATATAACGCATCCTGAACAGAGAATGTTGTATCATCATTTTCAAGCATAATCATTTCTTGAATAGAATGAGGTACTAACCCCCAGTTATGAATAAACTGTTCAAGCGCTTTTTCTTTGTCATTATAAGCCCCGCCAACATGTAAAACACAACGGTTTTTGGGTAGTATCCCCATTCCTTTTAATAACTTTTTATGCATTTGAAGCGTTTCAAGAGAGTGCTTGAAAATATCTTTATCTGTAGAGTTTAGCACAACAAAATGATCGGGATGAAAATCAACGCGCATTGGATTTTCTTCTAGAAACTGACGAATCTTGAACATGACAGGTTTTAAAGCGTTTATGTAGTTCCAATCACTAAGTTCGGGATGGTTAGCAAGGGGAATAAGCTTTGAACTAAGTCGAAAAAATTCCACTTCACTCCAAGCATTATGCTTTAATAACCTCAAACAATTTTCTAAGTTTGAAATAGCAATACGCTCTAGTTTGGAAATGGCAGCTACTCGGTCTCGAATTCGCCCAAACTGTGCAAATGTCATCGTCTGAGAAGGCGATGCATTCTGTAATTGCACACTCATTGCTACATACCCTAAACGCACTAACGTGGACATTGAAAACACCTCACTTTCCTTTTAGTATTTCCTAACGGCAAAAAAAATAAGCGAGCCAATTGGCTCGCTTTTATTTTATGCTTTTGTACGTGAATCTTTGCGGTTATTTTGACGATTTCCTTGACCACCGCTGTTATTGCTACGGCGCTTATCTCCAAATCGCTTAGAGTTTCCACGACGGTTTTGTTGTGAATAGTTTTTAGAATTAGAGCGTGAACGACCACTGCCGTTATTACCACCGCGTCTTTTCTTATCACCTTTTCCAACAACAGGTGGCTCAGCTGTTAAGTTTACAGGCACATCGTTTGGCTCTTTTGTCGCTAACTTAAGTGCTGCTGCTACTAATGCTACAGATTCATTTTCTTCTAACAGCTCTTCAGCTAATTGCTTATAGTAAGATAAGTTGCCTGTTTTTACTGTTTCAACTAACTTATCTGCAGCAATACGCTGTTGACCTTCTAATGCCTCATCCAATGTTGGAGGCGTCATACGATCCATTTTACGCTTAGTTGTACGCTCAATGTTGTGTAATTGACCAGATTCTCTTGGTGTTACAAACGTCATCGCTGCACCCATTTTGCCCGCACGACCTGTACGTCCAATACGGTGAACATAGCTTTCTGGATCTTGTGGAATATCAAAGTTATAAACGTGAGTTACGCCTGAGATATCTAATCCACGAGCAGCTACATCTGTAGCAACTAACACGTCAATAGAACCTTCTTTAAATTGACGTAAAACAGATAGACGTTTCGCTTGTGTTAAATCACCATGGATTCCTTGAGCAGAATAACCACGTACGTTTAGAGCTTCTGACAACTCATCCACACGACGCTTTGTACGACCAAAGATAATAGCTAATTCTGGTGATTGCATATCTAAAAGACGTGTTAATACATCAAATTTACGTTTTTCTTGTACTTCAATGTAGTACTGTTGAATGTTTGGAACCGTTACTTCTTTTGCTTTTACTTTTACAACTTTAGGTTCGCTCATGAATTTTTCAGCAATGCGGCGGATTGGGTCAGGCATTGTTGCTGAGAATAATAGCGTTTGATGACTTTCAGGAACATTAGATAAGATTTTTTCAATATCTTCAATGAATCCCATGTTTAACATTTCATCCGCTTCATCTAATACAACAGTGTGAACATCTTGTAAGCGAAGTGTACGACGGTTAATATGATCTAACATACGTCCTGGTGTTCCAACGATAATGTGAGGGCGTTTCTTTAGAGCGCGAATTTGACGGCTGATATCTTGACCACCGTAGATTGGTAAAACGCGAACGCGTTTTGTTTGTCCAATTTTATAAAGTTCTTCAGATACCTGTACCGCAAGTTCACGTGTAGGTGCAATAATTAAACCTTGAATTGCATCAACGTTTGCATCTACTTTTTCAATAAGAGGAATACCGAATGCAGCTGTTTTACCAGTTCCTGTTTGTGCTTGTCCAATTAAATCATGGCCTTGTAACGCTAAAGGAATTGTTTCAGATTGGATTGGTGTAGCTTCCTCAAAACCCATTTTACTAACAGCATTGTTTAGCTGTTGACTTAAACCTAACTCTTGAAATAATGCCAAATTTTTCAAACTCCTTCTATATTTAGACTATCTATATTTTACAAAAAAAAGCATTCCCCGATACCCGGAAAATGCTCTAAACGATTACTTAATGAAATCAACGTTTAGAGAATAAGCATCTCAAGACACTCAAATTACATCATAACACTATGAGTTTTTATTTGCAATAGAGCTTATTCTATTATTCCTCTTCTTATTTCGACATGACTTTAGTAATTACTTCTTCAAGCTTCATACCTCGAGATGCTTTCACCAATACAATATCATTTGAAGAGCTAACAGATTGTAAATGATCTGCTAACGTATCTTTATCGTCAAAATGAAGAACTTTTCCTTCTTGAAAATTCTCTTGTGCTCCTGAAGCAATCTCTTTACTTAGCGGACCGTATGTAAATACATATTCCACTGCAGCAGGATCAATAAATTTCCCAATCTCTTTATGAAATTGTATTTCTTGATCACCAAGTTCGAGCATATCTCCTAACACTAAGATTTTTTTATTATAACCATTAATCTCATGGATTAGCTTAATCGCTGCTCTCATTGATGTTGGACTTGCATTATACGCATCGTTAATAAACGTTAAGCCACTCTTAGCTTTCACTAATTCCATTCGCATATTTGTCAGCTTTAATTCAGCTAACCCTTGTGCAATTATTTCATCACTCAGGTTAAAGTAGCGACCCACAGCAATAGCAGCCATCGCATTATGTGCATTATGCTCACCTAATACAGGAATGAAAAACTTTTGTGTTTCACGTGAAACGAAAAATGTCGTTCCATGTTCTTCTCTTGTCATATCCGTTAAAGAAAGGTCATTATTTGGTGAACTTCCAAACGTAATAACTTTAAACTTTGGATTGTTTACTCGACTTGTTAAAAGAGGTTCATCACCATTAAAGATAAATTGTCCTTGCTCTGATAGACCACTTGTAATTTCAAGTTTTGCTTCAGCAATTCCTTCTCGGCTACCTAAATCCTGGAGGTGAGATTCCCCGATGTTTGTAATGACCGCAACATCAGGCTCAGCCAAATTCGATAAAAACTCAATTTCACCGCGGCTACTCATTCCCATTTCCAGAACAGCAATATCCGTATCTTCTTCTAAGCGTAAGATCGTTAATGGCATGCCGATGTGATTGTTAAAATTCCCTGCTGTTTTTAAAACTTTATACGTTGTCGATAAAACGGCATCGACCATGTCTTTTGTTGTTGTTTTCCCGTTACTTCCCGTAATTCCTACAACTTTTACAGCTAGTTCATGACGATATGCTTTTGCTAATTTCTGTAGGGCTTCAAGCGTATCGTCTACCAAAATGACAGGTACATTTTGCGGAATATCTTTTTCATTTTTATTCCATAAAGTTGCCACAGCACCTGCTTCAATTGCTTTTTCAACAAAGTCATGGCCATTAAATCGATCACCTTTAATTGGTACATATAAATTCTCTGGTTGCAATGTTCTTGTATCAATTGAAACCCCTTTAATATGAACCTGTTCGTCACCATGAGCTAAGCTGCTGTTTGGAATCATCTTCACTACATCTTTTAGCTTTCGATTAATCATAATGTTTATAGCTCCTTTCGCAAAAAGCAGAAACACTATTCATTTTGAATAGTGTTAGCTTTTTTCTCACATCGTATGTTTAATTTTTTGCTTTTCATCATGACGCTGAAGCGCTAAATCTACTAATGTTTCAATTAACACTGGATATTCAACACCTGCATGCTTCCATAGTAACGGGAACATGCTAAACGGTGTAAAACCTGGCATTGTATTTACTTCATTAATAATTAACTCGCCTTCTTTTGTTAAGAAGAAATCAGCACGAACAAGCCCTGAGCCATCAATTGCTTTAAATGCTTTAATTGCCAATTCTTTCATTTCTAAATACGTTTCTTGGCTAATTTCAGCCGGAATAGCAAGACCCGTGCTACCATCTTCGTACTTTGCTTTATAGTCATAGAAAGCAGCCTTTGGTAAAATTTCTCCAACAACTGAGCAAGATGGATCATCATTACCTAATACACCAATTTCCACTTCGCGTCCAATTGCCGCTTCTTCAATAATAATTTTACGGTCAAATTGGAAGGCTTCTTCAAATGCTGCTTCTAATTCGTTACGATTATCACATTTACTAATACCAACGCTTGAACCTAAGTTCGCTGGCTTGACAAAACATGGATACCCTAAGTTTTTCTCAACAGCTTCATATGATGCTTCACGGTTCTCATCCCACTCTTTGCGAATGAAATATTCGTATTTTACTTGCTTTAAACCTGCTTGAGAGAAAAGTTGTTTCATCACGACTTTATCCATCCCTGCTGCAGATGCTAAAACTCCGTTCCCTACATAAGGTAGGTTTAATAGTTCTAACAGCCCTTGGACTGTTCCATCTTCACCGTTTGGACCGTGTAGAAGTGGGAAGATTACATCAAGCGTTTCTTCATTTTTCACATCGGATAAAGCGAACATATTTGTATTTAAAGATACGGGTGAAATAACCGTACCACTGTTACTAATCTCAAGTTCGTTGACTGTTTCAAGTGGACCCATCAATTTTGTACCGCGAACCCATTCGCCTGTTTCAGTAATATAAATTGGATGCACTTCGTATTTATCATGGTTAATTGCTTTTGTTACTGCTAAAGCTGTTTGTAGAGATACTTTATGTTCAGCGGATTTTCCCCCGTATAAAAGACCAAGCTTAATTTTCACAAGTGTTCCTCCTAACACAATTTCATCTTTTCTATTTTATCACTTTCTCTATCCTTATAGGAAACAGTTTCTTTCTTTATTACTTATGTAAAAAGTGGGCAGATGTGAGTCAAATTATAATTTATTTTTGACTTACTTGTAATCATAACAGCTTCTACTCCAATCAGTAAGGGACTTCCGACTCCAATAAAAAAGTGGTAAAAAGAGTTGGTCTTTTTACCACTTTAATAATTATTGTGCTTCACGCTTATATAAGAATACAGCTTTCTTTGGAAGCTTTCCATACAATAAATTTGCAAACGGTAAAAACCGATGACAAGCCCAGATAATAAGGTAACATAGAGTTAAAGTTAGTATATAACGAATTAGCATTTCAATATGAAATAATTGATTACTATGTGCTGGTACAAATCCAGAGACGATATTTAACACCAAAGGATGAATTAAATAAAAACCAAAAGAGTACATCGCAATATTTCGAACTGTAATAACTGCTCTTCTAGGAAGTTTTGCGGCCAAAATCTCTCCGATACGGAAGGCTACATAGCTACCTAATACGAGATAAAATGTATTGATGACTTCGTACATAACTCCCGATAGGTAAAGTGTCTTAACTGTATACACATAATAATGTAAAGAAGAGACGACTGCTCCTGCAATTAGCGCAACAATTAGAAACACAATCGTAGATTTATTTGCGCTTTTTGCTTTCTGTTCATTATAGTAAACGCCAATCCATGCTCCTAATAAGAAGGTAGATAACGAACTAATGAATAAAGTAAATGATACCAGGCCGTACATTGAATTTAATTGCAGATAAACTAACTGTAGGACGACTCCGAATAACCACATATAGCGGCGAAAAAAAGTAAACTTTTGAGCAACCCATACAAAAACAGGTAAAAAAAGATAAATTTGCACAATTAAGAAAATAAAGTGCAGTTGATAGTACGATTCACCTTTTAAAATGCGTAGCAAAATTTCTGTCGCGTTAAACTCTCTTGCACCTACATAAATTGAATATGCTTCATAAATCAATGCCCAGATAATATATGGTATAAGGATATATGTAACTCGTCTCGTATAATAACTTTTCCACAACTCTTTTGTTAACGGCTTCTTAATATAGCTATAAAAGAATACGAGTCCTGTAATTACAATAAAGATTCCCGCTTCTATCCGAATAATGCGATTGATAAAGTGATACTTTTGGTACGCATCTCCGCTATATGGAAGGACGCTTGCATACGCTGCCGTTACGTGTACAAGTACAACCATCATCATGGCAAATAATCTTAAAAAGTAAATTGATTCAATTTGTTGTTTCTTCACATTCTGTCTCCTATTATGAAAAAATTTAACACGTCATCTCTATTCCCCTATGCCATAAGTGTTACGCTTTACTTTTCCCCTATTTTAAAAAAAGTTTCATAAAAAAAGCTAATGACATGATAAATCATGTCATTAGCTTCCTTATCTCTATATTAAAGGTCTATTTTTATCTTTTCAACAGGCAGTAAAACCTATTTATTTTACACAATTATCCTTGATATCAACATAAAGCAACAAAAAACCAGACCTATTTTCTATGCATTTTAAATTCTAAAAACAATTCGTTGTAGTAACCTAACATTTCTTTTCCTAGATTATCGTAAACCTCTAACTTTTCAGTTAATGCTTCATCTGGATAGAAACGTTCATCTTTTGCAACTTCCTCAGGTAAGTAATCTAACGCTTTTTCATTTGGTGTTGAGTACCCCACGTATTCCGCGTTTCGAGCTGCAATTTTCGGATCTAACATAAAGTTCATAAATTGATGAGCTCCCTCAATATTGTTTGCCGTTTTAGGAATCACCATATTGTCAAACCACAGGTTCGATCCTTCTTCTGGAACTACATAATCTAGATTCTCATTTTCACTCATAATCTCTGAAGCATCACCAGACCAAACTAACCCTACCGCTGCCTCTTCATTTGCTAGCAACATTTTAATTTCGTCTCCAACAATTGCTTTCACGTTGGGTGTTAACGTATCTAACTTTTCTTTCGCTTCTCTTAAATGCTTTTTATCCGTGTCATTTAGCGAATAGTCTAAGCTATTAAGTCCCATCCCTATCACTTCTCGTGCCCCATCAGCTAAAAGGATTTGATTTTTCAACTTTGGATCCCATAGATCGTCCCAACTCGTAATTTCCTTGCCGTTTAGCATTTCTTTGTTATAGACAACACCTACTGTTCCCCAGAAGTAAGGAATAGAATATCTATTTCCTTCATCAAACGATAAGTTCAGAAAGCGTGGATTAATATGCTTTAAGTTAGGTAGCTGCTTATGGTCTACAGGAAGTAGTAAATCTTCTTCCTTCATTTTACTAATGGCATACTCTGATGGTACCGCAATATCAAACGTAGTGCCACCTTGTTCAATTTTTGTCATCATTGCCTCGTTGGAATCAAACGTTTGATAGATAACTTTAATCCCTGTCTCTTCCTCAAACTCATCAATAATTTCTGGATCAATATAGTCCCCCCAGTTATAAACAGTCAGAGTATTGTCTCCTGAATATCCTTGGGCAGAGTTTAACTGAGATACAACGTACATTAAGACGAGTGAAATGGCTACAATAACAATAAATGACCGCATTAGTTGCTTCATTTCTCACCCCCGCCTCCTTTCGTACGAAGATTGCGTTGACTAACAAAGTAGTAGCCCACTACCAACAGCACAGTGAATAAGAAAATCAGAGTAGACAATGCATTAATTGTTAATGATACGCCACGTCTTGCTAGTGAATAAATTTCAACTGACAGTGTAGAAAACCCATTTCCCGTTACAAAGAACGTAACTGCAAAATCATCTAATGAATAAGTTAGTGCTAAAAAGAAGCCTGCAAAGATTCCTGGTGCAATAAACGGTAAAATGACTTTTGACAATACTTGAAAACGACTTGCACCTAAATCCCTTGCTGCATCAATCAAAGTTGAACTCATTTCTTGAAGCTTCGGGAGAATCATAATGACAACAATTGGTACACTAAAAGCAATGTGGGCAAGCAGAACAGATGTAAAGCCCAGCTTAATCCCAACAATCGTAAATAAAATAAGAAAAGAAGCTCCTATGATGACATCTGGACTAACAATGAGAACATTATTTAACGTCAACAGCGTATTTTGAATTCTTCTTCTTTTTACATAAATAATTGCAAGCGCTCCAATGATTCCAAGAATGGTTGAAATCACCGATGAAAGCAATGCAATAATAAGCGTGTTTAATACAATAATTAATAGTCTTGTATCTTGGAAGACTTCCTTATACCACTGCAATGTAAAGCCTTCAAACTCCCTCATTGAGCCCCCACTATTAAATGAGTAATACATAAGGTAAAAAATTGGCGCATATAAAATGACAAAAACCAAAATTAAATATATATTGCTCCATTTCCATTTCTTCATCATTTTATAGCCCTCTCTTTCTAGTTCCAGTTGCAATCATCATAATTGCCATCGCAATAATTAAGAAGACCGCAATCGTCGCTCCCATTCCCCAGTCTTGTGTTACTAAGAAATGCTGTTCAATTGCTGTACCAAGCGTAATTACTCGGTTCCCGGCAATTAGACGAGTAATCATGAAGAGTGATAATGCAGGAATAAAGACTGCTTGGCATCCGGACTTCACACCATTTAATGTGAGCGGAAATACAACGCGACGGAATGTTGTCCATGAAGAAGCCCCTAGATCTCTGGATGCGTATATTAAAGAAGGGTTCAGCTCTTCTAACGAGTTGAAAATAGGTAAAATCATAAATGGAATAAAGATATAAACAGATACAAAAACAAAACTAAAATCAGTAAATAATATTTGATGAGTGCCAAATCCTAAAAACTCACTAAAACTATTAATTGTTCCGTACGTACCGAAAATCCCTAAAAATGCATACGCTTTTAGCAGTAAGTTAATCCAAGTCGGTAAAATAATTAACAACAGCCATAGCTGCTTATGTCTTGTTTTGGTTAGTAAGTACGCTGTAGGATAAGCAATTAGTAACGAAAATAGCGTAATCAAAAAAGCATACCAAAACGAGCTGAGCGTCATTTTTAAATAAACTGGTGTAAAAAATTTCTCATAGTTAGCGAAGGTAAACTCATTATGAATATCAAAGAACGAATAATAAACAACTAAGGCAATCGGTGCAATAACAAACAAAGCAATAAAAAGCAGATAAGGTATTAAATAAATATTACGTGACTTAGTTTGCATGAGTCTCGTCACCATATGCTTCTAGCCTTTTATCAAACTCTTCCTCTGTTTCACCAAAGCGCATAACGTGAATTGCTTCAGGATCAAAGTAAAGACCGATCTCTTCGTCTACTGTTGCTTTTTTTGTTGAATGCACAAGCCACTCGTTTCCATCCTTATCGTATCCACAAATTTCATAGTGGACCCCTCTAAACAGCTGAGAGTCAACTTTCACTTGAATTTTACCCTTTTCTGGATCCGTAATTTCTAAATCCTCTGGACGGATGACAATTTCTACTTTTTCATTTGGATTGAAGCCTTTATCCACACATTCAAAACGTTCACCTGCAAACTCTACGACAAAGTCTTCAACCATACTTCCTGGAATAATATTTGACTCTCCAATGAAATCTGCTACGAAACGATTAATAGGTTCATCATAAATATCTGTTGGTGCACCGCTTTGCTGGATATTCCCTTTGTTAAGTACAAAGATTTCATCGGACATCGCTAATGCTTCTTCTTGATCATGCGTAACAAAAATAAATGTAATGCCTAATCGGCGCTGAAGCTCTCTTAGTTCATACTGCATTTCCGTACGCAGCTTTAAATCCAATGCTGATAGTGGTTCATCAAGTAAAATGACCTCCGGTTGATTTACAATTGCTCGAGCAATTGCCACGCGTTGACGTTGGCCTCCAGACATCTCTTTAATTTCACGATTTTCATATCCTTCTAGATTGACGAATCGAAGTGCTTCACTCACCCGCTCTTTGACTTCGGCATTCTTTACTTTTTTTATTCGTAATCCAAATGCAATGTTTTCAAATACATTAAGATGCGGAAATAATGCATAATCCTGAAAAACGGTATTAACCTGACGTTTGTTAGCTGGTACGGAATTGATTTTCTTACCGTTGAAATAAATATCTCCGCTTGAAGCCTCTGTAAACCCTGCAATTAAACGTAAAATAGTTGTTTTACCACACCCTGATGGACCTAGTAACGTGTAAAATTTCCCTCTCTCAATTTCAAAGCTTACGCTATCAAGCACTATTGAATCGTTATCGTATTGCTTTGTTACATTTTCAAAGCGAATAATCGCTTGATTATCGTTCATTTCAATCTTCTCTCCTCTTAATCTCTTTATAAATATGACTCTGTCGCTACCACAATAAGCTCAGTGACGCCGTCGTAGGCATTAAACATTTTGTGCTCTTCAGCAGCTTGAAAATAAATTGTTTCTCCTTCTTTCGCTTCATACGTTCGCTGACCAATTTGAACAATAACAGCTCCTTTTAGCACATAGCCAAAGGTCTCAGATAGGGAAGGCTCAAATTCTTTAAATTCACCTTTTCGTTCTAAAATTAACCGAATAGGCTCCATTTCTTTTTCATTCGATTCATGAACTAACCATTCAATATGATAGCCTTTTTCTTCATCACAATAATTTGTGTAGTCTTCTTTTTTATATACAACTTTTTGCACCGTTGTATCTTGATCAAAAAACTCTTTTGGTTGGCAACCTAACACTTCTAAAATACTAAAAAACGTTTCAAGAGAAGGCGAGCTTAAATCTCGCTCTAACTGTGAAATATAACCTTTGCTAAGGTCCGTCCGTTCTCCAAGCTCTTCTTGCGTTAATCCCTTTTTTAAACGTAAGTTCTTAATCTTCTTACCTATCTCCATTTATTTAAACCTCGACATGTTTAAAATAAGTAAACTTCTAGTAAATAAAGTTTTATAATACTTAACTTAAAGTTTACTTTCAACTCGTATTATTATACATGTTTTAAAGCTAAGCACAAGAAGTTTTTTTAGCAATTATGGTACTTAAAAGTTGCAGCTTGGTTGCATTAAAAAAAGCACCGCTTAAACGATGCTTTGCTCTATTCTACTTCTTCAATTTCTTTTTGAATATCTTCTTTATCTAAATCTGCGTTACGAAAACGTTGGGTATTATCAAGGTCCAGCTCCAACGATGTTTTTTCTTCTAAACTTATCTTTACATGCTCAACGGTCACATCTAAAACGTGACCACCTGCCGTTTTGTATTCATCAATAAAATGAAAATGGTACCCTGGCACACCTATACCTGCTACATAAGCTGGAGTGAAAAATCCAACCATAGTTCCCTTAACATTTTCCAGCTCAAAAACAGGCTGGCTTTCAGCAACTTTCGTCATTGGTGGATAGGGCTTGTTTTGTTTAGCTACCGTTCTTGTTTTTACTTGTTGAAAAGCCCCCTCCACCTTTATTGCATAAAAGACATTTTGACTACTCATATTAGCCTCTAGCTGCTGCTCAAGCTCTTTCTGAGTTAACACCTTATCAAGATTAATTTCTGTTCGCCCTTTAAAATACGTCATCACGGCAAATGGCAGTATATCTTTTGAATGGACCTTTACCGCTTCTCCTTCTCTTAAATGATAAAAATCCCCATCCACCGCTAACATTTCACCATCTAGCGCCTGGAATGTCCCAAGGCCAAAATCTCCTTTTTGAGAAAGCTCTTCTTTTGTAATTGTTCCATCGTAAACACCCTCTAAGAGTGCTACCATCGTAGATTTTTGATAAATACTAGAGGTCATTATTCGTTTCCCCTTCCGTTACAGATAACTATTGATATAACAATTATTCCCTCTGAAAAGAAGCTGAAACAACGGAGCTATTTAAAGAATCGACTCATAATAAGCGTGCTGTAATAGTTGCCATCAGATAATTTCTTATCTTTTTTCAGTACACCTTCTACTTCAAATTTATACTTCTTATAAACATGTATAGCACTTTTATTCGTTTCAATAACCTTTAGGGTTACCTTAACGAAGCCTTGATAGCCAGCCCAAAGAAGCGATTGATTTAATAATTCCTGACCAACCTTTAGTCCCCAAAAATCTCTTTTAACCCCTACACCAAATTCAACTTGATGCATGAGACGCTGAAGTTGACTGCCTGCACACCTAGAGAATCCCACAAGGTTGTTTTCTACTTCCGCGACGAGAAATAAATGATTAGGTGTCGACGTATCTATTAAAATCAGTTCCCTGAATCCCTCTTCATCAATTATCCCCTCTCCTTTTACACGATCGAGATGTTCTGTTTCACCATCAATTTGTAATCGTAATTCAGCAAGTGCAGATGCATCGCTGATCGCAGCAACACGAATGGTATACTCTATTCCCTTGACTTGAAATGTTTTTGATTTTACCACCAATCTTCTCTCCCTCTTTTAACCCATTAAAAAACGAGCCTTTGTTTTATTATAAGGCTCGTTTAGAAAAAGATATTTTTATTTCTGTAATTGAGAGTAGTGCTCAATAATTTCCTGGGTTAGGTCATCATTTTCATGTAGGTCGCTCACTTTACTTAGCACATATAAAATACCATGCTCTTCAAGCATTGTTTGGAGCTGAACAGCTTCTTCATCCTCCGAAGGGTCAAACAGCAATGCTGCAGCGATTGCCTTGGCTAAGTTTGTATATGATAAACCTGCTTGCTTTGCTTCTACAGCTGGACGAACTAATCGATCTTGCGGCCCTAGCTTACGAAGAGGTGAACGACCTACGCGATTGACAGAATCGTTTAAGTACGCATTTTTGAAGCGCTCAATAATTTTCTTAATATATGCTTCATGTTCATTTTGATCAAGACCATATCGATGAACAAGGTACGCCCCTGTTTCCTGCAATGTCTTTTTTACCTGTTCGTAAATCGCAGCATCCTCTAATGTCTGATCAATCGTCTCTTTTCTTTGCAAGTAACCTAAATAGGCAATGACCGCATGTCCTGTGTTAACCGTAAAAAGTTTACGTTCAATAAATGGTGCTAAGTCCGGAACAATTTTCATTCCTTCAACTGTTGGAATATGTTCTTTTGTTTCTACCACCCACTCATAATATGGCTCAACCAATACATCGATAGATTCTGGATTCGATTGAATCGGTACAATACGATCGACTGCTGAATTAAAGAACGACACTTTCCCACTAAGCTGTTCCTTTGTTTCCTCATCTAGGCTCTCTAGAATGTAGCCTTTTAAGAGCTCCGTTGCAGAAATTTGATTCTCACATGCGATAACATATACTTTCTCATCGTTTTCTTTTACGCGAGCTGCTAAGCCTTTTGCAATCAATGGTGCAATACGAGGTAAAATTGTCGGGCCGATAGCTGTTGTGATGTAAGTAGCAGTTTTTAAAGCTTCTAACACTTCTTGCTCTTGCGTCATATTATTTAAGCCAGACACATTATTCACTTCAATTATTTCCGTATCTTCCGCTGCCGTTTTCACATGGTACCTTTTATCTTCGTTTAGTTTATCAATAATTGGTTGGGCAATATCCACAAACGTAACATGATATCCCGACTGAGCAAAAAGCGCACCGATAAACCCTCTTCCAATGTTGCCTGCACCAAAATGTACAACTGTTTTCACACTTATCATTCCTTTATCAAATTATTTTGTAAGTATTCATAAAATGTATCTTCCAGTTTTTTTCGAATCATCTCTTCATTAGAGGACGAAAAAATCATCATCGCCTCTTTATCTTCAATCAAGCTTGTACTAATTAGGCTTAAAATCTCTTGCTCACGGATTGTAAGCTTTTCTGGGGCCAACATCAGCAGTAGGTTTCGTGTTTCCATCATTTTTCCATCCATCCCTTTCACCTGACAAGGATTGTGCAAATGAGAAATTTGAAACAATAGTTGCCCTATCCCTTCATGTCGACAGTGAAAAAGAGCCATACTTGTTTCTGGAATACCAAGCCCACCTTTTTCTTCTCGCTCCTTGAGCTTTTGAATAATGCTTTGTGTGTTTTTAACCAAACCTTCACGACCTGCAGCCGCAACCATACGAGCAATGATTTGCTCATGATCTAAAATTGAACCTTCTCGGTAAATCCTTAGGTTGTCAAAAATGGAATCAATACTTGTATACACTTCTTTTATTTCTTTCATTACTTGTTGAAAAGGTGGTCTATCGTTTGCATTTGAAGTAGCAGTTATGCTGCTTTTTGCTGTATATCGATTCTTTTGTGTTAACTCCTCCACATTTTTTTGAAGAAAGGTTCGAATAGCATGAATATCCTCATCGCTAAGGAGCGGATTAACTAAGATGTATTCACATGCTAAAAACGGTAAACGGACGGTTGAAATAATAAGGTCGTACTTTTCTATATTTGTTTCATGAATTTCTTTAATCGATTTTACATCAACAGAGTCAATTTCAATAAATTCTTTCTTTATTCGACTCGCTAGCATCTTAGATGTACCGATACCTGTTGGACATACCACTAATGCTTTGATTACAACATTTTCTTCTCGCACTACTAAAGAAGAGCCAAAATGAAGAACTACATACGCAATTTCATCATCTGAAAAAGATAACTCGTTAAACTCTTTTTCCATGCTGTTTCGTACCGCCATAAAGAGTAGTGGATACTTCTTTTTAATCTCTTCCGTTAATGGATTAAATGCTTCTAGCTGCTGTTGAATGCGAAAGATAGATGGCTCCATGTGCGCTAATAACCCTTGAAATAGTGAAAAGTCATTTGTTAAGTCGATATGCAGCTGAATGGAAACATCTTGAATAACTCTCTTAATCATGCGTCCTAAAACTATACTATCGTAATCTACTGCGTTGGCTACTTGAAGTTTAGATGCTCGTAGTACAACCGCTAGGAATGTAATATCATTAGTGTTAATGCTGAGAGAAAACTGTTCCTCTAGCTCTTTGCACAGACTTTCGATTAATTGGTACTCATTTGACGCTTCCTTAATTAACACTGATTCTTCTAACTGAAAGCCTTTCTCAGACCTTTGTAGCATGATACATGTATGAATGATTAACCCCATATAATCGCTGTCTGCTAACCTCGATTGGCCTTTATTTATCTTTAAATTAACAATACGATCCACTTCCGCCAAATAAGCAGCATTAAAATAGTATAAAACCTTTTCTTGCTTTAATTTATTGTTTTGAAGCAAAAAAAGCTGTTCGATTAGCTCTTCTCCAAAATAAACAAGAAAGTAATTAGCAAGTGCTTTTCGTTTGTTGATTTCAGTTGAAACGACCTCTAACCCAACTCCTCTTCTTCGAACAAGGGTTACACTGTAATGTTCAAGCCAATCTGTTAATTCATCCAAGTACGAAGTTAAGGTAGTGATGCTAACACCTAAGTCTTTAGCTAGCGTTTGGAGCTTAAAAGATGCTTCTTCCAATAGCTTAATAACCAATAATAGCTTACGTTCTTTCGGAGACTGATCGGTAGGTTGAACTTTCATAAGCTCTTGGATCAACTTGAAAATCTGTTCATCTTTACCGCTAATTATCAATCCTTCATCTGGTGTACGAACTAATTGCAAATTAAATTGCTTCAGTAAGGATTCAATTGTTTTCAAATCCCGATGTACGGTTCTAGCACTTACCTTCAAAAAACTAGCAATGGATAAAGCCGTATGTTTTCCTGATGTTTTAATGATTAATTCAATAATGTTTTTTTCCCTGGATGTAATAAACACATGCATCAACTCATTTCTTATCTAAAGAAATTAACGCCTTGCAGAAAGAACGAATAGAAAGGCACTTTACATGCCTTTCTACACTTTTACTTTTTTAGTTCAACTCACCTTGAATAATTGCTTTAAGTTCTTTAGCTGATGTAGCTTGAACCATTTTTTCAATGTTATCCATATCAGAACATGTTACGGCGATACCCGACAGGATTTCGAGATGCGTACCATCTTTGCCTGCAATACCAAAGATTAAACGTACTTGTTCTCCATCGAAATCAACACCATTTGGAACTTGCAGCACCGTAAATCCAGATTTTAATACGTTCTTTTTTGCTTCTTCTGTACCATGCGGAATAGCAACATCATTTCCCATATAAGTAGATGTTATATTGTCACGTTCAATCATAGCTTCAATATAACTCTCTTCCACATAACCACCTTTTACAAGAACTTCTCCTGCAAATCGAATTGCTTCTTCTTTGTTGCTAAATTCTTGATTAAGAAAAATATTCTCTTCGCGCAGCAAGCTATCATCTTCTGGACTTGATTCTACTACTTCCTCTACTTGAGGAATTCTTCCTTCCGCTGAAGAATCATTTTTAAGCTTATTAATAAGCTTGTCATATTCAGGGCTCGATAAGAAATTATCTACTGAAATATGATATGCTTCTGGAATTTTATTTTGAGCACGTGGAGTAAGTTCTTCTTGTGTAATAACGATTTGAGCATCACTTGGAATATTGCTGATTGCTGTATTTGTAACAAAAATATCTAAACCAGCTTCTTTTACTTTTTTACGAAGTAATGATGCTCCCATTGCACTTGATCCCATTCCAGCGTCACAAGCGAATACAACTTTGTTAACTTCTTTTGGTAACGCTCCTTTATTTGTCACAATTGAGCCAGCTACCGAACTCTTCTTCCCCTTCATCTCTTGCATCTTGCGCGTTGCCTCATCTAGATCCTCTGTTTGCTTACCTGTTTTTAAGATAAACGCTGAAACAACAAATGATACAACTGTCGCTACCAGAACGCCTGCAATGTTTGCAATGTAACTTCCTGCATTACCTGGTGTTGCAGCTAAAATAGCTAAGATACTACCTGGAGATGCAACAGCTTGAAGTCCTCCACCTAGGAGTACAAGCGTGAATACACCACTCATACCTCCTAAAATTGTTGCAATAATAAGCATTGGACGCATTAACACGTACGGGAAATAGATTTCGTGAATACCCCCAATAAAGTGAATAACGGCTGCACCTGGAGCAGATTGCTTTGCTGTTCCACGTCCAAAGAACCAATAAGCTAATAGTACTCCTAGACCAGGACCTGGGTTTGCTTCAAGAAGTAGCAAAACAGACTGACCAGTAGTACGAATTTGCTCTGCACCAATTGGTGATAAGATTCCATGGTTGATTGCATTATTTAAGAATAGGATTTTTGCTGGTTCAATTAAAATACTTGTTAGTGGGAGTAATCCAGCACCTACTAACCAATCTACCCCAACAATTAGTGCTTGTGTAAACGCGTCTACTGCAGGACTAATACCTAAGAAAGCTAAAATAGCTAATATGCCACCTAAAATACCTGCCGAAAAGTTATTTACAAGCATTTCAAAACCTGTTTTAATTTTACCGTCAATTAACTGATCAAATTTCTTAATAACGTATCCACCAAGTGGACCTACAATCATCGCTCCAAGGAACATTGGAATATCTGCTCCAACGATAACCCCCATTGTAGCAATGGCACCAACGACTGCACCACGCTGGTCATGAACTAGCTTACCGCCGGTATAACCAATCAATAGCGGTAATAAGTACGTAACCATTGGTCCAACAAGCTTAGCAAGCTCTTCATTTGGAAAAAAGCCTTTTTCAATAAATAGTGCTGTAATTAGCCCCCAGGCAATAAATGCCCCGATATTTGGCATAACCATTGAGCTTAGAAAGTTACCAAACTTTTGAACGCCTACTTTTATATTTGATTGAGCCATATGCTCTCTCCCTTTCTATATCATAATTACACTTATAATGTTAGGATATGAACCGCTTACATTCAATGAAGAAGAAAACTAACTTTGTCACACCTTAACGAGACAAAGGTATATTTATGTATATAGGCTTTGAAGAGAAGTATATTTGCATACGTATATCTTATTGAAAGAGAAATTCTAGAACAGTTCGTTTAGTTCTTTAAACGCACCAATTGTATAGTCTGGGTCATCTACTTTTCCAAATCCATACGATGCATAAACAAATGGAATACCTGCATATCGAGCTGCTTCGTAATCTCCTTGTGTATCCCCTACATATACTGGTTCTTTTAAGTTATTACGCTCGATAATGAGCTTAATATTCTCACCTTTTGATAAACCTGTACGCCCAGGGTTTTCAAAGTCAATAAAATGTGCGTCTAGCTTGTGATAGTTATAAAAAGCTTCAATATACCCTTCTTGACAATTACTTACAATATACAATTTATATTTTTTAGAAAGCTCTTTTAGTGTTCTCTCTACTTGTGGGTACAAAAGACCGCCACTTTTCTCTAAATAAGCATTCTCTACTTCACAACATTCTGCTAGAATCTGCTTTTGCTTTTGTTCATCTAACTCTGGAAATAGCTTTTGAGCAATCTCTTGAAATGGAAGACCCATGGTTTGTTCAAAGTCTCTTTCCGTTACTTCTTTTTTCACATACTTGCTTCTTTTAATGACTTCGTTCCAAGCGACGGTTACCGTCCCAATTGAATTCCAGAGTGTTCCGTCTAAGTCAAAGATTATACTATCCATCTAGTCATCCCCTTTAATTTGTCTTACCGTCATTATAAACATAACAAAGCTTCCTTTTTCAATTATCAAAGGAAGCCTTATAAAAGCTTATATACACCATTACAAAATTTTATCTATTTATTCGCTTAACCATGGCAGTTGCAAATTCTTCAAATCCCAAGGATTCATAATAGGGCTTAAGACTATCTACACACATAAGTTGAGGAATGACTCTTTGCTTCTCACAGTACTTAATAATGCGGTTCATAAGCTCTTTACCAATTCCCTTTGATTGATATGCAGGAGCGACACCCACACCACAGATTGTAGCTGTAATAATACCATCAGATATAACTCTCGCTGTACCAACTAGCTCGTCTGCATCAAATGCATATAGTGTATACCAGCTCTGCTCGCACATTTTCTTTAGTTCATCTGTTGTTAGATTGATTGAATTCCAACCTAAAGAGTCATATAAAACTCGCATCTGATTAAAATCTTTGGGTCCCTTAATTGTATAACATATACGTTGATTCAATCTTTCCCCTCCTATTTCATCTATCTCCGCTACTTGGGTCTTTCTATAAAAATAGCCTTTTCGTAACTATTATACGAAAAGGCTATTTTTACTAGAAGTTAGTCTACTACAATATAAGTTGCTTTTACAGGTCCATGCACTCCAACAATCAAGTTCATCTCAATATCAGCGCTGTTGCTTGGTCCAGTGATAAAACTCACATAAGAAGGGACATCTTCACCCTCTAGCTGCTTTTTGTGTATAAGCGAAGCTGCTTGTGTCATCCGTGGAACTAGCGTGCTTTTAGGAATAATTGCAACAAACGTTTTCGGTAACAAACTGATTGACCTACCGTGATCTTTATTATGAAAGAGCGTTACCGTTCCTGACTCTGCAAGCGTCACATCGCTAAAAACAAGCCCTACGTCGGCTGCTTCTGCAATTTGTTGATTTACCTTTTTTTTCTCTGCATCCCAGATATGAACTTGGAGGTCTTCAGCATTTCTCTCAAAAAAGCCGGTTAACCCATATTCTTTATTTCGCAGATCATTTGAAGTGATTAACGACTTTCCCTCGTAACCTTTAATCGTTTCTGCAAGAACACCAACCAATCCTTCACGATCTGTTCGCTTAAAAGTTGTATGAATTACTTTACAATGCTCTTGTAAAATATCGACAAGTTCATCCTGTGTCCTATCTTTGAATACATCATACTGTGGCGTAACGCTCCAGCTTGGGCGCTGTACACCTTCGACTTTTCGTTCTCTACCTAAAGTAGTAGCTAATTTATCTAAAAAAGCCTCTCGATTCTGTATCATGATGACGATTCACTCTCCTTCTGCCGTTGTTTAAACCAAGAACGGAATGACTGACCTTCCGGAGCATAGAAATCACGTACATTCGTCCAATCCTTCAGGGGACCTGGCCCATTTTCAATCATACCCTCTTTTGTCCATGGTCTAAGAGCAGGCTTAGCGAGATTTGCACTTAAGTTATAAAGAGATGGATTGGCCGACCACTTCGCGAATCCCTTCATCATGAGCTTTTCAGTCAGGGGTGCTTTCTTTTCTCGTTCCACAATGATTTGACGATGGCGAACTAAATGCTCGTGCAGTGGTATTTTAACAGGACATGCTTCTGAGCACGCTGCACATAGCGTAGATGCATACGGAAGCTCTTTATGATCGTCATAGCCTTCTAAAAGTGGCGTGATGACTGCACCGATTGGCCCTGGATAAATTGAGTTGTAAGCATGCCCTCCAATATGACGATAAACAGGACATGCGTTAATACAGGCGGCACAGCGAATACAGTGAAGTGCTGATTGAAATTCTGTTCCTAAAATTTTTGAACGACCATTGTCTACAATGACTAAATGAAACTCATCTGGACCATCTATTTCTTCTTCGAGCCTTGTTCCTGTAATAGCCGTAATATAGCTCGTTAGTTTTTGTCCAACCGCTGCTCGGGTTAGTAAACTAACAAGCACCTCCATCTCTTCCCAAGTGGGAACAATTCTCTCCATTCCCATCACCGTAATAACAGTGTCCGGTAGACTTGTAACCATTTCTGCGTTTCCCTCATTGGTAACAAGGGTGATAGCACCTGATTCTGCAATAGCGAAATTACACCCTGTAACTCCTACGTCAGCCGCTAAGAAATCTTGACGAAGTTGTTCTCGAGCAAACGCTGCCAGCTCTTCGGGAGTATCTGAGCCACCGTATCCTTTTTTATTAGCAAACGTTTCTCGTATTTGTCCTTTGTTTTTATGAAGAGCAGGAGCTACGATGTGAGAAGGTGGATCTTCATCCAGTTGCAAAATCCATTCACCCAAATCAGATTCCACAACCTCAGCACCTACTTCTTCAAGCGCTTTATTTAAACCAATTTCTTCAGTTACCATCGATTTTGATTTAACAACTTTTTTCGCTTCCTTCTTTTTTATCACATTTTTAACATAATCATTTGCTTCTTCTGCTGTTTCTGCAAAAAAGACATTTCCTCCCCGTCTAGCTACTTGTTCGCTCAGTTGATGTAAATAGTAGTCTAGATTCTCTAATGTATGTGAACGAATTTCAGAACCGAGCTGTCGCCACTCTTCCCAATTCCCCCATGCTTCTGCCTGATTTAACCGTCCACTTCGAAGTCTTCCTTGAGCGGAGGAAACGGCTTGCCTCATAAAGTCGTCTGCAATTCCTTTTTGAATTCGTTCTTTGTATGGAATTTCACCAATTTTGACGCTCATTTTCGTTCCTCCCTTTCTTAATGGGTGTTTAGAATCTCAGTAATATGAACAACTTTAACTTCTTTCCCTTCACGACTCATGCGACCGCCGATATTCATTAAACAGCCCATATCAGCACCCACTAAATATTCGGCTTCTGTTTCTGAGACATGACGTGACTTTTCACTGACCATCTCTTGTGAAATAATAGAGTTTTTCACGGCGAACGTACCACCAAATCCACAGCAATCTTCTTCACACGGTAAATCAACTAGTTCTACACCTTTTACGTTTTTCAACAGTACTTTAGGCTGTTCCTTTACTCCTAACAGTCGTTTCATATGACAAGAGGAATGAAAAGTGACTTTTCCCTTAAACGAAGAATTTAAGTCTGTAACGTTTAATATATCTACAAGGAATTCAGTAATTTCATAGCACTTAGCTGCAAAAGCTTCCGCTTCTTTCTCCCATTCTACATCTCCTCTAAACACCGCGGGATACTCCTTCAACATACTGATGCATGATCCTGATGGTCCCACTATATATTCAGAATGACGAAAAGCTTTCATCATTTGCTTCATAGACTGCTTTGCTTCCTGTAGGTATCCACTGTTATACGCTGGTTGGCCACAGCACGTTTGCTCCATAGGATAATCAACTTTACAGCCGCATCGTTCCAGGATTTCAAGCGTGTCTTTTGCTACATTGGCAAAAAGAATATCACTTAGGCATGTACTAAATAAGGAAACTCTCATACTTGCTCACCTCTCAGAAAATTGGTAAACAGCCGGCTACATCATTCAATATATGTAAAAAGACGGCTTTGAACATTTTGCAAATGTTCAAGCATCGCTTCACTCGCCTCATTTGGCTGCCTATTTTTAATAGCTTCAAAGATTCTTCGATGCTCTACTTTTAAATCTTCGACTGTATTACCTGAATATAAGAATACTTTTCTTGTTTCTTGAATCGTTTCAGAGATTAACGACGACACGCTGCTCATTAAATTAATAAGTAATTTATTATGTGTCGCGTTCGCAATGGCCAAATGGAAGTCTAAATCCGCGCTTGAGGCTAACTCTTCATTTCCGCTTGCATTCTCCATCACAATCAATGCTTTCTCAAGCGCTAAAAGATCCTCTTCTTCGTGCACTGCTGCTGCTTGAGCCACCGTACCTAACTCTAAAATTTCACGAACTTTGTAAAGTTCTTTAATATCTTCAATCTTCATTAAAAAAGCAATGTTGACAGGTAACTGAAATTTAGAAGGATCAAAGTTATTTACAAACGTACCTTCTCCATGCCTTGCTGCGACTAGCCCCATTGTACGTAAGCCACTTAAAGCCTCGCGAATAGTTGACGTCCCTACATCAAAACTTTTTGCTAATTTTTCAACAGACTCTAATTTATCACCAGGCTTTAAATCTCCTGCTTTAATTAATTCAATTAATGTTTCAGCTACTTCCTCATATGCTTTTTTTCCACGAACACGTTTATAGTTCATTTCATTCAACTCCCATCTATCTCTCTATTATATCGATTTACTTACAAGAGAATACAATGGGAAACCCCGCTTTTCTTATTTAAAAAACATTTAAAAAGAGAAACCCTGCTATACCCGCTAATACTCCATATACAACTGCTGTCCCTAACGTTTTGCGAATGATTTCTCCCTCTTTACCAGATAAACCAACAACAGCACTAGCAGCCACAACATTGTGAACGCAAATCATATTTCCCGCTGCAGCACCAATTAGTTGAACTGCTAAAACAGTGTTTAAGTTTAACCCAATTGCCTGGGCAACATTATATTGGATTGGTGAAAAGGTTAATGTGGATACCGTTGCACTTCCAGTGATGAACGCCCCAAGTTTTCCAAGGAATGGCGCCACAAAAATCCATACTGACCCTAAAGAGCTCGCCAATGATTCGGCAATGTATTCGGGCATGCTATTTAAATTGTTTAGGTTCAATCCAGAATTAACAAACACCTGTACCATCGCCAGCGTTGCAATGAGTGAAATCGCTGTTATTTTCATTGTACCTAGTGACTCTTTTGATGCTTGCAAAAATGTTTTATAAGACTTTCTTTGAATAAGAAAAGCAAACACAGCTGCCAAAGTTAGAATCGTTCCTGGAGAATATAAAAACTCCCACTTAGAAACAATACCTTCTACTCCTAAAATATCTGTCCAGGTTAAGTCAATAGCGGTTAACGCAAATTGCTTAAGTCCTGGGATAACTCTAGTCAACAGCAATAAGACTACAACGCTAATATACGGTGCCCATGCTGTTAAAATGCCCATTTCCGCTTTATCTTCCGCTATCTTGAAATCTTTCCTCACTACCTTTCTCCATTCTCCCTTAGGTAATAAGATTCCTCTCTTTGCTGTCAAAGTTGCTACAATTAACGTAATAAGAGAGGCTAAAATGGAGACAAATTCATGCCCAAAGAAATTAGCAATCAGAAATGCGCTTACCGTATATACAATTCCAATGAGGAACGTCCACGGAAACATTTGCAGCGCATCTTTTATACCACTGCGACTAAATGTGGTTAATACAACCATTAAAATAAATGGAATAAAGACACCCGCCAATAAGTCTAAACTTGTGACTTGCACCGCAATTTCTTTAAAGAAATTAATATCGGCGCTTGGAATATTACTGAGTCCGACTGCTACTGGCGTCCCCACTGCTCCAAACATAACGGCTGTACTATCAGCAATTAACGCAATGGTGGCGGCCACCAGTGGTTGAAAACCCAGAGCCAATAATAGCGGGCCTGTCACCATCGCCGGTGTCCCAAAACCAGCGGCTCCTTCAATAAGTGAGCCAAATAAAAAAGCTACAATGACTACTTGGACACGCATATCAGCTGAAATGCTTTGAAAGCCTTGATTGATTCGAACAACTCCACCCGTATTTCGAAGGGTATTCAACAATACCAATGCACCGAATAAAATCCACAAAATCGTAAATGTTTTATGTATTCCTTGAAACATTGATGCTAAAATTACTTTCCCTTCCATCCCCCAGATAGTAAGCGCTAACAATATGACGATAATTGAACTCAATGCCATTCCTTTAGCAGCTGACATCCTCAGAACTACAAGAAATAAAAATGGAGCAATAATCGCACTTAGCGCAATGAACAATAACATATAAACCCTTCCCCCTAGTTGACTTATAGTATTGAGCACTCATATCTAATGAGGTCATCTGATGACCTCATTAATATAGTTACATAAATTTCATAAATAGACAATGGGGAATTTTGCATTTTTATCTAATTTATTTTATAGCAACTACATATCTTCAGCTTTATTAGAACAAAAAAAGCCAAACTTATGGAGTTCCTAAGCTTGACCCTCGAATATATGTTTGTTTATGATGCTAGTTCCCATTGCTCTTTATGGCTTTATTTCAATTTCTTTTATCCAGAATTCAATTGTATCCATTGGTTCTGAACGTAAATGCACGTAATATACTTCCACCTCTTTTTCTTTTATTCCCTGCGGTAAAGAAAAAGTAAAGCGACCGTTCTTACTTGCTTTTATATCAAAAACTTGTGTTGTTAAGTTTGACGGATATTTTTCTTCTACCCATCCTTTAACCGAGTCTTCTAATTCTGCCATTTCCTTATAATCTTTCACTCGTTCTCTTTTAACATTTGTTACTGTACTAGTATTTGGTACATAGAAAACGACAAAATCAGTTGGAAACCGATACACATCTAAAGGCTTTTCCCAACTGTTTTCAATTATGTATTCAGATCCTTCATGCTGCACGCTAAAGTTTAAAGATTCAGGGGTTGTTTCATACCACATATTAAAAAGAACATAACTAGCAAAACCAAATAGAACCAACATAGGTACTAAAAGTAAAAGAGAAAGCCAGCGGTTTATTTTCCAAAAAAAGATCCCTGCTATCATAAGCAGTAAAATAATAAAAATTACAAATGACATATTTACTCCCTCATACTTGAATTATTTTTACATTTAAGACATAGAGGATACCGCAACTTCTATTAAGCCTGTGAAAATGATTAAAAACACCATAAAGGTGCTTGAACTCAATAAGATTTTCCTTGTGAAATTTTTTTGTTTTTGTTTCTTATACATTAAGTAACCTACTACAATGGAGAAAACCCAACAGAAAAGCCCACTTTTTGAAAAGAGGTAAGAAGAATTTCCTATCCAGAAGAGTGCAACAGCTATATGAAATAAAATTAAAAACCAGGCAAATATCTTCATTCTCAACCTCCTTTATATCTATCCTAATTTTAACATAGAATAAATTTACTTTTTTGTAATTTCCACTAATATAAACACAAAAAGAAAGAGAGCAACCAACAGGTTACTCTCTTTTTATATGATTTAAAAACCCGATTAACTATTACTCAACCGTAACAGACTTAGCTAAGTTACGTGGTTTATCTACGTCACAATCACGGTGTAGAGCTGCGTAGTAAGAAATTAATTGTAATGGAATAACCGCTGCTAAAGGTGCTAATGTTTCGTGTACCTTTGGAATTACATAGCGATCTTCTTCCGTTTCTAAGCCCTTCATAGAGATAATGCAAGGGTTAGCTCCGCGCGCTACTACTTCTTTTACGTTTCCGCGAATGCTTAAATTCACGTGCTCTTGTGTTGCAAGGGCAATAACAGGCGTATTGTTTTCAATTAAAGCAATTGTTCCGTGCTTCAGCTCTCCACCAGCAAATCCTTCTGCTTGGATGTAAGAGATTTCTTTAAGCTTTAATGCACCTTCTAATCCAACGTAATAGTCTACAGAACGCCCGATAAAGAATGCGTTACGCGTTGTTGCTAAGAACTGAAGAGCAATGCTTTCCATTTCTTCCTTATCATCACATAGAACTTCCATTGTATTAGCAACGATTGCTAGTTCTTGCATTAAGTCGAAATCAAGCTTAATGCCGCGTGCTTGTGCAGTTACTGCTGCTAAAATTGAAAGCACTGCTAACTGAGCTGTATATGCTTTTGTAGAAGCAACAGCAATCTCTGGACCAGCGTGTAATAACAGCGTGTAGTCTGACTCACGAGATAAAGTTGAACCAGGAACGTTTGTAATTGTTAATGCTTTATGGCCAAGCTCTTTAATTTGAACAAGGACTGCACGGCTATCTGCTGTTTCACCACTTTGAGAAATAAAGATGAATAGTGGTTTTTCAGATAAAAGCGGCATGTTGTAAGAGAATTCACTTGCTACGTGCACTTCAACAGGTACTTTCGCCCATGTTTCAATGAATTGTTTTCCTACTAGTCCAGCATGGTAACTTGTTCCACAAGCAACGATGTATACGCGATCAGAGTTATTCATAGCTTTTACAATGTCCTCATCCACGTGAAGCTCATTGTCATCACCTTGGTATTGCTGAATGATTTTACGCATTACTAGAGGCTGCTCGTCAATTTCTTTTAGCATGTAGTGAGGATACGTACCCTTTTCGATATCACTTGCATCTAATTCAGCAGTGTAAGGTGCACGCTCTACTACTTGACCATCTAATGTTTTAATTGTAACTGCTTCTTTTGTTACAATTACTGTTTCTTTATCCATTAACTCTACATATTGGTTTGTTACTTGCAGCATCGCCATTGCATCACTTGCTACAACGTTAAAGCCTTCGCCTAAACCAACAAGTAATGGACTTTTATTTTTAGCAACATAAATTGTATTTTTATCTTCATTATCAATTAATGCTAGTGCATAAGAACCGTGTAGTAAGCTTACCGCTTTACGGAATGCTTCTTCTACTCCTAATCCTTCGCTTGCGATTTTTTCAATTAAATGAACGATTACTTCTGTATCCGTTTCACTTTTGAATTCAACACCTTGTAAATACTCACGCTTTAAAATTGCGTAGTTCTCAATAACTCCATTGTGAACTAACGTAAAGCGCCCGTTATTACTTTGATGTGGGTGAGCATTTTCACGGCTTGGAACACCGTGTGTTGCCCAGCGCGTGTGACCGATACCAGCTGGTGCTACAACATTGTTATCCACTGATTGACGTAGTTCAGCAATACGTCCTTTTTCTTTAAATACGTGTACGCCACCGTCATTAACAACTGCAATACCTGCTGAGTCATATCCACGATATTCTAATTTTTCAAGACCTCGTAATAAAATTTCCTTTGAATCTTGAGTTCCAATATAACCTACAATTCCGCACATAGATTGTAATCCTCCTTAAAGTAATGAAGAACGTTACCTTCTTCACAATAACGATTATCTTCTTAATGCGTTTGTCCAAAGAGTCACCCCTTTGTTTTTCACATCAAGCTTTCGATTGTGATAATCAACAACCGGGAGGCATCCGCCGATACTTCGATAAACCTCCTCCTCGTCAACTAAGTCACTGTCGTCTCAGACCTAGTTCAGGCGCTTTTATTTAAATTATAAACTGCTTTTAACATTCCCTCCTTTTGTAAATTAGAGACGAACAGATTTAATCTTACAACAAAGCATAAGAAATCGTCAATTATCTTTATTACCAATAGTAAAAACAGGGCTTTTTGCGTGCCGCTGTGTACAATTGGCATAATATAAAAATATGCATAAGCAGCCCTTGTGGTCACTGCTTATGCATAGAATGATGAATTACTCTAGTCCCATTTCTGCTTTTACTACTTCAACAATACGATTTACGTACACATCACACTCATTTTGGCTTGGTGCTTCAACCATTACGCGCACAAGTGGCTCTGTACCTGAAGGACGAACAAGAACACGACCGTTTCCAGCCATTTCTTTTTCTACCTCTGTAATTACTTCTTTTACCTTTTCATTTTCAGTTACGTGATGCTTATCCGTTACTCTCACGTTCACAAGAAGCTGCGGGAACTTTTTCATTTCGCTCGCTAATTCAGATAACTTTTTATTTGTTGCTTTCATAATGTTTACAAGCTGAATCGCAGACAACATACCGTCTCCTGTTGTATTGTAGTCAAGGAAAATAATATGGCCTGATTGCTCTCCACCTAAATTATATTGATGTGCTTTCATTTCTTCTACTACGTAGCGGTCACCCACCGCTGTCTGAGCACTTTGAATTCCGTTTGCCTCAAGAGCTTTGTAGAACCCAAGGTTACTCATCACCGTAGAAACAAGCGTATTATGCTTTAAACGACCTTGTTCGAATAGATACTTTGCACAGATGAACATAATTTGATCACCATCTACAATGTCGCCATTTTCATCGATTGCAATTAGTCGATCCCCATCACCATCAAAGGCTAACCCTACGTCTGCATTTTTTTCTTTTACAAATGCTGCTAATGCTTCCGGATGAGTAGAACCCACACCTTCGTTAATATTTAATCCATTTGGAGATGCACCCATTGTTGAAATATCAGCATCTAAGTCTGCAAATAAATGTGCTGCTAAAGATGAAGTGGCACCATGCGCGCAGTCTAGCGCAACGTGCAAACCAGAAAAATCTTCATCAATTGTTTGCTTGAGGTACTGAAGGTACTTTTGACCACCTTCAAAGTAGTCATTTACTTGTCCAAGGTCTTTACCTGCAGGTCTTGGTAGTTCATCTTTTGAAGCATCAATTAATGCTTCAATCTCATTTTCTTGAGCATCAGATAGCTTGAATCCATCCGGTCCAAAAAACTTAATACCGTTATCTTGCACTGGGTTGTGTGACGCAGAAATCATAACACCTGCTTGCGCACCTAACGCTTTCGTTAAGTAGGAAACACCTGGCGTTGAAATTACACCTAAGCGCATCACCTCAGCTCCAATTGATAGAAGACCCGCTACTAAAGCTCCCTCCAACATATGACCTGATACACGAGTATCGCGACCTATTAGGACTTTTGGTCTTTCAGTGTCTTTTGTTAATACGTACCCGCCAAAACGACCAATTTTAAATGCAAGCTCAGGTGTTAATTCACTGTTTGCAACACCCCTTACACCGTCTGTTCCAAAATACTTACCCATTCTTGTTCTCTCCTTTTATATCCATTGTGTATATTAGTTTGCCGATGATGAATCATTTTCTTCATCATTTGCACCGTTGTCGCCATTACCTTCATCTTCTTCGTTAGACCCCGTGTTATCAGATGGATCAGAAGGCTCGTCCGGATTATTATTACCACCTTCTTCTGGTGGTTCAGAAGGGTTTTGTTCTTCTTCATTTGAAGGATTTTTTTCACTAACTTTTACTCTTAGCGTCTTTGTAGAAAGGGTGCCTTCAACACCATTTGGAACCGTTAGAGAAATAGGAACCGAAAACTCACCAGGTGTTAGCCTTGCAACATTAGCAGTTATACTAATATCACTTCGGGTAACGTTTCTTAGCTGTTGTTGTGGTCCTAACAGGTCAACTCCCACCACTCCGTTTTTAGGAGATAAAATTTCATATCTATATTTTGAGTTTTGCCCATTTAGTGTCACTGACAAGCTTTCAAACGACTTTTTTCCATCTTTCTCTTCTTCGGCTACAGAGGTTTCTTCTGCATCAGTTTCTTCTTCTGCTTCCTCATCCAGCTTTTTGACTTTTACACTTACTGTCACCTGCTTAGGCTGAACACTATCTACACCTTCTGGAACAGGCACATCAACTTTTATATCGGACGTTTTAGAAATCCCCGTTACGTCGACCGGAATATTATCAATTGATGAAATAGAATCTAATACGTCTTTCTCACCAATAACAGTTACTTCATCTCTATCTAAAGAAATACCTGTAATTTCAATACCTTCGCCTAGGGTACCAGTTTGCTCAAGGCTAATTGGTACCTTTTTACTTCTATTTTCAATTGGGATTATAACATTAACTACTTCTGGTTCAATAGATACATCTAGCTTATTCAGATTTTTATCAAATGCTACTACCTCTGCTTGTTCATTTACATCTTTACTTACATTATCTAATTCAACAAGTGCTTTTACATAGGCTACTTGTGATAGCTGACTCTTCGCTCCAGTAACCGTTACCGTCTCTGGGCTAATTTGTGCTGATCCCGCTTTATAGCCTTTTTTCACCTGATTTTTATCAAAGCTTGCTTCTACCGGAAATTCTTGTGATTGTTGATTTTCAATACTGACCGTTACAACTTGTGGATCAATTTTGACATCCAAACGATCTGAAATGTTTCGGTGCTGCAACTCTACTTGGTGCTCTCCCAAACCATAGTTATTTAAATCCACATACACTTCCAAGTCTTGCTTTAGCTTTTCTTGTTGAAGGGCACTCTTAGAACCTTCTAAAGTAACGTTAACCGTATCTGGAACACCGCTAATGATCATATTATCTTGATCATAAGAAACTTCTACAGGAACATTTGTAATGGTTTCTGTACCTGTTCCTGACGATTTACTTGTGCCAAGAATTGTATTTGTATCTTGATTATCGATGCTAACAGATAAATAAAGCATTAAGGCTAAAAGAAGCGCAATTATTTTCATGATCCAAGGATTGTTTAATAATCTATCCATTCTTCTTCGACCTCCATTGCCAACGAGCTGAAGAAGATGCTCTTGAAGTATTAACCAACTCTTTCTCAAGCATTTCTTTTAACGTATCGATTGTTAACTCACGGTATAACTCACCATTCTTTGTCACAGAAATACCACCTGTTTCTTCAGATACTATAACCGTTATACTATCTGTTACTTCACTAATACCAACAGCTGCTCGGTGACGAGTCCCTAGCTCCTTTGAAATAAAAGGGCTTTCGGAAAGTGGCAAGTAGCAAGCGGCAGCTGAAACTTGATTGCGCTGTAAAATAACGGCTCCATCATGCAATGGCGTATTAGGAATAAATAAATTAATCAATAGTTCTGACGACACATTGGCATTTAACGGAATGCCGGTTTCAATATAATCATTCATGCCTGTTTCTCGCTCAATCGAGATTAAAGCTCCTATACGACGCTTTGCCATATAATGTGTAGCTTTTGTAATAGCTTCAATTGTTAATGCGCGTTCATCTTCTTCAGGAAGACTAGCTTTAGAAAACAAACTTCCTCTTCCTAACTGCTCCAACGCTCTGCGAACTTCAGGTTGGAAAATAATAATAACTGCTAAAAATCCCCATGTTAAGGCTTGATCCATTAACCATTGTAATGTGTTTAGGCCCAGGAAGTTACTAATAAAGCGTACAACAACGATGACGATTATTCCTTTGAGTAACTGTACAGCTTTCGTACCTCTGATGACCATTATCAATTTATATATAACAAACCAAACAAGGAGAACATCGATTATATTTCCTAAATATGCAAAGATCGGTAGCTCTCCAAAAGGCATCGTCTCACTTCCTCTATTTATATGTAGTCAATTAAACATAACTTTTTTATTATATCACAAATTTAAAATTTCCTACTAGCTAGACATAATAACAATTGGTTTTCATTTACAAAAAGAATCGTCCAATAGTCTTGATGACCGAGGACGATTCTTTAGCAAATCTATGTTGTTACCGTCAACCAAACTTCTTTTTATTGATGATTTGATAGGTTAACTGCGTCTTTAACACCATTCTTTACGTTGTACCAAATCCATTCAAACATTTGGTCTAATTCTTCAATATCACCGGTAACCTCTCCCGCAGATGCAAGATACTGATCACCATTAATAATAGTAATATTTCCATCGACCTTTCCTTCTACCTTTATATCACCATTACGTACAGTAACATCTCCTTTAACTACTTCGCCAGCTGGCACAATAACAGTCTTATTTTCAATTACAAGATTATCTTGCTTAGAGACTGCAAACTCTTCATTTGTATTCCAAGCTGAAAAAGTCGCTCCAGACATTAATAACGTAAATACAGCAGCTGCCGTTAAAAATGGGTGATTGGTAAACCAACGATTCATTCTTACAGCGTTCTTCTCTTTAGGAAGACCCGCCATAATATTAGCCGTAAAGTTCATAGGTGTATCAATATGAGAAGTGCTTTGAACAAAAGCAATTGTTCGCTTTAATTGTTTAAAATGTTCTTGGCATGCATCACATTCCTGTAAATGCTGCTTCAGTAATTGTTCATTCTCTTTTGTAAGATCTCCATCTAAGTATTCATGGATTAGATTTACATAGGAACTTGAGCATTTCATTATTTTCACTCCTTACAAATGGCGAAGTCTGTTTCTTAAGGCTTCCCGTCCTCTATGAATTCTTGTCTTTACAGTACCAATCGGTAGCTCTAAGATTTCACTAATTTCCTTCAAAGAAAGCTCATCAATATATTTCAGCACAATAACTGTACGATATTTCTCAGGTAGCTTTAGAATTTCAGATTGAATTAAATCTTGCAACTCTCCTCTTTCTAATTCATCTTCAGGAAGTGCTTGATCTGCAGCAATCTGTGAGTACATATTCAGACCTTCCGTTCCAGCTACTTCTGCATCTAAATAGTAATCTGGCTTCTTTTTACGAATTTTATCGATACAAAGGTTTGTGGCAATCCGATATAGCCATGTGGAAAATTTCTTGGATGAATCATAACTATGAATATTAACATAGGCTCTAATAAAAGCTTCCTGAGCCGCATCTTGCGCTTCTTCACGATTCCCTAACATTCGATAACACAGCTGATAGAGCTTATCTTTATGATATTCTACAATATCAGCAAACGCATCTTGATCGCCTTTTTTTACTTTTTTTATTTTCCGTTTTAATAATAAATCCATGTAACAGTGACCTCCGCCCATTGCGGGATAGTATATATACGTTTACTTCTAGTTAAAGTTTCATTCATGCTTAATTATTTTAACAAAAATTTGCTGCCTATGTTTAAGATTTTGCAAATTGGGTTATTTATGAAGAAAAAGACTATTATAAAGTGGAGGAATGTCGCTGATGGAGAAAAATTTACTGGAAAGAATTGAAGAACATCGTCACATGATGTTAAGTACCGCACAACAAACTTCTCTATGTTCTAAAGAGGTACTGAGGCTAAGTTCAGAGTTAGACACACTATTAAATCAATACACAAAACAATCAAACTAAATCAGCTCTTGCTTTTACAAACAAGAGCTGATTCTTTTTTATAATAATTTTTCACCAAATAAGGAGCCCATTAATGCAACAGCCACCGTTGCTGTTTTATTGCGCTCATCTAAAATAGGATTTACTTCTACAAATTCAGCGGAAGTAATGACGTTAGATTCAGCTAGCATTTCCATAGCTAAATGGCTTTCTCTGTAGCTGATTCCTCCAATAACAGGTGTTCCTACTCCAGGTGCGTCATGAGGATCTAAACCATCTAAATCAAGTGACAAATGTACCCCATCTGTTTTATCTTTTAGATAAGCAATTGTTTCTTCCATAACGTGTGCCATTCCAAGACGATCAACCTCATGCATTGTGTATACCTTAATACCAATCTCTTTAATTAAAGCCCTTTCTCCTTCATCTAAAGAACGTGCACCAATAATTACAACATTTTCAGGTTTAATTTTTGGCATATATCCAAAAATATTGATTAGTGTTGGGTGTCCAATTCCTAAGCTAGCTGCTAATGGCATTCCATGTATGTTTCCTGATGGAGAAGTATCAGCTGTATTCAAATCTCCATGTGCATCATACCAAATAACTCCTAGATTCTCATAATGCTTGCTCACACCAGCTAACGTTCCAATAGCAATACTATGGTCACCACCAAGTACAAGTGGAAAATTACCGTTTGTAATTACATGATCTACTTTAGAAGCTAGCCGCTCACTAGCATCTGCTACGGCCGTTAGATTTTTTAAGTTAGTTTTTACATCATTATGTACTCTTTCTGCAGGAGCAATCTCAATGTTGCCTTCATCTTCCACAACATATCCAATGCTTTCAATACGCTCTACTACACCAGCATAACGAATAGCACTTGGCCCCATGTCTACCCCTCGACGTGTTTGCCCTAAATCCATTGGTACACCAATAATTGATACATTTTTCATTTCTCTTTCTCCCCTTTTTACCTTTTATACTTCTATTGTATAGCTAAAAGTATGAATGGCTCAACTCGACATTTTTCTGAATATATATACAAATTTAAAAGGGACAAAAAAACCTCTAAACGATAGTTTAGAGGTGAATGATTTATGTAATTGGTGGAGCCTAGCGGGATCGAACCGCTGACCTCCTGCGTGCAAGGCAGGCGCTCTCCCAGCTGAGCTAAGGCCCCAACAAAAGCAAATAATAATAATTGGAGCGGAAGACGAGGTTCGAACTCGCGACCCCCACCTTGGCAAGGTGGTGTTCTACCACTGAACTACTTCCGCATATAAGAGTGAGCCATGAAGGACTCGAACCTTCGACCCTCTGATTAAAAGTCAGATGCTCTACCAACTGAGCTAATGGCTCTTAATGGCTGGGCTAGCTGGATTCGAACCAACGCATGACGGAGTCAAAGTCCGTTGCCTTACCGCTTGGCTATAGCCCAATAAAATGGTGGAGGGGGGCAGATTCGAACTGCCGAACCCGAAGGAGCGGATTTACAGTCCGCCGCGTTTAGCCACTTCGCTACCCCTCCAAAAACAATGGTGCCGGCAAGAGGACTTGAACCCCCAACCTACTGATTACAAGTCAGTTGCTCTACCAGTTGAGCTACACCGGCAACATGTTCATGGTGGAGGATGACGGGATCGAACCGCCGACCCCCTGCTTGTAAGGCAGGTGCTCTCCCAGCTGAGCTAATCCTCCAAAATTTCTTATATAAAAATAAGTGGTGACCCGTACGGGATTCGAACCCGTGTTACCGCCGTGAAAGGGCGGTGTCTTAACCACTTGACCAACGGGCCAT
>NZ_JAZGJX010000003.1:0-56218 GCF_036409025.1 Priestia sp. GS2 | reverse complement strand
GGAAGTGTTTATTTTAGTTCTTTCATTCCTTTTATTAAATCTTTATATTTGGGGTCGGTTTTTTCAATTTCTTTTTTAGAATAAGATCCGTTTTCTTCATCAATAACTATATAACTTGTATCTTCACCAAACACATAGCTTTTTTCTTTTTCCTTTTTATAACCTATTACATTATCTAAAATAGTAATGCCACTGTGTTTCTCATATAGGTTGTACGAAGTTGGAGGTCGACCAATTACATACTTATTATTAGAAAAGCCCGCTACATCATCTCTACCTAAACCTGTAGCAACACTACTAATAAACAAAATAGTACCAACTGCGATAACAGTTAAAAATATACCCAGAGTAACTACAAGTGTTATAAGAATTGTATTTTTCATATTTATAATCACCTTTATCCTTGTATTTTATCCATTATTTTCATTATAACACATTTATTTCTAATAAAAATATTCCATATTAATCTATATTATGGTAGAATATCCCTTGGAATATTCCTAAATTACTAGTTTATTATTTTATATTTTAAGGAGATTACTTATGAAAAACAAATTATTAAAGATTCCTGTAGCTACTCTTCTTGTTACATCTTTGTTGTTACCTACTACATCGTTTGCTGCAGAAAGTACAGCAAGTGATGATGAGAATATGATCTCTAACCCTTGGGATGAAAGTACACAAACATTCCCTTCTACCGAAGACTCATTGGTAGAAGAAGCTATTATTAAACCTGAGGAAGTTGTATATGACCAGAGTGCTTTAGAGCTTGCCGATGAAATAAAATCAGATAGCGCTGCCGCAGAGCAAGTTGAAGATATTATTGCTGAAGAAGATGTAACATTTCAAGATGAGGTACCTTTAACTATGCCTCCTTCTAATGTAATGGAAGGACAAGAGGTAATGCTTCAATCAACTTCTCTAAAAGCTAAATCTTGGTATCGAGACCAGTTTAAAAAAATGTCATTGTATATGGGAACAGTAAAACTCCCAACATCAGGAAACTTTTTATATCATTCTTTACAAGACAAGCCGTCAGATAGACAATATTCTAATAGTAGTTCATTAGCTAAAGCGTTTTCTTTAACAAAAGTATATACTTCTATTTCAGTTCCAATGGCAGAAGAAATTAAAAAAGCTAATAAAGCTGGAAGAAAAGCAGTAGGGGCATTTAATCTAAGTAGCTCTACAAATATTGCAAATGCCGGTTTAGATTTTTATTTAACATTTGGTAAGTTTTCTTATGATTGGGCTGCTGAAAAGCAAAGTAATGGTAAATGGAAGGTTTATATTGGTATACATGACAAGTACGACTATTTAACTATTAAACCAATTCCGAAGAATTTCCCAGATAACTATATTAGTTTAGTAAATAATCATGCGGCTAACGCTCAAAAAGCAAAAGCGATTGTTCCTTATTACATTGACGTATTTAGAGAACAAACTTTCACTCCATAACTAAATAGATAAAACAAAGAGCATCCTGCAGCCGGGGTGCTTTTTGTTTTGCCCATTTATATGCAGAGTTGGGGGGTACAATGTGTGAAGTTAAATACAAGAATTGTGAATTTAGACCAAATAAACCCGGCTTCTTATAATCCTCGTATAGACTTGAAGCCTGGAGATAAGGAGTATGAGCAATTAAAAAATTCAATTGCTCATTTCGGTTATATTCAACCTATTGTTTGGAATGAACGTACATCAAACATTGTGGGAGGACACCAGAGGTTTAAGATTCTTAAAGATGAAGAAGGTTCAAAGGATTTTGAAGTTGTTGTTGTACAACTGGATGATGAAGAAGAAAAAACATTAAACCTTGCTTTAAATAAAATTAGTGGTGATTGGGATAGCCATAAACTAACGGATTTGCTAAAAGAGTTAGAATTGACCTCTTTAGGCTTAGAGCTAACTGGTTTTGAAGATTCTGATTTAGATATGCTTTTAGAAGAAATGTCTTCAAATACATTAGAGGAGTTGCAAAAAGAAATTAAAGAAGACGAATTTGATTCAGAACAAGCATATGAAGAAATTGAAGAGCCAAAAACAAAAACTGGAAATATATGGCTATTAGGTGAACATCGCTTATTATGTGGAGATTCTACAAACAAAGATGTAATTCAAAAGCTATTTGGCGGTAAGCAAGCAGATATGGTATTTACTGACCCACCTTACAATGTTAACTATAAAGGTAAGACAGATGATGCGTTAACTATAAAAAATGACAATATGAATAACGAAGCGTTTTATCAATTTCTTTGCGATGCATATTCAGTCATGTTGAGTTTCACGAAACAGGGTGGAGCAATTTATGTTTGTCATGCTGATGGAGAAGGCATTAATTTTAGGACGGCTCTTCAGGATAGCGGGTGGCTTCTTAAACAGTGTATTATTTGGGTGAAAAATCACTTTTCGCTCAGTATGCAAGATTATCACTGGCAACATGAACCTATATTATATGGTTGGAAGCCAGGAGCCGCTCATCATTGGGAAGGAGACCGTAAACAAACAACGGTTTGGGAAGTAGATAAGCCGCTAAGAAACGGTGATCATCCTACAATGAAACCAATTGCTATTCCTGCTAAAGGTATTCAAAATTCGATAAAACCTGGCGAATTGGTATTTGACCCATTCGGAGGAAGCGGTTCTACTCTATTAGCAGCAGAACAAACAGGACGTGTTTGTTACACTTCTGAATTAGACCCGAAGTATTGTGATGTTATTGTTAAGAGATATGAAGAATTTACAGGTAAAGAAGCTAAGTTGCTATAAATAAAAAAGAGTAGGTCCGGTGCTGATACACCATACCTACTCTTTTCCCGTAACGGATAACCTCCGCTAAGAGATAGTGGAAAGACGTGGCCACGTTTTATAGGGAACCACTATCTCGTTTACTATCATACATAGTAGCGGGGGTTGTTACAATGCAAAAGTTCAATGATATTGAGTCACTTAGAAAAAAGAGGGAGTCATTAAAGCAAGAATTTGATGATTCATTAAATAAATATCACAAGATTACTCAAGCTGGATTAGCAGAGTGGTTGAAAAACTTTCAAGAAGGAAAAGTGAAACTGGATAAAGTGGACGACCTTGAGAAGTTAATACAGATTGATATTATGCTACAGAATTACAAGCGAGTAGTCGGAGGTGGCGGTGATGTAAATGGCTCGAATTAGAGACCCTAGAAGGGATGAAGCCAAGCAAATATGGCTTGAAAATAAAGATATAAAGCTAAAGGATTTAGCTGAGCAACTGGGTGTAACTGCAAGCACTATACGTAAATGGAAATCTACAGATAAGTGGGAAAATGATGCGTCAATATCTTTGCAAAAGGAAAATAAGCCAGCTAAAAAGAAAAAAGGAGCACCAAAAGGTAACAAAAATGCTCTAAATAACACAGGTGGTCCTCCTAAAAGTAATAACAATGCCACGACACATGGTTTTTTCAAAAAGATATTTCCTAATGATGCTGAAACCTTTGATATCATCGAAGAGATTGAGAAGAAATCACCGCTTGATATCTTGTGGGAACAAATTGTTTTACAATATACAGCTATAGCTCGTGCTCAAAAAATTATGTTTGTACAAGATAAGCATGATTTAACTAAAGTATTAAAGAAAAGCAAAGAGAGCTTTTCTAAAAGCGGTGGAAGCACAGAGGAGGAATATGAAGTACAATTTGCTTGGGATAAGCATGGTAACTTTTTAACGGCTCAATCAAGAGCAATGACTGTGCTTAGCGGATTAATTAAGACTTTTTTGCAAACAAGTGGTAAAGACGATCATAGGCGTTTGCAATTAGAGAAAATGACGCAAAGCCTAGCTATAGAAGAAGAAAAGCTTGCTATTGCTAAGCAGAAGCTCGAACTTGATAAATTACGTATCATTGGTGAAGAGGAAGAATATGAGGATGATGGATTTATCGCTGCATTAGATGGCAGAACAGAAGAGGTGTGGAAAGATGACGATGGTGACGAAGAGGGTTGATAAAAGCTCATTTCAAACTATATTAATGTCCAGGCCTAAAAAGATAAAGCCCGCTCCATTCACATTTAAACCCTTCTCTAATAAACAAATTAAGGTATTAACTTGGTGGCGTAATAAATCTCCTGTAAGACACAAAGAGGGAATTATATGTGATGGTTCCATTCGTGCTGGAAAAACAGTCTCTATGGCTTTGTCCTATGTTATGTGGGCAATGGAAAGCTTTGACGATATGAACTTCGGTATGGCTGGAAAAACAATTGGTTCCTTGCGTCGTAACGTAATTACGCCTTTAAAAAAGATGCTTAAATCAAGAAGATATAAGGTTCGTGATCATCGTTCGGATAATATGCTAGCCGTTACTAAAAATGGTGTTACAAATTATTTTTACATCTTTGGTGGTAAAGATGAAGCATCTCAGGACCTTATTCAAGGTATTACACTAGCGGGAATGTTCTTTGATGAGGTAGCTCTTATGCCAGAAAGCTTTGTAAACCAAGCAACTGGTCGTTGTTCCGTTGATGGTTCAAAATACTGGTTTAACTGCAACCCCGCTGGTCCGTATCACTGGTTTAAGACGAATTGGATTGATAAAAAGAAAGAAAAAAACCTGTTGCATGTTCATTTTACAATGAACGACAATCTATCATTATCCGAATCAATCAAACAACGTTATTACAACATGTATAGTGGGGTATTCTACAAAAGATATATCTTAGGATTATGGGTACTTGCTGAGGGTGTAGTTTACGATATGTTTGATAAAGATAAGCATACAGTTGAACCTTTGAACCGTGCTTATACTAAATACTATGTATCGTGTGACTACGGGACTCAAAACCCTACCACATTTGGTTTATGGGGCTCATATAACGGAATATGGTATAAGGTTAAAGAATATCATTATGATGGTCGGAAAAGCAGCAAGCAAAAGACTGACCAGGAATACTTAGACGATCTAAAAGAATTTATTGGAGAAATCAGAGGTATTAAAGGTATTATCGTAGACCCTTCTGCTGCTTCTTTTATTGCGTTGTTAAAGAAAAATAACATGAAGGTCATAAAAGCTAAAAACGATGTCTTAGACGGCATTAGGAATGTTGCAAATGCACTGGTAAATAATCTAGTTAAATATAATAACACATGCGTTGAAACGTTCAGAGAGTTTGCTTCTTATGTGTGGGATGAGAAAGCAGCCAATCGTGGAGAGGATATAGTAGTAAAGCAAAATGACCATCATTTAGACGGAGATAGATACTTTATAAATACTGTTATATTCAAAAAACGAGCTGGAATTATCAGTACAAATGGTTGGAGTTAGTATGCAAAGAAGTTGGGAAATAATTTATTTTAAAGCTGTGGAAACGTTGATAAATCAATGATGTATGAAAAAGTGCATAAACCATAAAAAAAGAACCTCTACAAACGTTGTTATTGTAAGGTTCTTTTTCTATTTAACTTCCTATAGGAGTGATTATGTTAACTAACTTTGCATAGAGCATACATAAACTATAATGACTTTATAAGGGAAATAGTAATTGCATAATATAGTCATAAAATAGCCCTATAAATACGATACAGCCTAATGTTAAAAAAGCACTCCAAAGGAATATAAAATACTTTTTCTTTACTATGTAGCAATACAGACTTAAAAAGGTAAAGATAATAAGCAAAAAGCCCAAACTAATGATTAGCCATCCGCCTAAACTATGCTGTGACATAAAGAACTGAGCCTTTATTAAAACACTACTAGCTAAGATCATGACTAGAATGAAAGCAAGTACAAAGAAATTAAAAACCTTTAAACGAATATTGTTTGTAGATAGTTTCTTTTGTAACTGCTTATCTGATTTTATTAGATAATCTAAACTAATGTTATATACTTCACTTAATTGAACAAGGTTTATAATATCTGGGACTGACTTATTGTTTTCCCATTTCGAAATAGCTTGTGCAGTTACATGTAGTTTTTCTGCTAATTGTTGTTGAGAGTAATTATATTCTTTTCGAAGTTCTTTTAATTTATCTCCTAGATTCATTTGCCTCTCCTCCTTCATTCCCAATATAGACGAAATTAGGGAGACAATCACGATAATATTGGTTGTTTTTGATAAACTCCTATATAAACCAGTGGTTGAGTTAGATTTTTAGGCTAGTAGGGGTACCTAGAAATGGTTTTATGTAAACTAAAATCGTATTTGATATACAAAAAAATGAATGAAAGTAGGTGATTAAATGATAAATTGGGAAAATGTAAAATGGAATGAAAGCTTAGTCTCAAAGTTACATGGTGACATTTATACTTATCGCGACATCTATAAAGGTAAACATGCAATTCATTTTGAGAGGGCTCAGCAACTTATACAAAAAGGTGAGATTACAGATAGATATGTAAAAAATACAGCAATGAATGTCAAAGTAAGGACACCTTATATTGTGCTGAATATTTCTAAACTGGTAGCGGAAACACCTGCTATGTTGATTTCTCGTAGTATTGGTAAAATAACTTCTTCTCTAGCTAACGATTCTGAACAAAATGAATTAATTAATGATGATACGGACGAACTGATAGAAGGTGCTGAAGAAGGAAAGTCAGCTGAAGTAAACGATGTTCAGAATGAATTAATAAGACAAATTGAAAAGAATAGCAAACTACAATTAGAACACTTTCCGAATATTGTCCAGCATCAGGTTGATGGTGGTTTAGTTGGTGTACCTAGAGCAGATGCAAAAGGGTTAAGGATTGAATTTAAATCAAGGGATGTATATTACCCTCACGAAGATGATTTAGGAGCAGATTTAGTTTATAACCGCACATTTAACGAGAAGGATTATCTCCACGTATATAGAGAGCGAATTCAAGGTGATGACCTTAAAACCTCTAACATGCTATTTGAGTTAGAAGGTGAAAAGTTAACTCCTGTTAGCGATGAGGAAGCTAGAAACATGCTAGGTATAAAAGAGTTAAGCCAAGAATATAAAGGTCGTTCGCGTTTATTTATTCAATACTGGCCTAATGGTAAGACATTTTTAGATCCGCTAGGTGTATCTTGTTTAGATGGACATCTGGCACATCAAGATGAAATTAACTGGAGACTCACCCGTAATGCCTTAGTATTTGAACGCAATTCTACACCTAGACTAGCTATTACATCAGAAATATTTAGTGCTTTAGAAGATGCAGCTGTTGAGCAGTTTGGTGAAGCGGGTAGAGGTTTTATTGACCATGAAATGCTAGAAGTTGTAACGATGGACGAGAACGGTAAATCAATGGAAGTCATTCAAGTTGATGTTAAAAACATTGGCGGTGTTGAATGGGCGAATGAATTAATTAAAGAAATGCTAATTGCTACACGTACGAGTCAAAAAGCTATCGACTTCTATTCAGAAAACAATAATGCTTCTGCTGTAAGTGGTGTGGCTAAGTTTTATGACTTATTCGTGTCAATTGCCAAAGCAGAGCAATTGCAGTCTGAATACGTGTATTTTTTAAAACAACTCTTTGAAAGCTGCTTATGGTTGGCAAATCATAAAGATGCAGCAGTTTTAATAGAGGAACCTGATATAGGGTTGAATAATATGGTACCGGTTAATCAAGAAGAATTAATTGAGAAATACTTACCGGCTTATGAAGCTGGAGCTATGTCACTTGAAACCTTTGTAAGAAAGACTAATCCAAATGCTTCTGAAGAATGGATCCAAAGTGAAATTGAGCGTATTGAAATGGAAAAGCAGACAATTGATAGTGTAAGTATCTTATCTGGTCCACAAACGGCTGGTAATCTTAATGATAATCGTGATTTAGATGGCAATATCATTGAGGAGGAAGAAGGATGATGTCTTTAACAGGCATTGAAGTAGCACTTAATCAAATAGAGCACTATTCGAAAATACAACAGAGCAATAAAAGTAAACTTGAACAAGAAGCGGTTGATAACAGAAAGGCAGCTGTTTTAAGGACATTTCAAGAGGTAATGGGATTAAAAAATTCGAGTGTTAACTCATGAATTATAACCAACTTATTGATTACTTTGCCCAAGTTATACAAGAGATTTTCAATCGTGTTGGTAATGCTAAAGACTTAACAAACGATAAGAATGCCCAGGAGCTTATTAAAGCTATTTTAAGTGCTTTAGATAGTTTAGGTCTAAAAACATCAGAAGTGATGCCTAAAGAGCTAGAAAAAGCATATTTACAAGCGGTAAGCGATTCCACAAAAGATTTAGTTGCTCAAAATGTTAAGGTGGATGCTTTAACTCCCGCTGAAGTAGTTAGAAAAAAGCTTCATGTTGCTGCGTTGAAAATATTAGTGCGTGATACACTTGAAGATTTACGTACAGCTATTAGAACCGCTAGAAATAGTGCAGTAACAACAATTAAAAGAGTATTAAGTAAAACTAAGAAAGAAATCACGAAAGGTTTAATAAAAGGTAATTCGCGTAAATTTGTAAGTAAAAAGGTAGCAAAGGCTTTTCAAGAAGAAGGGTTGGTTTGCTTTGTTACTTCTGATAATAAACGAATTCGATTAGATAAATATGCGAAGATAGTTACAAGTGTAAAGATGCGAGATGCTTCGACACAAGGTGCTGTGAACCGATACAAGGAAAGTGGTGTAGACCTGGTGAGGATTAGCTCACAAAAGCCTACATGCCATGTCTGTAGTCGTTATTCGGGTATGGTCATCTCCTTAACTGGTAAGCATAAAGGCTTTAAATCTATTAATGATGTGGGTGTAAGATTGCCACCATATCATCCTCATTGCCGCTGTACTTGTTCCTCATATGTCATTGAATATAAGACTGATGCAGAGATTAAAGAAGAACAAGAAAAATGGAATTCTTTTAGTCTGTCAGTTGATAACCGCTCCCCAGCTGAAAAAAGGGCATATGATAAAGAGCAAGAGATTCGTAGAAAGGCGCATGAAGAACTTAAACTATATGAGAAGTATTCGGCAGTTTTAGGTGATAGCATGTATAAAACTATTGGTGCCTTTCGTAGAGCTAAGCGGTCAAATGCTAAGTCTTGGCAGGAGATGCAAGTTAAGTATCGACAAATGAATAAAGAGCTAAAAACATTGGAGTAGCGGTCGCTAGTCCTTTTTATTTTGTACAAAAGCTGTCCAATCCGTGTGATGACAAAAAAAGCTTCATGAGTACACGGGTCCTGCACCTTACGCAGTGGGAGGGTTCAAAATGTTTGCAAAGCCATTATTTAAACCAACGTTTCAACCATTATTACGTTTACCTATTCAGTTCTTTTCTGATTCAAGCAGTGATCCTGATGATGGTGACACTGACCCAGATGACGAACCGAGTTTAGCAGAACTGATAAAGAATGACCCAAAGCTAAAGCAACAGTATCAAGAATTACTGAAAACTCAATTAGGTAAGCGTATGAAGAAGTTTGAAGGTGTAGACGTTGAAGAGTATCGCCAGCTCAAGGAAAAGGCTGAAAAAAATAAGAATACAAGTGAAGGTTCTGAAGGAGACAATCAGGATGATTTAAAATCAGAACTGAAAGCTAAAGAGGAAAAACTTCTACGTGCTGAACTTAGAGAGAAGCGTGCTGTAGTAAAAGAGTTTGCTGTAGATCAGGGAGTTAATCCTAAATTATTGACACGTTTAATTGACCTGGATGCTATTGAGTTAGATGAAAATGGCGAAGCGGATAACCTTGATGAGCTATTTGAGGAGCTACAAGAAGAGTTTCCAGAGTATTTCAAGGTTACTGATGAGGAAGAAGAGAAAGAGAGAGCAAATCAACGTAACTATTATTCTCCTGGATCTCACCAAAAGGTTAATAAAAAGCCGAAAGATAAAGATAAGCGAAAAATCGGGTCAAGTGCTTACAGACGTTTAAAAGGGATTAAAGACGAATAAAAGGAGGAAATAAATATGCCTTATTCATTAAAGGATGAACGCACACCGTTTCGTGGTGGTAAAAACATTTTAGCTTCTATCCATATGCAGTACACGGAAGAAGGAGCAACACTAGATGCTTCTAAAATCGGAGCTAAATATTTACCAGTGGGTACACCAATTGCTCGTAATTTAACAACTGGTAAATATGAAGTGTTTTCAACCGCTACGGGTTTTGATGATTTTGCGTTGCTAAACGTTGATGTGGATTGTGATGGGAAGCATGATGTATTTGTTGGTGAAGTGTTAATTCGTGCATCAGTATACGATGGGAAGTTACCTGCTACTGTTACACAAGAGTTTAAAGATTTAACCAAGCCATTAATTCGATACGTGAAAAATATTTAAGGCGCTCATATATAAGAGTGTCTTTTTTAATCTGTTAACTATGAGGAGGAAGAAAAACTATGGCAGGAATTACACATTTAGAAGAATTCTCTGATGAATCACTACAAGGTATTGTTGATGAATCTGTAAAAAATGCAGTTCCAACATTAGCGGATCAGTTTTTACCAACAGTTGAGACATTTGACCGTAAATTCATGTACTACATTGTCAAGAATAGTCCATTCATTGCTGGTTATATTGGTGGAGGTGCAGAACCTCAGATTGTTGATCGTAACGAAATGGCTGACCGTCATGTAGAGCTTACTCAATTTGGTCTTCGTCATGTACTAACGTATGAGGAACTGCAAGCAATTAACCACTCTCGTTTTAAAGAAGAAGCAAAGTCAGCTATTGATAGAACGTTGATTGATACTATTAATCTTGTTGAAGGTACACAACGTCTTATCCAATTAGCTAAATTAGATGCACTAATGAAAGGTCAACACGAAGTAAAGGGTAAAGGAATCCGATTTACTTATGACTTTGGGATTCCAGACGAAAATAAAGTGGCACTAACAACTGGTAATGATTTTGATACAGAGGATTTTGATATCATTGGGTTCTTAATGGACCAAGTCCAAGCATACGAGGATGAAAACGGTCAAACACCTACTATGCTTGTATCAAGAGAGCTTAATGCTAAGATGTTACGCAATTCACAGCTCATTACAGAAGTTGGTCGCCCAGCTGGTTCTACTCGTATTTCTCAAGAAGAGTTAAACACAGTGTTAGATAGTTTTGGTTTACCTGTACCAACAATTATTAAACAACGTCATATTGCATACAAAGATAATTCAACAGGTCAAGCGGTTCAACGTGAATTTATGCCAGTTAATCGCATTGTTATGCTAGGTGAAGGCATTGGTGAATATAAATTGGGCCCAACATTAGAAAATAACTTCCAGCCAGGAATCAAGGTAGAAGCGAAGGACAAAGATGAACCAATTCGTTCTATTATCACAACATATGGTGCTGGGTTCCCAGTTGTAGAAAACCCTTTTTTAATTCGTCATATTGACGCTTATACACCAGTATAACCTTTGGAGGTATTAATACATGGCAAAAGTCAAAGTAGAAATCTTAAGTGCAACAGTTGATGGTAAAAGTAAAGGTGAGGTTATCTCTGTTGAGGAAAAATCCGCTGCATACTTAGAATCAATTGGCTATGTTAAACGTATAGCGGTTAAGAAAACAGAGGGCAAGGCGTAATGCTTTGTCCTTTTCTTATAGGAGGTTAGATTATGCCTAAATATCAAGCGAATGAATATTTAGCACATGAGGGGAAAGTCGTACAGACTGGCGAGCATCTAGATTTAACAGATGAACAGGCAGAACGTTTAGGGAACAAGGTGACTAAAGTCGAAAGTTTCAAACGTAAAAAAGAAGAGAATCTATCATGAACTATGATTTTGAAGCGGTTGATTCATACCTCCAATCCATTGAGTACACCGCTATTTATCAAAGTAAAGAAGAGAATGAACGTCAAAAGCTTGTTTTTACGGCATACGACCGCTTATCTACTTACTTTGATGAAAAATACTTAACACCTAAAATTATAGGTTTACAAACCATCTATATGATGGAGGGTGAAGAAGAAGAATTTGCAAAGTTTAAACGACATGGCGTTAGCTCAATGGGATTGAAGGGTATGTCCTTCTCCTTTGATATTACACAACATGTTTCACCTGATGTATTAGCTATTATTCAAAGAGCAATGTCGACGAAAAAAAGAAGCGGGGCTCGTGTTGGGAGGCTAGGTTGATGCCAAAACCACCCATGAAACAAGATGTCATTGTATTTGAACCAAAGGAGCCTAATAAGTTTGGGCAACCTACAGGTTATGTAGAAACGATGTCAAAAGCTCGTGTCGCCTATACAACTAAAGTGATTGAAGGTACTGACGGAAACCGTTATGAAGCATCTTTACAAGTTGAATTACCACCTACAACTAAAATTGGTTATGGATTCCTTATACAATGGACAGACGATTTTGGTGAAGTAGTTAAGGATCGTGTTGTGTCAATGGAAGAAGCATTGAATTTTGGTGGAGACAAAGTATATTGGAGAACAGTCTACATTGGTAAAGAAAGACGAAATTAATATTCAATGGGGCGATACGCTAAAGGAATTTGAGCAATTCTTTGAAGGTATGGAAGAAAGATTTGAACGTATAGCGATAGAGGAATACAGCAAATTTGGGTTATTAGTAGAGGAAGGTGCAAAAGCGTTAGTTCATCATGATGAGGGCAGCTTAGAAGATTCTATTTCTTTTGATAGAGCAAAGCGGGTAGGTGACCGGATTATTTTAGAAGGTGGCTCAAGTTCTCAATACGCATGGAGGAGACATGAAGAGCCATATCGCAAAGGCTCACATACTAAGTATGACGATGGCTCTGCTTTTCCTCACTATTACGTAAGCGGTCGCGGGCAACGAACGCGAACCAAGCGTAATTGGCGTGGGTTTACTCCTGGTCGTAAGTATATGATTAATGCTATTAATGCTGTAACACCTGATTATAACCTAATGCTTGACCGTATTCTAAAGCGGGTGATGGAAGAGTGATTCAAGAATACCTAATGGATAAAGGAAAAGAAGTAGCTCCTCATCTTACATGGACTGTAGACTTTTATAGTAATCCAATTGATACAGGAACTGTGTTTTATGAAGGTGGCACTCCTGGAAACAAAAATAGCGAGGTGCATATCCGCTATCCTCAATACATGTTCTATATACGAACAAAGAATTGGAGTGAAGCGGAGGTTGTTTCACACCGCTTATATAAAATATTACACCTCTCATCAGTAGATCGTGTGTATGTTCCTGAACTCGATATATCATATCGGGTTTTTCTTATGGAAGCAAATGAACCTATAAGGTTAGGCGTTATTGATGATGTCATGGTGTATTCGTTAAACTTGCAAGTCAATTTAAAGGAGGAATAATCGTGGCGGAAAAAGTTGAAGTACCTTTCGGATTAGCAGATATTACAATTGGTGAGGGGGCTGAAGCCATTACATTTGATGGTGCAGCTAACTTCCAAGCAGACGGTGGAGAAGTAACATTGACACCAATTCTACAAGAAGTTAAAATCGCAGACTTCGGTGAATCAGTATATGACGAAGTTGTAACAGGTTATACAGGTAGAGTTTTGATTGTAGCTGCTGAAGATAAAATTCAAATGATGAAATTAGCCCTCAGTTCCTCAGAAGATATTACAAGTACCACAAATAGTGAGGTAGTTGGGTTAATGGATGCTAAAATCGGTACATCACTACGTAAGAAAGCTAAAAAAGTTAGGATTCATCCTCGTTCATTACCAGCGACTGATAAGTCAAAAGATATTGTTATTTATAAAATGGCTTCTAACGGTGAATTTAACCGTAGCTTTGCAAATGAACAAGGTAATGTTCAAATTGAATTAAATATGTATCCTCGTGATGGCATGGATGCTTCAAAACCAGGAAATTTTTTCTATCGTGGTCCAGTTGATCCTAATTCAGTAGTAACACCTTAATAAAATAAAAGATAGCGGGAGGGCTCTTAGTTGAGTCCTCTTTATTTTTGAGGAGGAAATCTTGATGCCGAAACAAGTGACATTACAAATTGAAAGTATTGAAAATGACGATTTAGTTGTAACAAGTAAAACATTCGTTATAAGAAAAGCAAAATTTGTTCAGTTAACACAATTAATGTCTGTCATTACAGATGTAGTCAAAGAAGTGAAAGGTGATGCTGACTTAAAAGGGTTGTTTAATTCGTTCAGTCGTCCAGTGAATGAATCAGATAAAGCCGCTGTAGAAAAGGCAGAAATGGCTATTCTAGACAAGGCAACCGCTGCTCTTCCTACGTTAGCTGTCAAATTACCGAATCAAGTACTAGAGATACTAAGTACATTAAGCCGTATTGATAAAAAAATCTTAGAAGAGCAAGAACTAGCAGATATTTTTCAGGTCTATAATGCGGTTCTAGAAGAGAACAACGTTGAGGAGATTATCGAAACAGCAAAAAAGTCTTTGGAACTAACAAAAAGCAAGTTCAACTTCAAGGGACTAGTAGAAAGAGTGACTCAAAAACAGTAAATCTACAAACATCTTTCCAAGAAATGATTTGCGCCATTATTTATAAACTGTCTCCTATACTTGGAAGCCGAGCTCAGGTGATGCAAACACCCATTGGAGAAGCTCTTATGCATATGAAGATGCTTAAGCAGTCAGAGGAAGCGGAACAAAAAGAAAAGGAATTTGACCGCTATATTCGTTACTTGTCCATGGTTCACTCTCATCCTATCCAAGGTAATCAAGAAGCACTTAGGATACGTCAGAAGTTTGAAGAATCTATACGGCCAAAAGAAGAAGTGAAAGAGCTTAAACAAGAAGATTTGGCATGGGACTTCGAAAAGGAAGGAGGAGAATAGATGTCTGGTACAGTTCGTGAAATGCGTGCCATTTTTACCGCTACGATGGCTGGGTTGCGTACTGCTGCTCGTGCTGTTCGTAAAGAAGTTGCAGGTATTGCGGATGAAACAGAAAAGACCACTAAGAGATCTAATAAAAGCTTTGAAAAATTAAGCGCTACAATCACTCATGTTGAAAAGCAGATTGAAAAAGCTGGTGATAATAAATCTTTTCATGAATTAAACCGCACACTTAAAGCATCACAAAAAGAGTTTAAAGAGACAGGTTCTATCGGTGAGAAGAGCATAAAAGATGTTGAAAAAGCGATTGGTAAAGCTAAAAAAGAACTAGCATCTATGACCGCTGAAGGAATTGTAGAAATGAATGCATTAGAAGCAGCTATACATGACGTGGAGCGGGAATTAGATTCTTTGAATAATGATGGCTTGTCTACGATAGCTAATGATGCAAAACGTGCTAGTAATGGATTAGATGACGTAAGAAACAGTGCTAATCATTTACGTAATGAAGCAGATGAATTAGATACTAGTTTACAAAATACCAATAATACCTTAATACACATAGAAAGCAGTTCCCGTAACTCAGAGCATGCATTAGATCGTCTTCGTGAAACTGTAATGGATGTAACGACTGTAGGAAGAGCCTTAAAGCTAAGTCTTATTGGTTTGGCTCCTGCAGCGGTTCCGGCTATTGCTAGCGTAACTACTGCAACCATGGGTCTTGTATCTTCATTTGGTGCTGCTAGTGCTGGTGTGGCTGGTTTTGCAACCGTAGCAATTCCATCTTTAATTGGTATCTTTGACGCCCAGGATGCGATTAATAAAGCGCAAGAGAAGTTAGATAATGCTACGACAGAAAAACAGCGTATCGAAGCCATGGAGAAGCTTAAAAGCTTACAAGAAGCTTTAACAGATGAACAAAGGAGAACGTTAGATGCTTTAAATGACTTCACAACATACTTCGAAGGGCTACGAAAACAGTTTGAACGTCCTGTATTTGATATCTTCACAAGCAGTTTAAAAACTCTTCAACGTTTACTTGAGATGTTTACACCTGTTATTGATGCATCTGTTGAATCTGTGGGCAATATCATTGCTAGTTTTGACCAGTCGCTTCAAACCAAAGATGTTGAATCGTTCTTTGGTTTCTTAGCTATGCGAGCGGGACCTGCATTAGAAGCTTGGAGTAAATCATTCGGTTACATATTACGTGGTGTGGGTAATCTAATGGTTGCTTTTAATGATGAAGGTATCAGGATGGAAAAAGGGCTGGTTAATTTAACAAAGCGGTTTTCTGAATGGGCTGATAGCTTAAAAGAAAGCGAGAGTTTCAGGACGTTCCTTGAGTATTCAAATACCAATACGCCAATATTCTTAGAGTTTATGGGCAACTTATGGGATATTCTCAAGAATATCATGATGATACTAGCTCCTTTCGGCCAAGTGATGTTAGTTGCTCTTTCTGGCATTACGGGCTTTATTGCTAAGTTAACAGAAATGACCAAGGGATTTACACAATGGGAAGGTTTTATCCCGCTTGTTTATGGATTAGCTACCGCTTTCGTCACATTAAAAGCGTCCATGATGTTCTCATCTGCAGCTACTTGGATTCTTGGGTTATTAAACCCAATGACACGAGCAATGGTGCTAACCCAATTATGGACAAAAGCACAAACATTACTTAATTTATCATTATTCTCAAACCCAATTGGATTAGTTGTTGCATTGCTTGCTGGATTAACGGTCGGTATTATTGCAGCTTATAAGCATTCTGAAACATTCCGAAATGTAGTAGATCAATCGTGGTCAGCCATTAAAGAAGGTGTAGTAGTAGCAGCCTCTGTAATAGGTGATGTGACTTCAAAAATGTGGGACAAAGCATTAACATCCACGGACAAGATGCGTGAATCCCTTAGCAATAAAATAAGTGAGTGGGGACCAGCTTTAAAAGAGGGGTTTGACTCGGCTGTAGCTACTACTCAAACATTCTTTATAGAAGCGGGTTCATCTGTTGCTCAGTTATTCGGTAATGGTTTTGTCGAACAATTAAAGTTTGCATTTACCAACTTAGGTGGTGCAGCTTCATTAGTGGCTCCAGCTTTAGCGGGAATGGTATTAGCTTTCATGGGTGTAACGGGTCCGATAGGTTTAGTTATTGCTGGAATTGTGAGCTTAATTGGCTTCTTGTATCGCTTATCTCAAACGAATACAAATGTAGCAAATTTCTTTAAACAAACCTGGGAAGGGCTCGGGAATACCTTAAACAGTGTAATATCTGCCCTCCAACCCATCATTCAAGTATTTAAAGCTAGTTTTGCTGAGATGGCTAAAGAACTTGGACCAGAGTTTAAAAAGACAGTAGATGTTATTAAACAAAGCTTCTCAGATCTAAAACCTACCTTTACTGAGGCAGGAAAAGCGTTCGGAGAACTGGCTCCTGTAGTAAATGAAACAGTTACTCAAGTTGGTTCAGCTATGGCAGAATTGGCGCCATTGGTATTTCCCATTATTACAGAGTTTATCTCTTTATGGATGGACGTTCAACAAACAATATGGTCAGCGGTTTTTGATATTGCATCCACTGTATTACCGCTTCTAATTAATGCGTTTTTAGAGGTGTTCCCGCTAATTTTAAAGATTATTTCTACTGTTTTACCTGTAGTTATTACGTTAATAGGTAGCTTGATTCCTATTGTTCTAGAATTAGCTAAAATGGCAATACCTTTAATTCTTCAAGTTGCACAGCTAGTATTTCCTGTTTTGTTGAAAATTGTTCAATCTGTCTTACCAATTATCTTTAGCTTGTTCCAGATGCTTATTCCTATCATTCTACAATTGGTTAATGTATTGCTTCCGTTGATTTTAAAAGTGGCTCAGTTGGTTTTCCCTATGGTTTTAAAAATTGTCCAGTCCATTCTGCCAATCGTAGTTAATCTTCTAAGTTTAGTGGCTGGGATTATTACAAATGTTCTTATTCCGGCTATTGAGTTTATTTTAAAAATCGTGCAGAAGGTATTTCCTGTTTTAATGTCCATTATAAAAGACAACTTAAATATTATCATTGGCGCGATTCGTCTTTTTAGCTCAATTCTTCAAGGAGACTGGAAAGGAGCATGGTCAGCGGTACAGCAAATTCTCCGCTCGGCTTGGTCTATTATTCAATCAATCTTGAAATTAGCCCTAGATTTAGCGGTTTTAGGTATTAAAACAGCTTGGTCTAATGCATTAAAAATCACTTCATCCATTTTTACCGCACTGTGGAACTCAATTAAAACTATATTCGAAAATATTGTTAAATCAGTGTCTAACTATGTACGAAACATCGTTGATAACATCCAAAATGGATGGAATACAGCCAAAAATAAAACAATAGAAATCTTTAATTCTATAAAAACCAAAGTGACAAGTATTTTTAATGAACTGGTTGAAGCTGCCAAAAAATTGCCTGGACGTATTGGTGATGGATTGAAATCAATGGCTAGTAAAGTGGAGGATGGAGTAAAAGCTGTTGGTAATCGAATGGCTACAGGATTAGAAAAAGTGATTAACACTATTACACAAAAGGGTATTAACGCTATCTTAAAGAAAATGGGTGTCGAGAAAAACTTAATTCCTGAACTTAATATCCCTGAGTTTAAACGTGGTGGTGTTCATAAAGGTGGACCATTCATTGCTGGTGATGGTGGTGAAGAGGAACTTATCCGTTTTCCAGATGGAACAATGACGTTAAGCCCCGCTAAAGATACACTCTACTACGGAGAAAAAGGTACAGAAATCTTGAACGGAAAAGAAACCAAAGAAGCATTAAAGAGTATAGTACCTCACTACAAAACCGGGTTGAATCGCTTTTCTAATGGTGCAAAAGCTATTGGTGAGTGGACAAAAGACAAAGCCGTTTCTGCTGGGAAAGCTACTAAAAAAGTTGCTGTAGCAGGAAAAGATAAAGTGGTTGCTGGAGCTCAAAAAGTGGGCGATATAGTGGGTGATGTATGGGAATATGCTTCAAATCCTAAGAAGCTATTAGAGAAAGTATTAAGCTCTCTGGATTTAACACTTCCTAAGATAGATGGCTCACTTGCAGAATTTTTGAATCAAGGTGTAAGTAAAGTCAAAGACGGCGGTGTAGACCTTCTAAAGAGAAAGTTTAAAGAATTAAATCCGTTTGAAGGTGGAAGCAGCACAACAGGACCAGCGGGAAAAGGTGCTGCACGATGGCGGTCTACAATCATTGCAGCTGCTGCTCGTATGAATGAAGCAATTACTGAGTACGATATTCAAGGTGTTATTGCACAAATTCATCGTGAGTCTGGTGGTAATCAAAACATTGTACAATCTCCATTGGTGCGTGATATCAATACACGTAATGGTAACCCTGCACGTGGTCTATTACAGTACATTCCACAAACGTTTAGAGCATATGCGGTAAAAGGACATAACAATATCTATAGCGGTTATGATCAGTTGCTTGCTTTCTTCAATAACACCACTTGGCGCCGGGACAATCCTAGGGGTACAAGAGGCTGGGGCCCAAGGGGCAGACGTAAATACGAAAAAGGCGGTATCATCCAGCATGAACATTTAGCTACAGTCGGTGAAGGTGGCAAAGCGGAAGTTATTATCCCGCTTGAGCAGTTCCGTCAGCGAGCGTTGCAATTGTTCAGGTATGTAGGTGAATACTTCGGTTTTGATATGGATGCACTTATGAACGGTGGACTATCATCTATTGCTCAGGAGTTATCTTCTTTTGCTCAACAGGCATCATCTACAGTGTTGAATACAAAGTCTATTCCTTCTGTCTCTACGAGTGGCTATTTTGATACCACAAGTGTAGTTAAAGCCTATTCAAACAACCAAGGGATTAACGAGACATCTAAGCAATCTAATAAAGAGGACCAACCTATTCTTATAGAGCTTAATATTGATGGTAAATCCTTCGCGAAAGCTACGTATAAAGCACGGAAAGAGTATGACAGTAAGCAAGATAATGTCAAAGACAGATTTAAAAAGGGGTGATAACCTTGGGTATTACATTTAATGGAGAACGTCGAAGTTACTTGAATATTGCACCGGGCTGGAAGCGTCCAGCTTGGGCACCTATTCAACGAGACATCTTAAAAATTCCGAACCGTCCTGGTGGTTATCATCAACGTACCAATGTAGACGTTCGTGAAATATCTATTCCAGTATGGATTAACTCACCGAACTTACAAAAAGTTAAAGAGGATTTAGCTGCTTGGTTGATTACAGATAAAGCAGCAGAGCTAATCTTTGATGATGAGCCGGAACGTGTATATTACGCACTAGTGGACGGCACGTTTGACCCTAATGAAATTGTAACATTTGGACAAGGAGTCATAACGTTTATTTGTCCAGATCCCTATAAATATGCAAAAACAGAAAAGACAGCTACTGCCGTTTTATCAAATGGTACTTCTATAACGACAGTAAGCAATATTGGTACTGTTGAAGCCCAGCCTATTATAGAAATTCAAGTGGATAAAAGTTATACAAATATTGATATTACTAACGGTGAAGAAATCAATCGTATAGGCCGCGTTGTTAATTTAGAAGACTATGCAGTTGAAAAAGAAGAGACTGTGTTAAACGATAAATTAACATCAATAGTTGGGTGGGCCAAGACGGAAGGTCGTGTAGGGATTGATGGGTATGCAACAGGTAACATGAAATCTGATGGATACCGTTTTATAGCTCAAGATTTTGGGGTTACTCAAGACGCATGGCATGGTCCTTTTTACAAAAAATCATTAGGTCAGACATTAACAGATTTTCGGCTAGAAGCTATGGTAGAGATTTTAAATACTGGTGAAGACAAATTCGGAAAGGTAGAAGTCTACTTGTTAGATGAAAACAACCTTTCCGTTTGCATGTTAACGATTAAAGATGTGGACTCCTCTGGAAAACGTAACTACGCTACAGCAAGGACAGGGGGTGGTGACGCAGGTTATAGAGATATCATTAGTACATCGGGGGAAAAGGAATCTACGTACTGGAATTTCTACGGCATGCTCAGAATAGAGCGGGTTGGTACACGTTGGACTGCTTATGTTGCTAAGGTTGATAAAACAACAGGAAAACATACAGCTCGAACATTTAAAGAATTTAATGATGTAGAGCAGCAGTTCATAAGAAAGCCGACTCAAGTAGGAATCTACATTGCCCAGCATGGAACTCGTCCAGTTCCTTCTTTAAGAGCCGATGATATAAGGGTTTATAAGATTAACCCAATTACGACAAATCAAATCCCTTATATTGTAAAACAAGGTGATGTAGTCACCTTTGACCATAAAGCCAAAGATATTTTAGTTAATGGTGAGTCACGTATTGACTTAAAAGCATTTGGTGGTGAATATTTTACTCTTAATCGTGGCGATAACGTTATTGTCACGAGTCCCCCTTTGCCTACAAAGGTAACTTGGAGGGAGAGGTTTAGATGATTCACATTCTTGAAAAGCAGTCAGATGATATTATCGCTACGCTTGATGAGAGTATGAATGCTGGAGATCATAAAAGGAATTTCCAATTAGAAGAAACGTTTGAGTTTTCTTGTTCACTAGATGATCCAAAGTCAGAATTTATTGTGGGTAGAAACAGGGTTGTCATTCCTGATGAAGATGGCAAATTTCGAGAATTTATCATAGATGATGTAGAACGTGACGGTAATGAAATAACCGCTACTTGTACAGCATCTTATTTGGATTTACGTAAGCAAAAGACAATTACACCTGTAGAGCTCACTGGCCAAACTGTCAGAACCGCTGGTAACTTTGTATTAAGTGGAACTGAATGGGAAATGGGCGTAACAGAAAATGAAAGCATTAGAAAAATTGGTTTTGACTATTCTGATCCGTATGAGTCCATAAAGTTTGTAGGAACATATTTTAATCGTGAGTTAGATTTCCGAGTAGAAGTTGATGGTAATCGAATCGTTAAACGTGTTGTAGACATGCTTGTGCGAGTTGGAGAATTCAAAGGAAAAGAAGTTGAGTTCGGAAAAGACTTGCTTAACTTAGTACGTAAAGAGAAAACAGATGAAATTGTCACGGCTCTTTTATGCATAGGGCCCGAAAAAGAAGATGGTTCAAGGCTTAGCGTCGTTATTAAGGACAATAATGCGTTAAGACGCTGGGGACGTAACGGCAAGCATCTGTGGAAGATATATGAGCCTGAAAGCTCAGATGTCGAAATGACAAAGGAACGTTTAACGTCTTTAGGTGAAACTGAACTTGCCAAACGAATTAATAGCTTGGTTGAATATGAAATTTCACAGGCTGATTTAGAAAACGTTCCAGGATATGAACACGAGAAAGTGCGATATGGTGATACGTTACGAATTAAAGATTTACACTATAGTCCTCCTCTATATATAGAAGCGCGTGTAATTAGTGTAGAACGTTCTTTAATTGATAAGTCATCTAAGTTATATACGTTAGGGGATTTTATTGAATATTCTCAGCGGGATGTATTAGCCGAATTTGATGACTTTAAAAAGAATCTAAGGGTTAAGATACTCAGACAACCAACGCCGCCAAAAGGGGCGTTTAATGCGTTGTGGATAGATACATCTAAATCAGTTGAGATTCTGTATACTTGGGACGGCTTTGAGTGGAGAAAGGCTACACCTACAACCGCTGATGAGATTGGCGCTGAAACACCAGAGGGTGCACAAGAAAAAGTAGACAAAATCAAAAACGATATTGTCTATAAAGTAGAAGTCATTTCAAGTAATGGACAAACCTTCAAAAATGGTTTGATTGATACAGAGCTAAATGCCCGTGTCTATAGAGGGAAAGAAAATATAACCGATACATTGCCAGTAGAAGCGTTCATTTGGACGAAAAAAGATAGAGCCGGCAATATTGATTACGTTTGGACAAATGCGCACAAAAATGTAGGTAGTAAAGTGTTAATTAGTACATCCGATGTTTACCAGCGTGCTACTTTCTATTGTGATGTTGATATAGCGGAAGAATAAAAAATAATAAATAGGAAGAGTGGTATTTTATGACAATTGTAGCTACTGGTTCAATGAGTTTAGTAGATTTATCGGATGCAAAACAACTTCAAGCTTTTATAGGTTCATCTCAACAAAGACAAGTAATCTATAATCCTAATGGTGGGGCTTACACACCTAACTATGCCTCAACAAATAATGTTTTAACACCGCAGCTCTTTATTGCCGGTAACAGTACAGACATTGCTTCTCAAGCGAAAAGTATCAAGTGGTTTTATCAAACGAACAGCTCAGGGAATTATACGGAAATTACAGCGAGCGATTCGACGTATGTATTAGGGACAGGATCCGTTAAAACTCTCACCATTAAATCGAATGTTTTAGCTTCAAACCATTCAATGACATACATGGCAGAAATCACTTATACAGATACAGGTACAGGGTTTGACGTTGTGACAAAAGCCGAATACGAAATTATTAAAGTAACAAATGGTTCTAACGGTACGAACGGTACAAATGCGATTATGGCCGTATTAAGCAATGAATCCGCAAACGTCCCGGCTGATGCAAACGGAACGGTTTCAAGTTTTGGTGGTGCCTCAACGACGATTTCTATCTTTAATGGTGCGACAGATGATACCGCTAACTGGACCATTTCACAATCATTATCAGGCATTTCAGGTACGGCGTCAGGAACACCAACAAATCGAACATTTACAACTACCGGCATGAGCGCAGATGTAGGAACGGTGACATTTACTGCTACAAGAAGCGGACATGCAACAATTACAAAGGTTTTCACTGTCAATAAAACGAGAGGCGGAGCGAATGCAACCTCTTATTGGTTGTCTCAGAGTGTTTCAGCTATTCAAATGAACATCTCTAAGGTTTACACACCTTCTACTATTACATTCTCAGCATTCGCTCAAACGGGAGCAGGAACACCTTCTGCTTATGCTGGAAAGTTTGTGATTGCTGAATCAACAGATGGTACAGCGTTTACTGATAAATACACATCAGCTTCAAATGAATCATCTAAAACATACACGCCAACAGCACAAGCTACTTCTGCTATTAAGGCTGTTCGCGTACGTTTATATCAAGCTGGTGTTACGCCATCAGGTACAAACTTTATAGATGAACAGATTATTCCGATTGTTGCAGATGGGCAAACAGGGCAAGCAGGAGCTGATGCTGTTACGGCAGTTGTATGGACACCAGAAGGGAATGTGGTGCGTAACTCTACTGGAACAGTTAAAGCTCATGTTGATGTATACAAAGGAGCAAATCAAGTAACTGGTGCAGCGTTCAAATGGTATTATCAAGATTCTACTGCTACAACATCAAGCGGTGGGGATGCTGATGGTGGTAATGGTTGGCGTTTAATGAAGGATGCTGCAACAGCTAATGGAGTAACAGGCTATACAACAGATACGATTACAATTCCAGCAAGCGCTATTCCAAGTGTGGAATCGTTTAAATGTGTTGTAACGTATGGAAGTGTTAAATACTCAGATGTTTGTACTGTAACGGACGTCAGTGATCCATATGTCGTTACCATTCTAGGAACAAATACATTTAAGAATGGACAAGGAACAGTCACATTAACCGCAAAAGTCTTTCAAGCTGGGGTGGAAATAGATGCTGCAGGAAGCATGTTTACTTATACTTGGTCTTTGTATGATGCGAACAATGTTAGAAACACAACCTGGAACACAAGTGGAAGCAAGACAGGAAAAACAATTACAGTTGCAGCTACAGATATTAATGTGAGAGGCAATGTAGTGTGTGATATAGATAAGGCATAAAAAGAAGGGGGGATATTCCTCCTTCTTTTTGTTTTGAGAAAGGGGAACATCAAATGGCAGTTGCAACAGCTACATTTTCACTTATTGATATGAATGATGCTATTGTTTCGGGGACAGCACCAGCAAATCCTACTGTTGGGACATTATGGCTAGATACAAGTGTAACCCCTAATATGATGAAAAAGTGGGGTGGTTCTTCATGGGTGGATATTGGAGAGCTTGATCCTAACTATTCAGATACGATTGAAAACATAAACAAGAGCATCGATGATATTACGAGCGACAGTGTAATTGATTATACGGAACGAAAGGCTTTAAAAGATGTTATTACCAATATTATCGGATATGTGATTGCAGACACAGCCACAACTTTACCTGCAGTAACAACTCTTGATAGTAGCGGAAAAGGTGAATTTGCTTCTCTCAGAAAGCAGGCTTTGAATGTCGGAATGGTTAGTGTTGACTCGACATATACAAACTTTGCAACGCAATATAATAATTTAAAAACGTATCTTGAATCCCTTACGCCTGTTGATGTTTGGGATGTTTCTATAGCTAATAAAGATAAAGTTATTAATGTGATAAAAGCAACTTTCAGGGATAAGTTTTTACAATATACGAATGCTTTAAATTCTCTAAAAGAAGCCGTTGCAGCCAAACAAAAAGCAAATTCTGACAACGCACAAGATTCAGCAGATACAACATATAATAGTTTTTATGATCCACTTTTTTCAAAGGGTTTTAAGTTCTGGTCAAATTCTTACATTGGACAAACAGTAAGTGCGATTAATCCAAACGCTTCATATGTTGAAGGCCAAGATGGTTCGCATGGCGGTGATACGTTAACGATTACAGGTCAATCATATGTTTTTTCTAAAAATGCAATTCCTGTTGACGTAAACAGAACCTATCAAGTTCGCTTCAGAGTTAAGCAGCTAGTGGATGCAACAGCGGGGGCTATGCAAGTCTATGCTGGGGTAGCGACATTGGATAAAGATTTTAATGCTTTAACAGGTGGGGCTGGAACGCATAGATATTGTGCTGTTGCTGGAGTTGGTATCAAAAGCGCCGATGGTTGGCGGGAATTCAAAGGGACCATTACAGGTGTTGGGGATCTTGCAAACCAATTTAGAGCAGGTACAGTTTACGTTCGTCCTATGTTTATTGTCAACTATTCTGGCGGTAACGGTAAAGCAGCCGTTGAAACGCTTGAATTCTTAGATATTACTGAAGCGAAAAATGCTCAAGATATTATTGACACCAATTCTTCTTCTTGGAGTGATGCAGCACAAACTATTTCACTTTGGAAGTACAACGGGCAGAAATCACTATTTAACGGTGATGTTATCGCAACAGGAACCCTATTTGCAAAATCATTATTCCTTTCTGATTGGACGAACTTAATTGAAAACCCTGATTTTGAAAGTGATACAGTCGGAGCTTTACCTTTTGGTTTTAATACAACTTCAGGTGTGAGGGTTCAAGATATTTCAACTTTTGCAAATGGAAACGGTTCAAGAAAAGCCCTTGAATTCGATGCTTATACAAGCGGTAACAATAGCATTTATGCATCAAATATTATACCTGTTCAAGCAGGAGAAAGTTTTTATTTATCAGCAATGGGGCGTTATCTAAATACAGCCGGAAATGGAACAGGACGAATCGGATTTTTACGTTATGACGCAAAGAAACAACCGTTAAATCTTTGGGACAACCCTGTTACTTGGTCAGGTACAAAAACAATGAATTTTACAACCTTATCAGGTAACTATACGGTTCCAAGCGGTACAGCTTATTTACAGTTTTATGCAACATTTTCAAACAATGGTGAAACGACAAATAAATTTTATCTTGACAACATAGTGATGCGAAGAAGAGCAACGGCTGAATTAATTGTTGATGGCGTTATAGAAGGTCGCCATATTAAAGCTTTATCTGTTGAATTTGATAAATTACAAGGCGGGACAGCTACCCTTGGAGGAGCAAATAACGTTAATGGTCAGCTAATTGTTCTAGATGCAAATGGTGACTTGGCTGTAGGTTTAAACACGTTAGATGATGATGGTGTGACGTATTACTCAGGGTTTCAGAATGTTATTGCTGAGTCGTTATATATATCAAAAAGTATTAAAGCGCCCAACATTGTAGAGACCACTACTGATGTTATTAACCTATACGTAGATCCAATCAACGGAAATGATGATAATCCTGGAACAAGCTGGGCAGCAGGACCGTTGGCTACCATTCAGGAAGCGGTGAACCGTTTACCTAAAGTTCTCTCGCATGATGTACGCATTCAAATGCATTATTCAAATGCAAGTGAAGTATATGAAAACGTATTGGTTCAAGGGTTTACAGGAAGTGGTGCTTTGACCATTGATTTTCAGAATACATCTAACGTTTTATACGGAAGCTTTAAATTCATGTACAGTACAGTAAATACAGTCATTAACTCAGGAAAGTTCATTGCTACAGCTAACCAATCGCCTGTCTATGCTGAAGGTGTGGCGCGTTTAGCTATGAACAATAGCATTGTAGATGCGAAAAGTTTAACTGCTTACGCGGTGTATATTTCGAACTCATTTGCAGACTTACGTGGTTGTCAGTTCTACAATGGGACAAATTCACAAGTAATTGCTGCATATGGCGCGCGTGCAGATGTTATTGATTGTACGGGTTCTGGTGGTACTAATGGTGTCAGAGCTTATCGTTCTTCTATTGTTGCAGGAACAGGTACAGCACCAACAGGAAGTTCAAAAAATGCATTAGGTGATCAAGGTGGTCAGTGTACAGGAACGTGGACATATCCTAACGCTACAGCTCCTTCTACTCCTGCACCAGCAACATATACGACTGTCACTGTCACAGCGAACAGCGGGAATTCTTGGCGCTCTGGCTTTGGTGGACAATGGTATGGAGGAAATGTACGTCAAGCTCTTTGGACAAGTTCTTATGGACGTTATATGGGCTATTGGTTCTTTGGTACACAATTTAATCAATTCAATGGAAAAACCATTACGAAGGTTCGTATTTGGGCGCAACGTTATAACGGTGGTGGTTCCTCCGCGTCAAAGAATGCACGGTTTGTCCTACATGGTTATCAATCTCAACCATCAAGCAGCTCACAACCTACATTCTATGGAGGGCTGTCTACAGGTACAGCCTATACAGCAGGATTCAAGTGGGGGGAAGCAAAATGGATTGACGCAACTGCAGCCTTTAAGAATCATATTAACCAGACTTCTGTTTACGGAATTGGTCTTTGGATGTATTCCGATAGCCCATACATGATTTTTAACAACAACCTAAAAGTAGAAGTCACATATAAAAATTAACTTCAAAGGGGCAATGCAGAAATGGCTATTGAAAAAACGATGTTAAATTACGATGAAAGTTTACAACAAAATATTGCAGGTAACACACACAAAGTTCTCTATTTGAATCCTGAAACCTTAGAAGTTATGTCTATTGATTATGTATCACCACCGTTTGTTCTAGGTGTAGATTCTTTAAAAACTGCAAATATAACAGCTACGGGAATTAATGTCCCTTACATCATTGTAGATAAAGACTATAATAGTGGGATTACTAACGATTTATTAGTAGATTTTCAGCGTGAAATTGCTTATAAAGTGCTAGAAGAAAATTATAAGCAAGCTCAATTGAATTTAATGGCAGAATCCGATGACTATGAAGAATATCTCATGAAAGATACCATGCTCAAAAAGAAATATTTTGCAGTAAAAAAAGAGATTGCACTTTCGATAGCTCCACTATTATTAGACCTTAGTTTAGTTTAAAGTTTGTGAAATCTAAAAAAATCAATTAAAAAGAGGCTTGGATTTATTCTGGCCTTCTTTTTATTTAAGGAGGTTCCTATGAAGTTTTCAGCTGATATCTTTGATTTACGCTTACTCATTAACCCCAGTTTTAGCTTTGCCGGTATTGCTGGTGGATCGATTGGGATAGTATTAAATGCTTTATATGGCAATTCACAAGTTAATATGTACATTGCTTTATTGCTCATTCTTGTTGTTGCATTTGATTGGTTAGGAGCTATTGGTGCAGCACTAAAGGATGGGTCTTATTCCAGTGACTATGGCATTCGAGGGGTAGTTCGCACAACTGTTATTTTAATGTTGCCTTTAGTTGGCCGTTTAATGGATACAATCATAGGTACACCCGTTGTCATTGCTGATGTACCTATTAGCGGTTTTTATTTATTCATTTCTTCCGGCTTAATTTATCACAGTTGGATGAGCATGACGGCAAACTTCGCAAGAGCTGGATATGATAAATGGATACCAGAGTGGATGTTGAAAGCTGTAGCATCTGAAATTAATGCTAAAATAACACGCTCAGAAGGTCGTAAAGAAGCTATATTAGGTAATCAAGTACAAATACCACCAACTGTAGAAATACCTCCTGTAGCGCCTGTAGAAACGCTTAAAAATGATTCTGAAACAAAATAATTCAATTGTAATTGAGGGCCGCTGTGAAATGTGGCTCTTTTTATTTAAAAAGGAGGAAACACGCGATGACTTATAAATTTGAACAGCTCGCTCAATTAGTTGATAAAAGAGGGAAATTACCAAGCAAAGGCTCTTATAGTAAACGAGCAAATGGTGTCAATTCAATTACAACTCGTGTATGGCATCACTCGCTAACAAAATTATCTGCAGGAGGCTCTAATATTGTTTCCTTTGCAAACTTTCACGTTGGAACAAACGGCTGGCCAGAAGTTGCTTATCATTTAATTATTGATCCAAACACAATTATTAATGGTAAGGCAGCTATCTATTATTGTGTAGATATTAGCAAACGTAGTTATCATGTTGGTAACAGCAATACAATCGGTCTTGGAATTTGTGTAATTGGCGACTACCGTACTGATAAATTAAGCAAGGCAACCATTGCATCCATTATTGATTTGCGTAATGCATTAATTAAAGATGGTATCGGTAAATATGATAAGTCTCACAATGAAATGCCAGGTTACAGTTGGAAAGCATGCTGCGTATATGACTATAACAAAGCTTTCAAAGATATCTTAGAAACAATTGCACCTGGAGCCAACCAAAAGCCTTCATTACCACCTGATTTATATACAATTCAAGAAGGAGATACATTTTGGTCAATTGCTGAAAAAGATGGTCCAGCAGGCATTACAGTAAATGATTTGATTGCTGCTAATCCAGATATACACCCAACACAATTAAAGGTAGGTCAAACTATTAAATTAGGAAAAGCTCAACATGCATATACACCAAAGCCAGAAGCGTCTAAAAAGCCACAATCCGCTTATAAATACCCATTACCTTCACAGGTTCTTAAAAAGGGCTCACGAGGCGAATTGGTGCGTCAATTACAAGCTGCATTAGTTGCTGTTCACTTTTACCCAAATAAAAGTGCTAAAAACAATGGTATAGACGGCATCTATGGAAATGATACGGCGGATGCAGTACGACGTTTTCAAAGTGTGTATGTTCCTGGACAAGCAGATGGAATTTATGGTCCAAATACACAAAAGAAACTGCAAGCGGTCTTAAAATCTAAAGGATATTAAAAAGAAAAGCCTACTACTCTATTGAGTGGTGGGCTTTTCTTTTTTACTCTGTAACTAATTTTGTAAATTCAATTCGTTGTTCTCCACCTAAGTCTTCATTTCCATTATAGGCTCCATCAACTAATTTATCTGGTGGATCCATAATTACCTTTATGCTCTTAGGTAGTTCCTCTCCATTCAGAGGTAAAATTTCATAGCCTGTTTCCTTCACTTTACCATGATAAGTTTGTACAACAGCATTCTGAGAAAGCAGACCGCTTTCTGAATGAATTTGCTCACCTGTATCTGTAACTACAGTGAAAGACCCATTGTAATCTACATCATCATCTAATGTATTTTCTACATTCATAGAAAGCATAATTGCTTTGGTTTCTGTTCTACCTTCATATTTTTCTTCCGTTTGAGCTTCAGCGCTTAATTCAACATCGACAAGTGAAGGAATAAAAGAAACCTTAAATCCATTGAAATCAATAGTCGCACTAAGGTCTTCTTCACTGGATAGATCCCCTTCAAATATTCCAAGTAGTTTGATATAGCCAGTATCATTGGTAATATCAAACTCTCCATTATGAATACCAGTTTCATTGTCCTTTGTTTCTTCTTTAGCGGTAGTTTCTGTAGATGGCTCTTGTACCGCCACATCTTTTTCAATTTTTTCAGTTGACTTATCGTTAGCAGCTTCGTTCCCACAGCCAGCTAACAGCCCCATTACTAAAAAACTACTTAATATCTTATTCATGATAGTCCCCCTCATAAATTTTCCTTTAAATCCATTTTTTATTATAAACGCAAAAATTATATGAAAGGAACTTATATGAGCTACTTTATTTTAAGTTTAGTAAACGGTCTATTTATATATCAAAGAAATCATCTGTTCGAAGTGATGGATCCAACTTCTTTAATGCTTTCATGATTTTTTTAATTGTTCCTGTAGCAGGTACATAGCTAGGGTCGTTGCAAACTTTACTAATTGTATTACGGCTCACTTTAGACGCTTCCACTAAATCCTCCTGAGAAAATCCATGTTTATCAATGTATTTCCCTACTTTAGAGCGTTTTTTTCCAATACCCCACATTTAAATCACCTTCCTATTGACTGCTTGATTAGTACTTATAGGATTGCCCTTCTATTACGTCTTTATACGAACCTTTTCCAACTACTTAAAAAACTTTCACATGTGTTTCAGAAATTTTCACAACAAATTGGGAATATTGGACAAACGGAGTCTAATACGCTTTATCATACGATATAAAATTCGCTTTAGGAGAGTTTACAGAGTTCCGTGTTCAGTTCGTTTTATAAAGGCGCAATGGAATACGCTAACCGACTATTAAAACGAACGCAGAAACCTTTTTAAATCAATCTTCTAGCATACTTTTGATAATTCGTTTAAGTAAGGACTATCTACTATGTAGATATCAAAGGAAGGTGGTAGACCTCTATGATTTTAGAAGCATTATCTACATCGTTACTTGGCGGTCTGTATCTAGTAGCTCACACAAAACAAAAAAGCAGCAGAAAGATGGAAGACCATGAAAAAATAATTTCTGTTGCTGATGCTTGTAACTTAAAAGTACATGGTAACTCAATTAGGTTACATCGAAAGACAAGTGAGGAGCGTTTTGTGGAATATGTGTACCAGATACCTCATGGATTATCCTTTAAAAAATTTGAAGATCATATCAATGAATTTGAAGACGGGTTAAACATAAAAAAACGAGATTATGTGTTTACTAAAAAAGGCATTAAAAGACTTTGGAGTTATCTACGTGATAATCACTATAATCGGGTTACTCTTAAAGATGATTTATACAGTATGTTCTTTGAAAAGGTTGAGTCCTCAAAGAATATTAAAATGAGTTTTGACGGCATGCTGCATATCAAAGTGTTTGATAAAGGTCTCCCCTCTCACATTGAATTTAATGACCAGTTCTTATCTAAATGCACTGATTGGCGAATTCCATTAGGTGACAATGGTGAGCGTATGCTGAAGTGGAAAATTGGACGCGAGCATATGGCCATTGCGGGAGGAACAAGACAAGGTAAAACTCAATTCTCAAAGATGTTGATTACAACCTTGATTAAATTGTATCCAGATGAAGTAGCCTTTTCATTCATTGATTTAAAAGGCGGGGTATCAATGAACCGCTTCAAACACCTAAAACAAACTAGTGGTTTTGCTGATGAAATACAAGATGCTGTTACTGTTTTAGATAAAATATACGCTGATATGAAGTCCATGGAAGCTTTATGTAGGGATAAAGGTGTAGAAACAGCAAATGAGTTAGGGTTTACCAAAAAACATTTCATTGTCATAGATGAAGCAGCTGAACTTTCTCCTATCATTAAAAAAAATAAAGCAGACGAACTTAAATTTAGACAACATTGTGAGATGCGTCTTTCTGAAATAGCCCGCTTAGGTGCAGGATTTAACTATATTTTATTGTTTGCTACTCAATATCCTACCGCAGATGTTATGAACAAAGATATCAAGTCAAATATTAACCAAATAGTTTGTTTTAAACTGAGATCTGGAAGGCAGTCTCAAACAGTTCTTGATAAATGGGGAGCAGAAAAATTAGAAAATCCAGGTAGAGCTCTTGTAATAGATGGTGTGACCAACCATAAAGTTCAAGTTCCTTTAATGAGTAACAGCTATATAGACTCTGTTATAAAGCCACATATCATTATTAAGCCTAGAAAGGATGATGAGAATGCAGAAGACAATCAGAAGGGAACAGCGGGTGGAAGATATTCTCTACTCATTGAAGAAACTGAGCTATCTTAGTCGTTCTCAAATTCAAACATTGCATGATCTAGGCGGAGAACGTAATGCTCAAAAATTCTTAAAGTCAATGGATGTATATCTTAACTCGTTTCGTGATGGAGAAACGATTTATCACTTATCTAAAGAGGGTCGTGAGCGGATAGGTGCCAAGCGTGTAACTAAAAAGCTAACTACAGCTCAGCATTACATTATGAGAAATGCCTTATATATCGGCTTTCAAGCTCCTGATGATTGGAAAAATGAAATAAAAATGTCTGTAAAGGACATTGCTACGGTAATTTGTGATGCTACATTTGTTAACGGTGGCCAGCGCTACATTATAGAAGTGGATTACACTCAAAAAATGGTAGCCAATAAATCTAAAATGGACCGTTACCGTAAACTCATTGATGTTGGTGCATTTACAGACACACCACCAGTGTTTATTTGGATGACCACAACAGAGTTTAGGCGAAGACAACTAATTAATCTATGTGAAGGGTTAGAATCCAACATCTTTGTTATCTCAGACTTTTATTAGGAGGAATTTACATGTGGAAAAAAGTGGCGATTCAAGCAGGGTTTATGGCATTAGATTATGGGATTAAAAAACGAAAGCAGAGCAAGAAAAAGAAAAAAACTACAACTGCTTCAAAGAAAAAGACAACTAAGAGGGGGAAATAACATGTTTACATCTAAGAAGGTTCAAACGGTTGGTACAGTTCGTGAGTTTTTAAACCCTTCAATCTCTACACCTTCAAAGAAAGATATTGTTCCGATATTAGCTGCTGGAGCAACATTCCCACTAATTTTAAATACAATGCCTACATTCTCATTTGCTGAATCAGTCACAGCAAGTGCTTCAGTTAAAGCAGATGTAACCCAAAAAGTAATTACAGCCTTTCAACCACTTACTGAATTAGTTCAAGGTTTATCATATCCGATTACATTCTTAGTTTTCAGTGCAGCTGGTATCTATTGGTTAATTGGAAATCGTCCTAAAGCAGTTGAAATGCTTCAAGGTGCTACAATTGGCTACATCCTAGTGCAGTTGTCACCAATGCTCATGCGTTTGCTAGTATCTATAACAGCAGGATTTTAAGGGAGGGATACAGTGTGTGGAGCAAAATACAAACAGTTGGTAGCATTTCAGATTTTATCAGTAGTAGTTCCACTATTAGTACAGCAACTACATCATTTGAAGCATTGGTCGATTGGGCTCTACACCCTGTAGATCAAACTAAAGAAATTGGTATTAATGTTGCCTACGATACAATAGAGCCCTTTCTACAAATATTACAGATTGTATCTTATCCTATTGCTAGCTTGATTATTGGAATTTCAGGGTTATTATATATAATGAATTTCAAGGAACGTAGCATTAGTTGGCTAACTAAGACCTCCATAACTTATATAGTTGTGCAACTTCTCCCTCTTTTAATAAAGACTTTGTTACAAATGCTGGCCACGTAAAAACAGCCTACTCTCTAAGAGTAGGCTGTTTTGCTAATCCGCTTATTGTATGCTCATACATTTCTTTATTTAGCCACCCACCCTCAACCAATCTAATAAATAATGGTTCTAAGTCTACGACATTATTATTCAATGGCGTTACAACCTCTTTTACATTTAATTTCAAAGGTTCTACTTGGTCAATTAAAGCGCTAACTAATTGTGCATTTTCATGTGAATTCATATTCCAAATCCCACCTATTCTATATATATAATCCAATTATAAACCAAAATTAAATAAATGTCATAGTGGAAAAGGAACACATGTTCTTATATAATATTAGTATATAAAGATGATTATTAGCACTTAGGAGGTTGTTACGTATGTTATATCAATTAAAACAGGCTTATAACGATAATAGTAAATTAGAAATTATGTATATTAATCAAAAGGATCAAGTCTCTCAGCGGATCATTCGCGTCTTAGAGTTGCATGAACATACAGTAAAGGCTTATTGTTATAAGAAAAGATCCCTACGATTCTTTAAAATTGAAAATATACTATCAGGACAGCTAACAAACATTTATACCAAGAATCAAGGAGCATAACCGTATGTGTGAAGGAAAAGAGTATAAGCAATGTATTGCAGAACAGACCGTTTTATATGCTATAAAAAAGTTTGTAAGTAAACATGGCTACCCTCCTACATTCAGGGAGCTAACAACAATTTGTGAGTTTCATTCAACTAGTACCACTTCTCGCTATCTAAATATCCTCAAAGCTAAAGGCATTATCGACTACACATCTAAAATTCCAAGAAGTATCCGAATTATTAAAAATAATTAATAACCTAGTAATGTATACTTTTTCCCCAAAAAATAACACGCGTGCACTATACGCGTGTTATTTTTTCTTTATTTGCTTATAAATGATTCTGAACCCTAGCAATGCTAGTCCAAATAATATTCCATATATCATTATTATGTATAAAATACCTAAGAAAGTATCCATAAGTAATCACTCCTCTCTTTAACTATTACGTATGTTTCTATAAAAAGGTTTCTGTTTTTTGGAAAAACAACACTTTTTTACCAATATAACATTTACATATATAGGTTTAATGTCATATAATTGGTTTGTTAAAAAATTACAAAGGGGATACATAATTATGAAAAAAGGGAAATATTTACTGGTTAAACTATTACTTACATCTATGGTCTTTACATTATTTCACGCTTCGTTGTTACAGAGTACAGCCTCAGCGGCAGCTGCAGGTAGTGAAGTTACAATAACAGCAGCACAAGAAACTGATGAAGAAACAAATAATTTCGAAAATTTAAAACCTGATAAAGATGGTCCTTCTAATTTACCTCCAAGACCAGGATCAAAAGACTCCTTTTGGGCATGGGTTGGCGGTATATTTGCTATTTTTGTAAGTGTCCAAACAGCACAAACTCTTACACAAAATGCAATTAATAATGGTATTGATGCTACTTGTAAGAAATTTAAGCATATAAAAGGTGTACCAGCAGCTTGTAAAGTATTTCAAAACTAATTGTAACAGAGCATCCTAAAGTGATGCTCTGTTTTTTAATAATGTAAACAGGATAATTTATAATTAACCGCATTTTATAGGATTACAAGTTAATTATCTACCTAATAACCTTTGTAACCAACTTTTTTTCTCAAGTTGCTTCTCATGTTCCTCAGCAGCTGCTATTAACCTTTTCCCCTCCAGCATTTCTCTCATTGTACTAGTTAAATGCTCGTCTCTTTCTTTCAGAGTATGTTCTATGTAGATGTTTTGCTTTGTTAATTGTTCAGCAATGACTTTTAATACCTCATCTCGTTCACGATCACGCTTTTCTAATTCATCTAAGCGTTCTCTCATCCTTCTCATTTCTTCAGCGAGTATAGAATCAGCACTAGGTTCTGGCATTACTTTGAATGCTTCGCCACCTGTATCCAAATATAGAGCAATCTCTTTTAATGTGTAGTCTTGATCGCGGTTTAAATGTTTAATTAACTTAAACCTTTCTAAACCTTCATTTTTAAATACACGATATCCGTTTTTCTTACGTTCAAACGGGATATATCCTTCTAGCTCTTTTAACCAGTTTCGCACGGTGTGTGGACTCTCATCTATAAGGTCAGCTACATCTTTTATAGTTAATTCGCGTTCATCTGGTTTTTGCTCAACTTGATTATTATCTTCACTCATATCCATAACCTCACTTCCTATATACTTAATTTTATATGTTTATATAACCTTATTATCATCACTTACTACCTTATCACCTATGTTTGAGATGTTATTTTATTAATTACGTTATAAAGAGTTAATTCCCTGCAAAATTGTAATAAAAACACTCATCCGTTGAAGAATACTACTATTTATTTTACGATTCCTGTCTAGATTTAAAAGGTGCAAACTGCCTAGATACATAACTATATACTAAAGATATGGATTTTGGTTCAACTTAAGTTCAACTAGTTTAAGGGTTTTATAGTTTCATAACTAATTATAAACATATAAGTTTAACTTAAGTATTTATAATGTTGATATATAAGGTTTTTTGTCTCCGAATAAGTTAAACTAATATATTGAAAGATAACTGTTTTTAAAGTAAAATTAAAAATAAGTTGAACTTAAGTCCAACTAACAGTTAAGGGGAGTGTCTAGATGATGAAGATAACACGTTTTAATAAGGATTGTGGAAACTCAGTAGATATGAATATTATCGATGGGTATCAATTCGATTTACCAACTAATGTAGTTGAGATCAAGAAAGAAGTGGCAAATTCATTCTTTACGGATTCCATTAGCTCCGCAGAAGATTTTAAAAAGCGTATTTTACTTTCAACAGTTATTCCAGGAGAAGAGAATGAGCGTTATTTCTTAGTAGGGGAAATAGCAGCAACTCAACAATTAGCAAATAATCATATTAATAAGCTACATAATAAAATAACAAGCCATATTCCATACGTTACATTCCTAGCGGCTATTGCTTATTACCATGCTTTAAAAGCAGAGGATGTAGAAGATACTGAGATTGAAATTAACTATTTCTCTACAATGTTACCAATCTGGCTGTTGAAAAAATCAGCTACTTTTGGTGAAGCACAAACAGCAATGGCTGACCGTTTTGCAAAAAAGCATGCATTTAAAATTCACACACCCGGCTTCTCAAATGAGTTAGAGGTAACTGTTAAAGAAAGCATTTGCTTAAAAGAAGGGGAGGTAGCCCGCTTTTCTCTAAAGAAAGATTTGCAGCTTGTTGATAGAAAAGATGTATCTGAGTACGAATACGCTGAAACTGTAATTGTTGATATTGGTGGAGGTTCCACAGATGTTGTAATTTTACCAGAAGGCTTAAAAGCAGCTAACAGTCGTGAATCATTCCAGACAATTGAAGGTATTCCATACTTAGCACATATTGATAAACTACGTAAAGAAAAGTTCCCTGAATTATTTACTGACTTACGTACTTTCGATCAATTTATTGTTGATAACCATGAAAGCCGTAATTTTGTCTTAGAGAACGAGAACACAGGGGATACAACAGATTTGACTCAGCAAATTAATCAATCGTTACAAGAGTACGCAGATATATTGCTGGCTAAGCTAAACGATGTAGCACCACCTCCCGCTAATAAGGTTAGAAAATATGTTTACAGCGGTGGGGTAGCATCTATTCTGGAAGTAGCTATTCTTGAAAGCATGAGTGAAAAAATAGGGGAAGAGCGTACTGCAAAATATCATAAAGTACCAAAAGACAGCCGCTACTTGAATTTATATGGCTTAGAAATTCGTAGCTTAGGATATATTAAGAAGAAAAAAGCCGTAAAAAACTAATGTAGGTGATAACTATGTCTGAACGGCAAAGAGCATTTACAATTAAAACAAATAAACTTAGTCAAACAGTTTATGACAAGCTCGAAGAAAAGGCAAAGGGTAGGCAATTGGGAGATTATATTGAGGCATTGGTATTACGTGACATCTTGGAAAAGCCTGCTTCAGATGTTGTTAAAACACATGAAATGTTACAACGTATTGAAGACAAACTGGAATCACTGCAAGTCTTATCTTTTAAGGAGAAAAATGAGCATACAACAACACACTATGTAGAAGATAAAAGAGATGTAGGAACGTGTGAAAAAGATATTTCAATAAGTCTAGACGATGTTGAAGGTGATCTAGATGATGAAGATTTAGAGGAATACAGTGACTTTTAACATATATAAGTTAAGGTGCTATTAGCAAATAGCACCTTTTTATCGCTGTTCAAGAATAATTTATTTGCTTTTTAAAAATATAGTATTTTAAAACCATACATTACTGGATACCATAATGATATAGGTAATTTTAGTTTTTATTATTTGGTCAGCTTGGTATATAATAGAAAAGTCAAGTGAAGTTGCCACGCTCTCTTTACACTAAAAGAAATGAGCGTGATTTATATTATGACGAGAGAAGAATACAAAGCAAAAAAGAGGCAAAGCCACAAGCCTCAGAGTAATGATTTTTTGAAGTCCGCTTTTAATGGGGCATTTTATCAGTTAGGCAAGTTACTTATGGGATGGGCTTGGGGGCTGATCCTAGGTTTAATTCAGATGGTTCGCGATTTCTTCAGCTAATCCCATAAGTGCAACCACTATTTTTTACATACAGGGAGGCGTAGGACTGCAATCCTAATCTTGAGACCACTTCTCAAGTGCCCGCTTGATTAACTGAGAGCGTGGCTCCCTGTTTTTATGTTAGTAGTATGGTCAAGCTCATCTTCGTCTATACACCTAATGAAACGAAAAAAAGCCTTACAGGGTCACTACGCCTGAAGACTATTTTTTCGCTAAAAGAAATTTAAGCGTTAAATTATGATTTGATTAAAGAAATACAATGCAACCATCTTTTTCGAGGTAAGTGAATAAGTTCGTCTTTGACCAAACTAGTGCTGCAACACTGGTTTGGTTCTTTTTTGAGCTAACTTTACGCCATTGCACTGGCAGGCTCATTTTCTATAGTTTTCACTACCACAGTTTCATTATAAAGTTGCAAAATAAAACTTACAAGTGATTTATGTGCTGTTTTAGAACTTTTAATATTGTAATCATGTTGTATTTGGTCACAGAATAAGTAGAATTATCCAACTCACCATTCAAGGTCAAATGAAAACGTTGCATCTGTTATTGGCTGGTTTACTGGTTCAGCCTCAACCTTTAAATTTTTAATTTTATAGAGTTCACCTGACTTCCACATAACTTTTTTTGTATTAAAAATACATAGATTAGTTCCTTCTTCTAATGCACTTTTGTATTCAAGACCTTCAAGCCCTAAATGTTTAGCTAGTTCTGAAATATATTGATATGGAATGTAATCCAAGTATTTTGCTTGTTCATCAATGGGGTAGGATAATTCATAGTTAATAGTATTAGTGAGAATATACAACTCAGTTTGTTCGTGAAGAGATTTTCCATGATAGTTAGTATTGTTAAAAGAAGTTATCTCAATATCCTCAATTATTTGTACAGTTGCTAAGGATACCTCTGTTCCTTTATAAGGTCTAACTTCAGCTATAGCGGTGTTTATATCGTCAGTAACATATAGATAAGAAACACCCCTAGGATTAATTCGTCCCTCGGAAACTATTTCTTTTGGAGGAGCCATTACTTGATCTTCTTCATAAGGAAATGTTCTAGACCCTTTTGGTTTTCCAAGGCGCGCTCTATAAAATTCTGTACCCTTATTAAGAGTTTTTTTATTATTGGTGAGTATCGTAACTAAGTTAGTTTTTAGTTTTTCATCAATATCAAAACCAAAACGGTTAGTATGTTTAATTTGTTTCTTAAACTCTTCCCATTTCTTCTCAAGAGCAGAAGTTCCTTTAAAATTTGCTACAAATTTTTGATCGGGATTATGCAACAAGTTTATATCAAGGCTATATAGCATCAGATGGAATAAATTATTAATTATCTCAATTCTAGTTTGATGTGAAACAGTTTCACTCAATAAATCAACCTGTCTAGTTAAAAACCTCTCAAGAGTAAACCCTCTATTGTCAGGAGAGGCTCTCAAGAAATCAAATGAAATAATAAGATCAAACCAAAATGCATCTTCTGCGGAGGCTATGTTGACTTCAGTAGATTCGCAGAAGGAGCAACTGCCTATTAAATTTTGCTTTTTTATATATTCAATTACCTTTTCATTTCGAAAACATTGTGTACAGTAGTACTTTGTCATATTTAATTACCTTCTCCTTGGTTCAAATATTTTTTGTATCTATACAATGCATGTCTACTACTTAAACCAAAGTACTCAATAAGCATTTGGTTTCCCCAACCGCTTTTTATTTTTTGCAAGATACAGCTATTTCTAAAATGAGTAGAGCTGATTCCATTTCGTAAACCAGCACGCTTAACCTCTTTTTCAACCATCTGTTTTGCTCCTATTAAACTCATACCTTTAGATCTGTTCATGCTGTAGTCAAACCAATAAGACAGTTTTTTAGTGCGAAACGATATAAAAAAAGGGTCGTCTGTATAATCTTTTGGGCGAAAGAGATCTGGAATGTCCTTTAAGTAATCATACAGTAGCTTTTTATCATCAATCTCAAGTAAAATGGTGCGTTTGTTCTTACTCGTTTCAATCGTTAACGTATTCTGGCCAAAGTTAAAATCTTTAGCCGTTAATTTTACAACTTCTTCAATGGTCAGTCCATAGTTAATCATAAGAGTAACCATACCTAAATTTCGTTTAGAAATATAAGGGTAAATTTGCAATTGAGTGTCTGTTAATCCCTTTTTAGTAGGAATGGAGCTTAATAATAAAGCTGCATCTTCAGAAGAAATAAAATCAAGGTCCGTAAGGGCACGCTGTTTAGAATCTGTCCCTTTTAATGTACCAACTCGATCACTTAAACGATAATAGCGAAGCAGGCCGTTTAAGTGAGACGCTACACGCCTCAGATTGGCGTCAGAGAGGTTTTTCTTTTTTAATGAATCAAAGTACTGATTATAGTCATAACGCGTCAAATCCCCCCAAGTTTCGCCATCAAAACCGGGCTTGTACTCTTCAAGCCAAAGAAAAAACTGTTTTAAGTCGTGCTCATACATTTTTATTGTTGATTCCTTCCGGCCTTTCTCGCGTAAATATAAAGAAAATTGCTGTGCAAAAACAGGCAAACTCATAAAAACACTCCTATAAAGGTAAATTTAATATGCCAAAAGTTCTTTAATAAATTATAACACCCGCTATTAAGGGATTTCTAGTTTCTGTGGCAATTAGAAACTCTCTTATGACATATTAAATTTACCATCTTTTGTGCTTCTAAAAATTAAAAACAGAAGTTTAATTTTCTTTTAAATCGTCGAGTTTTAAGAATCCTTTTTCCAAAGCTAAAGCAATTTCTGAATCTGTAAGCTTTCCGATTCCATCTTTAAGGAATGCAACTTTTTCTTGTAAGATCATATCGTCTGTCAATTGGTATGTGTTCTGTTGATTCTGAGCCGCTGCTTCTTCTTCTTTTCGTTCATCTGCTTCAATTTGTTTGCGAATCTCTTCTGGCACAATTTCTTGACGTTTATTTTTCGTAGATGCAGCAGCAGGACGTTGCTGATTATGCTCAAATTCTATTTGCTTTTTAATATTAGTGTTCATTACATCTATAAAGCCTTTAGAGAACTTGTCCAGTTTGAGTGCAAAATCTAGTGCTGAAATATATTGCCCTTCCGTAACAACTTGTTTATGTAGTTCGTAATTTTTAACAATATCTAAAATTTCAATATTATGATGAATCAATCTATCAATCTTTTTGCTTAAAGAGATTTTCAGAAGAGTAGGTAAGATGCTGCTATTAATTTCATCTTCATAGATAGATAGATTAAGTTTAATTTTAGAGCTTGAGTTGGATTTAAAACCATTAGATTGATTTTTACTTTCATTTTGAAAGTTACCGTAACTTTCATTTTGCGAGTTACCGTGACTTTCATTTTGAAAGTTACCATATTTAGACGAAGGTTTAGCATATTTAACAGCTTTTTCTTTGTTTTTTTCTTTTTTCTCAGCTCGAAGTTGTTTTATTTCATCTATGTATGTCCAACGTTCGCTTAAAGCAGTTGGTTCAAGTACATATAAACGATTAGCACCATTTTTTGTAGGCTCTTCAATTAACAAGCCATATTGAGTTAATGCTTTCTTTGTTCTGATAAGGGTAGATTCTGCGCAATTGAGGATGTATTCCAATTCTGTATTGTCAGCAATACAATAAATATAGCCTTGATCATCACGATAAGACTTTGTTTCTTCTAAACCACTTTCATGAGCTTCTGTTTGCTGCTGAAAGTATGGTAATTTATGTCTAAGGAATACATATAAAAGTTTTGCCTTTTCTGGCATGTCACGATATAGAGGGTCGAATAGAAGAAATTCATTTAATTTGATGTAACGGTCAGCATTTGCTTGCTTTCCAGATATTTTTTTTCCTTGTGGGATGTCGTTCTTTAATTTAGACATAATAAAAAGCCTCCTCTGAATAGGAAGCTGAAAACACATCAAAAATATGCAAAAAAGATTGTCTTTTTGCGTGAAATGGAGTAAAATAGACAATATAATAATTAAATAAGTTATTTGTCTGTAACTACACTTCAAGTGTGTTTCAGGCTTCCTATAACCCTCATTTTCTTGTCAAACCGGCCAAAGTTTAGAAAGAAAATGGGGGTTTTCCCTGTTCTATTGTATTTTTTTGTCAGATAGTTTTCTGAAAGAAATTTTATATCTAGAATTATAACGTTAAAATAACGTTTTTGCAACTTGTTTTTAGCACCGTAACTTACTTATTCCCTCTCTCATCTTCCCAAATCATAACATCTTCCAGTGTAAAAGTACGATCAATCCCTTTTGTAGCAGCTATTAGGTTAAGAGTATGTATAATCTTATTTAAATTCTCAATCTCTACCCGCTTGGTAGCATTATGAGTCATAGCATAGATTGTGTTTGGACGGACATCGCACTTAACAACGAATTCATTAGTTGATTCAAGCTTTAATACATCAAGAATTGATTCTTTTAATACGAATCTTACCCCCATAGTTGAAAAGTCCCCCTGCTAACATGTCATATTTGTATTAATATACCATAAATAATAACTTATCGCTCACAAAACAGAAAAAACATACATAATTTGTTATTTTTAGTTGCTTTTTGTATATGTAGACTATAAAATCAAACATAAGTTGGTTTAACTCCTGTAGTTAAAGAATGGAGGGGTTCTATGATTTCAAAGAAAAAGTTAATGGCCATTATCGATTACGAACTTGAAAAAAAAGGTATAACAAAAGGTGAAGTGGCTAAGCAACTAGGAGTTTCTAATGGTACTATAACAAATCTGTTTAATCTTAAGCATAAGGTTGGATATATAAAATTCATTGAATTAACACGTGTTGCTTTTGGTAAGTATCACCATGAATATATTGAGATGTTTTGTAGAGATTCTCATGAGAAGGTCGAAAGGGAAGCATTAGAGTGGGCGTACTCTAATTCAAACATGAAGGTATTAAAGTTACTAATAGAAAAAGCTTCTTTAAAAGCTCGTGTAGATCCAATTGTAGCAGTTTATGAACTACAAATGAGAAGGATAGAAAAAACGATAAGTGTTCAAGACTTTTTTGATAAAATTGAAGATCTATCATATCAAGACCCAAAGTGCTTAGATCTAGAGACATTTATATTATTGGGTATTTCAACAGTATATCACTACGTAGATGTTGCTGCATATAAAGCTGTTGCTTCAAAGGCCAAGAACCTACTTAAACAAATTCAAAATATCAAAAATCAATATCTAAGAATGGCTTATTCTATTCGCGTTAAACTAGCTTTGATTATATCTAGCATGAGATCAAATGAACTGGTTTTGGCCAAGGAAATTGGTGCCGAATTAACAAATAAAGAAATTTTAGATATGTTTCCCCTGTATTATAACAATGCACTTGTCTGCTTAAGTGAGATTTACGTATTTACAAACAAAGAAAAAAGCTACTCCTACATAGAATGTTCTGTTAATCTCATGAAAGATGGGTACTTTGATGAAAACCCCAAGTGGAAAAAGATTATAAAATCTACACACGATTTCTTACACATATATCACAATGATTATGATAACTTATTTTTAGAAGATAAAGCTGAGCAAGCTCATTTCTTTGCTAAAAAGAACTGTCCGGGTTCAAAAGAGCGCGCTTTAGATATTATCCAGGAGCTAGAGGATCAGAATGGATACCTAACAAACTTCCAAGCGTATTATAAAGCTTTAGCAACAAAAGATATAAGTATGATGTATATTGCTAAAGATAGGTTTTACCAATCAGGTGATTTTTTTTACGTGCAAATGGCACAAAATCTTATCGATAATTTTAAAATCAATGTCTTTAGTCCTTGTTTTAAAGAGTGAAATTCATGTTATTTCAAAAAAATTCAAGAATTATGATGCGTATTGAGGTTTTCTTATTGAAATTTTTTTAGTAATAATATACTATATTAGTTATCAAAGAGAAAACAGGAGCTGATACTATTGAATAAAGCTATTCAAAAAGCTTTAGCTGTTGTTGCATTAGCTACTATGGCCTTAAGCTTTGGTAGTAGTGCTAGTGCTCAAACAGATACGCTTCAAAAAGAAACTCCGAAGATTGTTGCTAAAACAGACACAGTAATTCTTTATGCTAGAGATCCAGGTGGAATTTAAAATAACGAAGACATCATCCTAAGTTCAGGGTGATGTCTTTATTAATGTAACGAGGTTTTTAGAAAACGTTAAAAAAAAACAAAATCTAAAAATACATAGAAAAGGCGGATTAATATGGGGAGAATGGTTAGTGAAGAAGAGGTACATGCAATTTCTACAGTATTACATGGAGCGGGAGCCCTAGCAGCACGAATTCAAGATTATACAATTGGTGAAACTATAGATTTTGGCTCTATGATTACAGATTTACATAATAATGGATATATTTCATCTAAAAATCTAGGTTTAATAGAAGAATTAATAAGAAAAAAAACGAGAACAGCATAAGACTGTTCTCGTTTTTTTAATATTTATCATTAATACTTTTGCTTAACAAAAATATGTAGCATTAATTTTTATTTACTATACAGTGATCCGTTCAAGGTATTATTAATAGCTGTGGCATTTTATATGTAAGTGGTTGATAATATAAAAAATAAATTCGGTTAGATTATTATTCCTATAATTATATCTTGTTTGCAAAAAAATATTATTCAGAAATCTTATCATTATCAACACTTTTATTTGTGCTAGGTTTTACAACAGCATTCAATAATTGTATTAAAGCTTCCCTCACATCATCTGTTATAACTTCACCTTTAAAGTACAATTCTTTAGTTTCTAAGAATTCCCTCACATCATTTTTATAATCTTCTGGGAGGGGATTATCAGATTTTCCAGTTAAATAATCTGTGGAAGTATTTAATATGGTTGCTAGATCTGGCAAAATTTTTGTGTCTGGAATTCTATGCCCAGTAATCCAGTTACTAACCGTAGATTTATTTACACCTAGGCTATCAGCAATATCTATATTGCGTATTCTCAATTTTTGTCTTTGAGATTTAATTCTTTCTCCAATAATATTATGAAATTCTTTATCCTCGTTCATTTCTTATATCACCCTCCTAAGTATTATTATCTATAATATTCCTAGCTTTTACAAGATAAAAAGTTTCCAAAAGTGTACATTTTTGAAATTATATTCAGAAAAAAGTTTCCTAATGCAAACAAAATGACATTTTTTTGTGAGAAATCACTTGAAAAGTTTTCTGGATGTAATATAATGAGTATATAAACAAGGTTTCTTTCCGAATACTAAAAGTGAGGTAAGCTTATGAAGAAAGAAAAAAGGATGAGGCTATATAAAGAGAGAAAGAAAAAACTTCTATCTCAGGAAGAAATAGCACAAGCAATAGGTATTGGGCGAGGTTCATACATTAAAATTGAAAACGGAAAGTCAGATTTACAGCTAGGTTTAGCTAAAAAACTATCCGACTACTTTGAGTTGACAGTGGATGAACTCTTTTTTTAAGGGATTGAGTTTTCTTTACGAAAACATTTTAGAGGAGGTGAGAAAATGAATTCAGAACGATTAATTATTGGGAAAGTTTTAAGTGTAGATAAAATCCAGAATACAGAATATGGACCTAAGTTAATTTGTTACATGAATATTTTAAAAACAAATTTTCTGGATTTTGAATACACATCCACACCAGTTAGAGTAGTAATTTGGAGAGAAAAAAAGATTCAACAATTTAAAAAATCCTTTCTTCATTCTAAGTGTCTAATTATGGTTACATTCGATAAACATCGTGAAGATAAAGACAAATTTCAGAATTTAATTCCAGTTGTACGATCAACAAGTATCAGTAGAATTTCTGATTATGAATTTCAGAATTATTACTGTACAAATGCCCAAGGACAATTTGATCCATACAGTAGGTTAATTTCTTAATTCATTTTATGGGGTGATTATATGGGAGTTTCTTATATATCTTCATGGAAAAAGAAGTTTGAAGATTCAGAAAAGAAAAGGAGAATTAATTTTGGAAAAAAAGTTCAAGAAATGCGTAGAAAAGCGGGATATTCTCGAAATGAATTTTGCAACATCATAAATATCTCATATGATGCGTTGATACGCATCGAATTAGGACAGGTTGACCCTAACACACCACATCTTGAAGAGAAAATAAAAAAGGGACTTACTAAGAGTTATATGGTGATTACAATATGAGCCCTAATACAATTCGTCTTCATCATTTAAATCATAATGGTAGGCCTGTCGGTTATTTTGGATTCTTTAATAATGTAAAGCATTTGAAAGAAATCTTTGAACGACATGGTATTGCTGAACATAATGTTATCCCTCCAGTGTTAATCGATGGAGAACAAATATCATCTGAGCGATTACATAATATGTTTTCTCAATTAGATAAAATCATTTTACCGAAAAGAGAGGCGGTTATTACCATAAAAAATGGAAAAGTACCAACAAAGAAACAAAAAGAATCTATGCGAAAAGCAGGGCTTGATCCAAAGAATTGGCTTGTTACAAAAAATCCCACTGGAGAGCTGCACTTAGTACATCGTGAAACATCTAAAAAGAGAGTTGTTCCAGCATGAACCTTGAAACAGCTGATTTTAATGGTCATTTGGAAGAGTATAAAAAAATATTAAAGTTAAACGAATTTAATATTTATTACTGTATTGATTGTGAGTGTGAATTTGCGGTTTCTCAAAATTTTGAAGACCAGAGTTGCCTCAAATGCCCCTCTTGTTTAGACGACAAGCACCTCATTGATAAAGAACCAGGATCTATGATGAAAAAGGGAGAGTAGACAGCATGAGATGGGAGTCAGCAACATTGCAAGAATTAACACAAATTATACGTAATGAGGATTGTCCTTTGGCGTATAAAGGTCTTGCTGAAATGGAATTGGAACGCAGATTACTAAGGTATGGGTTAATTTACGAATTATGAGCGGTAGATCTTCCAAAGGAGGTATTGAGAAGTAATGACGATTAAGCGTATTAAGAAAAAACAACCAAATGCTAATCGAGGAATGGAGCTAGAGAATTACATCTTACAAGCAAATGCCCGCTATAAGCTAAGGGGCATTGCATCAATTGACAAGATAGCAACACCAGTAAAAGTGATTAAATTAGCTACTACGGGTCTTAAAAAAGGACGTATTATAGATGGCTATTTTGAAGAAAAATCGACTGTGGATTTTATAGGAATAGCAAGGGGGAAAACCATTGCCTTTGATGCAAAAGAAACTGAAAATAAGCATTCTTTCCCTTTGAAAAACCTAAAAGAACATCAATTTGAAGTTCTGAGAGACAAGCATATTCACGCAGGAATTTCCTTTTTGCTTATTCGATTTAAGGCTCATCACGAAATTTACATACTTCTTTTTGAGGACTTAGAGAAGTTTTGGAAAGAAGCAGAAAAAGGTGGGAGTAAAAGTATACCTTATCAGTTTTTTAAAGAAAAATGCATTTCTTGCCAAGCGGGGCGTAACGTCCCAATTGATTATTTAGCAGCATTGGATAAAGCGATGTTAGTGATATGAGATACAGCCAGTGCGGAAGTTGTTTAAAAATGTTTGTAACAACAGAAAAACAGACCATGTATTGCAGCCTGGAATGCGAGCAACAGCATGATCTGTTTCCTAGAAAAAATGATATTAACATTAAGACCATGTTAGCAGGTTATAGGCCTAATGGCAAGTTACTGAATTACTTAAGGTCATTAGAAGATAAACATAAGCAACATATAGAGTTAATTAATAATCTAGGGTTCTTAAATGTTCGATTATATGAGGATGTTGGGGAGGGTGCATATTATGATGCTTTCACACCTCATGGAAGAAAAGTTGAGGTAGCAATTCAAGACCAATCTAACAAAGTATTATGGCGTGAGCTACATCCCAAAAAGGTGGAGTGGTTCGAAATTGACATAGAAACATCAGAGTCAGAAGCGGATGAAGATTTTGTTGCTGCCTCTGAGCAACTAACACTAGCTATTTAAAAGATGGAGGGATAAGTTATGACACCCAAGGCTTTAGGATTTATTCGAAAAATGGACCCGGTAGGACGTATTGTAATTCCTGCAGAGCTTCGTAAGCAATATAACTGGAAACCAGGAACAAGCGTTGAAATGTTATCGACAGCAGAAGGTCTTGTGTTACGGACTTTTAGATCTGAAATTAACAAAGAAAAAGTAGTGATTGACTTTAAGTCCATTATGTCTTCATTGAGTGATTTAGAATCTAAAGAAGTTTTGGATGCTTTAGTAGCACATTTGGATGCTAAGAAGAAGGAGCGGGACCGCTAATTATGGCAACTAAAAAAACTCACCTTAAATGCTTGAGAAGAGCACGGATAAGACGTTTGAATGGTATATCTTCACATCGTATTGAAAAGCAAAATAATTTAGAGCAAGCTTGGAAAAACATTTTTATAAAGGCAGGTATTTTAGAAGCTAAATAATGGAGGTTGGCTTAATGGAATTTACCTTAACTCTAACGGACTTAGGATATTTTGCGTTAAACGTTGCCATCATCACGCTTATTACAGTATCAACTTTAGAAAAATGGTATGAGAAATTAGAAACTAAATGTAATGAACAATAATAAAAAGGCAACAGTATCTTAAGCTGGTATCTGTTGCCTACCTTAATGGAGGATCAAAATGAACTATTATGTCATTGACCTAGATGGTCGAGAGGTTGTAACCGCTAAAAGCCCAAACGATAGATTTTTAGCTATGAAACGAATTGCAACAATGATTAGTCCAAAAGCAGTTGCCAAAAGGGTCAGTTATGAAGCTTTTAAATTAGCGGATAGTAAGCATACAGAAGGAAGTGTACTGTATACACAGAGTGATTACTAATGTTAGAAGCTGGTATGTCGGTAGACGTTGATAGCATCTTTATAAAAGGTAGTGGCGTTATTGTTGATGTAAGTAATGAACCTTTTTACCCAATACAGGTTGAAATGAACACACCTGATAATGATGGACATAAATTCTTTCGGTTTCATTATGGGGAGTTAAAGCAAAGTGATAAGTCTCAAAATATTAAAGAAAAAGTTCATCAAAAGGTTGAAGTGATTGAAGAGGTTTATGGTTTTAAAATAGGGCAACAGTTTACAGCTACGCCAACCAGACTTAATCGCGGAACACATTATTATATCTATGAAGGAGAACGTCCTATGGGATGTTTCTCTATCAAGTATTTTAAAGAAATCAAGGTTTCTAATGAAGTGATTTTAAAAAAAGATATGACTGTAGAGAAAAAACAGCAATTTATACAAAAGGATACAAAGAAATCCAAATTTGAGCAAACATCTATCTTTGATTTCCTATAAGAGCTTCCGTGCTGCTGCTAATTTGACACAAACTGCGACATAGGCATAGAAAAATAAAAAAGAAAGAGCATAATACTCTTTCAAATGTTGGATAAGTATTAATCTAATTATCCAGTCCATTTAGATATATTTCCTTAACAACATTTTTTTTCAATAAACTTAAGGGATTTCAAGAAAATAAAATATGAAGCAAAAAAAGTGTCGAACTTAAAAACTACTTTGGAATGATTTGGTTTTGGACTTTTTTTGTCAGTTTTTCAAAAACTAAATTGTAGGAATGTAGAATTAAATTTTCTAAAAAATCATCGGATAGATTTGAATCAAAATAAATAGAGTTCCAGTGTGTTTTATTCATATAATGCCCAGGAATAATGCCTTGATAGGTTTCTCTTAATTCTTCAGCACGAGTAGGTTCGCATTTTAAAGTGATAATTGGCTTTCTTTGAGAGTCTCCTCCCATCATAGCAAACAACTTCCCGCCAATATGATAACGATCTGCTTGCCAGTCTACTTGGTAATCATGTGTCGTTCCGGGTAGTGTCAGACAAAATGATTGAAGTCTAGCTTTATCCATTTAAAAGTCTCCTTTTTTAAAGTAGTCACTAAATACACACGTTCGATTACATTTATTATAATCAAAAACCTTTGTATTTCAATAATTATTGTAAATGTAACGACTTTACTTTTAATAAAACAAGAAAAGGATCATGCGTAACACGAGAATAAAACGAAATACGATTATGAAGCAGCACCCTCTAAGTGATGAGGGTGCATTATTTGTACTTAAAACTAAGAGTGAAAAAATGAAGAAAGTGGTGCTTAACCGTGCAAAATATACGATGGAATTTATTGGATCAAATTAGTGATATAACGGAACATCATTGTGTAGGTTGTGCGGATAGAAAAAGGATTAAAGAGGTTTGTAACGCAACCTGTCCCTATGGATTGAAGCTGATGAGTATTGGTGAAGAGTTAAAAAGATTAACCACTGTAAAAAGGAGTGAAAAATATATGGCTAGGACCCCAAAAACAAATATTGAAAAAGCTGTTGTAGAAAGAATGTTGTCTGAAGGTAAACCAAAATCAGCAATTGCAAATCACTATGGTGTAGATCCAGCAACAATTCATTATTATATTCGAAAATGGAACGAATCAACAGTTCCAAAAAGGGAGAAGGAAAAACTAAAGGTTAATTCTACCGATGAGTACGCCAATATTATTAGTGAATTGAAAAAGAAAGTTCAAAATTATGAATCTCTAGAAGCAGAATATAAGCTGCAACAAGAATCAAATAGACAACTAACAGAAGAGATTCAACAAAAGCACGAACAATATAGACAGTTAGAAGAGAAGTTTAACAGTTTAACAGTTTTAGAAGAAGAAAGGTCAGTTCAGGAAGAAGGAAGTCTCAAATGTAGGGTTGATTCATTAGAAAAAGCACTAGAGAGGGCATCTGATTCTTTAAATAAAGCTTCTGATACTGAAAGAGTATTGAAAATGAAATTAGAAGATGTAACGAAACAATATCACGATAAGGAAGAGGATTGGAATTCTTTGTCACAAGACTATCTAAAACTTAGTGAAGAAAATCATTTACTTAAAGCAACATTAAAAGTTGTCCTATAGGGAGCGGATGTTATGACTTATATAAAAGTAACAGCTACAGCAACTGCTAGAAGGGTCAGTGTAATGGAGTGCCAACGCTACGATAATCAAGGGAAAGCATTAGATTATAAATTTATTGATATACAAGCATTAAAAGAAGCGGGAGTAATTAAACGAGCCGATAGTTGTAAGAAAGCAGAAATCTTTCTTAATACACCAGAAGGTATGAAGTTCTATCAAGAAGCGCACCACATGAAGATATTTTAAAAGGAGTGTGTGATATGAGTAGTAGCGGTTGTACCTGTTATGCAAAAGGAAAGCGATGTTTATATTGTCGGTATTGTTCACTAAAGAAAATAAAACCTCCTAATAAGGTTATAGCAGCTTGTTGGTCATGCAATAAGGTGGAAGATATTTCAGACTTACCAGCAGATTTAACCAGCAGGCATTGTGAATGTGGAGGGTACATTATTACACCTAGCGGTAAAATACAAGCCATTTGGTTAGGAGAGAGAGCATGAACTTAAAGAAGTTGTTTGATATGCAGCGGGTATTAGATCAGAGGATTTTAGAAAAGCATCCAGAGCTAAAAGGACAAAACAATTTAGACTGGAAAGTGCTTGCTTTACAAGTGGAGTTAGGAGAATGTGCAAATGAGCATAGAGGCTTTAAGAAATGGAGTAATAATCAAGAACCACGTATTAGAGCTTTAAAAGCACCAGCAATGATGGAAGAAGATAAAGAGTACTATAATCCGCTTCTAGAAGAATATGTAGATTGTCTACATTTCATTTTATCAATTGGAATTGAATTAGGAATTACAGATATAGAAATGTGGGGATTACAAGCGCCAGATGCTACAAGATGTTTCTTAAAGTGCTTTGAGAACATCAATTCTCTTTATTTTGTATTTTGCGTAGATGGACAAGTAACTCAAGATTTGTATGAACGATTATTTGGTAACTTTATTATGTTGGGTAAATCAATTGGTTTTACAGAGGAACAAATAGAAAGTGCGTATTTTGAAAAGAATGCAATTAATCACCAAAGACAAGAGCAAGGATACTAATCTTATAGGATGTGGGGATATGGGAAGCTTGCAAGTTATTGAACAAAATAACCAACGTGTACTTACAACTGCTCAATTGGCCGGGGCATATGAAACTAGTGTAGATTACATCAATCGTAACTTTAACAATAATAGAGACCGGTATAAAGAAGGGAAGCACTTTATCTTATTGGAAGGTTTAGCATTGAAGCGGTTCAAAATGACGACCGGTAAAAATGATGGTTCGTTATTAAGGGTAAATAGATTGTACCTTTGGACAGAAAAAGGAGCTCTATTACATGCAAAGTCTTTAAATACAGATAAAGCTTGGGAAGCATATGAAATGTTAGTAGATGACTATTTTACGAAAAGAGAAGCGGTGAAGCTGTTATCAGAAAAAGAGCAGCTTATTGCTTCGATGAAACTAACACTCCAAACCAGTGAAGAAGTAGCGTCAGTCAAACAAGAGTTAAACAGTCTTAAAACTATTGTTAACGATCAATTAACGATTGATTACGGGCAACAGTTAGCTATATGTAATGCGAAGAATAAACGAGTAGAGAAGTTATGGGCTGATGGAACGTACAATATAGATTTTATAGACACGAAGCGGAAATTGCATGCTCGTGCCTGGAGAGAAATCAAAATGGCTTTTGCTGTCCCTTCATATAGGGATATAAAGAAACAAGACTTTAAAGAGGCTATCTCCTTTATAGAGGGATGGAGACCTAGCTTAATATAACAAGGGATGAAGCGGTCCAACTGAATAAAAAGGAATGAGAGCAAGGGCGAATATGTCAGTGCTCTTCTTTTTTGCCTTAAAAGCAAATTTCAAAACAACACAAACCATCTTTTGACATATTAAAAGGGTTTTTAAATAAGAAAGAAAAAATTCAAATCCAGACTTTTTAAAGGAGCGCTCCTATTTAAGAATAAAGAGCGCTCTTATTAATTAAAAGGAGCGCTCCTTTTAGAAGGGGATTCGCAGGAGTGATTAATTATGGGGACGATTAAAGAACAGATGGAGAAATGGCAAGAGAAAAATGGATACAAGCCAACGAAGAAAAAGAAATCAAAAGCTAAAAAGAAAAATAAGAAGCCTATTGCTTCAGAAAGTTTAAGTGAACGTGATTTGCGTGAATTAATGGGAACAAATAGAGCGACCTACGAAAGAAGACGGGGTTCTATTAGACAGAGATAACAAGAGGGAGATGGGTTAATCATGAAAGATTTAATTATGCAATACGAATTTGCAGTAGAAGATTTGAGAGCAAAGGATAAAGAAGCAAAGCTGGAATTAAGTTTTTTAGAGGAAGAAAGAAAGAATTTTATTACTATAGGTGAATACGAAACTAATATTCTCGAAAAAATAGCTTCTATAAAAAATGATCGTAGTCATTATAGCAGCATGATAAGTGATTTAAAGTTTGCTATTGAATGGATGAAAACGGGACGTAAGCCAGGACTAATGAGAGGAGCGGAAAATTTAGCAGCTTATCAAAGGGAGATTAAAATTGACCCAAACCGCTTTTTAAATATGCAAAGCAAAGAGAGAGAAAGTAAAACGGACAAAGAAATAAAAATTTTAGAGGATAAGGTGCTAGACCTGTTATGGTTTATGACGAAAAGAGAAAGAGCAATATATATGTTAGCTAATGGATATGGATTTAGTGTGACAGAAATTTCAAACCTTACTAACATAGCTACAGGTACAGTGTATAGTTTATTGGACAGAGCTCGAAAAAAAATTAGAAAAAATATTAAAGTGGAGGATTTTTTTGAGTGAAATGTTCATGATTTGCAACATTTTGTAACTCGAAAGCCACCTATATATGAAAGCGTAGTTCTTTCGTGTGTTAACTTATCCCCCCCTTTTCTTAGTACTTCGTTTAAATACGAAGTACTTTTTTGTATTAAGGCAGAGATAGAAAGGGGAGCTGTGTATATGAACCATGTAAGTAAGTTGGCGATTCTGAATCACTCTTAAGGATTAAATAAATGATGAGAGTATATCATTCTGAAATTAGCCCATTTATATTTTGCTCATATCAATGCTCAATAATAATATTACTCACACCAATATTATTATCTCTGTCTTAATAGAAAAATTGATGCTTTCAAAAGGTGAAGGTCCAAAAATGTTCTTTGTCATTTGTTTTCATGTAACCTCCATCCCCCTTAAAACTATGTATAGGCGTTTCTTTTTTATCCAAAGGACCTTCATCTTTTCAAATTATCAAAATCAAAAAACAATATAGAATATGTATTCTATATTGTTTTTTGATTAAAACTCCTTCCAAAATCATATAGAATACATTATAATGTAAATGAGGAAAAATCATATAGAATACATTGTTTTGTGTGGGGGAGCTAAGGTGGAAAAATTTATCGTTTATTTAAGGGAAGAAGGAAACAGAGAATCAACCATTGTAACTTACATTGGAATTGTTAATGGGTTTAAGAAATGGTATGAAGAATCTTTTGGCCAAACATTAGATCCGCGAAATGTCTCTGCTTTAGACATACAAGATTACAAGCAATATCTATTACATACCGCTAAAAATAAACAACAAGGACGACTTAGTCCTAAAACAGTTAATAAGAACTTAGAAGGTTTACGTACTTATTTCCGCTTCTTAAAAAATGAAGGAGTGATAGACGTGAGTCCAGTAGAAAAAGTAAAGCCTCAGAAAATACAACAGCGTTCGGATTCTGTTCGTTGGTTAGATAGAAATGAAAAGAATTATGTAGTGCGCGTTATGAACACCGCTAGTGAGTGGAGAAATAAAGAGAATTTAATGATACGCAATCGAGCGATTGTCTATTTAATGTTGCATGGGGGGTTACGTATTGGTGAAGTAGTTAATCTTGAAGTGGACGATTTAGACTTAATAAAGCAAATTATTTATATTCAAGATGGTAAGGGAGGAAAGTTCCGTCGTGTAGAAATGAATAGAGACTTACTGACTGCTTTAAAGCAATGGCTAGATATTAGACCTTCAGATAAAGGGCAGCGGGTCTTTATTTCTCAAAAAGGACCAATCACTGCTCAAGGTATCCAATCCATGTTTAAAGAACTTAAAAAGAAAACAAAGGTTGAAGATTTAACACCACATGCATTAAGACATACTTTTTGCCATGATCTCGCCGCGAAGGGGGTATCGTTATCCCTTATAGCAGATTTAGCAGGGCATACAGACTTAAACACAACTCGCATCTACATTCGTTCCAGCGAAGAGGAACGTAGGGGTGCTGTTAATAAGCTGTCAGCCGAAGAATAAGTTTGTGATAAGAAATTAAAAAGCTTAATTTCTCAACTGCACTCGCAGAGAAATTAAGCCTTTTAGTCATTGTATTTTCCTTGTTTGGTTAATC
>NZ_JAZGJX010000002.1:0-262255 GCF_036409025.1 Priestia sp. GS2 | reverse complement strand
ACAGCGCAAAAAAGGCTAGTCAGTAGACTAGCCTTTTTTGTTATTCCTTTCGATAAAAAGTAATGAATAAAAAGGAGATTTACTATGAGTGAGAAAAAAAAGAAAAAAGTAATGTATGAAGTAGCTGAAAACGAAACAATTGCTGATTGTCTAGATCGTATGAAAAAGGACGGTTATATGCCTGTGAGAAGAATGGAAAAGCCTGTCTTTGAAGAAAGGGTCACGAATGGGGTTAAAGAACATGTTCCGGTAAAGCAACAAATCATATTTGAAGGAAAACTACTTTAAACACGAACATTATTAAAATTTAAAAGTTAAATATTCGATTTTTGAGTTGACTTTTTTCATGGTTGGCTGTTATCATTAAGTTGCAAATAAGAGAAACGAAACCTCATATAATATTCAGGAATATGGCCTGAGAGTTTCTACCCAATAACCGTAAATTATTGGACTATGAGGAAAGAACAATCAATTAGGATTAACTATTCGTATCCTGCAGCTTATGGTAAAGGTACGGATTAATAAAGCCTAGAGTGATTGTGACTTTCCTTTTGGAAATCACATCATTCTAGGCTTTTTTTATAAATTAAAAAAGGAGCTTTTATCTATGAATGTAAAAGTTGCTGTTGTCATGGGAAGTCAATCAGATTGGTCTACAATGCAACATGCTTGTGACATCTTAGAGGAATTAGATATTGCTTACGAAAAAAAAGTTGTATCGGCACATAGAACTCCAGATTATATGTTTGAATACGCCGAAACAGCAAAGGAAAGAGGAATTCAAGTTATTATTGCAGGAGCAGGAGGAGCAGCACATTTACCAGGTATGATTGCTGCGAAAACAGTTTTGCCTGTCATTGGTGTACCGGTTAAATCAAGTAACTTGAATGGCTTAGATTCATTGCTGTCTATCGTTCAAATGCCCGGAGGTGTTCCGGTCGCAACAGTAGCAATCGGAAAAGCAGGAGCAACAAATGCCGGCTTGCTTGCAGCTCAAATTTTGGGTACATCGGATTCTATCGTTAGTAAACAGCTAGATGAGAGAAGAGAATCAATTCGACTATCCGTGTTAGAAAGTAGTGATCAACTTGTCTAATGTTCTTATACATCCAGGGAAAACAATAGGAATTGTTGGCGGAGGCCAACTAGGGAGAATGATTGCCCTATCTGCTAAAGAAATGGGTTACTATATTGCTGTTTTAGAGCCTACAGAAGACTCACCTTGTGGTCAAGTAGCTGATATTAAAGTGGTTGGTGCCTATGATGACCGAAAGGCAATTGAACGACTTGCAGAAGTTTCAGATGTAATCACATATGAATTTGAGAATGTTGATGTTGAAATGATGAAGTGGTTAGAAACGAAATGTTACGTGCCACAAGGAAGTCATTTATTAGCAGTTACTCAAAATCGTCGTTTAGAAAAAGAAATGATTACTAATCTAAATCTAAACGTACCTCAGTATGCCATTGTAAAGAATAAAGAAGAGCTGTTAAAGGCTATCGAGACGATTAGCTATCCTTGCGTAGTCAAAACGTGTAGAGGGGGCTATGACGGCAAAGGGCAAGTTCTTTTAAAAAGCAGTCATGACGTAGCTGAAGCAGAAGGATTACTATCACAGTCTGAATGTATTGTAGAGCAATGGATGAACTTAGATAAAGAGGTTTCTGTCATTGTTCACCGAAACATGAGAGGCGACATTGTATGCTTACCAGTTGCTGAGAATATTCATAAAGATCATATTTTACACCAAACCATTGTGCCAGCACGTATTACAGCTAGCCAAGAGCAAACGGCAGTTGAATATGCAAAAGAAATTGCAAAAGGTCTAAACTTAGTTGGGACTCTTGCTGTTGAGATGTTCTTAACGAAAGAAGGCAATCTTTATATTAATGAATTAGCACCAAGACCACATAATTCAGGACATTATTCAATTAATGCTTGTAGCTTATCGCAATTTCAGCAGCATGTTCGAGCAATCTGTAACTGGCCTTTAGTTCAATCAACATTGTTAAAACCTGCTGTTATGGTTAACCTATTAGGAGAGCATATTGAAGAAACGATGGCAAAAATCGAATATTTAGACGATATGCACCTTCATTTGTACGGAAAAAAAGTTCCAAAACATAAACGAAAAATGGGACATATTACTGTATTAGCTGATAAGATAGATGAGGCGGTAGAAAAAGCCGAATCATTAGGAATATGGGAAAGAACGGAGGAATTAACAACATGATTGAACGTTATACAAGACCAGAGATGGCAGCCATTTGGACTGAAGAAAATAAATTTAAAGCTTGGCTAGAAGTTGAAATTTTAGCTTGTGAAGCATGGTCTGAATTAGGGCATATCCCAAAAGAAGATGTAAAGCTAATCCGTGAAAATGCATCTTTTGATATCAATCGAATCAATGAAATTGAACTTGAAACACGACATGACGTTGTTGCTTTTACTCGTGCAGTATCAGAAACACTTGGTGAAGAGCGTAAGTGGGTACATTACGGTTTAACTTCTACAGATGTTGTAGACACAGCATTATCTTATCTACTTAAACAAGCAAATGATATTTTAGTAAACGACGTTGAGCGCTTTATTGAAGTGTTAAAAGAAAAAGCACAAGAACATAAATATACAGTTATGATGGGGCGTACACACGGTGTCCACGCAGAGCCAACAACATTTGGCTTAAAGATGGGACTATGGTACGAAGAAATGAAGCGTAACTTAGAACGTTTGAAGCGAGCAGCTGCTGAAGTAGAGTTTGGAAAAATGTCTGGAGCAGTTGGAACGTTTGCTAATATTGATCCATTTGTTGAAAAGTATGTGTGTGAAAAGCTTGGTATCTCTCCAGCTCCTATCTCTACACAAACTTTACAACGTGACCGTCACGCACACTATATGTCCGTACTAGCCTTAATTGCAACGTCAATTGAGAAGTTTGCAGTAGAAGTTCGTGGCCTTCAGAAGAGTGAAACACGTGAAGTAGAAGAGTACTTTGCAAAAGGTCAAAAGGGATCATCAGCTATGCCGCATAAGCGTAATCCAATCGGTTCAGAAAATGTGACAGGGCTAGCACGACTAATTCGAGGATATATGGTAACAGCTTATGATAACGTACCACTTTGGCACGAACGTGATATCTCACATTCTTCCGCAGAACGCGTTATCTTACCAGATGCAACAATTGCATTGAACTACATGTTAAATCGTTTTGCAAACATCGTGAAAAACTTAACGGTATTCCCAGACAACATGAAGCGCAATATGGATCGCACGTTAGGCTTAATTTACTCACAGCGCGTGTTACTAACGTTAATTAACAAAGGTATGGTTCGTGAAGAAGCATATGATTTAGTTCAGCCTAAAGCAATGGAAGCATGGGAAACACAAGTTCCGTTCCGCTCTCTAATCGAAGGAGAAGAGCGCATTACACAACATTTAACAGCAGAAGAAATTGATGACTGCTTCGATCATACACATCACCTGAAAAGTGTAGATATGATTTTTGAACGTTTAGGTCTTTAATAAAGAAGGCAAGGTAAGTCCTTGCCTTTCTGCAAAAGTGGGTATCAGAATATTCTGGATATAGAGGTGTCAGCATGGAAAAGCAAGGGCTACTTTACGAAGGAAAAGCAAAGAAAATTTATGCAACAAGTGAACAAGATGTACTGTGGGTTGCTTACAAAAACGAGGCAACAGCATTTAATGGTGAAAAGAAAGCTGAAATTGAAGGGAAAGCAAAGCTAAATAACCAAATTAGTAGTTTACTATTTTCAATGCTTCATGAAAAAGGAATTCAAACACATTTTGTAAAACAACTATCTGACTATGAGCAAGCAGTGAAACAGGTCAAAATCGTTCCGCTTGAAGTCGTGGTTCGAAACGCAACAGCCGGTAGTTTAGCTAAGCGAATTGGCGTTGAAGAAGGTATCCGATTTAAAAAGCCAATTGTGGAGCTTTATTACAAAGATGATGCGTTAGGAGACCCGTTAATCCTTGATGAACATGCTGTTTTCCTACAAGCTGCAACTCAAGAAGAGATTGATAGCTTAAAAGCACAAGCACTTCAAATTAATGAAGTATTATCTTCTTTCTTTAAAGAGAGAGACATTTTCTTAGTTGATTTTAAATTAGAGTTTGGTCGTACGTCTCAAGGAAATATCATTTTGGCTGATGAAATCTCACCTGATACTTGCCGTTTCTGGGATGTTCATACAAACGAAAAATTAGATAAAGATGTTTTCCGCAGAGATTTAGGCGGTTTAACAGAAGCATACGAAAAAATCTTACAGCGAATCGGAGGATAACCCAACCATGTATAAAGTAAAAGTATTTGTCACATTAAGAGAAAGCGTATTAGATCCACAAGGCGTAGCCGTTAAAAATTCATTACACCGTATGTCTTATGAAGAAGTACAAGAAGTTCGTATTGGTAAGTTCTTAGAGCTAACAATCGATAGCACAGATGCATTGGATGAGCGAGTAAAAGAAATGTGCGAAAAGCTTTTAGTGAATACAGTAATTGAAGACTATTGTTACGAGGTTGAGGAGGTTGTCGTACAGTGAAATTTGCTGTAATTGTGTTCCCAGGGTCAAACTGTGACGTAGATATGTATCATGCAATTAAAGATGAGCTTGGTGAGGAAGTAGAATACGTATGGCACGATGCTAAGTCTTTAGACGAATATGACGGTATCCTTTTACCAGGTGGCTTCTCATACGGAGATTACTTACGTTCAGGTGCCATTGCACGCTTTTCAAACGTAATGGATGAAGTGAAAAAGGCAGCAGCAGCTGGAAAGCCTGTATTAGGTGTTTGCAATGGCTTCCAAATCCTTTTAGAAGCAGGTCTTTTACCAGGAGCTATGCGTCGTAATGAAAATTTAAAATTCATCTGTAAAACAGTTAACTTAAAAGTAGCTAACAATGAAACTATGTTTACAAATGCTTATGGCAAAGACGAAATCATTGCAATTCCAGTAGCACATGGTGAAGGTAATTACTATTGCGATGAACAAACGTTACAACAATTGGTTGAAAACAATCAAATCCTTTTCCAATACGAAGATAATCCAAATGGTAGTCTTCAAAACATCGCAGGAATTTCAAACGAAGCAGGAAATGTATTAGGAATGATGCCACACCCAGAAAGAGCAGTCAGTGACATTCTAGGTAGCGCAGATGGACTAAAATTATTTCAATCAATCGTAAAGCAGTGGAGGGAACAAAATGTCGTTACTTCTTGAACCAAATGTAGAGCAAATTAAAGAGCAAAAGCTATATCGAGATATGGGATTAACAGATGAAGAGTTTGCAAATGTAGAGCAACTATTAGGCCGTACGCCTAACTATACAGAAACAGGGTTATTCTCTGTTATGTGGTCAGAGCACTGCAGTTACAAAAACTCAAAGCCTGTTTTGAAGAAATTCCCTGTCACTGGTGAAAAGGTGCTTCAAGGACCAGGTGAAGGCGCAGGAATTGTTGATATCGGCGATAATCAAGCAGTTGTATTTAAAATTGAAAGTCACAATCATCCATCAGCCATTGAACCTTATCAAGGAGCAGCAACTGGTGTAGGTGGAATTATCCGTGACGTCTTTTCAATGGGAGCAAGACCAATTGCGCTGTTAAACTCTTTACGATTCGGAGAGTTAACATCTCCAAAAGTTCGTCATTTGTTTGAGGAAGTAGTAGCAGGAATTGCAGGTTACGGTAACTGCGTTGGAATTCCAACAGTGGGTGGAGAGATTCAGTTTGAAGATTCTTACGAAGGCAATCCACTAGTTAACGCAATGTGTGTAGGCTTAATTAATCACGAAGACATCCAAAAAGGACAAGCAAAAGGCGTTGGCAACACGGTGATGTATGTTGGTGCTAAAACAGGACGCGATGGTATCCACGGTGCAACATTTGCATCAGAGGAACTTTCAGATCAATCAGATGAAAAACGTCCAGCAGTTCAAGTTGGAGATCCATTTATGGAAAAGCTTCTTCTTGAAGCATGCTTAGAATTAATTAAATGTGATGCATTAGTTGGTATTCAAGATATGGGAGCGGCTGGTTTAACGAGTTCATCAGCAGAGATGGCGAGTAAAGCAGGTTCTGGTATCGAAATGAATCTTGATCTTGTACCTCAGCGTGAAACAGGCATGACTCCGTACGAGATGATGCTTTCTGAATCACAAGAACGTATGCTAATCGTTGTTGAAAAAGGCCGTGAGCAAGAGATTGTAGATATCGTAGAGCGCTACGGTTTAGAAGCAGTATCAGTTGGTCACGTAACGGATGACAAGCGCCTTCGTTTAACTCATAAAGGTGAAGTGGTAGCGGATGTACCGGTTGATGCGTTAGCAGAAGATGCACCTGTGTATCACAAACCATCAGCAGAGCCAGCTTATTACCGTGAGTTTCAGTCTCAGCCATCTTACGCACCAGCAGTAGACAATCACAGTGATATGCTAGTGAAGCTTTTACAACAACCAACGATTGCAAACAAAGAATGGGTTTACAATCAATATGACTATCAAGTGCGTACAAATACAGTTGTATCACCAGGCTCTGATGCAGCCGTTGTACGCGTGCGAGGAACAAATAAAGCATTAGCAATGACAACGGACTGTAACTCTCGCTATCTTTATCTAGATCCTGAAGTAGGTGGCCGCATTGCCGTAGCTGAAGCAGCTCGTAACCTTGTGTGTTCAGGTGCACAACCTTTAGCAATTACCGACTGCTTAAACTTTGGAAATCCAGAAAAACCAGAAATTTTCTGGCAAATTGAAAAAGCAACGGACGGAATGAGCGACGCTTGTCGTCAACTTTCAACACCAGTAATCGGTGGTAACGTATCTCTTTATAACGAAACAAAAGGTGAAGCAATCTATCCAACACCTGTTATCGGGATGGTTGGACTAATTGACGATGTGAAGCATATTACAACTCAGCATGCGAAACAAGCAGAAGATTTAATTTATGTAATTGGCGAAGCGAAAGCAGAATTTGCCGGAACTGAGCTTCAAAAAGTACTTGAAAGCGGTAAGGTATTTGGTCAATCACCTGCTTTAGACTTATCGGTAGAAAAAGCACGTCAAGATCAGCTTCTTCAAGCAATCCGTCAAGGAACTGTACAATCTGCACATGATATTGCAGAAGGTGGTTTTGCTGTAGCCCTAGCAGAGAAAGTAATGAACGATAGCGGTCTTGGAGTAGATGTTACGGTGAACGGCGACGTAACAGCAGAGTTATTTAGTGAAACACAATCACGTTTTATCATAACAGTGGCACCAGAAAATCAACAGGCTTTCGAGAGTATTGTTGCAGATGCTAAGCTAGTGGGACGCGTAACTGAAAACGGAGAATTAACAATTAAGCATGAAGGAAATGCAATTGTACAACAATCTGTTCAAGACTTAACGAAAGCTTGGAAAGGAGCTATTCCATGCTTGCTGAAATAAAAGGTTTAAACGAAGAATGCGGCGTATTCGGCATATGGGGTCATGAAAATGCAAGTCAAATTGCTTATTATGGCCTTCACAGCCTTCAGCATCGCGGTCAAGAAGGAGCTGGAATTGCTGTTACAAATGGTGAAAAAGTCAGCGTGGCAAAAGGCGTGGGTCTTGTAAACGAAGTATTCGGCCACGGTGAGCTTGATCAGCTTCAAGGAACAGCAGCAATTGGTCACGTTCGCTATGCAACAGCAGGGGGTGGAGGGTTTGAAAATGTTCAACCCCTTCACTTCCGCTCTCATAGCGGAAGTATCGCACTGGCTCACAATGGTAACTTAGTAAATGCCAATGCGCTGAAGCATCAGCTTGAAAACCAAGGCAGCATTTTTCAATCAACTTCTGATACAGAGGTATTGGCTCATTTAATTAAACGTAGTGGCTATAGTGATATGAAGGATAAAGTAAAAAATGCACTTTCTATGGTAAAAGGTGCATATGCGTTTGTTATTTTAACTGAAGATGCCATGATGGTTGCGTTAGATCCAAATGGCTTACGTCCACTATCACTTGGTCGTCTAGGCGATGCGTATGTTGTGGCATCAGAAACATGTGCATTTGATATTGTAGGAGCAGTTCATGAACGTGATGTAGAACCGGGAGAACTGTTAATCATCAATGATGAAGGAATAAAATCTGAGCGCTTTACGTTAAATGTAAATCGTGCAATTTGCAGCATGGAATACATTTATTTCTCACGTCCAGACAGCAACATTGATGGGATTAACGTTCATTCAGCACGTAAAAATTTAGGGAAACAGCTAGCGATGGAATCTCCAATCGAAGCAGATGTCGTAACTGGTGTTCCAGATTCTAGTATTTCAGCGGCCATTGGATTTGCCGAACAATCAGGTATTCCATATGAGTTAGGATTAATTAAGAACCGCTATGTTGGACGTACGTTTATTCAACCATCACAGGAGCTTCGCGAACAAGGTGTGAAAATGAAGTTGTCTCCAGTGCGTAAGATTGTAGAAGGTAAGCGTGTTGTAATGGTTGATGACTCGATTGTTCGAGGAACAACAAGTCGTCGTATCGTCCGCATGCTACGAGAAGCAGGAGCGAAAGAAGTTCACGTTCGCATTAGCGCACCTCCAATCAAAAATCCATGCTTCTATGGAATTGATACATCTTCTTCATCAGAGCTCATTGCAGCTACTCGCTCTGTACAAGAGATTTGTGAATTAATCGAAGCGGACTCTTTGGAGTTCTTAAGCAATGAAGGATTAATTGAAGCAATCGGTCGAGATTATGAAAATGGTGGGCAGTGTATGGCTTGTTTCACAGGAAAATATCCAACAGAAATTTATCCGGATACCGTACACCCACATGAAAAGGTAACTTGTTAGTTTCAATGTAAAAAAGGAGTGACAATATGTCATATTCATATAAGCAAGCTGGAGTTGACTTAGAAGCAGGCTACGAGGCCGTTTCACGTATTAAAAAACACGTTGCACGAACAGAGCGCAAAGGTATTATGGGCACAGTTGGTGGTTTCGGAGGAATGTTTGATTTATCTTCCTTAGGTTTAAAAGAGCCTGTTTTAGTATCAGGAACAGACGGTGTTGGTACAAAATTAAAATTAGCTTTTCAAATGGATAAGCACGACACTATCGGGATTGATGCTGTAGCGATGTGTGTAAACGATGTGGTTGTACAAGGTGCAGAGCCTCTTTATTTCCTGGATTATATTGCATGTGGGAAAGCAGTCCCAGAAAAAATCGAAGCGATTGTAAAAGGAATTGCAGATGGATGCGAGCAGTCAAATTGTGCATTAATCGGCGGTGAAACAGCAGAAATGCCTGGGTTATATGAGGAAGATGAATATGACTTAGCTGGATTTACAGTTGGAGCAGTTGAGAAATCAGAAATTATCACTGGAGAAAGCGTAAAGCCAGGGCAGCTACTAGTAGGTATTTCATCAAGCGGTATTCATAGCAATGGCTATTCACTGGTGAGAAAAATTGTTGATGATCAAAAGCTTGATCTTCAAAAGGTTTATGGAGGATTTGATCAAACTCTTGGCCTTGAGCTTTTAACACCAACTAAAATTTATGTGAAGCCTGTGCTGCAAGCATTAGAGGCAGCCAAGATAGCTGGAATGGCGCATATTACAGGCGGAGGGTTTATTGAAAACATTCCCCGCATGCTTCCAGACGGTTTAGGAGTAGAAATTGACTACGGTTCTTGGCCGATTCCAAAAATCTTTGATTTCCTTCAAGAGCATGGCGGCTTAGAACGTAAAGAAATGTTTGAAGTCTTTAATATGGGGATTGGGTTTGTGTTAGCGGTAGAGCCAGAAGAAATGAACGCGGTTATCAATGCAATTGAAAGCAAAGGGGAAAAAGCATTTGTGATTGGACGTGTGACAGAAGGCACTGGGGTAGAGTTTAGTGGAGGCGTGCTTGGATGATGAATATTGCAGTCTTTGCTTCAGGAAATGGCAGCAACTTTCAATCTCTATACGAAGCAACGCAATCGGGTCAATTAAAGGCAACAATTAAGCTTGTGGTTTGTAATAAGCCACAAGCGTATGTAATTGAGCGAGCAAAAGCATGTGGTATTCCGTGCTTTGTTTGCTCACCTAAAGACTTCCCTGATAAAGCAGCTTACGAACAAGCAATTCTAAACGAATTACAGGCTAATAACATAGATTTTCTAGTATTGGCAGGCTACATGCGCTTAGTTGGTCCAACATTACTTCAACCATATAAAAATCGAATTGTTAATATCCATCCCTCTTTATTACCAGCGTTCCCAGGCATGGATGCAATTGGCCAAGCATTTGATGCTGGTGTAAAGATTATTGGTATTACCGTACATTTTGTAGATGAAGGAATGGATACGGGGCCGATTATTGATCAGCAGGCAATTCGTGTAAATGAGGAAGATACAAGAGACATCGTTGAAACTCGCATACATGAGATTGAGCATAAGTTTTATCCTCAAGTGCTCAACAAACTGTTTCAGCAGCTTGTGGTTAAATAATAGACTGGGTTGTCAAAAAAGTTTTAATACTTTACTATGGTAGAGTGATAGTGTAAGAAAGTTATAAAAAGAGAGATCGAATCAGGAGGAGTTTACAAAATGACAGCAAAACGCGCACTTATTAGCGTATCTGACAAAGAAGGTATTGTTTCATTTGCTAAAGAACTGAAGGAGTTAGGAGTAGAAATTATCTCGACTGGCGGTACAAAGCGTACGCTAGAAGAAAACGGCATTGATGTAATTGGTATCTCTGAAGTGACAGGTTTTCCTGAGATTTTAGATGGCCGTTTAAAAACGCTACATCCTAATGTTCACGGAGCTTTATTAGCGTTACGCGATAACGAAGAGCACCAGACACAAATGAAAGAACACAATATCTCACCAATCGACTTTGTAGTTGTAAACTTATACCCGTTTAAAAAGACAATTGAACAAGACGATGTAACGCTTGCTGAAGCAATTGAGAACATTGATATTGGTGGACCAACAATGCTTCGTTCAGCTGCTAAAAACTATCGTTCGGTATCAGTTGTTGTCGATCCAACTGATTATGCGACCGTAGTAAACGAATTAAAGGCAAACGGAAACGTTTCGTTTGAAACAAACCAACGCTTAGCAGCGAAAGTATTCCGTCATACGGCGGCTTATGATGCATTAATTGCTGAATACCTAACAAATATTACGGGTGAGAAGACGCCTGAAAAGCTAACAGTAACGTATGAGCGTGTTCAAGGATTACGCTACGGAGAAAACCCACATCAGGAAGCGGCTTTCTATAAAAAACCATTAACGCAAAAAGGTTCAATTGCAACGGCTACACAGCTGCATGGAAAAGAGTTATCTTATAACAATATTAATGATGCAAACGCAGCGCTTCAGATTGTAAAAGAATTTTCAGAGCCGGCTGTTGTGGCCATCAAACATATGAACCCATGTGGAGTAGGTGTGGGTGAAACGATTGCTCAAGCTTATCAGAAAGCTTACGAAGCAGACCCAACATCAATATTCGGTGGTATTGTAGCAGCAAACCGCCCAATTGATCGTGAAACAGCTATTCAATTAAAAGAAATTTTCTTAGAAATCATTATTGCTCCTTCATTTGATCAAGAGGCAATTGATGTATTAACAGCGAAGAAAAATTTACGTCTACTAACAGTAGAACTTGATGAAAATGCACAAAAAGAATCCTTCTTAACATCTGTAAAAGGCGGCGTACTTGTTCAAGACGAAGATGTATTTGGTTTTGACAATGCTACGGTTTCTGTTCCAACAAAGCGCGAGCCAACAGAAAAAGAATGGGCAGATTTAAAATTAGCGTGGAAAGTTGTGAAAAATGTAAAGTCAAATGCGATTGTACTTGCAAAAGACGATATGACAGTCGGAGTAGGTGCTGGACAAATGAACCGCGTTGGTGCAGCGAAAATTGCGATTGAACAAGCGGGTGAAAAAGCACAAGGATCAGCTTTAGGTTCAGATGCTTTCTTCCCAATGGGAGATACAGTTGAAGCAGCAGCTAAAGCTGGTGTTACAGCCATTATTCAACCAGGTGGTTCAATCCGTGACGAAGAGTCAATTGCAAAAGCAGATGAGTACGGCATTACAATGGTATTTACAGGCTTAAGACATTTTAAACATTAATGAGGTGAAGAACGTGAATGTTTTAGTTATCGGAAAAGGTGGAAGAGAACATACAATTGCATGGAAAGCGTCCAAAAGCCCACTTGTAAATGAAGTGTTTGTAGCTCCTGGTAATCCAGGTATGAGTGACGTGGCAACGCTTGTCTCAATCGATGAAAGTAATCATGATGAGCTAGTGGCTTTTGCGAAACAACAAGATATCAAACTAACAATTGTAGGTCCTGAAAACCCATTGATTGAAGGGGTTGTAGATCGCTTTGAAGCTGAGGGTCTGCCGGTATTTGGACCTCGTAAAAAAGCAGCTATGATTGAAGGAAGCAAAAGCTTTGCGAAAGAGTTAATGAAAAAGTATGAGATTCCTACCGCTGCATATGAAACATTTACGTCTTATGAAGAGGCAAAAGCGTATGTAGAAAAACAAGGTGCACCGATTGTTATTAAAGCAGATGGTCTAGCTGCTGGTAAGGGTGTAACGGTCGCTTTAACTGTTGAAGAAGCAGTAGAAACACTTCATGATTTCTTGGTTGATCAAAAGTTCCAGGAAGCTAGCGCTACTGTTGTAGTTGAAGAATTTTTAGACGGTGAAGAATTTTCGTTAATGGCATTTGTGCGTGGTACAAAGGTATATCCAATGGTCATTGCACAAGATCATAAGCGTGCGTTTGACGGAGATAAAGGTCCGAATACTGGTGGAATGGGTGCTTATTCTCCAGTTCCTCAAATCAGTGACGCTGAAGTAGAAAAAGCGGTTCAAACAATTCTATTACCAATGGCAGAAGGGCTAGCTAAAGAAGGCTGTGAGTATACGGGTATTTTATATGCTGGACTCATTCAAACAGCGCAAGGTCCGAAGGTTATTGAATTTAATGCTCGATTTGGTGACCCTGAAACACAGGTTGTATTACCGCGAATGAAAAGCGATTTAGTTGATGTTTTACTTCGCATTTTAAACAACGAAGACGTTGAAATTGAGTGGGATAATCAAGCTGTTATGGGGATTGTGTTAGCAGCTGCTGGTTACCCTGAAGCTTATGAAAAGGGAAATCCAATTTATGGATTAGATAAGATTAATAAAGAAGCGCTTGTTTTCCACGCAGGAACAACTTTAGAAGATGAAACATATGTATCAAATGGAGGGCGTGTTCTTTTAGTTGGTGCTAAGGGAGATACGCTTTCGCAAGCACAAGAAAAAGTATATAAACAAATGAATCACATTGATGTATCAAAAGGCTTCTTCTATCGAAAAGATATTGGATATCGTGCCCTTGAAAAAGCATCAAAAAACTAAAAGAAGAGCATTTGCTCTTCTTTTTATTTAGGCAATATTAACTTGGGTTAATCGTTGGATCTTCTGTATAGTCCTGGTCCCCTTCTTGGTATTTGTCGTAAGCAAATACTAAAGGGCAAAAGCGCGTAATTCCTTCACCAATTTTCATTGCAGCTAAAAAGGCTAACCATAGATAAGAATCTCGGTAAGGACGTCTTGTTAAGCGAGAGGTTGCCCAAGAAAGAAGGGTAAAGCCAACTGTAAGTCGAATTAAAGCATTAACGATGCCAATATTTGGTCTCATGTTTTATCACCTTTTCTCATAAATTAATAAAAGTTATTTTGTAAATGGAATTTATTCATTATAACCAAAAGGAGGCACAGCGTATGTCGATAGGAATGTATCGTTGGAGAAATAGACAGATTCGAAATCAGCTTTCAGTTGTAAGTGAACAAACATCCCCGACAATTGTGTTAAAAGGAACAACTTACTTAAATGCTCGTTTGAATAAGTGGATGAAAGCTAACATTTGGATTGCTAACGACCGCATTGTTTACGTTGGTGAAGCAATGCCAGCTGTGCTGAATTCATCTACGGAAGTCTTTGACTGCCGCGATCAATACATTGTGCCCGGCTATATTGAACCTCATGTGCATCCGTTTCAGTTATATAATCCCCATACTTTTGCACAGTATGCGGCTAAGCACGGCACCACAACCTTAATTAACGATAACTTAGTGCTCATGCTGCAAACAGATACAGAAACAGCATTTTCATTAATTGAAGAAATGAAAACGCTACCATATTCGATGTATTGGTGGTGCCGCTTCGATTCTCAAACGAAGTTTGAAAACGAATCTGAGGTTTTCTCTCATGCCCATATCAAAAAATGGTTAAATCATGATTCAGTTCTACAAGGAGGAGAGCTTACGAGTTGGCCTCGCTTGCTAAATGGAGATGACCTTATGCTCCATTGGATTCAGGAAACAAAGCGATTAGGAAAGCATGTTGAAGGGCATTTTCCAGGAGCTTCAGAACGTACGCTTGTTAAAATGAAATTGCTTGGAGCAGATGCTGATCACGAGGCTATGAGCGGAAAAGATGTTCTTTCAAGGCTGTCATTAGGATACGATGTATCGCTACGCTATTCGTCTATTCGCCCGGATCTACCGAGAATCTTGGATGAACTACATGAAGAAGATCTCAATTATTATGAACATTTGACTATGAATACCGATGGTTCCCCACCATCTTTTTATACAGATGGAGTTTCAGATATGCTAGTGAAAGTAGCACTTGAGCATCATGTACCAATCATTGATGCCTATAAGATGGTTTCTACAAATATTGCCCGATACTACAATATTGAACACTTACATGGTCACATTGGCGTTGGATGTATAGCTAACCTTAATCTACTCACTAGTCCTGAATGCCCGACACCCATAAGTGTTCTTGCAAGCGGAAAATGGATTTTAAAGCAAGGAGAAGAACAGAAAGAAAACGAAACATGTTTCCCGTGGGCTTCGTATCGATTTCAACCGCTTGATTGCAACTGGGATCTTAAAATGGATGATTTTCAATTTTCAATGCCTATGGGTGTTTATATGAAAAACGCAGTTATTATGGAACCTTACTCAATTCAACTAAATGTAGGAGATGAATGTTTAGATACAAACCATGATGAATGCTTCTTCATGCTCATTGACCGCTACGGTAAATGGCGGATTAACACGCTTTTGAAAGGCTTTGCAACGCATGTTAAAGGGTTAGCTAGTTCGTTTTCTAGTACCGGTGATTTCATTCTTATTGGAAAATCAAAAAAAGATATGCTGTATGCCTATTATAAAATGAAAGAAATGGGCGGAGGCATTGCTCTTGCAGAGGATGAGAAAATTGTGGCGGAGCTCCCACTTACTTTGAATGGAAGCATGTCGACTGAAAGAATGGAAGTCTTGATGACGCAAGAAGAGTGCTTAAAACAAGAATTGAAAATAAGAGGCTATCAACATGAAGACCCAATTTATTCACTTCTTTTTTTCTCATCTACACATTTACCTTATATTCGCGTAACACCAGCAGGAATTTATGACGTAATGAATAAAAAGGTACTTTTTCCGTCAATAATGCGTTAAAATATAAAAGTGTAAAAGCGTTTTGTAAAAGAGCATTTATAAGGTAGGAATTTTGTTTGTGAAACACAACATGAATAAATGATGATGAATAGAAAGTTTAGTGTAAAGGAGTTTTCAGCACATGCAAATTAACAAACTTCGTGGCAAAGAATTAGATCAATTATTTGAAGCAATTTTATCTTTAGAAAACATGGAAGAGTGCTATCAATTCTTTGATGATTTGTGTACGGTTAATGAAATTCAGTCATTAGCACAGCGCTTAGAAGTAGCACGTATGCTTCGTGAAGGAAATACGTACCATAAAATTGAAACAGAAACAGGTGCAAGTACAGCGACAATTTCACGCGTCAAACGCTGCTTAAATTACGGTAGCGATGCGTATCAAATGGTGTTAGAGCGTCTGCAACATGATAAAGAAAAAGCGTGAGACATCTGTCTCACGCTTTTTCTTTATTAAAACTTAACTGCTTCTTCTAGAAGAGCTTTTAACTCGCTGATTGGCACACGTTTTTGCTCCATTGTGTCGCGATCACGAACCGTTACTTGGTTATCTTCTAATGAATCAAAGTCAAATGTGATACAGAATGGCGTACCGATCTCATCGTGACGACGGTAACGTTTACCGATTGAGCCTGCATCATCGTAGTCAACCATAAAGTCGCTTGCTAACTCAGCAAATACAGCCTGAGCTTCAGCTGAAAGCTTTTTAGAAAGTGGTAATACTGCAGCTTTTACTGGTGCTAAAGCTGGATGTAGGCGCATTACCGTACGAGATGAACCATCTTCTAGTTCCTCTTCTTCGTATGCATCAATCATGTATGCTAACGTTACGCGGTCTGCACCTAAAGAAGGTTCGATGCAATAAGGCACGTAGCGTTCGTTTGTTTCTTGGTCGATATATTGGAAGTCTTCACCCGAGTGCTCCATGTGTTGTTTTAAATCATAGTCTGTACGAGATGCTACGCCCCACAGTTCACCCCAGCCAAATGGGAATTTGTATTCAAAGTCAGTCGTTGCGTTACTGTAGTGAGACAGCTCATCTGAATCATGGTCACGAAGACGAATGTTTTCTTCTTTCATACCTAGAGATAGCAGCCACTGTTCACATGTTTTCTTCCAGTAATCGAACCACTCTAGTTCAGTTCCTGGCTTACAGAAGAACTCAAGTTCCATTTGTTCAAACTCACGTGTACGGAACGTAAAGTTACCCGGTGTAATTTCGTTACGGAAACTTTTACCGATTTGTCCGATACCAAATGGAAGTTTCTTACGCATAGAGCGCTGAACATTTTTGAAGTTTACAAAGATACCTTGAGCTGTTTCAGGACGAAGGTAGATTTCGTTTGTAGAGCTTTCTGTTACACCTTGGTGTGTTTTAAACATTAGGTTAAATTGACGAATTTCTGTAAAGTTGGCAGAACCACACTCTGGGCAAGTGATTTCATGATCGGCAATTAACTTTTTCATTTCATCAAAAGAAAGACCGTCTACAATCATTTCAATATCTTTTTCTTGAAGCTTTTCTTCAATTAATTTATCAGCACGATGGCGCGCTTTACAATCTTTACAATCAATCATTGGATCGTTGAAGTTTCCTAAGTGACCAGAAGCTTCCCATGTTTTTGGGTTCATTAAAATAGCAGCATCTAAGCCTACGTTGTAAGGAGACTGCTGAATGAATTTTTTCCACCAAGCTTTTTTGATATTATTTTTAAGTTCTACACCAAGCGGACCGTAGTCCCAAGTGTTTGCTAAGCCTCCATAAATCTCAGAGCCTTGAAAAACAAAGCCACGATGCTTCGCGTGAGATACAATTTGATCCATTGATTTTGTCATAGTAATTCCTCCAATAATAAATGATGTAATAAAAAAATCTCTCGTCCCTGGGCATATGCTTTCATATGCCCAGGGACGAGAGATTTTCCCGCGGTTCCACCCTGGTTGATACGTAATGTATCCACCTTAAACATGTATATACTCCAGATTGCCTTTTCCTTAAATCTTGCTTTAGGCTTTCACTATCCCTAAATCGCTATTATACTGCAGAGGGTTTAAGTACTATTAATCCTTCAAAGTATGGCTATACAATTTTGTAGCTATATATTAGCATATCCTATGCAGGTATACAATAACCGTTATAACAAAATGCCTTTTTCACTTTAATTGATGTAGACAAAAAAGATTGGTTTTCGTTTCGTCTCCCAATCTTAGTTTTGTTATAATGAACAAATGGAAAGTAGTCCGTTAAGTTAACGCATAGTGAAGAGTTGCGGGATAAATAGATGGAGGTTCATACAATGTACGACGTAAAAAAATGGAGACACGTATTTAAATTAGATCCAAACAAGGAAATTTCAGATGAAGCGCTAGAAAAAGTATGCGAGTCCGGTACAGACGCGGTAATCGTAGGTGGCTCAGATGGCGTTACGTTAGATAATGTACTGCAGCTTTTAATGCGTATTCGTCGCTATACGGTGCCGTGTGCTTTAGAAGTATCAACAATTGAATCAGTTACTCCTGGCTTTGACTCTTACTTTATTCCAACTGTATTAAACAGCAGTGACCCCAAGTGGATTTCTGGCTTACACCATCACGCAATGAAAGAGTATGGAGAAATTATGGATTGGGATGAAATCTTTGTAGAAGGGTACTGCGTGCTAAATTCAGAAGCCAAAGTAGCAACTTTAACGAGTGCGAAAACGGATTTAGACGCTGACGATATTGTAGCGTACGCACAAATGGCAGAAAGAATGTTTAATTTACCAATCTTTTACCTAGAGTATAGCGGTATGTACGGAAATCCAGATATCGTTGAAAAAGTAAAAAAATCGTTAACCAATACCAATCTTTTCTACGGTGGCGGTATTAGAACGAAAGAGCAGGCTGCTGAAATGGGAAGAATAGCAGACACAGTAGTTGTTGGGAACATAATCTATGACGATTTATCAACAGCATTAAAAACAGTAGATGCAGTGAAAAAGAATGTTGCGAACGGAAAATAAAGTGAAGTAAAATAGAACATATGTTTGATTAGGCGGTGAAATGATGAATTTTCTAAGTGAAAAATTATTAACAGGGTTAAACCCTCAGCAAAAAGAAGCGGTAAAAACAACGGACGGGCCGTTGCTAATTATGGCTGGTGCAGGAAGTGGAAAGACGCGTGTGCTCACGCATCGCATCGCGTATCTAATGGCTGAAAAAGAAGTGGCGCCTTGGAATATCCTTGCAATTACGTTTACAAATAAAGCGGCTCGCGAGATGAGAGAACGTGTTAGCGCAATCGTTGGTGGAGTAGCAGAAGATATTTGGATTTCGACGTTCCACTCCATGTGTGTGCGTATTTTACGCCGCGACATTGACAGAATTGGCTATAATCGAAACTTTACTATTCTCGATTCAACGGATCAGTTATCGGTTATTAAAAACATCTTAAAAGAAGAAAACCTGGATCCGAAAAAGTTTGACCCACGATCGTTGCTAGGAAGCATCAGCTCAGCGAAGAATGAGCTAAAAACAGCGGATGATTTCGCAAAAACGGCTGCGGGTCCGTATGAAGAAGTCGTAAGCACGGTTTACACAAAGTATGAAAAGCGCCTTAAGAAAAATCAAGCGCTGGACTTTGATGACTTAATTATGACGACGATTCAGCTCTTTAAGCGAGTACCAGAAGTGCTCACTTACTATCAGCGTAAGTTTCAATACATTCATGTTGACGAGTATCAAGATACAAATCATGCGCAATATATGCTTGTTCGATTGCTAGCAGCGCGCTTTGAAAATGTGTGCGTAGTTGGGGACTCAGATCAATCGATCTATCGCTGGCGTGGCGCGGATATTACCAATATCCTTTCCTTTGAAAAAGATTATCCAAAAGCATCGGTTATTTTATTAGAACAAAACTATCGTTCAACAAAAAATATTTTAGCAGCAGCAAACGAAGTCATTGCCAACAACATGAATCGAAAAGCGAAAAACTTATGGACAGAAAACGTGGATGGCCAAAAGCTTTATCGCTATCAGGCAATGAGTGAGCATGATGAAGCTCAATTCGTAGCGCGTAAAATTAAAGAAGCCATAGATTCTGGTAAACGTAAATATAGCGATTTTGCCATTCTATATCGTACGAACGCCCAGTCGCGTGTGATGGAGGAAGTCTTACTAAAATCAAATATTAATTATACAATCGTTGGCGGAATTAAGTTCTATGATCGTAAAGAGATTAAAGATATCCTTGCTTATTTACGCTTAATTGCAAACCAAGATGATGACATCAGCTTAACGCGCATTGTGAACGTACCAAAGAGAGGCGTAGGAGCAACGTCTGTTGATAAGGTGGCAAACTATGCACTAACCCATGATATTTCAATCTTTAAAGCACTTGATGAAGTGGAGTTAATTGGCGTAACCGGCAAAGCAACGAGTACGCTTCGAGATTTTCAAGCAATGATTGACAACCTAGCTCAAATGCAGGATTACATGTCCGTAACAGAGCTTGTAGAAGAAGTGCTAGAGCGAACGGGCTACCGAGAAGCCCTCAAAACGGAAAAAACAATTGAAGCTCAAAGTCGCTTAGAAAACATTGATGAGTTTTTATCTGTTACGAAAACCTTTGAAGAAGCAAGTGAGGACAAAAGCCTAGTCGCATTCTTAACGGACTTGGCGCTTGTGGCCGATATCGACCAGCTTGATGAAGAGGAAGATGAGAACGAACAAGTGATTTTAATGACTCTTCACTCTGCAAAAGGGCTTGAGTTCCCAGTAGTTTTCTTACTTGGTATGGAAGAAGGCGTATTTCCACACAGTCGCTCGCTCTTTGAAGATATGGAAATGGAAGAAGAGCGTCGCTTAGCATACGTTGGAATTACGCGTGCGGAACAAGAACTTTACTTATTGAATGCACAAATGCGCACACTATTCGGTAAGACAAACGTTAACCCGGCATCACGCTTTATTAGCGAAATTCCATCAGAGCTAATCGAGTCGTTGAACGAAGCGAAGAAATCGCCGATGCAGCCAAGTGGAAGAAGCACATCACCGTATGCTGCTCGCAGACAAGCTGCCGTTGCGAAAACAACGCTCACTTCTACCGGTGGCGAATCGATTGGTTGGGGTGTTGGCGACAAAGCGGAGCATAAAAAATGGGGTATCGGGACAGTCGTTAGCGTTAAAGGAGAAGGCGACTCAAAAGAATTGGACATTGCGTTTCCAAGCCCAGTGGGAGTAAAGCGTCTGTTAGCTAAATTTGCACCCGTAACAAAAGTATAATGTGTGAAGAAGGAGTAAGGATATGGATCTTGAAACGAGCAAACAAAGAATTCAAGAATTGCATGAGCTGTTAAACCGCTATAACTATGAGTATTACGTATTAGATCAGCCAACCGTTCCCGATGCGGAATACGACCGCTTAATGAATGAGCTGATTAAAATAGAAGAAGCATTTCCAGAGTTAAAAACGCAGGATTCTCCTACTCAGCGCGTTGGCGGCCAGGTGCTTGATGCCTTTCAAAAGGTTGAGCACCGCACGCCGATGCTAAGCTTAGGAAATGCATTTAATGAGCAGGATTTGCGTGATTTTGACCGGCGTATTCGCCAAGCGGTAGGAGATGATTTTTCCTATGTATGCGAGTTGAAAATTGATGGCTTAGCAATCTCTTTACTTTATGAGGATGGCTACCTAGTACGCGGAGCTACGCGCGGAGACGGAACGATTGGTGAAGATATTACCGAGAATCTAAAAACTATCCGCTCAATTCCTCTTCGTGTAAAAGAGCCTGTTACGATGGAAGTACGCGGAGAAGCATTCATGCCGAGAAAGTCATTTGAGAAGTTAAATGAAGCTAAGATTCAAAATGAAGAGCTTCCGTTTGCAAACCCTCGTAATGCTGCTGCTGGTTCACTGCGTCAATTAGATCCTAAAATTGCAGCGAAACGAAATCTTGATATTTTTGTGTATGCAATGACGGATGTTGGAGAACAGGATGTAGAAGCTCATAGTGAAAGTTTAGACCTTTTAGACCATCTTGGTTTTAAAACAAATAAAGAGCGTCAAAAGTGTGCTACCATTGAAGAAGTTCTTGCTTACATTGAAAACTGGCAGGAAAAACGCCCATCTCTTGCCTATGATATCGATGGGATTGTTATTAAAGTCGATGCGTTTGAGCAGCAGGTTGAGCTCGGTACAACAGCAAAAAGCCCGCGTTGGGCAATAGCTTATAAGTTTCCGGCAGAAGAAGTTGTAACAACCCTAAAAAATATTGAGCTAACGGTTGGACGTACAGGTGTTATTACGCCGACGGCCATTTTGGAACCAGTGCAGGTTGCAGGTACGACCGTACAGCGCGCATCTTTACACAATGAAGACCTGATTCGTGAAAAAGACATTCGCATCGGCGACCAAGTAGTTATTAAAAAAGCCGGTGATATTATTCCAGAAGTTGTGAATGTCATTACTGAAAAGCGAACAGGCAACGAGCAAGAGTTTACGATGCCAACCCACTGTCCGGAATGTGAGAGTGAGCTTGTCCGCTTAGAAGGGGAAGTAGCGCTTCGCTGTATTAACCCGAGCTGTCCTGCTCAAATTCGTGAAGGTCTCATTCATTTTGTGTCTCGTAATGCCATGAATATTGATGGTCTTGGAGAGAAAGTAATTACTCAACTTTTTAAAGAAGAGTTAATCACAGACGTAGCAGATCTTTACGAACTAACAAAAGAGCAGCTAATTGAGCTTGAGCGAATGGGTGAAAAATCAGCAGATAATCTTTTAAAAGCGATTGAAGCTTCTAAAGAAAATTCTCTTGAAAGATTGTTATTCGGCTTAGGTATTCGTCACGTAGGTGCTAAAGCAGCAAAAACTCTAGCACAGCAATTTGATACGATGGACAAGTTGCAAAAAGCAACGTATGATGAGTTAGTGACAATTAATGAGATCGGTGACAAGATGGCCGATGCAATCGTTACATACTTTTCACAAGAGGAAGTGCAAGAGCTGTTGCGCGAGCTTCAAGAAGCCGGCGTTAACATGACCTATAAAGGTCCAAAACCCGTCAATGTAGGAGATTCTGATTCTGTTTTTGCTGGTAAAACGATTGTGTTAACTGGTAAATTAGAAGAGCTAGGCAGAAACGAAGCAAAGGCGGAGATTGAAGCTTTAGGCGGAAAAGTAACAGGTAGTGTAAGTAAGAAAACAGACCTTGTCATTGCGGGGGAAGACGCAGGTTCTAAACTTGCTAAAGCAAATGAGCTTGGCATTGAAGTGTGGGACGAAGCGAGGTTACTTATTGAATTAAATAAATAAGAGGTGTGTATAGTTGAAAAAGATATTTTTACTGTCTCTTATGGTCATGCTTATAACCTCAGCATGTGCACCTAATTTTTCGAAAGAGGAAGAGATTGTTCAACAAACAGATGATAAAAATGAAAAAGCTGTTATCCCAAAATACAGCATTTCAGATGAATATTACCGAACAATTCTTCCTTATAAACCGGGAGTAGCGAGAGGCCTTGTAGCAGCGAATATGAATAATCGCCTTGATATTCAAGAGTTTGAAACAGGATTAATGCGTCTAGCACAAGATGATTTTTCACCTGACAAATATGTGTTCCAAGAAGGACAATATCTAGACAAAGAGACGATTCGTTCATGGTTAAGCCGTAAGAAAACAGACGCGCAGTTTAAAGAACTAAAGGATAAGACAAAGGAAAATGATCGTGATTCATTAAAGAATGAAGGTCTCAATCCGGCCGATACAGGTGATGGAGACTTAAAAGCACGAAATGAAAGAAGCCCAATGTATTTGGCCCATATTACGGAGCAAAACTACTTAGTTCAAGACGGTGACGATAAAGTTGCGCTTGGCGGGGTAGTTATTGGTCTGGCCATGAACTCTGTCCACTACTATACGCAAGAAGATGGATACGCTCGTGAAGTTAAGCTCGATGATAAAGAAATTGAAGAGCGAGGCAAAGAGATAGCAAATACCATCGTGGATCGTATGCGTAAAAAGAAGGGACTAGAACAAGTACCAATCACAGTGGCAATCTTTAAGCAAAATCCAAAATCTTCTTTAACACCTGGTAACTTTATTAGCGTTGGCCAAGCTGGCAAAGGGCGTAACTCAGTGAACGGGTGGGATAAAGTTGATGAAAAGTATTACCTATTCCCGTCATCTGCTGCCGATAAAGACTATCGCGATGATGCAATGAAGTTTAATGAATTCAAAGCACAAATTGAAGATTACTTCCCGAACTTTACAAGCGTAGTAGGGAAAGGTCATTATATCGATGGTCAGATGCAGAGAATGTCCATTGAAATTCCAATTCAATTTTACGGAAAAGGTGAAATTGTTGGGTTTACTCAGTACGTTGCTGGATTAATGCTTGATCATTTCCCAGACTATATGGAAACAAGTATTTCCATCACGTCTGTAAACGGTCCGGAAGCATTAATTATCCGTAAACCTGATCAAGAAACGCCAACCGTGCATATTTACGAAAACTAAGTGAAAAGCCGCTCATCTGAGCGGCTTTTTCATTGTGAGACAAAGGGTGTGTTTTGATGAGATTTCATAAATTTTTGCAGGTGGCTCTTGGCATACTGAAATGCATCTTTTTCAGTTTTTCGCTCTTCATATGGAAGCTTTTTATCAAACTCAAATTGCTTTTTGAAAAAAGGAATATCCTCTTGCATGACATGACGCAACTCGTGAAACAGCGTTTCAACCAAAGGTAAATAATCCTCGAATTTAAATATGAAAATAATTCCAACTTCTCTCCAATAGACGGCGGAAGCATATTGAAGAAATTCTGCTTCTTCTTCTTCAAGTTCAGACACAATTTTATTTGCTTCACAAGAGTCACAAAACACAACCGGGGTTGTGAATTGGCGGTTTAGACAAGAGAAAACTTGCTTTTGCAGCTGATGCAAGTTAAATGAAAATTCGTCATCGAGAACAAACCAGTTTAGACACTCTTGGTAGACAGGACGCTTATGAATAGTCGAGTAAATGAGTAATGGATTCATAATGTGTTCACACTCCTTACTAGCGGTCATATTCATTTTCGACCTTTTTATTTACCCTTATACTTCTGATTAAGAAGCTTATGAAGAGGTTATTAATATATATGTCAAAGAGCTCTTCATTTAGAAGAAAAGAGTAACACTCTAAATAAATCCAGGAGAAAAATCCCTTTTCTAGAGGAATATAGAGTGTAACCCCTATCATTTTAAAAGGAAGATTTTATATTTATGGAACTACTCTCAGAAATGTTGCTTGATGCTAGTGAAGTTTGGTATTATCAGTATATTGTAGTGGGACGAATATTCGGAGGTGAACGAACATGTCAAGAATTTCTGTTGAACAAGTAAAACATGTTGCACATTTAGCTAGATTAGCTGTAACAGATGAAGAAGCAGCTTTATTTACAAAGCAATTAGATGCAATCATTACATACGCTGAGCAATTAGACGAATTGGATACTACAAATGTAAAGCCAACTTCACACGTATTAGACGTGAAAAACGTAATGCGTGAGGACAAGCCAGCAAAAGGATTACCTGTTGAAGATGTAACGAAAAACGCGCCAGACCATAAAGATGGATACGTACGCGTACCAACTATTTTAGAATAAGAAAGGAGGCTTTACGATGTCATTATTTAATCGTAAACTTTCAGAATTACATAAGCTTCTTCATAGTAAAGAAGTAAGTGTACAAGACCTAGTAGAAGAATCGTATAAGCGTATTAACGCAGTAGATGATAAAGTGGGTGCTTTCCTAGCACTGAACGAGGACAACGCTCGTGCTTACGCAAAACAACTAGACGAAGCGCTACAAACGAAAGATGAGTTTGGTTTGTTATTTGGTATGCCTATCGGTGTAAAAGATAACATCGTAACAAAAGACTTACGCACAACGTGTTCAAGTAAAATTCTAGCAAACTTTGATCCAATCTATGACGCAACGGTTGTTCAAAAGCTACAATCAGCTGAAGCAGTAACGATTGGTAAATTAAACATGGATGAGTTCGCAATGGGTTCTTCGACTGAAAACTCTGGCCTACAATTAACTCGCAATCCATGGAATTTAGACTATGTACCAGGTGGATCAAGCGGTGGTTCAGCAGCGGCTGTTGCAGCTGGAGAAGTACCATTCTCACTGGGTTCTGATACGGGTGGTTCAATCCGTCAACCTGCGGCTTATTGCGGTGTTGTTGGATTAAAACCTACATACGGACGCGTGTCTCGTTACGGTCTTGTTGCATTTGCATCTTCTTTAGATCAAATCGGACCAATCACAAACTCAGTTGAAGATAATGCATATTTACTTCAAGCAATTTCAGGTGTTGATCCAATGGATTCAACTTCTGCAAACGTAGATGTTCCGGACTATGTATCTGCTTTAACTGGTGATATTAAAGGTCTTAAAATTGCTGTACCAAAAGAGTATCTAGGTGAAGGCGTTGGCGAAGAAGCTCGTCAATCAGTACTAGATGCATTAAAAGTATTAGAAAGCCTTGGCGCAACTTGGGAAGAGGTTTCATTACCACACTCTAAGTATGCCTTAGCAACATACTACTTACTGTCTTCTTCAGAAGCTTCTGCAAACTTATCTCGCTTTGACGGTGTACGTTATGGATACCGCACAGATAATGCTGAAAACTTACTTGAAATGTACAAGCAAACGCGTAGCGAAGGCTTTGGTAACGAAGTGAAGCGTCGTATCATGCTTGGTACATTTGCGTTAAGCTCAGGTTATTATGATGCTTATTATAAAAAAGCGCAGCAAGTACGTACACTTATTAAGGAAGATTTCGAATCTGTATTTGAAAACTATGACGTTATCATTGGTCCTACAACGCCAACACCAGCGTTTAAAATTGGTGAAAAGACAGATGATCCGTTAACAATGTATGCAAATGATATTTTAACAATCCCAGTAAACCTTGCAGGTGTACCAGGTATCTCTGTGCCTTGTGGCCTTGCGAACGGATTACCATTAGGGTTGCAAATTATCGGTAAGCATTTTGATGAAAGCACAATTTATCGCGTCGCTCATGCATTCGAACAAGCAACTGAGCATCATAAAGCGAAACCAGCACTGTAAGGGGTGAGAAGAAGATGAACTTTGAAACGATTATCGGTCTTGAAGTACACGTTGAGCTTAAGACACAATCTAAAATTTTCTCAGCAAGTCCAAACGCGTTCGGAGCAGCGCCAAATGCGAACACAAGCGTTATCGACTTGGGATATCCTGGCGTACTGCCAGTTCTAAATAAAGAAGCGGTTAACTTCGCGATGAAAGCAGCTCTTGCATTAAACTGTGAAATCGCAACAGATACAAAGTTTGACCGTAAAAACTATTTCTATCCGGATAACCCAAAAGCTTATCAAATCTCTCAATTTGATAAACCAATTGGTGAAAACGGTTGGATTGAAGTTGAAGTAAACGGTGAAACAAAGCGTATTCGTATTAACCGACTTCACTTAGAAGAAGATGCGGGTAAATTAACGCATACAGGTGATGGTTACTCTCTAGTAGACTTTAACCGTCAAGGTACGCCTTTAATTGAAATCGTATCAGAAGCAGATATGCGTTCTCCGGAAGAAGCTTACGCATATTTAGAAAAATTAAAATCTATCATCCAATACACAGGCGTATCTGATTGTAAGATGGAGGAAGGTTCACTTCGTTGTGATGCCAATATTTCTCTACGTCCAGTTGGACAAGAGAAGTTCGGTACAAAAACAGAGCTAAAGAACTTAAACTCTTTCAACTTCGTACGTCGTGGTCTGGAGCATGAAGAAAAGCGCCAAGAGAAAGTATTACTAGCTGGTGGAATCATTGAGCAAGAAACACGTCGCTTTGATGAATCAACAGGTGAAACACTCTTAATGCGTGTAAAAGAAGGATCGGATGATTATCGTTACTTCCCAGAGCCAGATCTTGTAGCACTTCATATTGATGATGAGTGGAAAGAGCGCATCCGTGCGTCAATTCCAGAGCTTCCAGATGCTCGTAAGAAACGTTATGTTGAAGAGCTTGGGTTACCGGCTTATGATGCAATGGTATTAACGCTAACAAAAGAAATGTCTGACTTCTTTGAAGCAACGATTGAAGCTGGTGGAGACGCAAAATTATCTTCTAACTGGTTAATGGGTGAAGTATCAGCATACTTAAACTCAAACCAAAAAGAGTTAGCCGACGTGGCATTAACTCCAGAAGGCTTAGCTGGCATGATTAAATTAATTCAAGAAGGCACAATTTCATCTAAAATTGCGAAAAAAGTCTTCAAAGAGTTAATTGAAAATGGTGGAAGCGCAGAAAAAATCGTAAAAGAAAAAGGCCTTGTGCAAATTTCTGACGATGCAACGCTACGCAAGTTCGTAACGGATGCGTTAGATGCAAATCCTCAATCAATTGAAGATTTCAAAAACGGTAAAGATCGTGCAATTGGATTCTTAGTAGGGCAAATTATGAAAGCGTCAAAAGGTCAAGCCAACCCTCCAATGGTTAACAAAATTTTATTAGAAGAAATTAAAAAGCGCTAATTAGCGTAAGGTAATTTCTTTACATCATGTGATGATTGCCCCCTCGTAAAATTGTAGCTGCTATTTTAAGAGGGGGTCTTATTTTGGAATAGAGATTATGCATATGTATATAATGTAGATATTGAATTGGTTTGGATTTTGATAAATTATCATTATTAGGATGATGAAAATGAAAAGAGCGAGAATCATTTATAACCCGACATCGGGGCGTGAAATTTTTAAAAAGAATTTACCAGAGGTACTTCAAAAGCTAGAGCAAGCTGGTTATGAGACGTCTTGTCATGCGACTACCTGTGCTGGTGATGCGACAGAAGCTGCCAAAGTAGCAGTGGAGCGCAAATTTGATATCGTCATTGCTGCTGGCGGTGATGGAACGATTAATGAAGTTATAAACGGCATTGCTGGACAAGACTATCGTCCGCAGCTAGGGATTATTCCAGTAGGAACAACCAATGACTTTGCTCGTGCAATTAACGTTCCTCGTACGATTGAAGGAGCGGTTGATGTTATCATTAACGGTGTACCAAAAGCGATAGATCTAGGTGCAGTTACCAATGAAGGGGAAACGCATCACTTTGTGAATATTGCAGGTGGTGGCCGCTTAACAGAGTTGACGTACGAAGTGCCTAGTAAATTAAAAACTATGCTGGGTCAGCTAGCTTACTACTTAAAAGGAATGGAAATGCTGCCTTCAATTAAGCCAACCACGGTGGAAATTGAGTATGATGGTAAGTTTTTTAGCGGAGATATTATGATGTTTTTAGTATCTTTAACAAATTCTGTTGGAGGCTTTGAGAAGCTAGCGCCAGATTCCTCTTTAGATGATGGGATGTTTGATTTAATTATCTTGAAAAAAGCTAACTTAGCTGAGTTTATTCGTATTGCAACATTAGCGCTACGCGGAGAGCACATCAATGACCCTCACATTATTTATACAAAAGCAAATCGCGTTAAGATTCATACAAGCGATAAGATGCAGCTGAATCTTGATGGAGAATACGGTGGATTATTGCCTGGGGAATTTGTCAATTTATATCGACATGTAGAAGTTTTTGTCCCAAAAGAGACAGCAAAATTAATGGAGAAAAATGAGATCGCCTAACTGCGATCTTTTTTCATGTGACCGACTTTTGTGTAAAGAGAATCGATGTGGTACAATCAGTTCAGCATTTTTAAATACAAAGGATGTACGATAAATGGAAAAGTTAACACCACCAGTTGAAAAAAATGATTATATAGATGTTACGTTTGAAGATTTAACACATGATGGTTCAGGCGTAGCCAAAGTAAACGGCTTTCCAATCTTTGTTCAGAACGCATTGCCTGGCGAAAGCGGCCAAGTAAAAGTAATAAAAGTAAAAAAAGGCTATGCGTTTGGAAAACTTATGAATCACAGTACGGTGAGCGAAGCGCGCGTAGAACCTCCCTGTCCTGTGTATAAGCAGTGCGGCGGCTGTCAGCTGCAGCACGTAAGTTACGAAGGTCAGCTGTCGTTCAAGCAAAAGCAGGTTCAAGGGGTAATGGAAAGAATTGGTCAACTGCCAAACGTTCCGGTGCTACCAACAATAGGTATGACAGATCCTTGGCGCTACCGTAACAAAGCTCAGGTTCCTGTTGCAAGTAGAGAAGGTGGCTTAGTGGCTGGCTTCTATCAGCAGCGCAGCCATGACATCATTGATATGGACATGTGCCTAATTCAACAGCAAGAAAACGATGACGTTGTTCAAGTTGTTAAAAGCATTCTTGAAAAGTACAATGTTCCCGCTTATCATGAACAAAAGCACAAAGGAACGATTCGCCATATCATGGCTCGCTACGGCTTAACGACGGGAGAAATTATGGTTGTGCTTGTTACTCGCACAAGCGAGCTTCCAAACAAAAAGCACATCATTGAAGAAATTGTTAAAGCCGTACCAAACGTGAAATCAATTGTTCAAAACGTCAATACAAAGCGCACAAACGTTATTTTGGGTGATCAAACCAACGTACTTTGGGGTGAAGAGTATATCTATGACTATATCGGCGACGTTAAGTTTGCTATTTCAGCCAAGTCATTTTATCAGGTAAACCCAGAGCAAACGAAAGTACTTTATGACAAAGCGCTTGAGTATGCAGATTTAACAGGAGAAGAAACGGTCATTGACGCATATTGCGGAATTGGGACAATCTCTCTGTTTTTAGCGCAAAAAGCCAAGAAGGTATACGGAGTAGAAATTGTTCCTGAAGCGATTGAAGACGCTAAGCGCAACGCTAAGCTGAATAATATAGATAACGCTGAGTTTGAAGTAGGAGAGGCTGAAGTTGTCATTCCTAACTGGTACAAGCAAGGTATTAAAGCGGATGTCATCGTCGTTGATCCGCCAAGAAAAGGCTGTGACGAAGCATTATTAAAAACGATTCTTAAAATGAAGCCAAAGAAAGTCGTCTACGTATCATGTGGCCCGGCAACGCTGGCGCGTGATCTCAAGATTCTTGAAGAAGGCGGCTATCAAACGGTGGAAGTGCAGCCCGTTGATATGTTTCCGCATACGACGCATGTGGAATCAGTGGCAAAGCTTATTTTAAAAGAAGACAACTAACCTTATAAGGTTAGTTGTCTTTTTTATTAAAAAGGATAGTGCCTTCACTTGGGACTAATGCCTTCCCAAAAAAGGTCTACTAACGACTGAGCAGTTTTTTCGGGCCCTCCGAGTTCATTGATCAATTCTTTTTTATTTCGAATCATAGTGACTGTTGAAAATGCATGGGCAAGGAGAAGGGGATTACTCTGAACGATATCACCGTCTTCCATCGCTTGTTTGAAAATATCTTCCAGTGCTTGATGCACTTCTTTCTCTGCTCCACGAATTTTTTTTATATGATCTTTTGTAAGTGAAGAAGTAGCCTCGTTTAATAGTGTTTCAAAGTCGATATGCGGTGTTTGAAGATGATTTAACGTGACTTCATACAATCGAGTTTTTAATCCTTTTGAACTTTGTAACAGTCGCTCTGTTTGGATTGTAATACGCTCAAACATACTAGATACGGATACCGTAAATAAATTTGCTTTATTTTTAAAGTAATAGTACACGCTTGCTTTTGTTACGTCACTTGCTTCTGCGACTTGTTCCATTGAGACACTTTCATATCCATATGTCATAAAGAGATGAGCTGAAGTTTTCAAGATTTGCTCCCTCGTTACATTCTTTTCAATTGTTATTTTCGGTCTTCCAGGCTTTTTCTTCGGTATGTTATCACTCATAGGGAGCCTCCTAGTTCAAAAAATAGACATATTAATTTAGTTGATTAATTAACCTTTTGGTATATATAATTATTTAAAGGATCTAATATTAGTTTAATGGATTTAAGTAAATCAAACAAATTTAATTACAAGGAAAAGAGGGTTTATAGATGAAGAAAAAAATAGGCTACCTTTTGGCTAGTATTGTCGTTCTACTAGTATTGGGGTTTCTAGGATTTTTTATATGGTCACAGCAAACATATGAACCATCTGAAAAGCTTTATACACTCATAGATAAAAAAGAAATTAAGCAAGAAGAAGATTGGGTTATCTTTAATCCTAAAGAGAATAACCAAATTGGGATCGTGTTGTATCCAGGTGCAAAAGTAGAACCTGAAGCTTACAGTTACTACGGTAAACAATTAGCAGACGAAGGTTATCTGGTTGCAATACCCAATGTAAACTTTAACTTTGCCTTGTTTGACTCAAATAAAGCGCAAGAGGTAATAGATAGTTATTCATCAGTAAACAAGTGGATCGTAGGTGGCCATTCTTTAGGAGGAGTTACTGCTTCTAAATTTGCCTACGCTCATTCAAAGGAAGTAGACGGTTTAATTCTGCTAGGTTCTTATCCTGATGAAGCATCTGATTTCTCAAACACGAACCTTCCTATTTTGTCTATATACGGTGAAAAAGACGGCTTATCTACAAAAGATAAGATTCAAGACACGGAGCAACTTCTTTCGAAGAATGCAACAATGCATGAGATAAAAGGTGGAAATCATGCTCAATTTGGAATGTATGGACCGCAAAAAGGAGATATGAAAGCATCTATCCCCGTTAAAAATCAGCAGGATGAAATGGCACAGACTACACTAACATGGATAAAAGAAAACAAATACTAAGCATTTCTTTGGAGAGTGAGTCGTATGAATTCAATTGATATGATCATTAAAGCATTAAAAAAGCAAAATATTCGGGTTGAAAAAGTACGAGTAAAAAAGGATGACCGTGCCGAATGGTCACTTTCACAGGCATTAGAAAAGCCAAATGTCGTAATCAAACAGAATTAAAAGAAGTGATTAAACATAATTTTATTGAGCTATTTTGATTAATAACGATAGCAACCTATGTTTGAAAAGGTTGTTTTTATAAAAAGGAGTAAAAATGATTGATACCATTCTCTATCTACTATTTACTATTTTCTACGTAGCATTGTTTCTATTCAGTATCAAATTAATTAAGAAGAGAGCATTATCGGTTTATATGCTTTCTTTTCCTTTAGTAATCATAGGTTTGATCTATGATAATTTAATTATCTTTATAGGTTCATTTATTGGCGAGGGGAATATACTCTTTGCTCTTAGCTTGCTCCGCTTCTGGTTCCATGCTTTGTTTACGCCAACACTTATTTTGTTTGGGTATGGGGTCGCAAAACATGCCAATATTAGCTGGGCTAACAAGCCAATTGTGAAGGTGTTTTTTCTAATAAGCACAGCAATCCTTATTAGTTATGAAGTAGTAAAGACAATTAGTCATGATATGGCAGCTATAAGTGAGTATGGCATTACTCGCTATGGAATTGTAGGAACATCTGGTCCACCTATTATGGTGATAGTTGTAGCGCTTATCTTACTCTTTATCGGTATCTTAATCTTCAAGCACATGAATTGGAGCATCATGATGATTGGCGTAGCAGTGATGATTGTAGGAAGCGCAATTCCTTTTTCTCTTCCAAGTACAGCTGTGATAAACCTGTTTGAAGTTATATTTATGTTATCCTTAGCTTTGACTCATCGTCACTTAGTAAAGATGTATCAGTATAGATATGTTTCTCAGACTGGCTAAACTAGCGTTCAAAGTACACAAAAAGCTCAAATCCAAACGGAATTGAGCTTTTTTTATCTTCTCAAAACTGCTTTCTACGTAAAAAGATGGTAAATTGTTTAATCATTTAAATATAATAAAACTATACGAGCTGTTCGCTGGCAGTCTATTAACTAAGTGTGGGGTGATGTATGGGTAACTACAGAGGATACATAAAAAAATATTATAAGCCTTTTAGCATTGCACTTTTGTTCCTAATGCTAGAAGCGATTTGTGACTTGATGCAACCAACGATTATGGCAAAAATTATTGATGTTGGAATAGCCAATCGGGATTTAGACTATGTGCTTCGGATGGGAGCGGTGATGCTTGGCGTGACGCTGCTTGGAGGAGTAGCAGCTTCGACACGTAGCATTTTAGCAAGCATCACGTCTCAAAATTTTGGGGCTGAGCTGCGCCTTGATTTGTTTAGAAGAATTCAAACTCTTTCTTTTAAACGAATCAATAACTATGACCGAGCGTCGTTAATTACGAGACTAACAAATGACGTGACGCAGGTGCAGCTGTTTGTGAACGGTTTGATGAGAATTTATATTAAAGCGCCTTTACTAGCAATTGGCGGCCTCATTATGGCAACCACGTTAAATATTCATTTATCTGTGGTACTTATGGTTGTCGTACCGATAATTGTGGTTCTGCTTATTACGAATATTAAACTCAGCATTCCGCGCTTTGCAAAGCTTCAGAATGCACTCGACCGAGTCAATGGATCGATGCGAGACTATTTATCAGGTGTTCGCGTAGTAAAAGCATTCAATCGCTTCAATTATGAAACAGCAAAATTTAGCAGGTTTAACGATGAGCTTCAGGATAAATCGGTTGCGGCCACAAGAGTCATTGCTATTTTTAGTCCAATTATTATGCTTGTGATGAACGTAGGAATTGTGGCCGTCCTTTGGATTGGGGGTCATGGAGTAGAAAGCGGTACAATTCAAGTGGGACACGTCGTGGCGTTTACGAACTATATGACGCAAATTCTCTTTTCACTTATGATGATTTCTATGGTATTTAATATGTTTGTCCGAGCGAGAACGTCAGCTGGCCGCATTGGTGAAGTGCTAGGCGAAAAAAACGATATGACGTGGACAGAGGAACAGTTTGTTTCTAATCAAGGCGGAAAAATCGATTTTGAAAACGTGTCTTTTTCATATAATGAAACATCGCAAGAACCGGTCTTAAAAAACGTTACGTTTACGTGTATGCCTGGAGAAACTCTTGGTATTATCGGAAAAACGGGTGCGGGAAAAAGCAGTCTTGTGAGTTTAATTCCACGCTTATATGATGCAACGAGCGGAACAATTAAACTAAACGATAGCGACATTCGGGAGATTGAGCCAAAAGCTATACGTGAAAGAATTGCGATTGTTGCTCAAAAAGCGATGTTATTCACGGGGACGATTGGTGATAATATCCGCTGGGGACGAGAAGATGTGTCTGAAGAAGAAGTACAGCTAGCAGCTGAAATGGCTGATGCAAATGGATTTATTCAAAGGTCAAAAGCGGGGTATGAAACGGAAATTGGACAGGGTGGAGTTAACTTATCGGGCGGCCAGAAACAGCGAGTTTCGATTGCTCGAGCGCTAATTAAACAGCCTGAAATCTTAATCTTAGATGATAGCACCAGCGCGGTGGATATGGCGACTGAAGCAAAGATTAAACAATCGCTGGAGAGATATGCTAATAACATCACGTGCATTCTCGTTTCACAGCGAATCTCAACGGTAGCAGATGCAGACCGAATTCTTGTAGTTGATAACGGTGAGATTGTTGGAAACGGCAAGCATGAGGAGCTATTACAAACGTGTCAAGCTTATAAAGAAATCTACGAATCACAGTTTGAAAAGGAGGTGCGTTAACTTGGCGCAAAGAACCAATCAAGAAGTGAAAAAGGATAGCGCACCTCTTATGCCTGGCCGCCAGGGTGGCGGAGGAGCGGCTCGCTTTCAACGGCCAGTGATAAAACCGAAAGATTTTAAAGGAACGATGAAGAGGCTCTGGTCTTATTTTGGAGAAGATAAAGGGCTTTTGGCGACTGTTTTTCTGTTGACGATGATGGACTCCATCATCGTGCTGTTCGTTCCATTTTTAATTGGGAAAGCGGTAGATACGATGGCGCTGACGAAATCTGTTTCGTTTAGCGTGCTCAATACCGTGATAGTGACGCTTTTGGTTGCGTACGTCACAAGCTCTTTATTAAATTTTTCACAGGGCTGGATGATGGCCGGAATTATTGGACGAATGGTTAAAAGATTAAGACAGCATTTGTTTGGTAAGCTGCAAAATCTACCTGTGGCCTTTTTTGACTCACGCACACATGGAGAAATGATGAGCCGATTAACAAACGATATTGATAACGTCAGCACGTCAATTTCTCAGTCTATTACGCAGCTCATGTCTGGTGTAATTATTTTAATAGGGTCATTAGTGATGATGCTAGTCTTAAGTCCGTTACTTACGCTAGCAAGTCTTATTACTATTCCTTTAATGTTTCTTTTAACAAAGTCGATTGCTAGAAAAACAAAAGTGTTATTTAAAGAGCAACAAAAAGAGCTAGGCATGCTTAATGGGCATGTTGAAGAGATGATCACTGGTTTGGAGGTTGTTAAAGCCTATAATTATGAAGAAAAGTCCATTCACCGCTTTGAAGAAGTGAATACGAGACTGCGAGAAGTTGGTATAAAGGCACAAATATGGTCAGGATTTTTAATGCCGATGATGAACGTAATTAATAATTTTGGCTTTATGGTTATTGCCGTTGTGGGGGGATATTTAGCTATTAATGAGCTCATTACAGTAGGCTTAATTGCAAGTTTTATCACCTACTCGCGCCAATTTGTACGTCCGTTAAATGATCTTGCGAATATCTTTAATACTCTCCAGTCTGGCGTGGCCGGTGCTGAACGAGTATTTGACGTGTTAGATAGTAAAGAAGAAGATGCAGACCCTAAGAATGCCATTGATTTAACAAACCCAAAAGGGATTGTGGAATTTAAAAATGTGAGCTTTGGTTACAGCGATGATGCATTTATTTTAAAAAATATTAGCTTTAGGGCAGAAGCAGGCAGTAGCACGGCTTTAGTTGGAACAACTGGAGCTGGAAAAACAACTATTATTAATTTACTCACAAGGTTCTATGAGATTTCTGAAGGGCAAATTTTAATTGATGGAATCGATATTCGGAACTACACGAGAGAAAGTCTGAGAAAATGCTTTGGTATCGTGCTTCAAGATACATATTTATTTTCAGGAACCATTATGGACAACATTCGATACGGAAATCTAGAAGCAAGTGAACAAGAAGTAAAAGAAGCGGCTAAAGTAGCGAATGCAGATTACTTCATTAATCAACTGCCAAAAGGGTATGAGACTAAGCTAGCGGAAAACGGTGATAATCTGAGCCAAGGTCAAAAGCAGCTGCTTGCTATATCGAGAGTGCTGCTTTCAAATCCATCAATGCTTATTCTGGACGAAGCAACCAGTAATATTGATACGCGAACCGAATTGTACATTCAGGAGGCACTACGCACCATCTTACAAGGGAAAACGAGCTTTATTATCGCCCATAGATTAAACACTATTCGTCATGCAGATACAATTATGTTTATTGAAGATGGCAACATTAAAGAAAAAGGTAATCATGATGAATTGATGGATAAAAAAGGAGCGTATTACAGCATGATTCATCAGCAATTTGTCACCCCAATGAATTTACCTTATTCAAATTCTTAATGCTTTTTAACATTACATTCTCTAAAATAAAGAAAAAGGTAGAGAAAGCGAGTAGAAGATGAGAATTCAAAAGTATATTAGCGAAACAGGTTTTTGTTCGAGAAGGCAAACAAATCGCTTAATCATAGAAGGTAGAGTAACGGTTAACGGAACCGTGAGCGATAAGAATACAATGGTAGCAGAGCATGACGAAGTTTTAATTGATGGAAGAGCTATTCCGTGTAAGGAACACTCTGTTTATTTAGCGCTTCATAAACCGGTGGGTATTACCTGTACAGCAGCTAAAGAAGTAGAGGGAAATATCATTGATTTTGTAAATTATCCAACGCGAATCTTTCCTGTCGGCCGCCTGGATAAAGCTTCCGAAGGTCTTATTTTAATGACAAATGACGGTGATATTTTCAACAAGATTCTTCGATCAGAGCATGGTCATGAAAAAGAGTATGTTGTTACAGTGGATAAGGTAATTACAGAGCAGTTCGTGTTACAAATGGAAAGCGGTGTTGAGGTTTTAAATACCATAACTAAGCCGTGCAAGGTCGAAAAAATAAGTGACAATGTGTTTAAAATTATTTTAACTCAAGGACTTAATCGGCAGATTAGAAGAATGTGTAAAGCATTAGGTTACCGAGTTGAGCGTCTGCAGCGGGTTCGTATTATGAATATTCACCTAGGAAATTTAGAAGCGGGGGTTTGGAGAGAGCTGTCCCAGCAAGAATTAAATGAACTATTGAAAGAGCTTCAATGACTTATTGAAGCTCTTTCCTTTTAAACGTGGTATTCTAGAAGTAAGTTATTATTTGAAAGAAGGAATAAAAAATGTATTTAACAATAACAGAAGCAGCTGAATATTTATCCTTACCTGAGCAATATATTGAAAGTCTTATTCAGCAGGGGAAGATTCGTACTGTTTTTGACGGTGAACAATACGTAATAAACAAAGAACAATTTAATACGCATTTTGAACAGCTTGAAAAATATAAAAAGCAGATGGAAGAATATTTAAGTGAGCCTATTCCAGAAGACATGGATGTAAAAGACGAAGATTAATTCTTACTTTTTTAGAGGTCATTAAGTCCGTTTCAGCTACTAAAAAGAAGCATTTTAGTACTGATATGCGCAAAAAATGTCGAAAAAAGAAAAAAAATGACTGAAAATGTAGTTTTTAAGGGTTTATTTTTTGTATAATAAAGGAAGAAGTTGAAAAAGGAGAATTATATTGGAACAAGCAAAACAATCAAAAATAATTATCTTTATTGCGGTGCTGTTCTTTTTCATTCTTTTTGCTGTTATTATGCTAAAAGCACAAGGGATTTTACATAATCAAGGTGCAGAACCAGCTGAAAAAAAACATGTGGCGATTTTAACTAGTGATGCTATTATAGATCAGAGCTGGGGAAGTTTAGCCTATAAAGGGAAAGTGAAAATTGAGAATGAATTCCCCGTCATTGCAAATGTTTACAGTCAGCTTGATAGTAAACAAAAGATAGAAAATGCTGTCCAGGCTGCAGTTGAAGAAAAAGCCGAAGTCATTATTGGTCATGGAAGAGAGTTCTCTCCTTTTTTTAATAAATTAGCAACCTCTTATCCACATGTTCACTTCGTTACAATACACGGTACCGCTGAACATTCCAACCAAACAGTCTATACGTTTGATCAATATCAAACTGAATATGAAGCAGGAGTTGCGGCTAGTTTTAAAACAAGTAGTAACAAGGTAGGCCTTATCGATGCATTTGAAGCTCGTGAGAAAAACAAAGGCTTTGAAAATGGATTGATGACGGTGGATGAGGATATTGAATTCTTTTACCGAGTGGTAAATAGCCGAGATGATAGTAAAAAGGCTGTTGAGTTAATGAATGAATTAGTAGACCAAGGAGTCGACGTCATTTATGCTAAAGGAAATTCATATAATCGAGATATTATTAGTACAGCTAAAGAAAAAGGAATTTATGTCATAGGTTATCTTGATGATCAATCGTATATGGGGGAGAATCAAGTACTAACAAGCGTTATTAATGATGTACCAGAGTCTTATAGCTCCATTATGAAGGATTATTTTAGCGAAAGCGGTTTACCATCAGGCATGGTCGTATTAGATGAGAATGATGGTGTGTACCGACTTGCTCCTTTTGGTCCTATGTACACAGAAAAAGAGAAGAGAGCAATCGAGAATAGCATAGAAGAATAGTAGCAGGAAGCTAGCAATATAGAAAGTATACAAAGAAAGAGATGATTATGAAGAATGTGATAAGTAAGCTTTCGTTTCGGAGTAAAATCCTGAGTTCACTCTTGGTTATTGCCTTGTTGTTGAGCAGCCTGTCGTTTATTTTTGTATATTCAATCGATGATTTGAGTCATGTTAGCCAAAGATTAAAAAATGAAGAAATTCCAGAGTTAGTTTGGCTTTCTCATTGGGATGAAGAGCTTCATGTTAAGCAATATATTGTTTCAAACAATCTAGAAAGAGATAATTGCTGTACAAGCGTAGTAACAGAATATAAGCAATATGGTAATCACGCAATAAGCAAAGTAGAAAATGATAAATTGGCTTTTCCAGCATCGCTCCAACAATTGAAAGAGCAAATTGAACTGCTCGATTTTCAAATGAATAATAATGTTGCAGGGTTAATTGATTACGGAGATCAAGAAGCAGTTGCTACTTATCTTGAAGAGGTTTATTTGCCTCAGCTATATAAAGTACAAGGCGAGATTCATGATCAAAAGAAAGATGTATCAAATTCCTTAGGTGAACTGTCTAGTGATTTGCCGCTTATTATTCGGAATGCACTAATTGGATTATTAATTTCAATGGTTGTCATTGTATTCTTGTCAATTTTTATTTCCTACCGTATGAGCAGAATGTTGACCAAACCTGTGGAAAGCATGACTGCACGAGTCAATCGGATTGCTGATGGTGAATACGGATTACGACTAGAAGAAGAGCAGCAAGTCGAGTTTCTTAGACTAAGCAAATCAATCAACAAGATGTCTCAAAATCTTTCTGAGTCTTTTCATAAGATAACGTCAGAGAAGACATACCGTGAGCAAATATTAAACTCATTGCCTGTGGGTATTATTACAGTTGATCATTACAATAATCATCTTTTCTTAAATGGAGCAGTAAAAAAGATGTTAATGATTAGCTTAAGCGATGTTCAGCATGCTTTACATTATGAAGGAAACGAGAACGAAGCATTTTGGCGTATTTTACGTGAGAAAAAAGTAAAAAGACATCAAAAAGTAACGTACCAGCTAAACCAAGAAGAACGCTGCCTGCTGGTTTCTCAATCACAGCTAGTGAATGATGAAAACAATGTGGTCGGTCGGATTTTTCACTTCATTGATATCACTGATACGCAGCAGTTAGAACGTCGAATGCATCAATCAGAGAAACTAGCATTAGTAGGAGAATTAGCTGCAGGAGCAGCTCATGAAATTCGTAATCCACTAGCGGTTATTCATGGCTTTTTATCACTTATGAACCACGGGCTTTCTATAGAGGATCGAAAATCGTTTCAGGTTGAGCTATTGCTTAAAGAGCTTGAGCGAATCAATTCAATTGTAGAAGAAATGCTGATGCTTGCAAAACCAGGAGCACCCGTTATGAAAGCAAAGAGAATTGATTATGTATTAGAAGAGATTATTTCGTTTATTACCGCTAATAATCAATCCTTTATGATTCAAGTACAGATGGAAAAAGCAATGGTTTGGATTGATGATAAACAAATAAAGCAAGTGGTTCATAATTTGCTACGAAATAGCTTAGAAGCTATGAACGGGGCCGGTAGGATGGAAATCACCGGAATGGTGAAGAGAAATCAATACTGCATTTATCTAAAAGATAGTGGCACGGGCATCCCAGAAGAGGTTCAAAAGAATATCTTTCATCCGTTTAATACATCGAAGGAAAACGGCACGGGATTAGGTTTGACCATTGTAAAGACAATTCTTCAAAATCACGGTGGAGATATTGAATTAGTGGAAACATCTGAAAAAGGAACAACGTTTATGCTGACGTTGCCAATAAATTAAAAGACTGCCTGATGTTCAGGCAGTCTTTTAATTTATTGTTCGGTTAAAATAACCGGCCCCTCTTTCGTAATTGCAATGGTATGCTCGTACTGCGCAGATAGTTTTCCATCTGTTGTACGCGCTGTCCATCCGTTTTTATCCATTTTGGATTGCCAAGTTCCTACGTTTACCATTGGTTCAATTGTAATAACCATTCCTTCTTTTAAACGAGGTCCTTTCCCAGGTTTGCCATAGTGAAAAATGGTTGGTTCCTCATGCATTGTGTTACCAATGCCGTGTCCAGTAAAGTCACGAACAACGGAAAAGCCTTCTCCTTCCACATAAGATTGGATAGCATACCCAATATCACCTGTGCGATTTCCTACCTGTGCTTGCTCTATACCTTTATATAATGCGTTGTACGTTACATCCATCAAGCGCTTTGCTTCATCAGAGATTTCCCCCACCTTATGAGTCCATGCTGAATCGGCTAAAGCACCATTTAAGTTAACCACCATATCGATAGTCACAATATCTCCATTTTTTAGAGGTTGCTTCGTTGGAAAGCCGTGACAAATCTCATCGTTCAACGATGCACATGTGGCGAACTGGTATCCTTTATATCCCTTTTGCTCTGGCGTAGCACCGTGTTTTTCTAAAAAGCTTTCAACAAATTGATCAATTTGATGCGTTGTAATACCTGGTTTAATCATTTGTTCAATCTCTTTATGACATTGAGCTAATAACTTACCTGCTTCATGCATTAAGTTGATTTCGCGTTCACTTTTTAATGAAATCAAGTAAACTCCTCCTTTTGAGTGTATATTCTCTATATCTAAAATGGATTTAAAAATCCAAACTAAGTTTAATCCAAATTTTATGATAACGCTCCCTAAACTAAAAAAGCAAGAAACCCGCTTGATTTCATGTTTGTAAAAAGACCATTCAGGGGAGAGTAAAAATGAGACTTGCGCTATAGTTATGATATAGTTAAAAGATAGAATCAATAATTTAGGAGGGTATGCAGCGATGACTCGAGGAAAAACGTTTATCGGTTACGTTGGAACGTATACAAAAGGTTCAAGTGAAGGAGTTTACACATTTACATTTGATGCAGAGAAAAAGGAATTAAGGGATGTACGAGCAGTAGCTAAAATTGATAACCCTACATATGTGAATATTAGCAAGAACAATGAATACTTATATGCTGTTGTAAAAGAGGGAGATAAAGGAGGCGTAGCTTCTTACAAAATCAATCCTGAAAACGGCGATTTAACATTTATTAATAACCAAATGCTTGAAGGACCTTCACCGTGTTATGTGGCAGTTAACGATAACAATGACCAGGTGTTAACTGCTAATTACCATCGAGGAAGTATTGAATCATACGTAACTTCTTCTCAAAGCGGAGAAGTGTGGCCAGCTGCTTCAGTTATGCAACATGAAGGAGAAGGCCCGAACAAAGATCGTCAAGAAAAACCACACGCTCACTATTCAGATTTTACGCCAGACGGTAAGTACGCTGTAGCGGTGGATCTTGGCACAGATGAAATCATCACGTATGCTGTTGGAAAAGAAGGGAAATTAACAAAAGCTCAAACGTTTAACACATCACCTGGCGCTGGACCAAGACATTTAACGTTCCATCCAAATGGCAAGTATGCGTATGTGATGACAGAGCTAAGCAATGAAGTGTTAGTGTTAGAATATAACGCTCAAGATGGGAGCTTTACACAACTACAAGCAATTGCAACTTTACCAGCAGATTTTACTGAAAATAGCCAAGGAAGTGCGGTTCATATCTCATCAGATGGCCGTTTCGTCTATGCTGGAAACCGTGGGCATAATACTATTGCAACGTTTGCTGTTAGTAACGACGGCCATGAACTTACGTTTGTTGAGTGGACGGATACAAAAGGAGACTGGCCACGTGATTTCGTATTAGATCCAACGGAAAAATTTATTGTGGCATCTAATCAAGAGACTGGAAACTTAGTGTTGTTTGAACGAAATGAAGAAACTGGCAAGTTAACGTTCGTAGACTCAATTGTTGATGTACCATACGCGGTTTGCGTAAAGTTTTTAAATGTATAAATTAACTTGTTGTTTGAAAAACCTATCTGCTTAAGCAGATAGGTTTTTTTGTTTATCAACAGGAAACGTAGAGGATAGTAAAGAACATGGAGAGTATAACGTTAGAGAGAGGGTGAAATGATTAATGTTTAACAGCAAATATCCATTAATTCAAGCACCGATGGCAGGAGGAATATCTACACCTAAGCTGGCTGCTGCTGTTTGCAAAGCTGGAGGAGTGGGCTTTCTTGCCGGAGGTTATAAAACAACATCTGCTTTAAAAGAAGAAATAGAACAGCTGCAAAAGCAACAACCCGGTGTATTTGGCGTTAATTTATTTGTACCAGAAGAAGAAGGAAACTATGACCTCAAACAGTATGAAGAGCGTATAAAAAGTACGGCAGTTACGTTGCAGGAAGAAATAGGTGTTCCAAGATACCATGACGATGAATGGAAGGATAAACTTATGCTCTTAGCAAATCATCCTGTTCCATTAGTTAGTTTTACGTTTGGCTGTCCAGAAAAAAATGTTATTCGAACATTGCAGAAGAAAGGAACCGTCGTTATCGTAACGATAACAACACCAAAAGAAGCCAAGCTGGCAGCTGAAGCAGGGGCGGATGCACTTTGCTTGCAGGGGATTGAAGCGGGTGGCCATCGCGGAAGCTTTAACAATCAAAAAGGCAAAGAAGAAGACTATGGAATTTTAGAGCTCATAGATCTTGTAAAAAAGCAGTCTAGCTTGCCGCTTATTGCTGCCGGTGGAATTATGGACAAAGATGGTGTAGAGGTAGTATTGAATGCTGGGGCTAGTGCCGTTCAAATAGGAACAGCTTTTCTTTGTTGTAAGGAAAGTGGGGCGAACTCTACCTATAAGAAAGCATTATTAAATAAAACGTACAAAGAGACGGCCATTACCCGAGCTTTTACAGGCAGGCGTGCTAGAGGTTTGGCAAATACATTTTTGCTTTCCCATACTGACTCCGCTCCAGCAGCCTATCCGCACGTTCACTATATGACCCAGCCGCTTCGGAAAAAGGCTGCTAAGCAAGGGGAGGCAAATTATCTTTCCCTTTGGGCGGGTATTGGTCACAATAAAGTAAAAGAGTGCTCAGCCCAAGAGATCGTACGGTCCTTAATGATGTAAAAAACAGAGGCTTAATCAGCCTCTGTTTTTACGATTGGACAAAATGCTTATGCTTTTCATGATGAAAGTTTCCACCTAAATCTTCTACTTTCTCTTTTGTTTCTTGTAAAATTGCTCTTGCTTCTACTTTCTGTTCATCTGTTAATCCTTGTAATAGATGCCCTTCACGTTCTGGGAAAGTGATTCCAAGCTCTTTAAGCTTTTCAATACCTTCTTTTTTCGTAATAGAACCTTCTTTAATTTGATTCATAATCTTTTTCGCTTGCTCTTTTTGCTCTTCAGTTAAATTAGAAAGCGGGTGTTTATGCATTTTTTTAGGTAGGTTAATACCTTGCTCTTTTAACTTAGTATAGGCTTCTTCTTTTGTTAAAGAACCATCTTTTACTTGTTCCATAATGTTGTGAAACTGTTCTTTTTGCTCTTTCGTTAAGTTGTGGAAAGGGTGATCTTTTTTCTCGGGAAATACCACACCGAGCTTTTCTAATTTTGTTTTTGCCTCGTTCATAACTACATCCACTTTTTCTTGCGTTTGGGCATCTAGCTGAACGTCTTCTTTGTAGTGATTTGTTCGCTGAACGATTGTATTTTCGCCCACATTGTCTTTTGTTGCCGCAAACACAGGTGTGTTTACCGCTGCTACTGCGCCGAGAGTTAAACTGCTGGCCAACACATAGCCGAGCCACTTCTTGTTCATTTTTTTCACTCCTTTTTATGTTAAGTTCCCCGATGAAGGAACAACATATGAGAAGTATGTTGTTCACATTTGATAATGTAACCAGCAATAGTGAAAAAATGGTGAAAGTAGCAAAAAGATTTAAAAAAGATGAGAGGAGCATATTTCCAAGAGTGAATTTCTTTTCATTCGTTGCTGAGTATACTATGCTTATTCTTAATTTATTACATGTATAGGCAAGGAGCATAAATAAAAACATGAATGCGGTAGAGACAATTCTTAAGTTGCTATTAATCGGCATTATTGCGTATGGATTAATCTTTTTTGTTCAAAAAAATTGGCCTATTTCTCCTTTTGGTCCCAGTTTAAGTGAGTTTAAAGACGCAACAGACCTTCATCCCGATGTAGCTGAAAAAAGAGATCAGCTTATCGAAAAAGCAAAAGCACAGGGAATAGATGTTGTCATTACGGATGGCTTTCGCTCATTTGAAGAACAAGACGAACTTTATGCCCGTGGCCGAACGACCGAAGGGCAGATTGTCACGTACTCAAAAGGTGGCGAATCTTATCATAACTACGGTTTAGCGATTGATTTTGCGTTGCGAGTCGATAATGGCGATATTATTTGGGACATGGAGTACGACGGCAATGGTAATGGTAAATCTGACTGGATGGAAGTAGCTGAAATTGGTAAAAAACTTGGCTTTGAGTGGGGAGGAGACTGGCAAGGATTTAAGGATTATCCTCATTTTCAATTAAGGCCTGAAGATATAAAATAACGCGCTTAGAATAAAGCTAAGCGCGCTTCTATATAAAAGAGGGATTAATCGTCCCACTCAACCTTTAATACTTTTCCGTTAATAGCGTCAATATCAACATTGACTTCACGGTTATCCTCAGTGTGAATTTCAATCTCATAGCGCAGCTGGTGATCGTCGCGGTCTAACTCTGTTTCAACAATGGTTCCAGCTTGCTCTTTTAGTGCTACTTTTGTTGCTTCCTCTAATGAGAACTTAGCTTCTTCAATGCTTATCTCGCCATCACGGTCATCGTCATCATCGCTATCTAAGCGTTCTTGATCAAACTCTACTACTTTTCCAGAGTTAAAATCAACGTCTACATCGTATTCCCACTCACCATTTATAATTTCAAATTCATATTTTTTCGTTCTATCATCTGTATCTACGCTCATCTTTGTAATGTTACCACCATTTGTTTGTTCTAGCGCAATTTCTTTTGCTTGCTCTTCTGAAATCGTTGTTGAGTTGGCCGATACGGATTGTAAAGGCTGTTTATCTGTCATAGCGTAAGCACCAGCGCCTAATCCACCTAAAACTAAAGTTCCCGTTAATAACGTTGCCGCAAGTTTCATAATCAATAACCTCCTTGTTTTGTTTACATCCTTATCTTATCCAGCGAAGATTAAAGGAAAAGGAGAGAAAGATTAGAATTTGATGAGAAATCGGATAGTTTTTGAGGAAATGCTCTCATAATTCATAGAAAAAAGCTTATCCGTGCTACAGAACTAGCAGGATAAGCCTTTAATCATCGTCTGTCTCAAACTGAATTGATACGATTTCACCAGAATAGGCATCGATAAGTACAGTTGCTTCTTCACTTGGGCTTTGATCAATTTCTACTTCATATAAAAGCTCATCGTCATCATCTTCTAGCTCCACCGATGAAATGGTGCCCTTTACTTTTTCTAGCGCAATTTTTTTGGCTCCTTCTTTGCTGATAAGAGTGGTTAACTGTTCATTTTCCTGAGCAGTAGAGACGTTTGCGATTGAACCATCTGAACGATTGACTTTCACAATATGAGTGCCGCCATTATTCTTAATTGTTATATCATAGTGGTCATTGCTTTCTTTTACGTTTTCCACAGTACCTTGTACACGTTCCGCTGCTTTCTTTTTTGCTTGCTCCTGAGTGAGCTGTGCACGAGGTTTCTCTTCGTTCGTTGATTCACTGACTTTTGAAAAGTCGATAATGTCACCAGAAGCTCTATCAACCATGATTTCATACGTATTGTTTTGATTGGTAAGCTGTACGTGAAACTGATTGTCTACTTTTTGTATTCGATCAATCTGACCTTCGTATTTTTGCTTAACGAGGCTTTGTACGTCGCTTTCTGATAAAGAAGAAGCACTGGTATTGTTTAAAGCTGTTACCCAGTACCAAATTCCGATGGCCACAGCAAGCGCGATTAAAACCATAATCAGTGTTCGTTTCATAGTATCACCTCCAGCTGATTATCTCATTGGTTTATGATAATGAAGTTAAAATAAGATTAAAATTTCATGAGAAATGAATTGGTAAGCGGATTTGTACAGTTGTGCCTTTTTCTTCTTCACTTTCAATCTCAATGGTACCTTGGTGTGCTTTAACAATTTTTGATGCAATAGCTAGACCTAGACCAGAACCGCCAGTTTCTCGACTTCTTGCTTTATCAACACGAAAAAAGCGTTCATAAACGTGTGTCAAGTCTTCTTTTGGAATGCCAATTCCATGATCTATTATGGTAATAAGGCATGTTTTATCTGCTGCGTTGACGATTAATTCTACTGACTCTTCACTATATTTAATTGCATTATCTAATAAAATATAAAGAAGCTGCTTAAGCTTTTGTTCATCACTACTAACTTGAATCGAATGCATTGAAGGCTTTACATGAATCGTTCGCTGGAATGCTTGCTGCAGACTACGACCGGTTTCAATACATAGGGTGTTAATATCAGTGGGCTGTATGTGTAATTCCAGCTGGGAGTCATCTTTTGCTAAGACAAGCATTTGCTCGGTTAAAGCTTTCATTCGAATTGACTCTGAGTGAATAGATTCAACGGCTTCTTCCAGTATATCAGGCCGCTTCATTCCCCAGCGCTTGAGCATATTGGCATAGCTTTCAATAACTGTAAGCGGTGTTTTTAACTCATGAGAAGCATCGGATACGAACTGCTCCTGCTTTTTATAGTTTTCTTCAAGTAAATCCATCATATTGTTAAACGTACTAGCCATTTGATCAAGTTCATCTTTAGAGGATGACTTCGTTGCAATTCGTTTAAAGGTACGTGAGGTTTGAATATCTTCCATTGTATGAATAAGTGATTGAATTGGCTGTAAAACCACTTTGCTTAAAAAGCGACCACCAATAACGGTTGGAACTAAAATGATAAAAGAAGCGACAATTAGAATGATACGTAAAATACTTAAAGACTGCTCAACATCCACTAATCGCTCGGTAAGTTCCAGGCTCACAACATTACCGTTTGTCCAGATAATAGGCATTGATGCACTTGCATAAATGGCGCCTGATTTCTGTGTAACATCAGTGTGTTCGTTTGTTCGATAGGTTGCGTTTAAACTACGAAGCGATAGCTCATCCTTTAAAGTTGTTAGTAAGGTTTTGTTATTTTCATCAATAATGCGAATCATCCCGTTTAAAGGAACATAAGCATTGAATAAATTTCGAGGTTCAACAGCGGTTGAGCCACTTCTGTTAAAGCCTTCTGCAATATCATTAACTTGGCTATCTAAGCGTTCTATGGCATGGTCTGTCATGGTTTTTTTAAAGATAAAATAGATTGAGCTATTGGTTACAAGAAGCAACAGGATAAGAAGGAGCGTTGTAAATAACGTAATTTTCGTTTTTAGCTTCATCTTATTTATTCCTTTAGCATGTAGCCAACGCCACGTACCGTATGAAGGTAAGGGTTTGAATAAGGTGCATCAATTTTTTTGCGAAGATAGCGAATATACACATCTATTACGTTTGTATCTCCATAATAATCAAATCCCCACACATTTGTCAGAAGTTGCTCTCGACTAAGAACTTGATTTTTATTTTTTAATAAGTAAACAAGTAAATCGTATTCCCTTGGCGTGAGTTCAATGGTATTTCCTTCTCTTATGACTATCCGTGTTTTTTCGTCAACGGTTAAGTCGCCAATTTGAAGAATTGAACTTTCTTCAACGGTAGTAGACTGATGACGAAGCCAGACGCGAATTCGGGCGAGCAATTCTTCAATTTCAAATGGCTTTGTCATATAATCGTTTGCTCCTAAATCAAGGCCGCTAATTTTATCAGGAAGTGAATCGCGAGCTGTTAGTAAAATAACTGGGATGAACTGGTTGTTTGCTCGTATTCTTCTTAATACTTCAAGCCCACTTAATCCTGGAAGCATGACGTCAAGGATGAGTAAGTCAAATTGTTGACCTTGAAATAACGACAGCCCGTCTGCACCGGTATGAGCAGTGGCAGTTTCGTATCCTTCATATTCCAGTTCAAGTTGAATAAGTCTTGCAATTTTCTTTTCATCTTCAACAATTAAAATCTTTCCTTTGCTCACGATAGGCCTCCTTAACAGTAGTATGTAATTGCGTACATTATAGCATGAAAAGAAGTGGCAAGCTGTTTTTAATAAAATAGTAATAGATTTTCAAATAAAGGTTGATTTATATCTTTTATTAATGAATAATAATTAATATAATTATATATTTATTCATTAATATAGGAGGATTTTTTATGGAACACATGGGTTGGATTTCGTTAATACCAGCTTTTATAGCTGTTGTTCTTGCACTTATTAGTAAAAATGTTATTTTATCTTTATTCATGGGTGCCTTATCCGGGATTGTTATTTTACAAAAAGGAGCACCAATTGCATCAGTTCAAACATTCATTGGTGATTACTTATTCGTTCAGTTAACGGATAGTTATAACGCTGGGGTGTTAGTATTACTTGTGTTTATCGGTGGATTTGTAGCGCTTGTAGAGAAATCTGGAGGAGCAGGTGCTTTTGCAGAAAAGGTCATACATGTGTTAAATACGCGTGTGAAGACCCAAGTGTCAGCTTGGCTAGGCGGTATTTTAATCTTTTTCTCAGATTTGGGCACACCCTTAATTGTAGGACCAGTTTTTGAAAAAGTATTTGATAAGATGAAGATTTCACGTGAGAAACTTGCATGGATTATTGATTCAACGTCGTCCCCGGTTGCTGTTTTAATTCCGTTTATCGGTTGGGGCGTGTATATTATGGGACTTATTCAAAAAGAATTTGACGCTTCAAACGTAACAAGTATGACAGACTGGGAAGCTTTTGTGGGAGCTATTCCATTCCAATTTTATTCAATCTTAACGGTTATTATGGTACCTTTGGTAGTTATGACAAAGCTTGATATTGGACCAATGAAGAAAGCAGAAGAGAGAGTACAAACAACCGGCAAGCTATATTGGGATACATCGATTCCACTGCGAAAATCAGAAGCAATGAACGAAATTCAGCAGACAAAGAGCAAGGCGAGTTTTATTATTGTTCCTTTGCTAGTTTTGTTTATCACGCTGTTTGGAATTTTGATTTCGTTAGGCTTTCCTTTTAAACAAGTGGAGGGTAGTGCGTTTCGTATAGCGTTAACGACGGGGTACTTATTTGCTTCTGTTACGCTAATTGGATTTTTGGTCATTTCAAAAGTGAAAAAATTTGCTGAAACGATGGATATTTATTTTCAAGGTATGCAAAAAATGATGGTTGTGGCAGCGACGTTAGTATTAGCTTGGGCGCTTGGAACGGTAATGAAGGAAATGGGAACAGCTAATTATATAGTGGAAGTTATTGATGGCAATTTGCCAGTTTTTCTAATTCCAGCTTTACTATTTGCCATTGGGGCAGTCATGTCACTTGCTTCTGGAACATCATGGGGAACGTTTGCGATTATGATGCCGCTAGCAATTCCGATGGCCGTTCAGCTTGATGCTCCACTGCTTGTTTGCATTGGTGCTGTTCTATCGGGAGGTATGTTTGGAGATCACTGTTCCCCAATTTCAGATACAACTGTGCTTTCTTCTACTGGAGCGGGCTGTGACCATATTGATCATGTCAAAACACAGCTTCCATATGCACTAGTAAATGCAGGTTCAGCATTTATAGCTTTTTTAATTGCTGGTATTTTCGGTCATGTTGCAACGCTCTTACTTGCAATTGTATTGATGGCTCTAACGGTTTGGATTTTATCGAAAAGAAAGAATCAATCCGCGTCGAATACACTTTCACACTAGAAGCTTACATTTTCAAGGGGTAATCAGAACATGCTATACTGAACAGTGGAGGTGTCGAGATGCGTTTAGAAAATAAAAAAGTAATTGCGCTTGTAAGCGAAGACTTTGAAGACTTAGAGTTATGGTATCCTGTCATGCGACTTCGTGAAGAAGGAGCTGAGGTGCATTTAGTTGGTGAAAAGGCTAAGGAAACATATAAAGGAAAATACGGAGTGCCTGCTGTGTCCGACTATGCGTTTTCCGATGTGAAAGCAAACGATTATGATGCCATCTTAGTACCAGGAGGATGGGCGCCAGATAAACTGCGCCGCTATCCAGAAGTTATTGAAATGGTTCAACATATGGACGAGCACAAGAAGCCAATTGGCCAAATTTGTCATGCTGGCTGGGTATTGATTTCAGCGAAGATTTTAAAAGGCCGTAACGTTACAAGTACGCCTGGTATTAAAGATGATATGGAGAATGCTGGTGCTATCTGGCATGACGAAGCAGTTGTAGTTGATGGCCACATTATCTCAAGTCGTCGTCCACCAGATTTACCACCGTATGCAAAAGCATTTGCGGACGTTTTAGCGGAGAAATAAGAGGTAAGTAAAAACTATTTATTCAAATGAAAAAAGCGAGCAAGGAAATCCCTGCTCGCTTTTTTAGCTTTCATATTAAGTAACTTGCCTTTGTGCAAGTGTAAAAACAAATTCATTTTATGATTAAACCCATACTAATAAGGATTTAAATTTTCTCTGCTGTTTGGGACACAATTAGCATTGATTGTGTCTGCTCATATGGATTTATCCATTGCCGCGGTTCATCAATTCCACACGATCGTTTAACCTAAACGACGCAAGCCCTACCTCTCTTGCATCCTTACGGCTCCGAAGCCGATCCAGTGTGAGTAAGTTGTTTTTAAAAACATGTGTAGAATGCCAGTATTTTTACCTTGCATTTTACAATACATCCTCTCAAGTTACTTCTTTTTGAAGTTAGAATCATAATTCTACGCAATGTTAGTTTAAAAGTCAAGGATATGTTTTTGATTTTAAAAATATTTTTGTGGTAAAGGATATTATTTTTCGAACAAAGTAATATTTGATACGATAAAAAAAAGATAATAAAGGAGTGACATTATGAATACGAATCAAGCCTTTCGTGAAGAACTACTAGAAACTGTTTCAACTTTGTCATATGAAGAATTAAATCAAAAAGTATCAGAAGAAAAATGGAGTATTATGCAGGTATTAGAACACTTGTATCTAATGGAAGAGATGATTGTAGCTCGCGTGTATTATCAGTTGCAAAATGGAGAGGACAAGTCAGCACAAAAGAAGCCGTTTCATTTAACAACGGATCGTTCTCGGAAAGTACCTGCACCTCCACAGGTCACTCCTTCAGAAGAACCACAGACGTTAGAGGAAATGAAGATGAAGCTTGCAACATCGCGTACGAAGCTAGAAGATATTACTAAACGTGTAGCGACAGAGGAACTACAGAAAAAGTCGTTCCCTCATCCAATCTTTGGTGATATGGATTTAGCTCAGTGGATTGAGTTTGTAGGTTATCATGAAAAGAGACATCTTTTACAGATTGAAGAGTTAAAGGCAGAAATGAACTAAAAGCAGGTGCTTCCACCTGCTTTTTTAATTTGGAGAAAGAATCGGATAATCAGACATCGTCCAGATACCCACGCTATAGGTTTTAGGACTATGATTTTCTACCGTACTTCCCCCTTGAATCGTAAATAACAATTTTAAAGGGTCATCTGCATAGTACATCGTTTCTTTTGTATACGGGTTATAAAATACTTTAGGAGGAAGTTTTGGGACGATATCCGTTGTATTGATAAACGATCGGCTCTCAGGTACTAAGCTTGTATAAGTACGAACAAAGTTTAAATCTCCAACTCGTGGAGATGCGTAGTTGTACATGGTGACGCCTGGGAAATTTGTGTTGGTCACAACATCAAGAGCATGCAGCGTAGCGAGGGCAGCCCCAAGACTGTGTCCGGTAATATAAAGAGGCTTGGCTGGTAAGGTAGCGTACGTGGACAGTATCTCATCTCGACATGATTCATAAATGTTTAAAAATCCTTCATGAACAAGGCCTGCATTTTGTGTATAAGGGTAAGGCCGCTGGTGGATTTGAGCATCTGCAATCCAATTTGCTTCTGATTGGGTTCCTCGAAACGCAATAACAATTGCCTCATCTGATTCTAAAATAAACCCAAACCACTCTTTTTTTCCAAGGACAGATGCTTGGAATGCTTTAATAAATTGATACCCTTTTGGGACCTCGAACGTACCTGCTTGCTGATATTGTTGATAGCTTAGTACACACATATAAAGAAGATCTAGGGCAAGCGGTCGATAAAACAAAGGTTCAATTTTCATATTTAAGCCCACTTTCTCTAATAAACGTTTTTCTCTCAACTTATGAAAAAATGGAACTTTGGTGCTTGTTTCTCTTAGAGAACTGGCGTGAGAATAAAAATATGCGTAGAGTTATAAAAAAATGATATCGCTTTCTTTTTATGAAAGATAGTTATAGAATCTATAAAAACTATTTATTTTTGTATAAAATAACTAAATTTAAAATAAATAATCAAAGTTATATTGTTAAAATAAACAATATAACTTATAATTTTAAAAAAACAGAAAATTAGCAAGTTATAAGGGGGATTTTTATTGGAACAGTTTGTTGCAAGCTTAAATAACGTACTATGGAGTACACCGGTTATCTATAGTTGTCTTGCGATCGGGCTTTTATTTTCCATTCTCACTCGCTTTTTACAGGTTAGACATCTAAAGGAAATGGTTAAGCTCATGTTTCAAGGAAAGAGTTCAAAAGCAGGGGTATCATCTTTCCAAGCACTAGCATTAGCATTATCTGGGCGTGTGGGTACAGGTAACATTGCAGGGGTAGCAACAGCCATTACGTTCGGTGGACCGGGCGCAGTGTTTTGGATGTGGGCCGTAGCTTTCATTGGTGCTTCAAGTGCATTTATCGAATCAACACTGGCACAAATTTATAAGGTAAAGCAAGATGGACAATATCGAGGGGGGCCAGCTTACTATATTGAAAAAGGAACTGGAATGAAATGGTATGGTGTTATCTTTGCGATTGCAGCACTGGTAGCGATGAGCATCTTAATGCCTGGAGTTCAATCTAACTCTATCGCAGCAGGCCTAGATAATGCATTTAGCATTAGCCCAACGGTAACAGCTATCGGCTTAATTATTTTATTAGCTGGGATTATCTTTGGTGGAGTTAAGCGCATCGCGGGAGTAGCTCAAATTATTGTGCCGTTTATGGCTTTAGCTTATATCGCACTTTCTTTAGTTATTATTGCAATTAATATTACTGAATTACCAGCAGTTCTTTCGTTAATCTTCAAGAGTGCTTTTGCACTAGAGTCAGCTTTTGGTGGAATTGTTGGTTTAGCTGTTTCATGGGGAGTTAAGCGTGGAATTTATTCCAACGAAGCAGGGCAAGGAACAGGCCCTCACGCTGCAGCTGCAGCTGAGGTATCTCACCCAGTGAAACAAGGTCTTGTTCAAGCGTTTTCCGTTTATATCGATACATTACTAGTTTGTTCAGCAACAGCGTTTATGATTTTATTTACGGGGATGTATAACACACAATCACCCGATGGTGCATTTATCGTTTCAAATTTAGAAGGTGTAGAAGCAGGTCCTGGATATACACAGGCAGCAATTGATTCCTTTATTCCTGGATTTGGAGCTGGGTTTGTAGCAATCGCACTATTTTTCTTTGCATTTACAACGATTATGGCGTACTACTATATCGCTGAAACAAACATTGCATATTTAACAAGAGGAAAAAATGGTAAGTGGGCTATGTTGGTATTAAAGTTTGTATTATTAGGTGCAACATTTTACGGAGCAGTTAAAACAGCTGATATTGCTTGGGCTCTTGGCGACGCAGGTCTAGGAATCATGGTATGGTTGAATTTAATAGCTATTTTAATTTTAGCAAAACCAGCGCTTGTGGCGTTAAAAGACTATGAAGCTCAGAAAAAGCAAGGGCTAGATCCGGTATTTGATCCGGTTAAGCTTGGAATCAAAAATGCAGACTACTGGGAAACTGAATACAAAAAAGATGAAAATCAAGTTTCATAATTTCAAGCTCACTTTTTCAATCTTTGAAAAAGTGAGCTTTTTTCATTAGAATGACATGTATAATAAAATCGTATGTATTTATATTTAATGAGGCTAAAGGAAAGAGGAATGCGTGATGAAGGAAAATATTATTTCAGCAATCGATGAGTTACAGCAAACATTTTATGATATTAGTCAATATATTGGAAATAACCCGGAACTTGGCCATGAAGAAGTAAAAGCTTGTACAGCACTCACAAATGAGTTAGCTAAGCATAATTTTGAGGTGGAAATAGGGACGTGTGATTTAGCTACTGCTTTTACGGCTGTGTATGATAGTCATAAGCCAGGACCGTCAATTGGCTTTATGGCAGAATACGATGCGCTACCGGGACTAGGACATGCTTGTGGCCATAACTTGATTGGTACAATGGCCATTGCAGCAGCGATTGGATTGAGCAAAGTTTTGAGTGAGACAGGCGGTAAAGTATATGTATACGGGACACCTGCAGAAGAAACAACGGGTGGTAAAGTAACGATGGCAGATGCGGGTGTTTTTAACCATCTAGACGCAGCTATGATGGTTCATCCATATTATTGCCACCAAAAAAGCGGTAGATCACTAGCAATGGACGCTATTCAATTCGAGTTTTTCGGAAAATCAGCACATGCAGCAGCAGCACCTCATGAAGGAATCAATGCGCTAGATGCAGTTATTCAAACATTTAATGGAATCAATGCTCTTCGTCAGCATGTGAAGCCAGATGTCAGAATCCATGGTGTTATCCCTGAAGGAGGCAAGGCTGCTAATATTGTACCCGACTATGCTACAGCGCAATTCTATGTGCGAGCATCTAATAGAAAGTATGTTAATGAGGTAACAGAGCGAGTAAAAGCTTGTGCACAAGGTGCAGCTTTATCCACAGGAGCACGATTGGAAATTTCAAACTATGAATTTTCATATGATGATATGGTGACAAATGAAGTATTATCAACAGCTTATACACAAAATCTACAGATGCTAGGCGTGTCAACGGAAGAAATTTTTGAAGATCAAGGCGATCATGGTTCACTAGACATGGGGAATGTGAGCCAAGTGGTGCCTTCAATTCATCCATACATTAAGATATGTGACGAATATTTTGTTTGTCATACTCATGAATTTAGAGAAGCGGCTCTTAGTCCACAAGGACAAGAAGCGCTTATTCTAGGGGCAAAAACCATGGCGTTAACAGGATATGACTTGCTAACAAATAAAGAGCTCTTGCAAAAAGTCAAAGATGAATTCTCTAAATGATGTCATGCAGAAAAGTGGTACCATTCAATGGGTGCCACTTTTTTAATTGAATTATTTGGAAGGTGCTAGCATGTTTGAATGCAATAAAAGCAGGGTAATATCAGTACTGAAGGTAAAAAGTAATGAGTAATGTTCACAAAGAACTAATAGAGGTTTTCATATGATTAAAATTTTAGCCAAAACAAAAGAAGAGCTTTTGACCAATTTAACAATTGACGAATTGCAGGCTCACCCTTCAATTGACTGGTACTGGATTGACTTTTATAATCCAACAGAACAAGAGCAGCAAGCTCTTGAAGAGAAGTTTGATTTTCATCCACTTGCCGTTGAAGATTGTTTAAATCAAGGTCAAAGAGCAAAATTTGAAATTTATGATGAGCACTATTTCTTAGTATATTATGCGCTACATAAAGAAGAATTAGAAAACCTAGAGGTGTCAGCGTTTATTGGAGATAATTTTGTCGTTACGTATCATGTCGATAAGCTAAGAAGCGTAGCTAGGGTGACAAACCTTGTAGAGAAGGACCCAAACGTTGTAGAGAATGATCCGTGGGAAATTATTTATGAGCTGCTTGATCATACAGTAGATGAATACTTCCCCACACTTTACCGATTAGAAGATCAAATTGATGATATCGAAGACAATGCAAAGAATGAAACAATGGATGAACTGATGAGAAATCTATATGACATTCGCAGTGATTTATCGCGAATGCGCAGAATTTTAAATCCAATGCGTGATTTAATTTACCGCATTATGTCCACAAACGCTTTAAAAGAAAAAGAACAGGTGCGTTATTTTAACGATATTTATGATCATTTGTTAAATATGATTGAAATCATGAATGCCAGTCGAGATTTATCAAATGATATTCGAGAAAGCTTTATGTCAATTAACTCAGACAGAATGAATTCCATTATGTTTACGCTGACGCTGATGTCAGCTATCTTCTTGCCTCTTACGTTTATCGCAGGTTTGTATGGAATGAATTTCTCATATATGCCAGAGCTCGCTGGTAAATATAATTACTTTATCGTACTTGGAATTATGATTGGTCTGGTAGGGGTTATGGTTTTTGCCTTTTACAAAATGGGCTGGTTTAAATATCGAAAAGGTCCTAAGTTATAAACATCAAATTGCTCAAAAAATCCTTATCCACATGTGGATAAGGATTTTTTGGTGTACTATAAAAAGAGAAAGGGTTGATGCGAATGGTCAAAGGATTAAGAATGAAGCTGCGATCAGTCATCATTTTACTTGTATGTATCGTTGTTTTAATGTCATTATTATTAACCGATTTGTTAGTCAGTAACTCAACGGAGGAAAACGTTCGGAATCAAAAAGCAGAAAAAGCGACCGATGTGGCTAAAATTGTTGCAAACTCCAGTGAGGTAAGAAAAGGATTAGCAGAAAAAAATTCAGAAGACATTCAAGCATATACTAATTCCATTCAAGAAGAGCTAGGTGTGTTGTTTATTGTAGTCATGAATATGGATGGAATTCGTCAGTCTCACCCCAATGAAGCTAAAATTGGAGAGCATTTTGAAGGTGGAGATGAGAAAAAGGCCTTACAAGGTGAACGGTATACATCAGTTGCAAAAGGAACGTTAGATGAATCGTTAAGAGCATTTGTACCTATTTATAATGAACGCAGTGAACAAATTGGTGCGGTGGCTGTAGGAATTTCGCTAGCTCAGGTCGAGCAAGCTGTTCAGGAAGACCATCGACGCATTTTAATTGGTTCTCTTTTCGGATTATTAGTTGGAATTATCGGTGCTGTCCTATTAGCAACCTATATTAAGCGAACGTTATTCGGTTTAGAACCATCAAACATTGCTAAAATCCTTGAGGAAAGAAGCATGATGTTACAGTCCGTTCGAGAGGGTGTTCTTGCGATTGATAAGGAAGGAACGATTACTCTAGCCAATAAATCGGCCGTACGCTTATTTAAAAAAGCGGGCTTATCGGGGCGGCCAATCGGCTTAAAGATTGCTGATTATATGCCAGGCTCACGATTGGAGGAAGTATTGTCAACAGGCGAATCTCATTATGACGAAGAGCAAGTAGTCAATGGTATTTCAATCGTTGTAAACCGCGTACCGCTGCTTGTAGATGGCGAAGCGGTAGGAGCTTTATCAACATTTCGTGATAAAACGGAAGTGAATGTGCTAGCTGAGCAGCTTACAGGTGTTAAAACGTATGTTGAAGCGTTACGTGCTCAGTCCCATGAGTTTATGAATAAGCTACATGTTATCTTAGGAATGGTACAAATGGGGTATCATGATGAACTTTCAAAATATATCCATGAACTTGTTGATCACAGGTACGGGGAAGTAAATTCGGTAACGAAACAAATAAAAGATCTAGCATTAGCTGGCTTTTTAATGGGGAAAATGAGCTATGCTAGGGAAGAACAAGTGCAGTTAAGCATGGAAGTGATTAATCAAATTCCAGAGCCCCAAGATTCACAGCTTACACATCATCTTATTACCATTATTGGCAACTTAGTAGATAACGGAATTGATGCCGTTAAAGATAATAAAAAATCAAAAAAAGTAGGCGTAGTATTAAAGTATGAAAATGAACGTTTGGCAATTGAGGTTTCAGATAATGGCTATGGAATGTCATCAGATAAGCTTACTCGGATATTTGAAAAAGGTTTTTCAACAAAGGGTGCTAATCGAGGCTTTGGATTATATCTAGTGAAACAAAGCATCGATGCCTTACAAGGTGAGCTAATGATTGACTCATTTGTTAATAGCGGAACAACATTTTCAATAAACCTTATATATAAAGGAAGGGTAGAGCAACATGATTAACATTTTAATTGTAGAAGACGATCCGATGGTAGCGCAGTTTAACCAAAAGTATATTGAAGATATTGATGGATTTTCAGTGGCAGGTGTCGCTCATTCCGTGAAGGATGCAATCAGTCAATTAGAAGAAGTGCACGTTGACTTGATCTTGCTTGATATTTTTATGCCAGGCCAAAATGGTTTAGAGCTGTTGACGTATATTCGGCAAGAACAGAAAGAAGTGGACGTTATTGCTATAACAGCTGCTTCTGACATGAAAACGATTCAACAAGTATTGCGAAATGGAGCAATTGAATACTTAATTAAGCCGTTTACGTTTAGTCGTTTTCAACAAGCATTATTCGCATATAAAAATAAATTCTATACAATGAAATCACAGTCTAGGATGAACCAACAGGAAGTGGATGAATTGTTCACTTCACATAGTGCGGATGAAGTTGAATCAGAAACTCTACCAAAAGGGCTTACAACGGGTACCCTTGAAGTTGTGATCCAAAAAATAGAAGAAATTAATGGTGAGGCCTTTTCAACAGATGATATTGCTGAAAAATCAGGTATTTCTAGAGTATCAGTTCGCAAATATCTAAAGTTTTTGACTGATATTGGTGTTCTTGGAGAACGAATGACATATGGAACGATTGGTCGTCCTGTTTACGCTTACATTTATAATGAGAAGCAAAAACATATATTAAGTAACTACCTATCATAGTAGTCCAGGAGCCATTGTCTGATATTTTCACTTTGCAACTAAAAAACAGGTGTTTTTTTAGTTGCAAACGTTTAACATAAAGGATAAAGAAGTAGATTTAATGGAAAGTAAATTACTTTTTGCTCTGACATCAAAACTATAAAAAATAATAGGTGGATAAACATTGATAAAAGATGCTCGTAAAGCAGCACTGAAGATTGCAGTGATGTACATTATAACGGGAGCCGTATGGATTCTTATTTCTGATAAGTTGTCTCGTATTCTTGCTCAAGATAAGTTCGAATTATATATCTTTTTTCAACAGTATAAAGGCTGGTTCTTCATGTTGGCGACAGGTATTATTCTATACGGGTTAGTCTATCGTCGTGCATATCATTTGCTTCAATCACAGGATGAGTTATCCAAAAAGGATTATGAACTTCTAACTAGCCATGAACACTATCAATCATTATTTAAACATAACCCGGATGCAGTATTTGAGATTAGTAAAGAAGGGCAAGTTCTCTCTACTAACCCTCAAGGTGAAAAAATAACAGGTTATTCAAGATTACAGCTAAAAGGGATGAAAACCTCAGAATTAATCGCTGATGATGATCAAAGTCTTTGTCATGAACATTTTCGTAATGTTTTAAAAGGTGAGAGTGCTAAGTATGAATTAAAGATTATTAATCAAAAAGGGCAAGTACGCTTATTAAGAAGTTCACTTTTACCAATCGTCGTTAATAGTCAAGTTGTCGGTGTATTTATGATTGCCAGGGATATTACGAATTATCGTCGAGATGAAGAGCTTATGATTGCTTCTGAGAAAATGTCTGTAATTGGTCAGCTGGCAGCCGCCGTTGCTCATGAGGTAAGAAATCCTCTTACTTCATTAAAAGGATTTGTACAAGTCATGCAGGCTACAAAGCAAGTAGATGAACGTTACCTTGACATCATGATGGCTGAAATTGATCGAATTAATTTAATTTCTAGTGAGATGCTTATTTTAGGTAAAAAACAGCATGTAGCTTTTGAGATAACCAATTTAAACGAAGTGTTAAAGCAAGTGTTAATCTTAATGGAAGCTCAAGCAAATTTTAATAACATTTCTTTAATTGCTCATTATGACTCAAAGAGAGACCTGTACGTTATGTCAGATCCTAATCAGCTAAAACAAGTATTTATTAATATTATTAAAAATAGTATTGAAGCAATAATTAATCAAGGTGAGATTATTGTAACATTAGCTGAAGAAGAAGGTTTTGCCGTTATTCAGTTCAGGGATACAGGAATTGGCATGAGTGAAGAGAGAGTTGAACAAGTTGGGACACCTTTTTATTCAACCAAAGAAGCAGGTACAGGACTGGGGCTAGCCGTTTGTTTTAAAATTATTGAACGTCACCAAGGTGAAATTGAATTTGAGAGTGAAAAAGGAAAAGGAACATTGGTAACAGTATCATTGCCTTTAGCTAATGAATAGTACTTGTAAAGCCCCCGCTTTGATAAAGGCGGGGGCTTTTTATTAATTGTTTACATGTAAAGTTGGTGAGGTGTTTTCTTGCAAGAATATATTTTCTAAAGAAGGTTCCTCCACTTCTACTTTATAAAGATTGACATCTAATTGTGTAAGCTCACGAATGAGAAACGGAATATTCTTTCTGCTTGTTAACATAACCGTTGTCTCCGTATGTCCACATTCAAACTTAGGGCTTAGAGTACGAAACAGTTGCTTAATTGACTTAGATTGATTTGTTGGGTAAGGGTCATGCTTAATTACAACCCTTTTCTTTTTTTGATGTTGAGAGCGAAGGTCTTCCATGGTCCCCTCTGTTACAATCTCGCCGTCCTTCATAATGGCTATGCGAGTACATAGTTTTTCTACTTCATGTAAATTATGTGAGGTCATAAAGATAGTTTTTCCTTCTGCCTGCAGCTCTTTAATGAGCGTATGAATAGAAAGTGCGGATTCCATATCGACTCCTGAAGTTGGTTCATCCAGAAAAATGAGCGTAGGGTTGGAACAAATGGCCTGAGCAATACCTAATTTCTTTTTCATTCCAAATGAAAAATTCTTTACCTTTTGATGTTGGGAACCTAAAAGGCCGACCTTTTTTAGAAAGGTAGAAGCTTCTTCTATAGATAGCTTAATTCCTTGTACTTTTGAGAAGTAACGCAAGTGTTGTAAAGCTGTCATATGGTCATAAAAAGTTGAATAGTCAGGGAGTACCCCAATTTGCTTTCTTTGTTTTTGGCTCATTGGCTTGCCTAGAAGTTTAAACTCTCCTTGAGAAGGTAAAGAAATACCTGTTAACATGTTAATAAAAGTAGATTTACCAGCTCCATTTCGACCTAGAAATCCAAAGATTTCTCCTGAAGAAACTTTTAAACTAATATGATTAACAGCGATTTTATCACCATATTGCTTAGTTAGGTTATATGTTTCAATTGCATACATCATAGTTCTCTCCTTTTAAAATGAAGCAAGCTGATTGTTATAAACAAGCCGACAAATGCTAAGAGTATCAGTATATAGCCCTTTCCTAGATAGATATAATAGTATGGGGTTATATATTTAAACCATGTAATATATAGCTTAGATGAAAATATGCTCCAAATGCTTATTGCTGGTAAAGCGACAGATAAAACTATTGTAAAAAACATCGTATGAGCTGGATTAGAAATTAATGTTGAAATCATGAGAACTAATGAGATGATACAAGTGGCAAACAAGATACACTCGAAAAATATGGACAAAGAAAAGCTGTGTGAAACAAGCGCAATTAAGAAAAATGATGCCGTAATACACGTAAACCAAAAGAGACAAACCCCTAAAAACTTTCCTAAAATAATGTGTTCTCTAGAGGCTTTTGTAGCTAAAAATCTCATTGTTCGGGATTTTACTTCCTGATTTATTAAGCCGTGAGAGAGGCTTGAAACAAAAAGCGGGCCGAATACTAATAGCATTATGATAATCCCGCTATTGGCGCCATCCTTAAACTGTGTCTGCGTTAATTGGGTTTCAAATTGCTCCATGAGATGAGCTAATCCGTAGGATACTCCGAGAATAGATAGAATAATAATAATAGATCGAATACTTTTAAATAACCCTTGAAACTCTTTTGTACTAATAGCCCACATCAATAAATCCTCCTATGAAAATCGATTAAATTACAGATTTGTTACTATTATCTATAAATGTTTTCTTCATGGTTGCTTTGCCACTCCATGATAAATTCGTCCACATACGAAGCAGCTGTTCGACAGGGCCAACTTTAAGCTTACGTAAATAAAGCAAACTGAAAACGAGCTGAATGAAATAGATTGTTGTACATAGTGCAATGCCTTTAATCATGCCAAATGTTCCGAACTGCCCTAGGCCATATCCATAAAAAATAGTGGTGCAGATCACCGTTTGGAACAAGTAGTTGCTTAGTGAAAGGCGGCCAACGCTTTCAAAAGCCTTCATCAGAGTGGATTTCTCAAGCTTGCAATAAACCCATGCAAACCCAAACATATAGCCGAGCGATAGCAGATTTAATCCAAAAGCACTTGGAATACCTGCCCAGCTAGCATCTGGCCACACATGCGCAGTAGCTTTAAAAAGTAAACTGATAGGGATTAAAATGACGGCCAGGCGTCCATAACGCTTTTGATGCAGTGCTGGACTTTGAAACCAACCTTTCTTTCCTGCATACATACCGAGTAGAAATAAAGGTGCTGTAGCAAATGGAGCTAGTAAAAAGATCAATGCCAGTTTGGTTCCATCAATGTTTAACGGCTCATCGGAGTTATTACGATAATCACTAATTTCTGTATAGGTTCCAGAACCATAGATTGAAATAGATTCTTTGACGTAAGTTGCTAAATTATCCTTATCCATTAAGAATTCAGTTGTTTCATTTAACGATCCGTAACTTGATGCCCCAACTAAAAGAAATAACAGTGCAGCCCATAGTAGCAGCGTTTTTGGCTTACGGTTTAAAAAGAAAAATAATAAAAAGAAGCCAATCATCCCGTAAAAAGCAAGAATATCACCTTCCCAAAGGAAAATTCCATGGCACATACCCATTGCCAAAAGCAAGATAAAACGTCGAGAAAAGTGACGTTTCACACTCAGCTGTTTTCGCTTTAAGCCCTCTTGCATTTTGACCATTGAATACCCAAATAAAAAAGTGAAAATTGGCATGAAGCTTCCTTCAACAGCTATTTTTAAAAAGTAATATCCACCCATATCGCTTTCCGATAAAGAGAATAAGTGAATCGCATCTTTTCCATAAATTCCGTACTGGAAAATGAGCACATTAGCGAGTAAGATACCAAATAAACTAAATCCTCTCATGCTATCAATTAGCGTCACACGTTTTGTGTCCATATCAAGAGCCTCTTTTCTGTTAATCTATGTATTCAGTATATGGCCGCATATTTTCAAGAACGTAAACAGTAGATTATCATCTCATTAATATTCCCTAATAATGTTAATCTTTTCGTAATGTTGCTATGATAAAATCGAAAACGGATAATAAGATAAAGAGGTGACTAAGATGAATAAAGCATCTATTTTATTAGTGGATGACGAGGTGGCCATTGTGAAAATGATGGAAACGGTACTGAATAAAGAGGGTTTTCAACATATATATAAAGCGTATAATGCAAAAGAAGCACTAGATGTATTACAAAAACATTCAGTTGATATTATTTTATTAGACGTCATGTTACCTGATAAGAGCGGCTTTGATATTTGTCCGAAAATCCGAGAACTATCAAACGCCTATATTCTGTTTGTAACGGCCAAGGTATCGGATTTAGATGTATTAACTGGGTTTGCGATTGGTGGGGATGACTATGTGACGAAGCCGTTTAACCCATTAGAAATCGCAGCTCGAATTAAAGCAAGATTACGGCGGAAGGAAGCGCTTCTTGAAAAATCAAAGCATGGCCAATCTGTTTCAATGGTGAAGCGCTATACGTTTGATCACTTTATAGTTGATGAAACAGCAGGCGAATTAATTGTGAATGGAAAGGTTGTAGCTTGTCCCGCTCAGGTTTTTTTGTTGCTACTTCATTTTTGTAAAAACGTCAACATTGTATTATCTAAGTCACAGCTTTTAGAAGCGGTTTGGGGATACAATCAGTTTGTTGATGAAAATACAGTCACTGTTCATATTCGTAGAATTCGAGAGCGAATTGAAGAAAATCCAGGAAGTCCAAAGCATCTTCTTACCGTAAGAGGACTTGGATATAAGCTGGTCCGTGGAAAAACATCGTGAAATCAATTAAAAGAAGACTAACCTTCCATTTCTCTTTTCAGTTTATCTCCTTGTTTGTTTGCATACTACTGCTGTTATGCGCAGTGTTTTTTATTCTTGCTTTTTATCTTTCAAACGAAGAAATTAAACATGACTTTCCTTCAGGCACTCTTAGCCTTCTTGTTACAGATACTGATGTTACAGAAGACCACGCAGTAATACCAGAAAAGATTCAAAAGCAAATTGTAAAGGAAAATATGTGGTATCAAGTTATTAATGAAAGTGGAAAGGTCATCGGTGAAGTAAATACTCCGGAAGGCTTTCCAGATAGATATTCAGTGGCTGAACTTATACAAATGGAAGAAACAAAGAAACTAAAAGAGTATCAGGTTGTTACTTCGTTTGAGAAATTTTTTGACGTACCTTCTTACTATGTCCTTGGGTATGAAAATGACTTACGGGATGAATTACAGAATATCTATGAAAAGTATCAAGGAAAGTTGCCGAATGAAAAAGAACAAAAGGATATTACGCAGGAAATAGTGAAAAACAATGCGAGTCTGCAAATTTTAAATTCAACAGGCCATATCGTTGTTGCATTTAGAGAAGAACGAGAAGCAAGATATCGTCCTTTAGAGTTAATTGGTCGCAAGTTTGAACCAGGTAAATATGATACAACCACCACTAATTTTTATGATAAAAAGACGGGGTACACGTGGGTTTTTCATACTCCTAACCGCCAGCATACGGATATTGTGAATGCATCTGTTATTAAACAAATTATTATTGTAGTTATTGTCATTGCAGTCACTGTATTGTTGGCCACCATTGCGTTTGCCGTATGGAATGCTTTTCGATACGGAGGTCCGCTTCTATTGTTTACCAGCTGGCTTGAAAGAATGGGAAATGGTAACTATTCAGAAGTACTAACAGATAAAGAAAAAAAGCGTGTGTTTCGTAAAAATGGAAAAGTTCGATTCCAGTACCGTTTATATGAAGAAGTCATAAAAGCTTTCTATAAGATGGCAGAAAAGCTCAGCGTCGCTGAAAGAGAGCGAACAAAGCTCGAATTGACGAGAGAGGAGTGGATGACAGGCATTTCTCACGATTTAAGAACGCCCATTTCGACTATTCAAGGCTATGGTCATATGCTTGAAAGTGGGCAGTATAAATGGACGGAAGCAGAGCTGAAAGAAATTGGTGAGACGCTTCGTCAAAAAGGAGAATATATGGTTGAGCTGGTAGAGGATTTTTCGTTAGCCTTTAAACTAAAAAATCAAGCTATTCCTTTAGAGGCTAAACCTTTAGAAATTAATCAACTTCTCCAAAATGTGGTGTTAAAGTTTGTAAATGATCGAACAATTCAGGATGTTCATTTTGTTTATAAACCTTTAAATGAAAAGGTTTTAGTAAAGGTTGATAAACGTTGGTTTGAGAGAATGCTTGATAATATCATTTTTAATGGAATCAAGCATAATCCACCTCATACTACTATTAAACTATCAATTTTTGTAGAAACAGACTTTATTTCTATCGAAGTGAAGGATGATGGAGTAGGGATGGATCAAACCGTACTTGAAAACCTTTTTGAGCGTTATTACCGGGGAACAAATACAAGTGAAAAAAAAGAGGGATCGGGTCTTGGAATGAACATTGCCAAAGCCATTTGTGAGCTCCATGGTGGCCATATTATTGTAAGGTCCGTTACTGGTGCAGGAACTACCATTACAATGAGGCTTCCAATTTTAAGATAGTCCCAAGAAAAGAGCATTGAAAATGCATTGTTTTGACGCGTTTTCAATGCTTTTCTTATGAATACTCACGTGAAGCATTGTATTTCAACGAATCAATGGTGTATCATAGGTGGGACTTCTATTGAAGGTGAAACGGATGCTCTACGCATTTATAATAGATGAACGACAAAGGAGAAAAGATATGAGTCAATTTATTGAACAGCTACAGCCTTTCTTGCAAGAAGCGTGGAAGAAGGCAGGCTTTGAACAGCCAATGGCTATCCAAACAAAAGCTATACCAGAAATTTTAAATAAAAGAGATGTAATGGGCGAATCGCCAACAGGTACGGGTAAGACCCTTGCTTATCTACTGCCAATTTTACATGACATTAAGCCAGGACCATCTCATATTCAAGCTGTAATCTTAGCTTCTTCTCATGAGCTTGTTATGCAGATTCATAGTGAAATTCAAACATGGGGGCAAGGAAGCGGAATTTCTAGCGCAGCGCTTATTGGTGGAGCGAACATTAAGCGTCAAGTGGAAAAGTTGAAAAAACGTCCTAACCTAATCGTTGGAACACCTGGCCGCATTCAAGAGCTGATTAAAATGAAAAAAGTGAAGATGCATGAAGTGAAAACAATCGTTATTGACGAAGCCGACCAGTTGTTTGTGTCTGAACATATTCAAACGGTACAAGGTATTGTTAAAATGGCTCCAAGTGACCGTCAGCTTCTTGTGTTTTCAGCCACGCTATCCCAGCATACGCAAATATTAGCTAAGGAATTAATGAATGACCCTCTTTTCGTTCAAGTAAATAGAGATGAACTTCCTGCTCCAAAAGTTGAGCATATGTATATCGTAAGTGAAGGTAGAGATAAGGTAGAAGTACTTCGTAAGCTTGCGCATCAGGGACCAATGAAAGCTCTAGCCTTTTTCAAAGGGATTGAAACGTTATCTACTTTTGAAGAAAAGCTGAAGTTTAAGAAGCTTAACGTAGGGTCGCTTCATAGCGAAACGCGAAAGCTTGATCGCTCAAAGGTTTTAACGTCATTTCGTAAAGGCGAGTTTCCAATCTTATTAGCGACGGATGTAGCGGCACGTGGCCTTGATATTAAAGAGCTGTCACACGTTATTCATGTAGATGCTCCTCAAAGTGTTGAACAATATGTGCACAGATCAGGACGTACGGGAAGATCTGGGGCTGAGGGAACGGTCATTTCACTTGTAACAGAGCGTGAAGAGAGAGAGCTAAAGCAAATTGCACGCGAGTTGAAAATTGAACTAGCAAAGAAAGAACTGTATATGGGTGAAGTTGTAGAAGAAGGTACAAAGCAAGAAAAAAGGCAAAGTTACAAGCCTAGAAAAAAGACAAATAACAAAACATCTTCTCATAAACATAGTAAAAAGAAATAATCTCTTTATTTGCTTTTCAAAAGAATTTTGATTGTGATAAAGTAATAAGAGTTTAAAAAGCAACGCCTATAAGCTAAAGGGCGTTGCTTTCTTTTGGGTAAAAAATCATATAGATATATTATCCTATTATTGAAAATAGTTTAAACGATGCATTTTGTTTTGGATAACCTTATTTTAACATTACTTTAAGAGACTTCTAATAATAAAGGAATAAGGACGTGGGATATTTTGATTGATGCGATGGATGACTTCTTTGACGATATGGATCGCAACAGGAAGCGAATGGAATATAATCGAGATGTTGAAAAGCTTGAGCTGTATTTAGAGACGGTCCAACAAATTATTAATCGTTTTGAAGAAATGCTATATGCCCTTCAAAATGCTCATCAACAGTATACTTCTGAATGGTCTGGCCGTTCGAAAGACTCTTATGAGAATGTTAATAATGAAATCTTACAGACAGCTTATCGGTTATATGACGTTCGAGACGAGCTATACCGCTCATTGCATCACGAAATGTTGAGGCTAAGAGAAGAAGCAGAGGCTATCTAGTAGGCTTTTAATATATGTAAATGAAACATATCGATAGGAAAGAGGGTGTATACATGGAAATTAAAGTGAATTTTGAAGACTTGGAGCGGTTTTCAGAGCGCATTAAGCACTCGAGAGGAGAAGCAGAAGATGCGTTGCAGCGTTTAAGCTGGGAATCCACGAATCTGCACTTTTTATCCGTGGCAAACGTTGAGTCTATTCTAAATTTACAAGAGGAAATTCAGCAAATTATTGGAAAAATTGAATCGCTAACTGAAAGTGCTTACCTCCTCGTTAGCGAAACAGCTGAAAAACTAAAAGAAGCAGATGAGCTATCCGGTGGTTGGACAGAGTTTTGGAGCAGCGTGTGGGACGGTGCCACAACGGGGGTTAAGGATACATGGGAAGGGATTAAGTCTCTTTCGGAATGGGGAACTTTTGAAACGATGCGAGCTGAAATTACGCAACCTTTAGAGACGCTAGACATGATGTGGGCATCACTTTCGAATTCATGGGAAGAAAAAGTAGCAAGCGGTGATTTGCATACTCGCACAGAGTTTTTCACATACGGTGTTATCCAAATGGGTTTAGGCATATTGGGTGGTAAAGGCCTTCAAAAAATAGAAGATAGAACAAATTTAGCTCAAAATCTAGATTTTGCAGGGGAATGAAAGGGAAAGTGAGAATTCCTTTAAGAAAACTTGGAACGAAGAAGAATAGTTACTGCGCTCCATGCAAAGAAAGCGCGATGTAATTGATTGAAAATTTATGAAGTTTGAGGTGTAATAAGATCAGATGAATAAACGAGAAAAAGGCGGTCTGTACAAAAAACTGTTAACTAATCAACAAGTTTCTTTCTTACAGACGTTTAACGACTCAAAAAATATACAGCATGGAATTGAAAAATATGGGTAGTTCTTTTAATTCATTAGAAAAAGCTTTAATTGAAGCAATGAAAGATAATAGAGAAATTGGACATTTCTATAAAGAACTAATGAAAAGCAACCTGTTATGTATCGAAGTATCAGGTAATGAAAAGTCTGCTGACTTTTACAAGCGTGTACGAGTAATGGAAAAGAATCAGAAAATATATTTACCTGCCTTTTCATCTAATTATCCATTTGAGAAGATGTTAAAAGAAGAAAGAGCTGCAGTGATTAAATTTTCTGATTTATTGCAAGAGATAAACGAGAATACGGCAATTTTACTAAATCCAGATACCCCGCTTTCAAAACTTCTTATTCCAGAAGAATTAAAAATGCTAAAAGAAAATAAGAATCTTTTTAATTACTTTTCATCTTAAATAGAAGCTAACAAACTTTATCACAATTGTTAGCTTTTTTTGTATGATAAATGAACATATTTCTATTATGTAGGTATAATTGTCTCTGTTTATGCCATATTTACTGTGATAAAAATCATTGTTTTATAGGTTTTTTTGTAATTTTTTAGGGGTATATGTAGATATATATTCTTATTTTTTCTGGTTCTTACAAGTTCTCTTTGACCTTCAACCCTATTCTTTCTTACAATTAAAGTAAATCTATAACGATACATAAGGAGAGAAATCGATGTCAGGAATCATTCGTGTTACTCCAGCAGAACTTCGTGAAATGGCTGCTCGCTATAATAATGAAAGTGGGCAAGTTCAAGACCTAGTTGGCCGCCTTGATATGATGAGAAATCAATTACAAGATATGTGGGAAGGTGCTTCTAGCCAAGCATTTATCGCTCAATATGAAGAGCTAAAGCCATCTTTCGTGGAAATGTCGAATCTGTTAAACAAAATTGCTAAACAGCTTGATGATTCTGCAACCGTTCTTGAAGATACAGACAACCAAATCGCTAGCCAAATTCGTGGTTAATTTGCTCATACAAAGAGTGATAAGATAAAAAGAGCGCCCCATTTTTTTAGATGACGGCGCTTTTTCTATGTTTTGAGGTGAGATCATATGTATATTGAAGTGACCATCGATCTAAAACACTATACGGGTGAGCGGTTTGATTTGAGACTATCAGACTATCATTCTGTAAAAAAAGTGATTGAAATTGCATGGCAAGCTAAAAAAATTTCAAGTACACCAAAAGAAGGATACTGGGTTCGCGTTCCGAATAAAAACGTGGTATTTGCAGGCCATCAAAAATTAAATGAATGTGGCATTTCAAGCGGTGATTGCATTGAAATTCTTTGAAGGAGCTTACTAAAATGGCAGAAAAGAAACCGACTTACTTAGAAAGCTTATTAGAAGCGTCTATTATTCGTGATAAACAAGAAGGCTATACGTTTATTTTTCAAAAGGAAAAGATAAAGCTAAATGATGGCATAGAAGTCGATATGTTAAAGGAGATGCATCCAGATTTCATTCGTGAAATCATCGTAAATGAAGATGAGCTCCATGTGAAAATTCAGCCGTCCGAAGCTTTCGTTCCATTTTCCTTTTTTAAGAAAAAGACGGAAGAGCAAAAGTGGCAGTTTGCGTATCAGCTTGTAAAATCTATACAAAATCATGCTTTTACAAGATTTCACCTTGTAATTTGTCCAGAAAATTTAATGTTTGATGCAAGCTTAACACCTGCTTTTTTACACTATGGAATTAAAGAAAGCATTCCACCATACGAATATGACTCGGCTCGTGAGCTATCAGAAGTAAAAGCGACAATTGCTTCACTTGTTGATTCGAAATATAGCTTTATTCAGTATTTGAAATTGCACGAAACAATTGAGCTATCAGAAGTTGCTTCCAAACTAATGAAGGCTAACGACTTAAGTGAACTTTTAACGATTATTCGAGAACAGCTAAAGATAGTAGAAGAAGCGCGAAAAACCGTTATCACCGTTCCAAAGAAAAAGTGGACTATTTTTCGCTTTGCATCAATTGGTGTCACGGTGCTCTTAATTCCCGCTTTAATTTATACATTTTACTCCACATTTTTCTTGCAGCCAAAGCAAGAGGCTTTTGTAAATAGTAATGAAGCTTTTTTACAGCAGGAGTATAGCGGGGTCATTGAGCAGTTGGAAGATTATAAAGTAAAAGAAATGCCAAAGGTTGTTCAGTACGAACTGGCTTTAGCTTACTTAACGAACGAATCATTAAGTGAAGAACAAAAAGAAGTGATTCAAAATACAGTTACGCTTCAATCAGACGATAAATATTTAAGCTATTGGATTCATATCGGTCGAGGTGAAAATGAACAGGCTTTAGAAGAAGCACGCTTATTAGAAGATCGAAGCTTAATTTTATATGGCCTTTATAAATATGAAAATCAGTTAAAAGTAGATGAAAATCTTGCGAGCGATAAAAGAAAAGAGAAGCTAGACCCGGTTCAAAGTGAAATTGAAGAACTTGAATCACAGATTGAAGAAGAGAAGAAGCAAGCAGAAGAGTCAGCCAAAGAGGAGCAGCAGGAGAGCGAAAAGCAGCCTGAGCCTGCAGATAAGAAGCAGTCCGAAAAAGAAGCTGAGCAAAATAAAGATGAAAAGTCAGATGAAACCCCTGCTCCTAACTCAGATTCGTCGGATAAACCGGCATCCTAGGAGGTGGACAGATGAGTATTTTATGGATTTTTAGCGGAACCACTTATCAGCAGTTGCCGATCAACTGGGATAATTTTCGCCAAGCAACTGTAGGTAATAGTTCGAAAGAGACGGTGACTTTTTTCTCCTATCCATTTGAAAAAGGTGTCATTACTATATCAACAACAAAAGATCGAAAAATAGTTATTTCCCAAGGTAATAACGAACTGAGTCAACTGAGTTATTACGACTCGATTACGCTCCAAGAAAGCGATCAAAATCTTCGGTTTGTACTAAGTCCGGAAAAGTTGCACGAAGATACGTACTATATAGATTATTATCATGAGATTAACTTTTCCACCGTTGACGATACAGCCGATGTCTATCAGCCTAAAGAAAATCTAATTGTACATAACAGCAAGGAATTTTCTTTGCTAAAAACCAAAGCAATGTGGCGAATCATTCCAAAAGACGGTAACGTATTTGTAAACGGCCAGCATATTTCAAGTGTGACCGAGTTAAAACTTGGTGATGTGATTATGTGGGGAGCTGTTACAATTGAATTAATAGAACATGATTTATTAAAGGTTCATAGCTTTACTGAATTTTTCACGAAACTTCCTAAGTCAAAACAGCCTATTTCCGAAATGAAAAAGAAATATCCTATTTATCGTCGCACACCGCGGATGATTTATGAACTTCCCGATGAAAAAGTGCACTTATCGTTTCCAGCACAGGATAGCGATGATAATAATAGGAGCTTATGGCTTACAATCTTACCACCACTTGTTATGCTCCTCGTTATGGGGACTGTAGCCCTTATTCAGCCGCGTGGAATCTTTATTATTATTTCCGTGATGATGTTTACGACGACGCTTGTTGTCTCAACGGTACAGTATTTCAGAGATAAAAAGCAGCGTAAAAAGCGTCAAGAACGTCGTCGCCGTATTTACACGCAGTATTTAGAAAATAAACGTACGGAGCTTCAAGAGCTAGCTGAATCACAGGGAAGAGTGCTTCATTATCACTTTCCAACATTTGAGCGAATGAAGTATCTAACTAATCATATTTCTGATCGTATTTGGGAACGAACGCTAGATAGTAGCGATTTTCTTCAAATGCGTCTTGGTACCGGTACAGTACCTTCTAGCTATGAAATTTCCTTAAATACAGGAGATATGGCTAATAGAGAAATTGACGATTTACTTGAACAGTCTCAGCACATGGAAAAGGTATACCGCGAAGTTTCCCAGGCTCCAATCACTGCGAAATTAGAAAACGGAGCTATTGGCTTAATTGGTAAATCAAAAACCGTTAAGCGTGAGCTTCATCAGTTAATTGGTCAGCTGTCCTTTGCCCATAGCTATCATGATGTTCGCTTTATCTTTATCTTTGATGAAAGCGAGTATAAGGATTGGGAATGGATGAAGTGGCTTCCACATTTTCAGCTGCCTCATTCGTTTGCGAAAGGCTTTATTTATAATGAAAAAACAAGAGACCAGCTTTTATCGTCTATTTATGAATTATTGCGTGAGCGAGATTTGGATGAAGAGAAAGGAACTGGTGCGTTTTTACCTCACTTAGTATTCATTGTTACGAATCAGCAGCTTATTGCAGATCATGTGATTTTAGAATATCTCGAAGGAGAGCATCCGCACCTTGGTTTCTCTACAATCTTTGGAGCCGAAACAAAGGAAAGTTTATCTGATAATGTTCACACTCTTATTCGCTATATTAATGAACAAGAGGGAGACATTTTAATTCAAAAGAAAAAGGCCGTTAATATTCCATTTCAGCTTGATGAACACCGCAACGAAGATAATGAAGCATTTGCTCGCATGCTGCGGACGTTAGATCATCAAATAGGAATGACTAATTCTATTCCAGACAGTGTGTCCTTTCTTGAGCTATTCCAAGCAAAGGAAGTGGATGATCTGCCGATTGAGAAGAACTGGTATACGAATGAGTCGGCCAAGTCTTTGGCTGTACCAATCGGTTTAAAAGGCAAAGAGGATCTTGTGGAGCTGAACCTACATGAGAAAGCACACGGTCCACACGGGCTACTAGCTGGAACAACAGGTTCAGGTAAAAGTGAATTTTTACAAACATATATCCTATCGTTAGCAGTCAATTTTCATCCTCATGAAGTCGCATTTCTACTAATCGATTATAAGGGTGGAGGAATGGCGCAGCCGTTTAAAAACATGCCACATTTACTTGGAACTATCACGAATATAGAAGGTAGTAAAAACTTTAGTACGCGTGCTTTGGCGTCTATAAAAAGTGAACTTAAAAGGCGCCAGCGTTTATTTGATCAGTATGAAGTCAATCACATAAACGACTATACAGACCTGTATAAGCAAGGCGATGCGGAAGAGCCGCTGCCACATCTATTCTTGATATCGGATGAGTTTGCTGAGCTAAAAAGTGAAGAGCCAGAATTTATTCGAGAACTCGTCAGTGCTGCTCGTATTGGCCGTAGTTTAGGCGTTCACTTAATCTTGGCCACACAGAAGCCAGGTGGAGTCATCGATGAGCAAATTTGGAGTAACGCAAGGTTTAAAGTGGCTTTAAAAGTACAGGACGCAACAGATAGTAAAGAAATCTTAAAAAATGCTGATGCGGCTTCAATTACTGTGACAGGTCGAGGTTATTTACAGGTTGGTAATAACGAAGTATATGAGCTATTCCAATCTGCTTGGAGCGGGGCACCTTATCAGCAAGATGATGTATATGGAACGGAAGATGAAGTGGCCATTGTAACAGACTTAGGATTAATTCCACTCTCTGACGTATCATCACAGCAAACGAAAAAGAAAAGCGCTCAGCCAGAGATTGACGTAATCGTAGAAAGAATCGAAGAAGTCCAGTATAACTTAGGGATTAATCGATTAAGAAGCCCATGGCTACCACCGTTAGAGAATCGTTTATATCGCTCTGCTTTCAAAATAGAAGAGAGAGAGAAATTCTATATTGGATTAGTAGATGAGCCTGAAAAACAGAGCCAAACGCCATATGCATACGAAATGATGGAAGACGGCAATATCGGTGTCTTCGGTTCATCAGGTTATGGGAAATCATTCACTGCGATGACGCTTATGCTTAGCTTTGCAGAGTGTTATCAGCCAGATGAGCTACACTACTATATCTTTGACTTTGGAAATGGTACGCTGCTTCCATTACGCCAGCTTCCACACACGGCTGATTATTTCTTAATGGACGAAGGACGCAAAATTGAAAAGTTCATGAAGATTATTAAGCAAGAGCTGGCCGAGCGCAAGCAGCTATTCCAAAACAGAGAAGTAAGCAATATAAAAATGTATAACCGAATTAGTCAGGAGAAGCTGCCGCTTATCTTTATAACAATTGATAACTTTGATCTTGTAAAGGAAGAAATGCAAGATTTAGAAATGCAGTTTACCCAGCTTGTACGCGACGGCCAGTCGCTTGGCGTCTACATGATTTTTACAGCCACACGAATCAACTCAGTTCGTCAGTCGCTTATGAATAACTTAAAAACAAAGGTTGTTCATTATCTAATGGATAGTTCGGAATCCTATACGATTTTAGGGCGCATTCCTTATGCGCTAGAAGCGATACCTGGGCGTGCGGTTATTAAAACAGATACGTCTTATTTCTCACAAATGTTCTTGCCAGCTGAAGGTGAAGATGACTTCACGATTCTTGATAACATTAAAAATCAAGTTCAGGTTCTGAAAGAGAAATATGCAGATATTACACCACCAGAACAAGTGCCAATGTTACAACCTAAGCTTGTACTGCATGAGTTCATGACCGATCGTCGTATCGTACGAGAAAGCGGTGTTATACCGCTTGGGTTAGATGAAGAATTTGTTCGTCCAGTTCACTTAAACCTAGTCAAGAATAAACATTGTCTCATTCTGGGGCCGACACAAAAAGGCAAAACAAACGTGCTTAAAGTGATGCTACAAACGTCCCTTGCACAAGGAATTCATCAAATTGGTTTATTTGACGCAATTGACCGTGGCCTTTCTTCTTATGCTACGGAAGATGAAATTGCATACATTGAGACGAAAGAGCAGATTATGCAGTGGATAGAAGGAGCAGAAGTACGGCTCAAAAAACGAGAAGAGCGCTACTTGGAAGCGATTCATGATGGAACCGTTGGTGAGCTAACGTTTACACCGATACTTCTTGTAATTGATGGATTTGGACGGTTCCAGCAAACCATTGATACCTTGATGCAAGATCGTATTACAAAGCTTATTAAAAATTACAGCCATGTTGGCTTTAATATCGTTGCATCAGGAAGTCAAAATGACTTCTCTAAAGGGTTTGATGTATTAACGACTGAAATGAAGCAAATACGTCAAGCTGTGTTACTAATGAAAAAGTCAGAGCAAAACCTGATTAACCTAAACTATGACCGTAAAGAAGCAGATGTAAACCCAGGTTTTGGATACTATGTAAAAGACAATAAAGCAACACGTATTCAAATTCCCTTATGTATGAGTGAAAGGAAGGTTCTAATATGACGGAACAGCGAAAATATATGCTTAAAGTGATCGTAGCTGTCATTTTCATCTTAGGGTTTCCTTCCCTTTTCTTTCAATATATTGGTGATAACCCGCTGAAAGTAACTGAAAACGCAACAAGAGCCATAGCTGTTGTAAATGAGGATATTGGTGTGGAGGAAGAAAAAGGTGAAGAGCCTATTCGTTTTGGACAACGAGTAGCAGCCATATTAGATAAGGACTCAGATTACGATTGGACAGTCCTAAGTCGAAGCGCAGCTGCAAATGGATTACAAAGTGGTAAATATGATGCGGTAATTTATATTCCATCGAACTTCTCAGAGAATATTTTAACGTATGATCAAGAGAAGCCGAAGAAAGCCACATTCCAATACAAAGTTCAAAATCAATTAAATGCAGTTAATAAAGAAAAAGTTGTTCGTGAACTAGAGGATGCGACGGCCAAAGTAAATAATGATATGTCTTCTCTGTATTGGAGTTACGTATCGCAAGAAGTAGAAAAGGTTAGAGGCCAATTCGATAAAATTTTAGAAAAAGAGATTGCTTTCCAAAACACCATGGTAGCTTTCTATAAGCCTAATTCTAAAAATCTAGCTGGTGAAATTGATGATCAAAAGAAAATTCTTGAGCAAATTCAAACAAACGTAAAAAGTGCGCAAGAAGGCTCAAGTGAACGTAAAAATGATGTACAGCAGGTTGAAGAAAACTTAACAAATTTCATTGAATACGTTGAAGAATACAAAGTGTATCAAGAAAAACAAAAAGAAATGTTGTTAAAAGCTCAAACGGAAAGTGTGGGCGATATTCAAGAAGGAATTGCAACAATTTCTGAAGGGCAAAATGGTGATCGCGAGCAGTTTGAGAGTGAAGCAGGAAAAGTATTTGGGAAGCTTTCAACCGTGCAGCAGCAAATTGATGAGAACAAAGAAATGGTTGATAACTTGCAGGAAGCGACAGAAGATAAAACGTCTGGACAGCAAGATGAACTTAATCGTTTAAATCAGGATTTACTCAGCCAATACAGCCAAGTGACTGAGCAAACAACGCTAAATGAAGTGCAAAGTAAGCTGTCTACGCTTCGAAAAGATCTAGAGATACCACCTTCAAAAGGGGAAGAGGGTGAGACCCTACCGCCGATAGAAGATAATCCGGTCGTTCCTGAAGATGAAGAGGGTGAGGCGCCTCCAGAAGATAGCGAAGACTCTTATACAACGGTTCCTGTTGATTTAGAGAATCAACGTCAACAACTTCAAGGAATAAAAGACGACCTTCAAGCGTGGAATGAAAATCTTGCTGCGTTACCGGAAGAGGAGCAAAATGAACGTGTGGCCGACACACAACAAAAAATTGCAGACTTCTCTACACGCTTACAGGGCGTAAGTGACCAGTTGGAAAACGTCACGGTTGAAGTTCCGAAAGCAGACAATGACAATAATGGAAAAGAAGAACTGCAAAAGCAAATCAAAGAGCTGTTAGCTGTCAATGAAGCGCTAAGAGAAAGAGTTGCGCAGTTAGAAGAAATAAACAATCAGCCTAATGGTGATGTGCAAACTGTTGTTAGCATGATTACTAATAAGGAAGCCAAGATTTTATCGTCAAGTCAACTATCCGAAAGTAGAAAACAAAGGTTGGCTGAGCTGTTTGCTCCAGGTATTCAAACAGAGAATATGTCAAAGCTTTTCCAATATTATGGAGACCTTTCACAGTATGAACTAGCCTTAAATCGAGGTAATAACGGAGATCTTCAAGACGCTGTGTTACAAGATGAAGGTACCCGTCAGCGCATTCAAGCAATTTTGTATGGAGATGAGCAACCAAGCGTTATCCGTAAGCAGCTACAAAATAACTTATTATCAACAGCAGAAGGACTAGATTCATTCTCTTCATCTATGCAAGAGTTTACGGATTCTTATGGCCAGCTTATTGAAAGAGAGCAAGCATCTATTGTTGAAAGCTTATCAGCGCTTCAAGAAAAGGCAGGATCGATGAATGAGACGGTTCAAAGCGTAGCTTCTGAAAGTGCAGTTGAAGCTCCAACACAAGAGAATGCAGATGTTTCGAGTCTCGTGACTCTTCAAAAGAGTATGGGGCAAGAGTTAAAAGGAATGAATGATTTGATTTCAACTCTTGGTGAACGTCAATCAAGCGTTGTGGAGTATACGGGTGAACTGCAAGAGAAGGTTAATGAAGTACAAGATCAAGCAGATACGCTTAATAATAAATGGTCACAAAACGTAGATTCAACGAAGCTTGTGCGTGGCCAAGTATATCGCCTATTGAATAATACATTAGTAGATGGTCAAAACAATGACTATGTTTATGACTACTTAGCAAATCCCCTACAGGTAAGCGGTGAAGTACCAGCAGAAAAAACAAAGACTGTTCCACCGGTTGTGCTTCTTGTTATTATTCTTATCAGCAGTTTATTAATAGGTTACTTCAGTCATTACTACAAAAATGCACCCCTTTTAGTAAGAGGATCACTCTTTGGGCTACTGGTAATGATTGTTGGTTTAATGATTAGTACGTTTAGTTTAAATATTTACTCACTGTCAGGAGAAAGGGCAATGGAATGGTCTATCTTCACGATTGTACTGTTACTATTAGCTTCAACTCTTGTAAGAGGAGCTTTCCTAATTGGTAATTTCGTAGGTTGGATTATAACAGTGCTGATGATTTTATTCTTTATCACGCCGCTATTAAATCTAGCAATGCCGAATTTTAATTATGAAGATCCGGCTTCAAAAGTATATATGTCAATCCAGTACGAAACGACTTCTCTATTTGCAGAAGCGACTATTATTCTGCTTGGACTAACTGCTGTATTAACAGTTATCCCGTTTATCATTCGCATGCTCACATCCAAGGATAAACAAGCAGAGAGTGATGAAACGTATGAAGCATAATATAATCGGAAGAATCGCATTTATAGCGATTCTTCTCTTTCTATCTACGTCAAGTGCATACGCAGCGGATGATACGCAAACACAAGTTCAAGATGTAGCACCGAATATCTTTCAAGATGAGAAGATAAAACTTAATCCGGATTCTCTTGGTCAAACTAAAAGAGAAGTAGAAAACATTCCTGAGGAAATAATGGGAATTCCATTTACGAATGAAGAGAAAAAGCCTTCTCTAAAGAGCTCTTTATTTTTAAATGATTCAACAACAAATCACTCCATTCAATCTCAAGTTGATAAATATGGTTTGTTTGCGTCACCTGAGTCACCTGTTCGGTCTTCACCAGTACAAGATGTACCGCAGGAAACAGGATTAAAACTACAGTGGGTATATCTATTATTGATTGGAATTGGATTGGTTTTATTATTTACAGTGCTTATTCCAAAATTAAAACCAGCTCAGATAAATGGGAAGAATAAATAAAAGACGCCACGTTCTCTATCAAAAGAACGTGGCGTCTTTTATTTATAAATTAACCTCGTAAGCGGCTAAATCCTTCATCCATTAAATAGTCTTCTGCTTCTTCATATGACTCAAACGCAGCTTCTAAATTCAAGCCTGCATAAATATTCCATAATGAATCTTCATGTACAAGTAATAATGTAGCTCCTTCAGGACCGTGCCAGCGTTGTTCGCGCCCATCTCCGATTACCGCCTCTTCAATCATTTCCTGCTCAGGACGGTGTGAAAGACTATTAATTGACTGCTCGATAATTGTACGTAGCTCTTCTTGTGAAAAATCACGGATGTTTACAAGCCCTTTATCATTTGTGTCGTAGTCAGAAAGGTGACCAGCATATACAAATCCGTTTCCGTTTGGATGCAAGTGATACACGACATTCTTTTTATCATAAACACTTTCATTGTATTGAAAATTTACGCGTCCAAGCGAAACATCTTTACGCTCTAGTTCAGAGAAAGACGTAATAACGGATAGTTTTTCGTCAAAAGTAAGCATTCATTAACCTCATTTCAAATTAGACTGTCTAGTCTATAATTTCTACATTCGGTTGATTATATCATACTTCATTTGAAAGACGCAGACCTTTTCTATGAGAAGAAAGACTTGTAAAGAAGATTGATTCCTTTTCCCTAGAAAATTTAACAAATTCCTACAAAAATTTTAACGTTTGAAATTTATAATAAAAAGAGTCAAATAATAACTCTATAGGGGGAAAAAATGTTGAAAAAAAGTTCAGCTCCTTTATACAAGGTACTGTTTCTAGTTACTCTATTAGTAGCACTAGTTATTAGCGGTCTGCCACTGCAGCATTCAAAGGCTGCTACTGCGATTAGCGTCTCACAAGCTGTCTCATTACAAAATAACGCAATTCAAACAGTAGAAGGATACGTTGTCGGGCAACCAACTAGTACAACCACAGTTTTAACTAGTAATTATCCAAACGACTATGCACTAGCAATTGCGGATACACCAACTGAAACCAATCCAGCTAAAATGCTTTATGTTCAAATTCCTTCTACGTTTCGTTCAGGCTTTGGACTCCAAACGAATCCAACGCTAAAGGGAAAGAAAATTTCAGCAACTGGGAATTTAACAGCTTATTTTTCACATCCAGGCTTAAAAAATGTAACGATGATGTCAAAGGAAACAAGCGGTACGACTAATCCAACGGAACCAACCAATCCACCTGCTTCGTCGGTTGAAGAATACTATTCATCTGCTGAAGGAAAGACGGGTACTGCATTGAAATCAGCATTACATAATATCATTGATGACCATACAGAAATCTCATATTCAGCAGTATGGGATGCACTTCGCAAAACAGATGAAGATCCTAATAACTCAAATAATGTAATCTTACTTTATACTGGGCGTTCTCAAGGGAAGTTTACAAATGGTACAGGGATAAATGATTGGAACCGCGAGCATGTGTGGGCAAAATCACATGGTGACTTTGGGACAACGATGGGAGCAGGAACAGACATTCATCATCTACGTCCAACAGATGTTACAGTTAACAGCACGCGTAACAATTTAGACTTTGATAATGGCGGCAAAGAGCATACTGAAGCACTAGGCAACTATTATGACAGCGATTCATGGGAGCCCCGCGATGCAGTAAAAGGTGACGTGGCACGTATGCTATTTTATATGGCTGTCCGTTATGAAGGGGATATAAGCGACGAACCAGATTTAGAGTTAAACAACTTAGTGAACAATGGAAGTGCTCCGTATCATGGGAAGCTATCAGTGTTGTTACAGTGGCATCAGCAGGATCCTGTAGATGCTTCAGAGCGCCGTCGTAATGAGATTATCTACTCAGATTATCAGCATAATCGAAATCCATTTATTGACCATCCTGAATGGGTAAGCGCTATTTGGAACTAACAAGATAAGAAATCAGTGCATGACTCTTCATGCACTGATTTTATTTTTCTTAGCAACAGGATTTAAAAAAAAGAAGCCGAATATAACCTATTGGATTTAAAAAATAGGGGGAATTGTATGTACAAGCCAATTAAAAAGTTTGCATCACTTATTGTTTTGTTAAGTTTTGTTACCGCTTTCATATTAGCGCCAACCAATAGCCAAGCGGCGGTAAATGGACAGTCGTTTAACTCGAATTACAAGACCTACTTGATGGCACCGCTAAAGAAAGTAACGGAGTTTACTACGTGGGAAGCTTTTGAAAATGACCTTCGCAAGGCAAAGCAAAATGGGTTTTACGCCGTGACAGTAGATTTTTGGTGGGGAGATATGGAGAAAAACGGTGACCAGCAGTTTGACTTCTCTTATGCACAGAGGTTTGCACAGGCAGCTCGAAATGCTGGAATAAAAATGGTGCCGATTATCTCGACACACCAATGTGGTGGAAATGTAGGAGATGACTGTAACACACCTCTTCCTTCATGGATTTGGAATACTAAAACGGATGATAGCCTATATTTCAAATCAGAGACAGGTACAGTAAACAAAGAAACAGTAAATCCATTAGCGACAGATGTGATTACAAAACAGTACGGGGAGCTATACACAGCGTTTGCGCAAGCGTTAGCACCGTATAAAGACGTTATTCCAAAGATTTATTTATCAGGGGGACCAGCTGGTGAGCTTCGCTACCCTTCATACACAGCTGCTGATGGCACAGGCTATCCTTCTAGAGGGAAATTTCAAGCATATACTAATTTTGCAAAATCAAAATTCCAAACGTGGGCTGTTAACAAGTATGGTTCGTTAGCAGGTGTAAACCAAGCATGGGGGTTAAATTTAACATCTATATCGCAAATTTTACCGCCTTCAGATGGAAATCAGTTTTTAAAGGATGGATATAGCACAAACTATGGAAAAGATTTTCTAGAATGGTATCAAGGAGTTCTGCAAGACCATGCGAAGCGTATTGGAGCATTAGCTCATCAAGCATTTGATCCGGTGTTTAATGTACCTGTAGGAGCTAAAATAGCAGGAATACACTGGCAATATAATAACCCAACAATGCCTCATGCTGCTGAAAAGCCAGCGGGTTATAATAACTACAGTACATTATTAGACTCATTTAAAACAGCCAAGCTAGATTTAACGTTTACATGCTTAGAAATGGTCGATAGCGGCACATATCCTGAATATTCAATGCCAAAAACGTTGGTAAAAGAAGTTGCAAGCCTAGCAAATGCAAAAGGGATTGTGTTAAATGGTGAAAATGCTTTAAGTATCGGAAGTGAAGAGCAGTATAAACGCGCAGCTGAAATGACATTTAACTATAACTTTGCGGGCTTTACGCTTTTAAGATTCTATGATGTTATTAATAACTCAACACGTATGAGTCAGTTTAATCAGTATTTAAATATAAAACCGATTGCACAAACCATGGTTGTTAAAAATGCACCTACAGCGCCTGGAGAGAGTGTTTACATCGTCGGAGATCGTCCTGAACTTGGACAGTGGGACACAACTGCTTATCCAATTAAGCTCTCTTACAACTCAACGTACGGAGATTGGAGAGGAACTGTTAATTTCCCAGCCGATCGAAGCGTTCAGTTCAAAGCGATTATCAAGCGATTAGATGGCTCAGTAAAATCATGGCAACCAACCCAGCAGTATTGGAATGTCCCAGGAACATCTACAACATATACGAATAACTGGTAAAAATCAAAGCACCCACGCTTTAACGTGGGTGCTTTGATTTTATTTCCAATTCTCTTTAATAAACTCATCGCGGCCAGATTTAGCACGATCTTCTTTATAGTGTTTAGGGTTTTTCTTATGAAAATCTTGGTGATAGTCTTCCGCTGCGTAGAATTCAGAGGCAGGAAGAATCGCTGTCACGATAGGATCCTTAAAGCGACCGCTGTTAGCAACGGCTTGCTTTGATTCTTCTGCTTCAATGCGTTGTTGTTCAGTATGGTAAAAAATTGCTGTTCGATACTGAGGACCACGATCTTGGAACTGACCGTCTGGATCAGTAGGATCGATTTGTGGCCAATAAAGATCTAATAAGCGCTTATAAGGAAATACGTTCGGATCAAAAGTGATTTGTACAGCCTCATAATGGCCGGAAGTACCTGATTTTACCTGCTCATAAGTTGGATTGTCTACGGTACCACCTGTGTATCCTGATACAATACCATGAATGCCTTCTAGTTCATCAAAAGGTGTAACCATACACCAAAAGCATCCACCTGCAAATGTTGCTTTTTCCATATAAATCCCTCATTCTCTTTATAATTATGTTCTGTATTATAACAAAACAGAGCTCATAGAGCGAATAATTAATTTACCTAATAGGTTGTTGGAGAGGAAGAATTTATGTAGCAAAAAAACAGTTAGCTATGAATAGTTGAGAATGCGGAAGAGTAAAGAAGAAAAAAGTGATAAAATAAAAAGGATATGTGCCTAGCTTATATACCTGCTAGCAGTCAGTTATGCATAATCACAAGCGTACTAAATTCGTTTTTATAAGTCACATAAGAAGTATAAACTGAATAAGTGCCTAGTTATCCACAAAAGAAGTGGATAAATATGAATAAATATACAATAGGAGAGTAAAAAATGATACAAGATAACCTCATCCTAGAGCATTATGGATTAAATGAGCTGAACTTTGAAACAATTAAAAGCTATCGAGATAAGTTTGCAGCAGTAAAGCCGGATCATCCTTGGAACGTCCTTGAGACTAAAGAGTTTCTTTATAAGATAGGGGCATGGGGGAAAGCGAGAGACACTCATAAAGAAGGTGTAACGCTTGCGGGGCTGCTTATGTTTAGTGAAGAAAGAATGATCACAGAAGTTTTACCACAATACTTTTTAGAGTATCGAGAAAGTGATGTACAAGGTGGATGGAATGAGCGGTTTACGTCCCAAGACGGTACGTGGTCTGGAAATCTATATGACTTCTACTTTTATGTTACAGAGCAGATTCATAAACACCAGCAAAATAGTGAGATCGCTTCCTCATTAGTTGAGGTAGTGACGAATATGTTACTGCATGCAGACTATAATGGAGAAGGTGGATTAACATTCGAATACAATCAGCATAGCTGTGTATTCTCTAATCCAGGTTTATTTCGAATCCCTGTGGATAAAGTGTTCATAACCAAGATGAGTAATTTAAGAAATCCACATTTATTTAAGCTCTTTCGGCTACTAAATTTATGTGAACGTTCTGGCAGTGGCTTAACGGTTCTTCACGATAAATGGGAATCATATGGCTACAAGCTTCCAACCATTGATCAAGATGTCTATCTAAAGAGGACAACACTCACTCTACCTATGTCTTTTCTAGAAGGACAAAAAGAGATTGAAAATCTAAAGAATGCAACTCTATCGTTTAATAGCAATACGGGAAATAAAACAGAAGATGTCGAATCGACCGTGGAATTTGTTGAAAAAAGAAGCTCCTATAATAAAGTTGAAAACTCCTACAATAAAGATAAAACGCCTTTAATAGAGGAGTTAGAAGGATTAAATAGAGGAGTTATTCCTGTTATTAAAGGAGATAACCCCTATAATAAAGAGGTTAAGTCCTATAATAAAAACAAATACTCCTATAATAAAGAAGAAATTCCAATTTCAAATTTAGAAGATGAAAATAGTGTTTTATGGAATCTAGCTGAAATAGCAAGGCGTAAAAAGCGTCTAAGCCCAGTCAAAATGGAAGAAGTAATTGTTTCTCTTTGTGAACAACAGCCTCTTATGCTGAAAGATTTGGCTCACTTACTAGATCGAACGCCTGATGGAGTAAGAAACAATTACTTATCTAAAATGTTGCGCAAAGGCAAACTTCAGCTTAAATATCCTGAACAGCCTAACCATCCAAAGCAGGCTTACTTAATAGAAGATCATAAAAGGGAGGAATAAGTGTGAAGTGAAAAGTTGTTGGTTTACTTGTAGGAATGTTCGCTTTATTGAGTTCAATGAGTTGTGCTGCTAGCAGTGGTGAAGAAGTATATGATTCCTCTTTTTCAACATGGCTGTGGGATACGACGCGGATTGAACAGGATCCAGCGCAGCTAGTAAAAGATATTCAAGAAAAGCGAGTAAATCGTGTATATCTGCAAATTAACTCTGAGATACCTATCTTGGCCTATCAACGCTTTATAAAAGCCGCAAGCAGTAGCGGAATAACTATTTACGCTTTAGATGGTGATCGTACATGGGCAACATCAGGTCAATCAGATTATGAAGCTTTTTGGAAATGGATTGGACGCTACCAAGAAGAAGTAGCAGTTGATGAACGCTTTAAAGGCGTTCATCTAGATGTTGAGCCGTATTTATTGTCAAATTGGAAAGAGAATCAGACGCAAATTGTTCGTGCATACGAAGACATGATAAGAGACGCTGCTGATCAATCTAAAGCGCTTCAGATGACAATAGGAGCTGATATTCCATTTTGGTTTGATGAAATCGATTCAATCACTGAATCAGATAGCCTTGCTTACTCCGTTATTAAGATGGTTGATGAAGTAACAATAATGGCTTACCGCAATAAAGCAAAAGGAGAAAATGGGTTTATTGAGCTTACAAAAAATGAGCGTAGGTGGGGCTCATTGCTTTCAACTTCTATTGAAATTGGATTGGAAACCATGCCTTCAAAAGAAGGGAAGTTTATTTCGTTTGCTTCTAAAGGCGAGTCAACTATGATGCAAGAAATTCAAGAAATGATCTCTATAGTAGGTGATACATCCACTCGTTTCAGCATTCATCATTTTGACAGTTGGGTGAATATGAAAAAATAAGCCGGCTAGCTATTAAAGCTAACCGGCTTGTCCAATTAGGGGAGAATATGATTCTAGTATGGTCGGATGTAGAGAAATTTATACATAGCGTATTCATAAAAACTAAAAAGAGTAACCATCCGAAAATGGTTACTCGATACAAAGGGGGGGGAACTTACTAATAGCATTCCCGCTTTTGTCCTTTATATGCATATGGTGATGAAAAAATTAAAATAATTTTGTTGTCCACGTTTCACAGTTCCATACGTCCGTTACAACGTCTTCATAAAACTCAGGTTCGTGACAAATAAGCAGAATACTTCCTTTGTATTCTTTTAAAGCACGTTTTAATTCTTCCTTAGCATCTACGTCTAAGTGGTTGGTAGGCTCATCAAGAACAAGAATGTTGGTTTCATTGTTAATAAGCTTACAGAGGCGAACCTTTGCTTTCTCTCCACCACTTAATACCTCAACTTTACTTTCGATATGCTTCGTTGTTAAACCGCATTTTGCAAGTGCGGCGCGAATTTCATACTGCGTAAAGTGGGGAAACTCGTTCCAGACTTCTTCAATACATGTGTTATAGTTGGCTGTTTTGATTTCTTGTTCAAAGTAGCCAATGTGCTGGTAGTCTCCTTTTTCAACAGAACCAGACAACGGTTTGATTTCACCTAAGATACTCTTTAAGAGCGTTGTTTTACCAATTCCGTTGGCACCAGATAATGCGATTTTCTGACCACGCTCCATGCGAAGGCTCAGTGGTTTTGATAGAGGCTCGTCATATCCGATGACTAAATCGGTTGTTTCAAAAATTAGCTTGCTGGATGTACGTGCAGGTTTGAAGTTGAATTCTGGTTTCGGACGCTCTTGAGCAAGCTCAATAACCTCCATTTTATCAAGCTTCTTTTGTCGAGACATAGCCATGTTTCGTGTCGATACACGAGCTTTGTTGCGAGCAACAAAATCTTTTAAATCAGCCATTTCTTGCTGTTGCTTTTTGTAAGCCGCTTCTAGCTGCTGCTTTTTCATTTCATAGATTTTCATAAAATCATCGTAGTCACCTACATAGCGATTCAACTCTTGATTTTCCATATGATAAATAAGATTAATAACGCTATTTAAAAATGGAATATCATGCGAGATTAAAATAAATGCATTTTCGTATTCCTGTAGGTAACGTTTCAACCATTCAATGTGTTGCTCATCTAAATAGTTGGTAGGCTCATCGAGTAAAAGAATTTCTGGCTTTTCTAACAAGAGCTTCGCAAGAAGGACTTTTGTACGCTGTCCACCACTTAAATCTTGCACATCACGCTCTAATCCGATATCTTCTAAACCTAATCCTCTAGCAATTTCTTCAACCTTAGCATCAATGACATAGAAATCATTATTCGTTAACAAATCTTGAATTGTGCCTACTTCTTCAAGAAGTTTCTCTAGTTCTTCAGGAGAGACGTCAGCCATTTTTTCATATAATCCGTTCATTTGTGCTTCTAAGTCGAATAGGTATTGAAACGCGCCTTTTAAAACATCACGAATCGTTAATCCCTTTTCAAGAGAAGTGTGCTGGTCGAGGTAACCAACGCGAACTTTTCTAGACCATTCAACTTTCCCAGCATCCGGCTCGAGTTTTCCTGTAATAATGTTCATAAATGTTGATTTACCTTCGCCATTTGCTCCGATTAAACCTACGTGTTCACCTTTTAACAGCCGAAACGAAACATCATTAAAAATTGCGCGATCACCAAAGCCATGACTTAAATTTTTAACCGTTAGTACGCTCATGTTTACACACCTTTTCTATTTAAAATCAATCGATGATTGTTTATCTATCAGTAATCCACCCCCGATTATAGCGAAATTAGAGCGAGAAATCTATGCTAATATTATGACATCCAGTAACATGAGGTGTTTAAATGCTTGTTTTAGAAAAATAGAATAGATAAATGGTTTGGACTCGATTGTTTCTATTTCATCCTTCATAATAAGAAGCATGAATATAGGTTAACGCAAAGGGGAGAGGACAGTGGAGCTTCAAAATATTTTGGTCACAAGCCGCATGTATAAAGAATTAGAGAGTATCATTGAAAAAGAAGATAAGCGAGGAAAAGCTTTTCGATATGTTGATGAAAAACATATAAAGGATGAGGACTTAAGGTGGGCAGATGCTTATGTTAGTTTTTATCCTGTTGAAAACTTTGCTTTTCATCAGTTAAAGTGGGTTCATTCTCTAGGGGCAGGTGTGGATCGCTATGTTCAATTAGATAGCTGGAAAGAAGATGTACTTTTGACACGCACTGTTTGTTCATTTGGAGAGAGAATGAGCGAGTATTGTTTAAGCTATATGCTGAGTGAACTTCAGTACCATGATGCTTTTCAAAAAGCGCAGAATAAAAAGAAATGGCAACCATTAGAACCCATTTTATTATCAACCCAAAAAGTTGTTATTTATGGAACTGGTGAAATTGGACAGGCTATTGCAGAGATGTTAAAACAGTTTGGAGTCCACGTAACGGGAGTTTCTCGAAGCGGCACAAGAAATCAATGCTTTCATCAAGTTGTGACAGCTGGTGATGAAGCATCGTATTTACAAGAAGCAGATTGGATTATTAACACACTGCCGCTAACGCCTGAAACGAATCATATGTTTAATGCGGAGTGGATGAATATTTTACAAAGTGCATACTTTATTAATGTAGGAAGGGGCGCAACAGTTGATGCGGTAGCACTTATAGAAGCGATCAATAAGAGAAAAATTAAAAAGGCCTTTTTAGACGTATTTGAAGTAGAACCGCTACCTGAATCTGATATGCTATGGGAGCATAAAAACATCGTAATCACGCCTCATATTTCAGCTGTTACAACGCCTGAAGAAGCAGTTGCTTGTTTCTTAGACACCTTAGACAGAATTGAAGCGGACAAACCTTTAGAAAATAAAGTAGACCTTAATCGAGGATATTAACGTATAAAATAAACATTGTAAAAAGCTTTTAATTCAAGGTAATGGTATACTGAAGAATGCTTACGGTTTAACAAAAGCAAGAAGTTGTTCTTCTAGGAGTGAACAAAATTGAACAAACAAGACTTGATGATAAAAGCGAGTGAATTTATTCACCTTTGTTATACAGAGCTTGATAGAACCCACGAAACTGCTGAGCGTTTAGCGCAGATTCAAAGAGAAATTGAAGAAACAGGAACGTATACTCATACATTTGATGAGCTTGAACATGGTGCCCGAATGGCTTGGAGAAACAGTAATAAGTGTATTGGGCGCTTGTTTTGGCAGTCTCTTCATGTGTTTGATGAGCGTGAAGCATCAACTGTTGAAGAAGTACGCGATGCTCTTTTTAAGCATATTGAGTATGCAACTAACGATGGGAAAATTCGCTCAACAATTACAGTTTTCAAACCAAAAATAGGTGAGAAAGAGCCGGTACGAATCTGGAATCACCAGCTTCTGAGGTACGCGGGCTATGAAATGGAATACGGCCAGCTTGGTGATGCGGCATCCAATGAGTTTACAAAAGTGTGCCAAGAGTTAGGTTGGGAAGGGGCAGGTACGCACTTTGATTTACTTCCTTTAGTTATTCAAGTGGATGAGAAGCAGCCACAATGGTTCTCGATTCCTAAAGAACTTGTCAAGGAAGTCATTATTACACACCCAGAGATAGCAGAATTTGCTGACCTACAGCTTAAATGGTATGGAGTGCCAATGATTTCTGATATGAAGCTAGAAATTGGTGGAATTGAATATGTTGCAGCACCGTTTAACGGCTGGTATATGGGTACAGAAATTGGTGCACGTAACTTAGCGGATACAGATCGTTATAATATGCTTCCTAAAGTGGCTTCTATTATGGATCTAGATACTCGCTATAATGCAACGTTATGGAAGGACAAAGCGCTTGTTGAACTAAATGTGGCCGTCTTGTCTTCTTTTAAAGAGCAAGGGGTCAGCATTGTTGACCATCATACAGCTGCTCAGCAGTTTCGCTTATTTGAAGAGCGTGAAGAGAAAAATGGACGAGAAGTAACGGGGAACTGGACTTGGCTCATCCCACCCGTTTCACCAGCAACTACGCATATTTTTCACAAGCCTTATAAAAACAAGGTGCTGTCACCAAATTATTTTTATCAGAAAAAACCATATTAAAAGCCACGAGAGTATGATTTCTCGTGGCTTTTATTTTCTTATAGAAAGAATATGTTCTTTATTTAGCGGTTTGACGTTACCAAAGCCGCGGAAAATTAGTTAATGGTTATGCTTATCTTTTGTGCTTATCAAGTAGATTAGCAAGTACATACGTTTTGTACTTTTCAATTTTACGTCCTTCATGGTGTCGTACACCATTTCGTTTTAATTGTTCAACGTACCAACCTTTACTTCCTACGTGCATCCTATAACACCCTTTCTTCTCATTTGTAGTTACACAGCTGAACAGAATGAGGTTCATTGTCTGCTTGAATGGAAGAGCTTTGTCTTTCCAATCTGTGTGCCATTGTAACATCTTTTAAAATAAGAAAAAAGGGGGTGAAATCAATTTTTTAATCGAGCTGCTGACGGGATAACAATAAGAAATTTAGTTCATCTTTATTTGTGATTAAGTCTTCAAGCGTATAACTATCAAGTACTTTAATAAAAGCCTGCATAGCCTCGTAAAGCACATGTTTAAGCTTACATGAAGGAGAAATGGTGCATTTATTGAGTTCATTGTTAAAACATTCAACAATATGAAAGTCTTCTTCAGTTTGGCGCACGACGGAGCCAATATTAATTTCTTTAGGGTTTTTTGCCAATCGAATGCCGCCTTTACGTCCGCGAATCGTCTCTATTAATCCAAGCTTTCCTAGTTCATGAGTTACCTTCATAAGGTGATTTTTTGATATTTGATAAGCATCGGCAATTTCTTTAATATTGCTTAAGCTTTGACGATCTCGAACAGCTAAGTAAAGCAGCACACGTAATGAATAGTCTGTATACTGTGTTAGCCTCATAGTCTCACGCTTCTTTCTTCACCAACTGTAGTAATCATATCATGCCTGTTTGCGAGAGGAATAGCAAGTTGCTCTTTTTTATACACATCACTAATTTGTGAATTATTTATTACGCTTTTCAGAAGTAGCTATTTTTTTCAAAAATTTTAGGTTATTATAAAGATGTATTTTTGATACATCTTTATAATTTAAAACATATATATTAAATATATCTTTTAGGGGGACAACAAAATGAATCAGCATGAAATTGATATTGTGAAAAGTACGGCTCCTATTTTAGCTCAGTATGGTGAACAAATTACAACCTGTTTTTATCGCAATTTATTTGAAGCTCATCCTGAGTTATTAAACGTATTTAATCGTACAAATCAAAGAACAGGGCGTCAACAAACTGCTCTTGCTAACACGGTGTATGCAGCCGCACAGCATATTGATCAGCTCCACGTATTAGTTCCGGTTGTGAAGCAAATTGCACATAAACACCGAAGCATTGGGGTGAAAGCTGAGCATTATCCAATTGTAGGTGAGTTTTTACTTGGTGCTATTAAAGAGGTCCTTGGAGACAACGCAACTGATGATATTTTGGAAGCTTGGAAAGAAGCATACGGAGAAATTGCTGCTATTTTTATCACTGTTGAAAAAGAGATGTACAAACAAGCTGAGCAAACTGATGGTGGATGGGGTGATTATAAACCGTTTGAGGTTGCTAAGAAAGTTAAAGAGTCGAGTGATGTGTATTCTTTTTATTTAAAACCAGTGGATCAAAATCCGTTACCTTCCTTTGTACCAGGACAATATGTAAGTATTCGTGTTCAAGTGCCTTCAGAAGAATATACGTCTATTCGTCAATATAGTTTATCTCATACTTGGGAGCAATCGTACTATCGCATTACGGTAAAAAGAGAGCTGCATGTAGAAGAAGGAAAGGTTTCAGCTTACTTACATGATCACTTAGAAGTAGGTGGCCAAATTGAAGTGAGCGCGCCTGCTGGTGACTTTGTTTTAGAAGGAAGTTCAGGACAGCCAATCGTCTTAATTAGCGGAGGAGTTGGCATAACGCCAACAATGTCAATGCTGAAAAAAGCTATTGAAGAGCATCAAGATGTTACGTTTATTCATGCAGCTAGAACGAAAGAACAGCATATTTTTAAAGAGGAGCTAGAGGAGCTTTTCGCTAAGCATCCGTTTAGCTACCATGTAGCATATAGTGGTGGGGATGTAGATGCTGACAAAACGTATGACCAAAAAGTTGGACGTATTACTCAAAAGGATTTACAAAAGTGGTGCAAAGACCCAGAAGCTTCTTTTTATATTTGTGGCTCACCATTCTTTATGGAAGAAATGATTAAAAGCTTAAAGATAATAGGAGTGAAAAGGAAAAACATTCATTTTGAAGCCTTTACCCCTAAAATGAGCGTAGCGATAGCTGAATAAATTTATGTAGAACGGGTAAAAAGCTAACAGGACTATAAACTGTTAGCTTTTTTGGTGAAAGGGAGTTTTTGAATGAATGAACAAGTATATGATGTGATTGGAATTGGTATTGGTCCATTTAATTTAGGACTTGCTGCGTTAATCGAGCCGGTTGAAGAAATAAGTGCAGTGTTTTTTGATAAAGAGGAGAACTTTGAATGGCATCCAGGTATGTTAATTAACGGAACAGATTTGCAAGTACCATTTTTAGCAGATTTAGTTACGTTTGCTGATCCGACTAGTCCCTACACGTTCTTAAATTATATCCATAAGCAAAAGCGGATGTATCCATTTTTCTATTTTAATCGATTTGATATTCCAAGGCAGGAATATAATGAGTATGCTAAGTGGGTAGAAGCTCAGCTTAATTCGTGCCATTTTCAACACGAAGTTGTTGATGTAAAGGATCACGAATATGGATATGAAGTAACGGTGAAGCAGACGAAGAGTAATAAAGAAGAGCTATTTTATGCGAAGCATGTGGTGCTAGGAACAGGTGCAGTCCCGTTCGTACCAAAAGGCCTTAAGTATTCCTTGGGAAATGATGTTGTACATAGCAGTTCATATTTACAACACAAAAAACATTTGCAAGAAGGGCATCATATTACCGTCGTTGGTTCTGGTCAGAGTGCAGCAGAGATTTTTTATGATCTTTTAGAAAATCAGCCTACATATGGCTATCATTTGAGCTGGTTTACCCGCTCTTCAAACTTTCAGCAATTGGATCAGTCAAAGCTTGCTCAAGAGCTATTCTCACCAGATTATGTTCAGCATTTTCACAGTCTACCTTTTAAAGAAAGAATGCAAGCATTAGAAGATTTAAATCCTTTACGAAATGGGATTGAAGCTTCTACTCTTCAGCACATTTATGATTTAATGTATCATCGCTCAATTCAAGGTGAGGTTCCAGTTACGATCCGAGCTTCAATCGAAGTAAAAGGAATAACAAATAAAGGTGGCTATCATTTACATTGCCGCCAAAAGCAAACGAATAAAGAATTCTCTTATGAAGCTGATCGAGTGGTTCTTGCAACGGGTTATAAGCCACATGTACCAAAGTGGATGGATAGATTTCATCATGAAATTGAGTGGGAAGATGATAAACGCTTTAAGGTAATGAAAGACTATCGTTTGCAGTTCAAAACTCCTCGTGACCATCACATATTTACATTAACAAATATTGAACACTCCCATGGTTCAAGCGCAACAAACTTAGGGTTATCTGTTCAGCGCAATCAATGTATCATTAATACAATTGCGGGGAAAGAAATTTATCCTGTTTCCTTTAATACGACCTTTCAACAATTCAATTTACCTGAGTGAGAGTGTGACCTAACTACATCAATGCTTCTTTAAAGAAGGATCGGAGCTGTTTTAAATAAGTTAAATTGTTAGAACACGTTCGTTTCATTTTACTACAGGCACTCGTTTTCCGCGGGGAGGAACCTTATCCTCCTCGCTTTGATGCGGGGTCTCAGTTTTTCCTCTAGTTCCCGCAGAAGTCGCATCTCCTAACCTGTATTCCGCGCTTTTCTTCAACTTGTTTTCCCAGTCAACAAATAATGGAATTATAAAAAAAGAGATAACTCTCAATCGTTTAGATATATGATGGAATGAAAGACTTATGTACCAGCCTCATTTTTATGAAAAATGTAAGTGTTTACAGTTAAAAACTTACTTTGTCTTTTTATTTTTTTTCGGTATAATGACATAATTGTGTTCAATAAATCAGGAGTTTTGTCTCAGTATTGTCAAAGGATATGGTTCGGTGTCTATCGCATCGACACTTCTACCTTCTACTTTGTCATGACAAAGTAGAAGGTAGAAGTGTGGATAAAACATACATGTTGATTTAACCATTATAGTATTTGAGGTGAGTAGAAAAAGTGAACATATCAGAATTTGTAAACAGCATAAATGGTTTTTTATGGGGGCCATTTATGATTACATTTTTATTGGGGATTGGTATTCTTTATACGTTTCGTTTAGGGTTTATCCAAGTAACAATGCTCAAGCAAGCATTTGTTCAAACGTTTGGCGGAATGTTTAAAAAGAACCCTGACAATAAAGATGGAATATCTCCCTTTCAAGCGCTGGCAACATCAGTTGCTGCTCAAGTTGGAACAGGGAATTTAGCAGGTGTGGCAACAGCCATTGCTCTTGGAGGGCCTGGGGCCATCTTTTGGATGTGGATTAGCTCATTTTTCGGCATGGCCACGATTTTTGCAGAGGCGGTTCTTGCACAAAAATATAAAGAAGAAAAAGATGGCCAGATTGTTGGAGGGCCGGCTTATTATATCCGAAAGGGCGTAGGGAGTAAATGGTTAGCAGGATTTTTTGCGGTGTCCATTATTATTGCGCTCGGGTTTATCGGAAATATGGTGCAGTCAAACTCCATTGCGGCATCATTTGATACGTTCAATATTCCACGCGTCGCTGTGGGAATTGTTGTTGCAGTGCTAATTGGCTTTATTATTTTTGGTGGAATTCAGCGGATCGCAAAAATTGCTGAGTTTGTTGTGCCGTTTATGGCGCTCTTCTATATAGGAGGAAGCTTAGTTATCGTATTTGCAAATTTCTCTGGAATCGTGGATGCATTTGTATTAATCGTAGAATCAGCGTTTAACCCCACTGCTGCCACTGGCGGTGTTATCGGGGCAACGATTAAAGAAGCGATTCGCTATGGGGTTTCAAGAGGTCTATTTTCGAACGAAGCAGGGATGGGTTCAACGCCTCACGCTCACGCTGCGGCAAACGTAAAACATCCTGCTCAACAGGGATTAGTGGCAATCATGGCCGTTGTAATCGATACAGTCATTATTTGTACCCTAACGGCTCTCGTTATTATTATGACTAAATCCTATGAAACGGGCTTAAATGGTATCCAGTTAACTCAGGAAAGCTTCACAAGAGGTCTCGGCGAGTTTGGCCATCCGTTTATTGCAATTTGTCTATTCTTCTTTGCTTTTACAACCATTTTAGGTTGGTATTACTTTGGAGAAAATAATATCAATTATCTGTTTGGAAAAAAAGGAATTAGCGTTTATCGTGCGCTTGTACTACTTTTTATCGTTTTAGGATCTACTTTAAACGTTACGCTTGTATGGGACTTGGCTGATACATTTAATGCATTAATGGTTCTTCCAAACGTAATTGCGCTCTTCATTTTGAGCCCTGTTGTAGTTAAAATTTATAAAGAATATAAGACAAAATGGTAAAGCTTTGCGATCAGCAAAGCTTTTTTTATACATATCGTTCTTCAATTCCATGTTTAAGGTGAAAGGACAGGGGTACATTATTTATAGAACAAAAGATATTACACATAGAAATAAAGGAGTTGCTTGTTGAGATGAGTAAAAAAATCGCAGTATTAGTAACAGATTTATTTGAAGATGTGGAATACACAGATCCTGCAAAAGCATTAAAAGAAGCAGGTCATGAGTTAACAACGATTGATGTTGAAGGTGGAAAAACGGTAAAAGGTAAGCAAGGGGAAGCAACGGTAAGCATTGATAAAGGCATTAAAGAGGTAAAGCCTGAGGAATTTGATGCTTTATTCTTACCAGGAGGCTTTTCACCTGATATTCTGCGTGCTAACGATGATGTTGTTGCATTTACAAAAGCATTTATGGATGAAAAGAAGCCAGTAATGGCGATTTGTCATGGCCCTCAACTTTTAATTAATGCGGATACGTTAAAAGGTCGCGATATTACAGGCTATAAGTCAATTGCAATTGACTTGAAAAACGCAGGCGCAAACTTCCATGATAAAGAAGTTGTTGTATGCCAAAACCAACTAGTTACAAGCCGTACGCCTGATGATCTACCTGCATTTATTCGTGAATCAGTAAATGTATTATCGTAAAAATAAAAAGCGCTCAGCTGAGCGCTTTTTTCTTGTTTAAGGTGACTTTTTGCCGCGTTTGTTGATACCAAATGTAAAATAGGATAGTAAGAACAATAGACACGATTCCAAAAGCAACCGTCATTAACTGAAAACCAATGCTGTCTAGCAAGAACCCTGTTGTTAAAAGCACCACTTGAAAGACGATACGCTCAAGCATATTACGGAACGAAAAAAAGCGACCATGAAAATCTTTTGGGACCGTTGTTTGAAAAATTGTTGCTGCTACTGGGAAGAAACAGCCGACGGCAAATCCAAAGATAGTAAAGGCGGTAATTGTGATAACAGAGCTTGTGGCCATGTAAAGCATGAGCTGCGACACGCCCACAAAAAATGAAAACACAAACAGAATGTGTACTTGGCTCATATATTTAGTGAGCGGTTTAACTGTAAATGCACCAAGCATAAAAGCGATGCCTTCTGCTGTGTAAATCCAACCTTTAATTGCAGCACTATCTTGTAGCTCGCTAATATTAATAACGATTAAGTTAAATCCACCAATAAATAACAAAGGAATTAACAGCATGATAAGCGTAATTGAAACAAGTGGCTCTTGCTTAATTATTGGGAATAAAGTGCTGAAATTCCGCTTTTCTTTAACACGATCTGCAACCTTAGACACGCTATCATCTTCAACTTTTAATAACATAGTTAATAGAAATAGAGCGAGATAAGCAGCGAATGAAAAAAGGTAAAGCATGTGTAAGGGTAAGACAACTAAAAGAGCACCGCCCAGTGCTGTACCTAAAATTCTAGACAGCGTAGAAACATTCATATATACGCCATTTAGCTGAAGTAATTCTTTCTCATCTACAACAAGAGGAAGCGTAGCCTGCAGAGCAGGAAAGTAGAACGCAGCAGAAATTTGAATTAAAATAAGGAAAACAATCATCCAACCAATCGAACCAGTTGCCAATGCAAGGAACATAAATAAGACGCTGATTGTTCGAAGCAATCCTGCTGCTAGCATTACTTTCTTTTTATGTATTTGGTCAGTAAGCTTTCCAGCAAGAGGGCCTAGAGCCACCCCAATGACAATTCCGATGGCTAAGATAATTGATTTCATAAAATCGGAAGGGATTTTAGCCTGCATAAACTCTAGGTTGCCGATAATCCCCATCCATAAACCTAATCCAGCGATTAGCTCACCCGACAGTAAAATCCATACGTTGCGATTTTTCCACATAATATCGTTCCCCGATCATTTTAGTAAGTATATCTACGAAGCACTTCTATTTACTAACTACTTCGTGTTTCTAAATGAATCCACACATTGAATCATATCACAAAACCTTTTTCTTGAATGGTAAAAAAGGATATAAAATGGTCTCGTTCCTATTATTCTCATTCTTTTCTTGTAACGTTTGTAACGCTATATTTACAGTTATATTACTAACGACTTTAATAGAGCAGGCAAAGAGAGGAGAAAAGTGAGGAATACCAACGGCTAACAATGTATTAAAAAAAATTACAAAAAACTCTAGTTAATTTTGGTAACGGAAAAGCGGTTGATTGACTCTATGAATCCATGTAACAATGAATATGCAACGCGAGATTAGCAGATTCATTCTGTAGCGTAGCTGTCTACAAATACAGATATATCATTCAAGGAGGAATTTACAACATGAATAAGAAGTTCCGTATTGCTACAATCGCAGGTGCCGTTTCAATCGGCTTATTAACAGCAGGACAAGCTAACGCAGCTGCACCTGACTGCAACACACCAAAGCAAATTACTATTAAAGATGCTCAAGCAGCACAAAATATAAATGTCGATGAGTTAGTAAAGAAATACAACGCTCAGCCACAAAAAGCTGAAGCAGCAGCACCAGCTAAAGAAGAAGCACAGCCAAAAGCTGAAGCTCAACCACAAAAAGAAGCTGCAAAGCCAGCTCAGCAAGCTGAAGCAAAGCCAGCAGAATCTAAAGATTCAAAAGCTGAAGCAAAAGACGTAAGTGAGTTTGAACAACAAGTAGTTACATTAGTAAACGAAGAGCGTGCGAAAGAAGGTTTAAAACCACTTGAGCTTGACACAGAACTAAGTGACGTAGCTCGTGAAAAATCAAAAGATATGATGGATAAAGGTTACTTTGATCACACTTCACCAACGTACGGTTCACCATTTGATATGATGAAGCAATTCGGTATTAAATATTCATCTGCAGGTGAAAACATTGCAAAAGGTCAAAAAACACCTGAAGAAGTAATGGAAGGCTGGATGAACAGTGATGGTCATCGTAAAAACATCATGAATCCTGACTTTACTCACATCGGTGTAGGTTTTGTTGAAGGAGATTCAACTTACTGGACACAAATGTTTATTTCAAAATAATTCATGACACAAGAAAGCAAGCAGAAGAAAATCTGCTTGCTTTTTTATGTTTTTTATTAAAGAAAGTCGGGTAAATTAATGTCATAAGACAAGGAAAGGGTGCGATGCACATGAGAAGAGTTTTAAAAAAAATCATAGTGGCTGTATTCCCTATTTTAATGAAAGAAGGCTACCAGTACTATAAAAACCGCAAGAACCGTTCAACAACGTCTACGCGTACGTATAAATAAAAAGCTCACTCTCGTTACGAGAGTGAGCTTTTTTATGAATTAATCTGCTTCTATTCCAATATGCTTAAAGCTTGTAAAGTCAAAAAGTCCTTTATCCGTCAATTTTAAGCATGGAATAACGGGTAAGCTTAAAAAAGATAAAGTAAGTAATGGATTGAAGGCATTGCTAATGTCTAATCCTTTTAACGCTTCATGCAGAACGTGAAGCTCTTTGTTTACTTGTTCGTAAGGGAGAGGAGACATTAGACCTCCAATTGAAAGTGGAAGAGAAGCAAGTACCTTTTCATCCTTCACCAGTACAATTCCACCTTGGATTTTTTCCATTTCTTTAATAGCCATCAGTAAATCCTGGTCATTTGTACCAACAGCAACAACATTGTGAGAGTCGTGGGCAATTGTTGTTGCGATGGCTCCATCTTTTAATTGAAACCCTTTAACAATCCCCAGTCCAATGTTTCCTGTTTGGTGATGACGCTCGGCCACGACTAACTTTAAATGATCTCTGTCTGTATCAATCCTAAATGTTCCGTTTTCAACTACTACTTCTTCCACTACGTGGTTGGTAATAAGCTGATTTGGAATGATTTCAATAATATTTGCTTTATTGTTTTTCATGTTAATTTGTAGCTGTTCAATGGAAATAGATTTTAAATTTACGGAGTGCATCAATTCTTTAGGGTCACTTGTTTCATTAGACGGTTTAATTACTAGCTGGCCGCTTTTGGCCACCACTTCTCCATTTGTAATAACCGTTGACGCATAAATATTTTCTAATTCATCAAATAGCATGATGTTTGCTTTATATCCAGGAGCAATAGCACCTTGTTGGGCTAATCCGTAGCACTCAGCCGCGTTTAATGAAGCCATTTGAATTGCCATAAAAGGGTCTAAACCTTCACTCACTGCAAGGCGAACGTTGTGGTCGACAGACCCTTCGGTTAGCAAATCATCTAGGTGCTTGTCGTCTGTACAGAATAAGAATCGTCGAACGTTGCGCTCGTTAACAGCCGGAAGTATTTGCTTCAAATCTTTAGCAACAGATCCTTCGCGAATAAGGACATGCATGCCCCGTTGTACGCGTTCTAGTGCTTCATCAGCCGTTACGCACTCATGGTCTGTGGAAATGTGAGCTGTTCGATAAATATTAATTCCTGTTGAATCTAGTCCTGCTCCGTGGCCATCGATTACGCCCTGATGATCTTTTGCTCCCTGAAGCTTAGCAAGCATATCATCGTTTGCGTCACGAACAGCAGGAAAGTCCATAACTTCAGCTAAACCAATCACGCGTTCATGGTTGAAAAATGGTCGTAAGTCCTCTGCTTTTAGGACAGCTCCAGAGCTTTCAAACGGAGTAGCTGGAACGCTTGATGGTAAGTTAACAAGTACTTCAAGCGGAAGGTTTTCAGAGTTTTGAAGCATAAATTCAATGCCTTTTTCGCCTGAAACGTTGGCAATTTCATGAGGATCGGTTACGACAGTAGTAACACCTCTTGGCACAAGAAGCTTTGCAAACTCTTTAGGTGTGACCATTGATGACTCAATATGAACGTGGCCATCAATGAAAGTGGGTGAGATATATTTACCAGTAGCATCAATTGTTTCTTTGCCATCATAGTGGCCAAGGCCGACAATCATTCCATCTGCAATGGCGATGTCTGCTTCAAGAATGCTTAACGTAAACACATCGATGATGCGTCCGTTTTTAATGACTAAATCAGCTGGGATTTGTTTATTTGCAACAGCAATTTGCTTTTTAAGTGAATGGTTTGACATAATGGTTTATCTCCTCTCATTGTGAAACAATGAAGGACTAAAAAGAGTAGAACACCGCTCAGAAGTAATATAGAGGTATAAAAATGTTCAACTCTCGTAGTCCAACTATTTACGGTAGTTTGGTAGAAACTCTTGGACCCTATTTCCAAGATTATACGAGTGTATGCTTATAGGTATTGCGATACATTGTATCTGTATTTTTAACTATCGTCAATTACTCTCGGAAAAGAAAGACTTTTTAAAAAATTCTACTCGTATAATGTTTTAAAGAAAGATAAACAAATGTAATGAAGTGAGAAGAAGCCGTGTAGGTAAGAAAACGCCGTCAATGTACAAGATAGACACTGACGGCGTTTGTGAAGCTTAAGCTTGCTTGCGTAATGCCCCTAATTCTTCTGCAATTGCTTGCATTTCACTTGGACTGAATGAATCTTTACGCATAACCATTTCATATAAATATTTTAAATCCTCGTACATTTCTTCATCAAACGCATCGCCTTTAATTGCACCGATGTTTAACATGCGAAGCTTTTCGCTAATTTGATCAATCATAAACGTAATGTTTTCTGGAGACTTTACTGATAAATCCACTATGTTCATCCTTCCGAGCTTTTTTTTCATTGTAACATGTTTTTATAAGAAGAACACTGTGTTGTCAAACTCTTTGACCAAAAACAGGGTTTTCTTAAATGAAAAGGCTTGTATATAATGTTTGTAATAAGAGAAAGGAGTCGAAACTATGGTTAAAGTACTATTTGTATGTCTTGGAAACATTTGTCGCTCTCCAATGGCAGAAGCAATCTTTCGAAAGCTCGTAAAAGACAAAGGACTTGAGAAGCAAATTGAGGTTGATTCAGCTGGAACAGGAAATTGGCATGAGGGCAAGCCACCCCATGAAGGAACGCTTAGCATCTTAACAGATAATAAAATTGACGTTACAGGTTTAAAAGCGCGCCAAGTTATTGAAGAAGATCTGAATCAGTTTGATTACATTATTGGCATGGACGCTGAAAATGTGGGGAACTTAAGACGTATGGCTGGACATCGTCGTGATGTATGCATTGAACGTCTGTTAGATTATGTCCCACATTTATCCGTTGAGAACGTTCCTGACCCTTATTATACGGGGAACTTTGACGAGGTATACGATCTGGTTACGGCAGGATGTAAGCAGTTAGTAGAAGAAATTATAACAGAGCATAAATTAAGTTAATTAAACAAGAGGAGAGTGAGAATATGAGTCAAGGAAAAAGCAAACTACTTGAAGGGATTATTATTGGAGCAATCGCTGGTGCTGCAATTTCAATGCTTGACAAAAATACGCGTAGAACGGTTATTGAAAACAGTAAAGCTGTTAAAAATAAGACGGTACATATGATTAAACATCCAGATGAGGTAAAGCAAAACCTTCAAGAAAAATATGCTGCCGTGCGTGAAACAATTGAGCAAGTATCCGATGACGTTTCGTTTTTAACGACACAGGTGGAGCAACTTAAGAAAACAACTCCCCAAGTGCTAGACGTAGTAAAAACAACAAAGGAGACTTTCTCACATAAGTATGGCCAAGACGAACAGGAATAATTGAGAGGTGAGCATATGGCCGACACAGCAAAGATTGTAGCTTTTATAAAAGAATTAGCAGCTCGCATTCATAACGATGAACTGCCAAGCCTGTCAGCGGAGCTAGCGTACTATCTGTTGTTATCCCTTTTTCCATTCTTAATCTTTCTCATTACGCTTATTGGCTTTTTACCCGTTCAGGCCCCTGATTTATTAGGGCTTGTTGAAAGTTTTGCGCCAGATCAAGCAATGAGCATGATTGAAAACAATCTAGATAATATTATAGGCTCTCATAACGGAAAGCTGTTATCGTTTGGAATCATCGCGACAATGTGGTCAGCGTCTAACGGAATTAATGCTATTGTCCGAGCGTTTAACCGTGCTTACCATGTACAAGAGAACCGTCCTTTTCTAGTGGCAAGGGGCATGGCTGTATTACTAACGTTTGCGATGATTTTCGTGATTATTGTGGCGCTGTTGTTGCCTGTGTTTGGTCATATGGTCGGCTTTTACCTATTCTCAACTTTTGGGCTATCTGAAACCTTTTTATCACTATGGGCCGCTTCTAGGTGGATTATTAGCGGCGTTATCTTATTTATTGTGTTTATGGGGCTATACTATTTTGCTCCTAATAAGCGCTTGACTTTAAAGAACGTTGTACAAGGAGCTGTTTTTGCAACGATTGGTTGGACAGTTGTGTCGTTTATTTTCTCTTATTACGTTAATAATTTTGGAAACTATACGGCGACATACGGAAGCTTAGGCGGCATTATTGTGTTGCTGATTTGGCTGTATTTATCAGGGATGATTATTGTCATTGGTGGAGAAATTAACGCTATCTTTTATGAGCGAAAAAAAGCAATCAAAGCATAAGGCGAAGACCCTATTTGCACATATTGGTATGAGACGAAGACTGGAAAGTGGGCATACTAATAGTGAAATGAAAGGGGGATTTACCATGACAAAACATACGAAAAAAGACGGAAGTAACACAAAACAAAACAAGAAAAGTCATCCAAAACATAAAACAAGCAACAGCCAAAATGGACAAAACGGTTACCATTAAGCAATTTGCTTTTATAAAAAAAGAGGCCTGATAAAAGGCCTCTTTTTGGGTGTTAAGACTTTAATAAACGCAGTCCATTTAAGATAACGAGAATTGTGCTCCCCTCATGTCCAATCACGCCAAAAGGCATATCGAGAACTTGAAGGAAGTTTGATGCGATTAATAAGAAAATAACGCTGATTGAAAAAATAACGTTTTGCTTAACAATGCTGTTCATTCGCTTAGATAATTTAACAGCATCGGCAATTCTAGATAGATTATTTTTCATTAATACAACGTCAGCCGTTTCTAATGCAACGTCTGTACCTTCTCCCATAGCAATTCCAACATTGGAAGTAGCAAGAGCCGGAGCGTCGTTAATTCCGTCTCCAACCATAGCTACAGTCGAATATTTTTCTTTTAATTCCTTTACTTTATCCACCTTTGTTTCAGGCAAGCATTCAGAAATATATTCATCTACCATGCATTCTTTTGCAATGGCTTCCGCTGTTTTTTCACTATCTCCCGTAATCATAACCGTGTGGATACCTAAAGATTTCAGGACTTTAATTGCTTCGACTGCTTCTGTTCGCACCACGTCTTTTAATGCTAGGATTCCAATAACGCCGTGTTCATCTCTTGCATAAACAACAGTTTTTCCCTCCGAAGCAAGAGCCGTTGCAGAACCGTCCTTAAAGGACATTGCATCGTTCTTGCCAATAAAATCTGCTTTTCCAATCTTCCACTGCTTACCTTGAATGGTACCAATAACACCAAATCCCGGAACATCTTCAAGAGATTCAGGTTGAAGTAACTGAAGGTTTTTTTTATCTTTTGCAAATTGTACAATTGATTGAGCAAGCGGATGGTTTGAATGACGTTCAATTGAAGCAATTTTAATTAAAAACTCATCTTCAGAAACGCCGTCACGAACAAGTACATCCGTTACCTCAGGCTTTCCTTTCGTAAGCGTCCCGGTTTTGTCAAATGCAACAGCGTTTAAATGGTTTAATCGCTCTAAATGTACGCCCCCTTTAAATAAGATTCCTTTACGGGCTCCGTTTGAAATAGCTGACAGAGAAGCTGGCGTAATAGACGCTACAAGTGCACAAGGAGAGGCGACAACCAGTAAAATCATCGCTCTGTAAAATGTTTCAGTCCAACTCCACCCAAGAACATAGTGAGGAAGGAATAGCATGATGGCAACAACGGATAGAACCACTTTTACATAGGTTCCTTCAAATCGTTCAATGAATAGCTGAGAAGGTGATTTCTCGCTTTGGGCACTTTGAACAAGCTGAATAATCTTTTGGAATAGCGTTTCCGTACTTGGCTTTGTCATTTGAATGACGATAGCGCCTTTTAAATTTACCGTACCTGCAAATACTTCTTCATCAGCCGTTTTTAAAATGGGAACTGATTCACCGGTAATCGCAGCCTGATCAATTGTTGTTTCACCTGATAAGACAATGCCATCTACAGGTACGCGTTCACCAGGCTTCACAAGTAAAGTATCGTTTACTCGTAGTTCAGAAATAGCTACGACTTCTTCATGATCCCCGTTTAAACGAGTTGCTTCTTGAGGCTGTAAATCCATTAAAGCACTGATTTCGCGACTGCTTTTATTCATGGTGTATGTTTCAAGCGCTCCGCTTAATGCAAAAATAAAGATAAGCATGGCACCCTCTGTCCAGTAACCAATTACAGCGGCACCAACAGCTGCAATAATCATCAGCATTTCTACGTTTAGTTCTTTATTTTCAATTGTTTCTTCAATGCCTTCTTTAGCTTTGGCAAATCCGCCAATAACATAAGCAAGCACGAATAACGTAATAGATAAGGTCGAAGCATCTTGTTTTGATAAAAGCCAAGCAGCTAAAATAAGCACGCCGCTTACAAGAGCAGCAATCAATTCGCCGTGTGCCTGCATGCCAGCAAGGAACGAAGAAGCTGATTGATTCTCTTGTTTTTTTGCTAATGTTTGTTCCATAAAAAGCCTCCTATAATGTAGTAGTTGAGAAGAATAATCACAATCATTACCTCTAAAAAAGCACAAAAGCTGCCATCTCAGCGATAGCAGCACGTCTTACAATTGTTATAAGGTTTTTTGAATATATTAGTAACAAAAGTATAACATGGAATAGCTACAGAAGGAATAGTGAAAATTGCGTTTATAATCTAAGAAGAGTATATGCTCTTACATATCTAAATGTTCTTCATACAGTCGATATGCAGAAGAATAAACATGTTCGATGTCAGCGTCCGTCATATACATTAATGTCTCACGATCAAACCCCTTAATTGTTTCAATAAACATAATCATATTCTTGCGTTCTTGTCTGCTCATTGTTATTTCTCCTCTCAATCTGTTTTAATACAGTTTATTATTATTAATTGTATTATATAACAGTTTTCTGAATTTTGTGTAGCTTTTTTTTAAAATTAGGCTTATTTTTTTAAAATGATTGATTCAGTCTAGAAATCACAGACGTTATATCTAGTTTTAACTCGTTAAATAAAGAATGATGAAGCAGCACGGCATGCTACCCCGTAGTAATGAAAACAGTATTTCTGGAAATAGTAACAGTTGACAAATATTTTTCTGAAATTTACAATAAAGTATATGAGCATATGTTCATATACTATTGTGTATTGTGGAAGGGGAAGCTTTAATGAAAAGAGAAGACCATCACTTTTTATCGGCCAGAACGGTCGATGAAGCGTCTCGCATGCTAAAAGCAATTTCTGATCCTACAAGAATGAAAATTTTATATTTACTGTTTCAAGAAGAGTGTTCCGTTGGCCATATGACAGAAGTATTAAACATTTCACAATCCGCTGTATCCCACCAGCTAAGCTATTTGCGAAATTTACGATTAGTGAAATACAGAAGAGAAGGGAATACATACTTTTACACATATGCCGACGAACATGTTGTAGGTATTTTAAATCAAGTGATTCAGCACATTGAATGCGTGCACGAAGAATAGGGAGGAGATTGAATGAGTCACCACCATCATCACCATCACGGCCATGACCACCATGGGCATCATCATTTTGACAGGCAGCGTGAGGGCAACCAAAAAGGACTTCTTATTGCTTTATGTATTACAGCAGGTATTATGATTTTAGAATTCATTGGAGGACTTGTGACAAACAGCTTGGCACTCCTATCCGACAGTGGGCATATGCTTTCGGATACAAGTTCACTAGCACTAAGTCTTGTAGCTATTTGGTTTGCAAACCGTGCAGCTTCATCGGAAAAAACGTACGGATACTATCGATTCGAAGTGTTGGCTGCCTTATTTAACGGAGTAACGCTCTTTGTTATCGCAGGTTTTATTATCTATGAAGCCTATGAACGCGTGCTGCATCCTCAAACGGTTGCGAGCGGTATGATGATGGTTATTGCAGCTATTGGTTTAGGTGCTAACCTGCTTAGTGCTTGGTCGCTTTTACGACAAGGCGACGTAAAGGATAACGTTAATTTGCGAAGTGCATATCTGCACGTGTTAGGAGATGCTTTAGGTTCTGTTGGCGCTTTAGTTGCCGGGTTACTCATGCTTTTATTTAATTGGTATATTGCCGACCCTATTATTTCTGTGGTGGTAGCACTCTTGATTTTAAAAAGTGCTTGGGGAGTGTTAACTCATAGCGTTCATATTTTGATGGAGGGTTCACCTGCACACGTAGATACAAACGAAATTAAGGGATTACTTAAAGAAATTGATGGTGTAAAAGATGTTCACGATATTCATGTATGGACGATTACATCTGGACTTCATTCTTTTAGCTGTCATTTACAAGTAAGTGACGACCAGGATTGTCAGGCTATTTTACAAAAGGCACTGAACTTAGTGAAGGAGCAGTGTGGTATTGAGCATTCGACGATTCAAGTTGAGAAGCCAGGACTTGAGCATGGTGAGCTGAAGGTATAGAGAAGAATAGAAAAGGAGGTTGCAATAAAGCAACCTCCTTTTCCATTCACTTTGATAAGGTAGTCTTTTTGTAGCTTTGCACGGATGTGCCAAATAAAAAGACGCACAGAAAAATTAAAAATAGTACAGAACTAATAACGACAAAAAAGCTTAGTCCTTCAAATAATCCGATAAAAGTTCCACCTAGGTACGGTCCCGCTAAGCTTCCAACGCTAAAGGAAATTCCACACAGCAAGTTGCCTGTTGGTAGCAGCGAGTTTGGCATGAGATCTGTCATATAACTGATTCCTAGACTAAACGTAGAGCCAAGGAGCATCCCTCCGATAAATAAGCAAGCTAATAGTGGAATTGTTGTAGATTCTAGTAGCGTTGCCAATAAAAATGCTCCAGAGCCTAAAAATAAAATCCAGTGAAGAACAAACTTTCGTCCATATTTATCACTCAGCATGCCAAGAGGGAGCTGAAATATAATACCGCCGACTGCGAAAGAGGTTAGCAAAAGTGAAATAAATTCTACGTTTAAACCAATTCGCAATCCGTAAATCGGAAAGCTTCCATTTAGTGACGACTCTAAGAACCCGTAACCAAGCGGTGGTAAAAACGCAATCCAACCGTATTTTATGGCTTGTGAAAAGCGCTTCATTGTTGCAGCAAAAGACATTGTACTTATTTCTTCATCACCCGTTGGAATTTCATTTTTTAATAAAAATAAAAATGCCCATGTGATGAAGCAAATGAAAGCTGAAAAAATAAACGGCAACGATTCACTTACGTTAACCAAATTGGCCATCAAAGGACCGACCGCAAAACCAATGCCAAAGGAAAGGCCGTACAGTGAGATGTTTCGTCCGCGCTTTTCAACAGGTGAAAATGCTGTAATCCACGTTTGCGTAGCAAAGTGAAGAGCATGATCCCCAATTCCAATTGCGAGACGAAGCAAAAACCAAAACGTAACCGATTTCCAAAGCGGAAACAAAAAGAGGGATAAGATTACTAAAGCTCCTCCCCACATGATAATCGGTTTATAGCCATACTTTCGTAAGAGTGGCTCCATAAATGGAGATGCCAGTAAAATACCAATATATAAGCCAGCAGCGTTTAATCCATTTAAAGTCGATGATACCCCATCTTTTTCAAAGATAATAGCAATAAGTGGTAACAACATACCTTGACTAAAGCCAGAAATCGCTACTAGGCTAACCAAGACCCAAAATCGTGTTCGTAACGTTCTGTTCATATAAGTGACCTCGTTTTTAGATGTTTTTTCTCCACGTATAATCGTATAGAATCTATCTGAAAATGACAATAAGGGAACTTAAATATTTGAGTATCGTTCCAATTCGTGATATAACGAATTAAAACCCTAGGAGGTATTTTGGGATGGAATTTAAAATGCAAGAAGTTGGTTTCTCAACAGATTTACCATTTGGGAATTTGCAGGTGGCAGGAGATGATGAATACGGCTTTCGTCCGTTTCAGCTAATGGTTTCATCCATTGCGGTTTGTAGCGGTGGCGTTCTTCGTAAAATATTAGAAAAGAAGCGCATTGAAGTGAAAGATATTCACATTTCAGCAGACGTGACGCGAAATGAAAAAGAAGCAAATCGCATTGAAAGCATCCATTTACACTATAAAATTAGCGGTGAAAATCTTCCGCACGATAAAATTGAAAAATCAATCGAACTTGCTAGAAAGAATTGTTCAATGCTTCAATCTGTTGTTAACAGCATCAATGTAACGGAAACATTTGAGTTGATCGCATAAATTTATCCCTCTCAGAATAAATCTGAGAGGGTTTTTTCTTGTTATCTATGATTATGCTTAATCTATTCCTTATGAAAGAAGGTTCAATTTTAACTAAAATCATCTATAATAAAAAAGTGTTTAGAATATATTCCCATATGTAAAGCAGAGCGTTTTAAAAATTAGGACGTCACCCTAAAAAAGAGGAGCTGATACAATTTGGTTCAATTAAAAGATTTTATGATTGATTTTGACTATACAAAAGGAATACCTTTTTTCCAAGTTCATCAGAACAATAGAATCCGATTTGATCTTTATGAACTATCGCTGGCTGATTTTAAAAGTATTATTAACGAAGTCTTTCCTGAGAGGAAAGACATTAATGCTATTTTTATTTCAGCGTACATCTTTAATGGAAAGCGTCGGTCAGCTAAATCCAGAGTTGGTCTTACCTTTCAGTTGAACAATTGGAAAGAATACATAGTAGGGGAAGATAAAAATAATGCAGTTGTCTATGCTTCTATCAAAAATTTAAGTTCTAACGATATTTATAATTATTGTTTGAGTATCAGAAAGGGAGGAAGGCCAGCATATATTTCATTTTATTCGAATGACTATTTGTTATATGTAAGTACGGATGTTATTGATATTGTCTCAAACGATACAATGAACATCGCTAAGTTAAAAGATGACTATAACGGCTTGTACGATACGTATTATGCACATCAATAAGATACGCATCACCTTACATGAAATAGGTGTATAGAACTAATTGAAGATTGAAAGAAAAGGAAAAGACAAGTAAGATAGATTTGATTACTAAAGGTTTCTTAGAATGATGATAGGACTATCGGCTAGTTTTAGGGCTTTGATTCGAAATGCTGAGTTTATCAATGTATAATTCAGTATGAATGAGATAATCGATATACAAATAAGGGAGGATTTACCATGGTATTACTTATAGTTAGTTTACTAGGAATAGCTATTGTATTGCTTATTCTATCTTTCAGAAAAACAAAACAAGCACAAACTCATACAGATCAGCAGCTAGAACAGTTGACGCTGACCATTGGACAAGAAATGAATGAATTGAATGACCGTATTCGTACTCTTGAAATTGATGCGGCGATTACAGCAGAAAAATCAGGTGTATTAGGTCTAGAATCACCTGAGCGTAAAGATCTTCGCAATATGATTGACATGCACAAGCGCGGTTATTCATCTGAAAGCATTGCAGGACGAATGAAAGGCTATACGCAACAAGAAGTGGAACAAATGCTAGCTCCTTACACGAAGAAGAAAGATGAAGGGAGCATGATGGCATAATGACACCGAATACGCTACGCAGCTTTGCTATGGGTTTACTCGTTGCAGCAACGGCAACTGGCATTGTGTACTTGCTTGAGCCATCTTCAACTTCAACTTCTAAAGAGTTATCAGAAGAAGAGATGCAAATTCAGTTAGAAGACAAAGGATTTGTGGTTCAAACACAAGATGAACTGGACAAGCAGTTAGCTGATGCGCAAGCAGAAGCAGCACAGGAAGCTCAAAAAGAATCGAAAGAAGAAAAAGAAGAGCAGTCAAAAGAAGAACCAGTTTATCGCACAATTATCAACGTGTCATCTGGTATGACGGCAGTTGATGTTGGTGAGGTTCTTGAAAAAGCTAAAATCGTAAAAAGCGGCTTTGAGTTCTACAAAAAGGTAGAAGGACAAGGCGTGGAAAACAAACTTCGTCCAGGAACGTTTGAAGTTGATAGCAGCATGACCGAAGATGAAATGATTGCTGTGATTTTTAAAGGGTAACAAGAAAACTCTCTTAAGTAAAACTTAAGAGAGTTTTCTTGTTATGGTTGATTGAAGGGCTTGGCTGTTTCACTCACAATAGTAGGCTATTGTAGTGATCTGGAAGTAACTTCTATATAAATTGTACCTTCTTTGTACTAAAAGAAGCAATTGGGGTTTTTTACTAGATATCAAAACATATTATGTAACATACAACTCTCTTTGTGAGAGTTCTTAGCATATATTTTCATAACTTTAAGGTTATTATTTGCCATCAATAGGTTCTTTCTTCCCGTTTTATTACCCCAATTTACTTCTTCTCCTTAATCCCGTTACGATAAATATAGATTCGATTTATAAACTATATTTTTCATATAAGGGGGATTCAAATGAAAGCAAAAAAACATTTGCTAAAATGTGCTTTAGTAGCTGGTGTGATAATTTCTACCTCTACACCTTACGCTGCTTTAGCAAAAGAGCCAAGTATCACGATGAGTGAAGCGGAACAAGTACTAAATAATTTATCAAAAGAACAAAGAGAAGCTTTACAACAACTTGAAATTGGACCTGGCTTTATTATTTCATCCGATATTAATACTACAACCCCAGAAAACGTTGAGATTATCGTTGAGTTTAAGCAAGATCCAGCAAAAGTAGAAGTGAAAAAACAAATGCTTAATCAAAAGAAAATCTCTTTAGGTACTGCAAAACAAAGAGTTGAACAGTCACATAAAGAATTCAAAACGTATATAGATCAATTAAAAACTAAGAAAAAAAAGGCGGTATACGATCCAAGTAAGATTAACGTGAAGCATGAGTATAAAAATGCCTTTAATGGTGTAGCAATGAGCCTTCCTGGAACGGCAGTTGAAGAATTATTGAATTCTGGAGAAGTAAAAAGAATTTGGAGCAATGTTCAAATTCAACTTGAACTTCCTAAGTCAAAAGGGGAGAAAGCTACTCCTAAAATGATTGACAGCATTCCACAAATTGGAGTAGATAAGCTTCATGATGAAGGAATTACAGGTCAAGGTATTAAAGTGGGAGTGCTGGATACAGGCATTGACTACACACATCCAGATTTATCAGATTCATATAAAGGATATCGATCAGCAGAAGGAAGCGATGGAAAAGGTGTAAATCCGTCTTCTGTAAAGGGATGGGATTTTATTAACAATGATGCCGATCCGATGGAAACAACGCATAAAGATTGGAAAGCAACGAGCTCTCCTGAATTTAATGCTTCAGGAAATGCATATTATACGTCTCATGGTACTCACGTATCCGGTACAATTGCGGCTCAAAAAGATAATAAGGTAGATTACGCAGTAAAAGGCGTAGCGCCAGATGTTGAATTATATGCTTATAAAGTACTTGGTCCCTATGGTTCTGGTGCAACTGAAGGAGTTTTAGCAGGTATCGATAAAGCTGTGGCAGATGGAATGGATGTCATCAATTTATCGCTAGGGGCAAATGTAAACGATCCGCTGTATCCTACATCTGTTGCAATTAACAATGCGATGCTATCAGGTGTTGTATCCGTAGTAGCAGCTGGAAATACGGGACCATCTGAAAAGACGGTTAATTCGCCGGGGACAAGTGCATTTGGAATTACCGTAGGAGCTAGTGATGCAGCTATTTCCATCCCAACTTTTTCAGTAACGGCAGGTAATAAAACAATTGAATCAATGAAGCTGTTAGGAAAACATTTTAATGACAGTTTAAGAGAATTTGAAGGACGTACCTATCCTATTGCGTCAGTTGGATTAGGAAAACCAGAAGACTTTAATGGTAAAGATTTAAATGGAAAGATAGCGCTTATTCAGCGCGGCGAGCTTACATTTGAAGCAAAAATACAAAATGCTAAGAAAGCAGGAGCAACAGCCGTCATTATTTATAATAATGAAGAGGGTGACATTCCTTCTTATATGGGTGAAAGTACGAAATATATTCCAACATTTCAGCTTACAAAAACAGATGGAGAACAATTAAAGAATGAAGAATCTATTACATTTAATACTCTATCTAGTGTGAAAACAGGAGGAGACTCTTTAGCAAGTTTTAGCTCTAGAGGCCCTGTTAATAGTAACGATGATATTAAGCCAGACATCGTTGCGCCAGGAGTATCCATTTTTTCTACGTATCCAGAATTTATGAATCACCCACAAGACGGTGAGGATTTTACAACTGCTTATGCTCGCTTAAACGGTACTTCAATGGCTACGCCACACGTAGCGGGTGTAGTAGCACTTATTTTACAAAAAAATCCAAATGTTGATCCGTTTGAAATGAAAGCTATGCTTATGAATACGGCAGAAGACCTAAAGAGCAATTATTCTGTTCACGAAGTAGGGGCTGGACGTATTGACGCATATCAAGCGGTTCATTCTGATATATCTTTTAAAGTATTAAATCGCACTGATGACATCCAAAACGGTGAGTATGTAGAAATCGATAATTTAACAGGTTCGATTAACTATGAAAGTCATTACTTAACAGGAAGTCCTATTAATGAAAACCGCCTCATCAAAATAATAAATAAAGGAAGAGAAGCGAAGTCGTTTCAAGTTAATGTGGAGTACCATAAAGCTGGGACAGGGATACAAGATGGCATAACCAATAAGATAAAAGTTAACGTACCTCAACAATTGCATCTTGACCCAGAAAGTACTCAAGAGATTTCTGCTGAAATTACGGTTCCAAGTGATGCAAAGCCTGGACGCTACGAAGGATATATTCATATTGTAAATGAAAAAGATGAGAAAGATCATTACCAAATTCCATTTGCTATACGAGTTGTTGAAAAAGGTATTGCCGTAGCGGAACCTCTTGTACCGTCCGTTACAAATAATACACCTTTTCATCAATATTACACGCCAGGAACTCACATTGTATTTAAGTTGAATAGTCCAATGGAGCATTTCGATATTGTAATGAGAGATAAAAAAACCGGCCAAGCAGTTGGAGTAATTGGTAGCTACGATGGAAAAGGTGCGATTCCTGATAAAGAATACTTAATTTATTTTGGGCATAGAGGCCTTGTCTATCCATTCACTGGTGACAAAAAGCAACCAATTGGCGATTATATTCAAAAAGTTCCAGAAGGTGAATATGTCATTGAATTTATTGGTAGAGATAAAGATGGAAAAACATATAGCAAAGAAAGTGTGGGAGTAATAGATAATACACCACCAAAGATAGATTTAGCTCTTGAACCAGGGCCGATTGAGGTTACGAAAGATATGTTATCTGAAGAAGATGGGTACTATGGGCTTTGGGTACATGGAACAGTCAAAGATAATACCGTCGACTTACTGAAACAAAGAGGCTTTAAGTATACTCAAAAAACAAATTCAGTTGCTTACTACGAAAGTGGCCCACCATTTATTAGAGGATTTTTGCAAATTGAAGATAATGGTGAGACAAAGTTTGGAGTTCTACCAGAAGAATATGAGAAAAAACCTTATGAACTACGCTTGTTCCCATGGGATATGGCAACAGCCGCTGATTATCATTACTCACCTCGTTATATCTTTATGAATGAAGGGACGGAGTATGCAGGAGGTTACTTTAATAAAGAAAAAGTGCAATTAAACGATGAGGCAACATTGACTGTAAGCCTTAATAATGTAAAAGAGTTTATGGCTGGCTCACTGAAAATAGATAATAACTATGTATTACAGTTCAAAGAAGTAAAAGTTAACAAGGAGTTTCAAGAATTAGCCAACAAATATGGAGCTGAGGTTAAGCTTGATGAGCCAAAGGTGTCTGAATCTTCTGTTCAGGTGGGGGCTTCTTTGGTGAAAGATGGATTTAATGGTATTAGCGGAGATACGCCTTTCCTGGATGTAACGTTTAAATTAATAAACGACACAGAGGTTTCTAAAAATACTGGTGCACAACTTACAAACCTGTCTTATAAAAAAGCAGGGAAGACAGAAGATATCAGTATTCCAGCTTATAGTTTCAAAAACATGGAGGTTATTTCAACACATAGTAGGTTTACTGGTAACTTCGCGCCGGAAGCATTTTTAACTCCAGAAGGATACAGTAATAATAAATATGATTTTACAAAGATTAATGCTAACATTTATGCCAAGAATAGTAAGGATGAAGTATTTGAAGCTAAATTAGATAAACGCGGGGGTTATGAATTCATTGTCCCAGCAGATAAAGACGCATATAAAATTTATGCAAAAGTTCCTGGACACCTCACACAATCTATGCACGTGATGGGAAGCATTGAAGAAGAAGGAGAATATCGCGGTATTTATTGGAGACAAAACCCAGGTAAAAACCTAGTAGGTGATGTAACTGGAGACGAAGTTATTGACATTCGTGATGTAAAAGAAGCAGTTGAAGACTACGGTAAACAAGGAGGAAAAGCAGATCTGAATCAAGATAACACAGTCAATGAAACCGATATTCGGTTAATTGAACAAAATTTCCTCACAAAAGGTCAATTGGCTGGAAAAGGCAATAATCCAAAAGAAACAATTGGTAAAAAGGATCTTGCATATTATCTAAAAGAAGTAGGTTTAACACCTAAAAATTAACGATAAATTTGAAAGAAAGCGTTGGAGATTTCCTTCGCTTTTTTTTTATGCTTGCTATAATATAGGAAAACACTTTAAGTGAGGTTGATTATGGTTGAAGAAAAAATTATAAAATTTTATCGAGAAAAAAGCGGTTTAACGCAAGCTCAACTATGTGAAGGTATTTGTTCAGTTACTCACTTAAGCAAGATTGAAAGAGGACTTACAGAGTATTCAAAAGAGATTACAGGTATGCTAGCTCAAAGGCTGAAAATTAACCTTCAAGCAGAAACTAATCGCTATCACCGCTTGTCTAAAAAATTGCAACAATGGGAACAAGCTATTGTCATGCAGCATGGCGCAGAGTCCAAAACCTATAGGGAGGAGCTAGAAAAAGAACCGCTTATTAAAATGCCTGAATTTCAACAAATCTATCAATTGCTTTCTGTTAGATACTTTTTGTTTAATCAAGACCTAAATACAGCTAACCAACTTATAAAAGAAATTCAAAGGCAGGAAGGAATTTTGTCGGGCTATACGCGTAATATGCTAAAACATATTATAGGTATTTATTATTTTCAAATGGGTGAATTTCGTCATTGCATTGAGCATCTTACCAAAATTGATATAGAGCACTATAATAACGAGGAATATTTTTACCATCTAGCACTTGCTTACCATTCAGTCCATTCTAATATCACTGCTTATTATTATGGAAAAAAAGCATTAAGTTTTTTTCAGCGAACGTTAAATATTCTACGTATTATTGATACAGAATTAATGCTCATTGTTCAACTTAATGCAAAAGAACTCCATCATTTTGAAGAAACAAAAGAGAAATATGAACAACTACTAAAATTATGTGATTCAGTGCGCTCGCCAGCATATAAAGCAAAGGTTTACCATAATTTTGGCTTTGAATGTTATAGAAGAAAGCTGTATTCCGAATCGGTAGGGTATTTTAATGATGCATTGGCACTGATGGATCAATCTTCTCCACAGTATTTAACAACGCTTTACCAATATATTAATGCTTCGTATAGAGGGAAATTAACTCCGGTGACTACATTGTTAACTTTAGCAGAAAAAGGGTTCAAAGGAGCGAAAAAAATAAATTCACCTCAATGGATGGATTTTCAAATGGTTATATATGAAATCAAGGACGATAATGAGAACTACTATACACTAATTGAAGAAACTATATTACCCTATTATCAAAAAATAGGTTATTTTATTCTTGTTGAGCACTATGAAAGAAAGCTTTTTTACTACTACTCTGAAAAGGGAGATTTAAAGAAGGCAATGAAAATAGCTCATTCTTATATCGGTTCAAAAACAAGCTTTTATGATCACCATTAAAACTATACATAAAATTAGCTATATGTTACTTCTACAAATAAAAAGGTAAGCCTTTTCATCAGCTTACCTTCTACTGTCCGGTAGATTTTATCTTTTTGTTTAAGAAACAGACTGTTTTTTTGGTAGCTTAGGATTAGTAGAGATTTGAGTTTGTTTACTAGTAAGTGAAATAGTAACAAAAGAAATAAAGCTCGTAATCAGTCCGTAAACGATAGGTTCGGTGGCTGTAATACCTTGAACAACCAGTCCGATTAAGATGACTGCTGCGCTTAATAGAATAGAGAAGAAAGCAGCTTTGGACGTTGCCTTTCTCCAGAAGAAGCCAAATACAATTGGAAAGAACAATGAACCAGATAGCACTGCGTACGCCACATCTAATGCGACAAGAACGTCTTGAATCCATACGGCAAAGATCATGGTCACAACACCGACAGCTAAGGTCGTAAAGCGAGATGCTTTTAAAAATATTTTTTCACTCATAGATGGGACAAGGGGCTTGATAATGTCATTGACAATTAAAGTAGAAGAGGCAAGTAGTGTTCCTGATGAAGTTGACATTAACGCAGATAATACGCTAGCAAGTACAATGCCTAAAATACCTGTTGGTAATGTTTCAAGAGCCATACTTGTAAAAGCTGTTTGTGGATCGTTTAAAGCAGGGATGGCTACAAAAGCACACATACCAATAATGCTAATAGCAATTGCGTAAAATAAACTATAAATACCAGCTCCTAAAGTCCCTAAACGTGCTACTTTTAATGTTCTTGCAGTAAACAACCGTTGCCAAATGTCCTGTGCCACCACCATTCCTAAGCAGAATAGTAGAAAGTATTGAAAAATTTCCATTCCGCCAATGCTACTAATACCAAAATAAGAAGTAGGGAGCTCTGTTTGCAAATTGCTCCAGCCGCCAGCTTTGGAAAGACTCATTGGTAACATAATAGCAAAAATTCCAATTGTCATAATAATGAATTGAACAATATCGGTCATTGTAACGGACCACATGCCCCCAAGAATAGTATAAGAAAGAGCAATAGTTCCTCCAATTATCATTGAAAACGTGAGATTCCATCCAAGAAGAACGTGGAGCACTGTTCCCATTCCAATTACTTGAGTTACTGATACCATCATTGCATAAATAGCCGCTACTAATGCGCTAATAACACCTGTTTGTGCATTATAGCGCTCTGTTAACATTTGACTAATTGTTAACACTTTTAACGAAAAAATCTTCTTTGAAAAAAAGATTCCCATGACGACTATTCCTAAACCAAGCATGGCAACTAGCCACAGTCCTGATAACCCAAATTCATAGCCAAGCCTAGCTGTTCCTATTGTGGATGCTCCTCCTAAAATCACGGCTGCTAAACATGCAAGATACATGGTAAACCCTAGGTTTCTGCCTGCTACGATATAATCTTCAGACGTTTTTGCTCGTCGAGAGCCTAAAATACCAACAAAGATTAACAGTAAAAAGTAAATAATAATAACCAAACCATCAACTGTATTCATCGATTCGCTCCTTTAGTAGAAGGAGAGAAGAAACTCTCTCCTTGGAATTAAGAATTCTATTATTCTACGGATTGAAGCTCTTTTTTTGTTTTGGTTTTTTTCGCTAATGCCACAAGCGTCACAAATTCATAAAGAATGTTAGCAGCAGCAGCTGCTGTAATGTCTCCATGATCGTAGGCTGGAAGTACTTCTACTAAATCAAAACCTACAAAAGATAAGCCTTCAAGCCCTCTTACAAATGCCAATGCATCATCAATCGAGGCGCCTGAAACCTCTGGGGTTCCTGTTCCTGGCGCAAATGAAGGATCAAGAAAGTCAATATCAAACGTTAAGAAAACAGGGCCTTCCTGTACACGAGTGTGAATCTTTTTAAGCATGGCTTCTACACCGTGTTTTTTATAATCATTTGTAGAGTACACGTCTAACCCTAAATTACGCGCATCTTCTAAATCTTCAGGTCCATACAAGCCGCCCCGCATTCCGATTTGCATGGAACGGGAGACGTCTATTAGACCTTCTTCAATAGCGCGGCGAAATACAGTACCATGATTATATTTTTTATCAAAGTAAGTATCCCATGTATCAGAGTGAGCATCGAATTGTAAAAGAGCTACAGGACCATGCTTTTTAGCAATTGCTCGTAATTCTCCAAGCGTAACTGAGTGATCACCGCCAATTGAAATAGGAATAATATCTTTATTAACAATCTCTGTAATTGCTTCTTCGATATTTACGTATGTCTCCTCAATATATCCCGGAACGACATTAATATCACCGTAGTCGATACCAGAGACATAATCAAAAATATTAATGTTTTGTTCTACGTTATACGGACGAAGTAAAATAGAAAAGTCTCTTACTGCTTGAGGACCGAAGCGGGCTCCAGTTCTAAATGATTGACCTGAATCAAACGGAATACCCGTAATGACAAAGTCCATATCATAATCAAGCTGTTCAATATAAGGTAAACGCATAAACGTACGTGGTCCACAAAAGCGAGGAGATTCAAATGAGTTTTTTGGTTCATACTTAGCCATCAGTAAATCGCTCCTTTAATTAAATAGATTGTCCTTTCTTTTTTATATTGCAAATACTGTGCCAAGTTTAAAAACCTTAAAAAAACCTTATGAACAGCATCTTGATGCTTAATCCATAAGGTTGATTTGATTCAAAAATGAATTTTTTATGGTAATTTTAATTCATTTTTGAATTAATTTGATATTTGTGTAAGCGTCTAACAACAGTTGCTTGACTCATTTCAAGCTCTTTAGCTATATCGTATGTAGTTTTATTTTCCTTGGCAGCTTTTAGTAAAAAGTGCTTTTCTACTTCAGCTAAGGCCTCTTTTAATGTTAGGTCTTGGTTTAGGTAAATCGAATTTTTATGCTGAACAGGTGTTTCAGATGTGTGAATACCATACGAGAAATTTTCATTTACATGAATGATATCAGTAGGAGAAGTGACTACGAGCCGTTCAACGAAGTTTTCCAATTCCCGTACATTCCCTGGCCAGTCATAACCACTTAAATAATCAATGGCTTTAGGATTAAATGACTTTTGAACATAATACTGCTCATTAAAACGATCTAAAAACATTTTTAGTAAGCTATAAATATCTTCTTTGCGTTCTCGAAGAGGTGGGATGGTAATAGGAATCACGTATAGGCGATAAAATAGATCTTCTCGGAACGTACCGTTTTTAACTTTTGCTTTTAGGTCTTGATTGGTAGCTACGACTAAACGAAAATCAATCTTTTTTGTCTTTCCTCCTCCAAGACGTGTAATTTGTTTTTCTTGGAGTACTTTTAGCAACTTAGTTTGAATATCAAGTGGAAGTTCGCCAACTTCGTCCAAAAAGAGAGTACCTTTATCAGCTTGTTCGATTAACCCTTTACGGCCTCTATGGTTAGCACCAGTAAAAGCACCGCTCTCATAACCAAACATTTCAGATTCAAATAAAGAGCTTGGAATAGCACCGCAGTTAACTTCAATAAAAGGACAAGCTTTTCGCTCACTGTTTTGATGCAAAGCGCGAGCAAAGACAGTTTTTCCTACACCGGATTCTCCTAAAAGAACGACATTAGCATCACTTGCAGCTACTCGCTCAGTAAGTTCCCAAACGTGCTGCATGTTCTTACTTTTAATTACCATGCCATTTCGAATTATTTCTTTTTCTTTGAGCTGTTGAATCTCAACTTCGTATTGCTTAAGTTGCTGTTGAAGATGTTCATAATCTTCTTTTAATCGTTTAAGCTCTGTTAAATCATGAGAGAAGCTAACAATTCGATACAGGATTCCTTTTTTATTAAAGATTGGGATGCCAGTTGCCATGATTAATCCACCGTCTTTGTTTCTTTGCATCAGCTGAACTTTCTTCTTTTTCTTTATAACGGCCAGCGTAACAGAAGGTGAGAATACCTGCTGTTTTTCAAGTTCGTAAGCAGATTTTCCGATAATAGAGTTAGAGTCGTATCCATAGATTTCTTTACAGTTCTTACTTGCTTTTAAAATAATTCCATCGCTATCAGCTATCACTATATTATCATTTGAAGCATCTAAAATAGCTTCCATTTCCATCATTAAGCTTTCATAGTGTTCAGACATCATTCACATACCCCTTTGTGGAATGGTTTTTATATAGAATTTTCAGTTTATTAAACTATTTTATATATCTTTTTAGGGAAATGGCAATGTCTTTGAAAGAAGTGAACTTATTACTTTAGACTGGTGGATAAAAACATTGAAGCATCTTGGTTCATGAAAATACGTTCACCGTAATGAAAAGTGTGAATTGTCGTTGATGAAAATCCAACGTCCAGCAACAATTCTTTTAGTTCGCTGTGAGAGAAGCCATTATGAACTTTTGGATGACTAATTTTCGGATTTTTATCAAAATCCACAATAATGAGCTTACCATTGTCATTTAGAAGAGTGAATAATTGTTGCAACACTTGCTTAGTGTCTGGAATATGAAGAAGAACAAGTGACATTAAAACAATATCTGCTTTAACGATAGGCACTTTTTGTGTGAAGTCTGCATAGAGCATTTTGGCATTTTGAATATCGTTATAGGCAATTTTACTTTTTGCAATATCGAGCATTTGCTCAGAGGAGTCTACTAATAAAACGGAATCGACTAAATCCGTTAGTTCTAAGCTGACAAGTCCCGTTCCGCTTCCGTAGTCCAGTAATGATTTTGATTGACTATCTTTTAACTGAGTTTTTACCTCTTTAACAATAACCTTAGCTAATTCTATTCGGTCCTCGGTATCATATCGTTTGGCCATTTGTTCAAATGGGTTATTTTCCATATTTACCTCCATCTTTTATAACGTTAGATTGTATTATAGCAAAAGAATAAGGGGCAATACATGTATCCGCTTTGGTCAAACTAGCAGGCGCTAAAAACCAATGATATACTTTCAATTATACTTACGCATTACATATACTAACGAAACAGAGGGGAAGCAGATGAACATTACACAACGCTTGTTTGGAGAACTACACGGTCAAGAAGTGATGGCATACACGATGACCAATGATAACAATATGTCCGTAACGTGTATTAGCTTAGGAGGCATCATTACTAAAATTCAGGTGCCAGATCAAGCTGGAAAGGTTGAAAACGTGGTACTAGGTTATGATTCGGTAGAAGACTATCTTCATAACACGGCTTACTTCGGGGCAATTGTCGGACGGGTAGCAGGAAGAATTCATCCAGCTAAAGTTGAAATTGATAATAAAACATATGAGCTTTCAAAAAATGAAGGGGAGAAGCATCTTCATGGTGGAGACAAAGCGTTTAGCCACGTCATTTGGAATGCTGAAGTGAAAGAAAATCAGGATGAGGTAAGCGTTACGTTTACATATAACAGCCCAGACGGTGAAAATGGCTATCCGGGTAATTTAAAAGTCAGCGTAATGTATACGCTTACGAATGAAAACAAGCTTAAAGTGTCATATCATGGAATTTCAGACCAAGATACGCTACTGAATATGACGAACCATACGTACTTTAACTTAAGTGGGAACGTCAAAAGAGACGTTTTAGAACATGAATTAATAATGAAGAGTGATGCTTTTTTAGAACTTAACGATTTTATGCTTCCTACAGGTGAAAAAATAAACGTAACGGACACTGCGTTTGATCTTAGAAAAGGGAAGAAGGTTCGAGCCGGTGTAGAATCTCAGCATCCTCAAAATGTGAAGGTTGGCAATGGTTACGATCACCCGTTTTTACTGAACGAGAATCAAAATGAAGAAATAACGGTGGTTGATCATGATAGTGGGCGTAAGCTTATTGTAGAAACAGACCAGCCATGCGTCGTGTTATATACGGCGAATATGCTTGAAAATACAGGAATGATTCGCGATGTGAGAAGTCGTGAGTACCTTGGCTTGTGTCTAGAGACGCAGAATTTACCAAACGCTATTCACCATCCAGAATTTCCATCCATTGTATTAGAAAAAAACAAAGTGTACTCTGCAAATACGACATATCAATTCGGAACAGTTGAGAGTTAACTAGTAAAAAGCTCTGCGGGATAATCGTTCACCGCAGAGCTTCTTTTTATTGCTGAACGTAAACAGATACAGATCCACCGTTTACTTGGAAATTCCCCCATCCATCTGCATTAATCGTAATCTTATCTGTGCGATTACCTGTGATATCGTACCAAACCTCACCGGCATTTTGCTTTCCAACATACATCCATTTAGACCCGCCAGGTCCATCTGTGACAAGAGTTGCGAGACCAGATTTTGCTTTTGTGCTGTCTCCTTCTCGCGTCCATCCAATTACGTCCCAATGGTCCATGTAGTTGTGCTGTGTACCGTAAGCGTAATCTTTACGAGCTTTTAATAGAGGCTCTATCTTTGTTTTTAAAGCTGGGATCTCATATGAACTGTTTCCTTTCGTGCCGTACATATCACCGTAAAATACGCTTGGATAACCTTCTGCTCTTGTTAAGATAAATGCGTAAGCTAGCGGTTTAAACCAAGGTTGTACAACAGATTCTAGGGATTGACCTGGTTGTGAATCATGATTTTCAACTAACGTTACGGCCTTTGTTGGGTGCGCAGCCACAACCGTTCCGTTTAATAAGTTTCTCATATCATAATTCCCGCCAGACTGAGACGCATAGTGGAAATTATAGTGAAGAGGTGCGTCAAAGACAGAATGGTTATAGTTTACCTTTGCTAGATAGTTGTTAATGGCATTCACATCGTTTTGCCAGTATTCCGCCACTGTAAACATTTCTTTTCCGGTTTTCGTACGAACATGATTGACCCAATCGCCTAGGTAAGAATGCTTAATATGTTTTACTGCGTCTAAGCGAAAGCCGTCTAAGCCAACTTCGTTTGCATACCATACGCCCCAATTCTTCATTTCGTTCGCAACATCTGGATGATCAAAATCAAGGTCAGCATACATTAAATAATCATAGTTGCCGTTTTCACTCGATACTTCCCAGTCCCATGCTTTTCCTGTTCCACGGAATTTAAAAATGCGGCTGGCATTTCGTGATTGATCCCAGTCCGTTCCGTCAAAATGATACCACTGCCATTTAAAGGGACTGTGTGTAGTCCCGCGACCTGGAAAGTTAAAGCCAGTCCATGCTTGGATGGTATATTCACCTGAAGTTTCCTGATTTCGGTTAGAAGGGTTTACTTCAACCGCTGTCACGTTTTCGGTATAGTCAGCGCCACCTTTATGATTCATAACGACATCTCCATACACTTGAATGCCGTTTGTTTTGAGAGTACTAACCGCTGATTTTAATTCTGCTTTTGTTCCATACTTTGTTCGAACCGTTCCTTTTTGATTGAATTCCCCTAAATCATAGAGATCATAAGCCCCGTATCCAACATCATTTTGGCTTGTACCTTTATAAGCAGGAGGTGTCCACACAGCCGAAACACCTACGCTTTTTAAGTATGCTGCATCGTTGCGCAATCGGTTCCAGTGTTGGCCATCATTAGGCACGTACCATTCAAAGTATTGCATCATCGTTCCGTTTTGAGCTGCTGCTTCCGCTTTATGATTCGGTGCAACCGTTGGCACAAAAATCAATAAAGCGAGAAGTAAACTAAACCATCTTCTTGACCATTTTGTTCTCACATTTCCATCCCCTTCACTTTTATGTAAGCGTTACCAAAAGAGAAATTAGAGATGAGCAATAAAAAATCCTTCTTTTTTTTCAAAAAAAAAGAAAGAAGGTTATCTAATTTTTTAAAAAAAGAAAAATTCATCAGCTTTATCGACTATATATAAAGCTACAAGCATAAAAAAGCTCAAACAAGAAATTTCTTGTTTGAGCTTCTTAAAGGATTACAACTCTTCTGGTTCACTACCTGCTTTTTCAAAATAGCGAATGTTTTCAGGTGTTAGCTGAAGAAGTACGTAGTTTGGATCGTCTGGGCTGTTAATCCATTCTTTTAAATGATCGTTCCAAAACTTTTCTTTTAACTCTTTGTTGTCTTCAATTAGAGCTTTGGCTTCAATTTCAACATACGGATCATTCCAGCCTTGGCCGTCGTAGCCGAGGAGAATATGAACGTATGGATTAGATTGAATGTCATCAACCTTATGTGCGTTTTTGTTTGTTGCTGTGTAAAGTACAAGGTCATCGTGAGAAAACATCATAAAGCGAGAATAGGGTTTGTTATTTTGGATTGTAGCAAGCGTACCAATCTTATAGTTATCTAAAATGGACAGTACTTTTTGTTTTACATCTGACATATGCTCAACTCCTTTTTTCATCTTTCTTACTTTTGCTAGTTTGGGCTTTTTTTAAACATTTTCTTAAAGAAGAATTTATTTTGTTCATAAAAAGTTTATTTTTTTAAAATAAAAGGGTAACAAGGGTAATGAATAAACAGGCGTTAGAAAGACGAAGCTTGTAGAGTGAATGGATTTAACTTAGAGAAGTAGGTGCATATGAATGAATCGAGTGTTTTTTATAATGGTACTCATTGGTGTTCCGCTATCGGTGATTGGGAATCTTCTGCACTGGTCGCAGGTTCTCATGTTTGCAGTGTTTTGCTTAACCATTATAGCTTTAGCAGCTTATATGGGTCGCGCCACAGAAAGTCTCGCTGTTGTCGCAGGACCGCGAATTGGAGGTTTATTAAACGCAACGTTTGGTAATGCCGTTGAACTTATCATTTCTATTTTCGCATTAAAAGCTGGATTGATAGGCGTTGTGTTGGCTTCATTAACAGGTTCTGTTTTAGGCAATCTGCTTCTTGTTGGCGGCTTATCTTTCTTTATTGGCGGATTGAAATTTAAGCGTCAGGAGTTCAACGTATACGATGCGCGTCATAACTCTGGTCTATTGATTTTCGCTGTAATCGTAGCATTTGTTATTCCAGAAGTATTTTCTCAAGGAATGAATGATCAAAAAACGATAGTCCTAAGCGTTGGTGTATCCATTACGTTAATCCTTCTATACTTAGCGGCATTACTCTTTAAGTTGGTGACTCATCGCGGGGTGTATCAGCATAAGAGCGAACAGGTGGAAGAACATGAAGAGCCAGAATGGTCAAAAGGCAGAGCAATTCTTGTTCTACTGCTTGCGACCGTCGCTGTTGCTTATGTGGCAGAAAGTTTAGTACATACAATTGAAACCGTTGCGCTTCGGTTTGGCTGGAGTGAGCTGTTCATCGGGGTTATTATCGTGGCCATTGTCGGAAACGCAGCGGAGCACGCATCTGCCATCATTATGGCTGTGAAAAATAAAATGGGTGTAGCCGTTGAGATTGCGATTGGCTCTACCCTTCAGGTAGCTATGTTTGTGGCCCCTGTATTGGTGTTAATCTCTTTACTGTTTGAGGAGCAAATGCCGCTTGTCTTTACGTGGCCAGAGCTTATTGCTATGGTAACAGCAGTCTTTGTTACTGTGGCCATCTCAAATGACGGAGATACGAACTGGTTTGAAGGTGCAATTTTATTAGGGGCATACATCATTATGGGAATTGGATTTTATTTAATTTAAGGAAAAGCCGAGCAGAAGAAGCGCTCGGCTTTTTTTGGTTATAATTTCCTTTGGTTAAAACAGGATAAAGAGCTATTCCTTTGAAAAAACTATGCGTACATCTATTCATGAGGTTGAAAGGAGCTCTTATATGCTACGTCAATTATCTATCGTAACGTTCGCTATTTTCTTGTCATTTTCAGGTTTGCATACAACAGAAGCGAAAAACAAGGAGACAAAAACACCAAGTACGGCTGTTCAAATTCCTAGCTCTACGCTTCATATTGCAAAGGAAAATACAAATCCAAATACGAGTCAAGATACGCCTTATCTACAGCCAAGTGAACTGTCTCAAGAATTACTTGAAACGTCCAATGTGCCAATTCAAAATCCAGATTTAATTCGTATCTTAAATGAAACATCCATTTCAAAGACACCGTGGGCAATTGGTTTTCGAGCAACAATTTATCTTGGCCAATGGCCGCTTAACTATGAATCTGAAGCAACAAGTGTGAATTGGCAGTATCAAAAAGTGAACACAAATCATTATGATAATCGTTCAGGGAAGTCTCAGCAGCAAATGCACTATAATCAAGAATCACAAAGCATTGTAAAAGGCGGTTTAACGTCTCGTATTAACGAAGCGGACCACGTGAAGCAAATGATGCTTTTAACCGCTTCAAAGAAAACAAACCTAACGTTATCATTCCAAACGATTATCGGTGCCGGTACCAAGAAAGATCAGGTATACAATATTGCACCTAAAAAGGTTGGGTATCTATACGCATATACACCGGCCGTTCATGAAAAAGGAAAAGTAACGTATGGTGAAGTGTATTTAACCATGAAAGGCAGCAAGCGCATGATTGTCGTTAAAAACGTAACGTCACAAGGAATTGGTGCTTGGATTCCGGTACAGGATTACGTGTCATTAAGCTTTGGTGCTTACGATCAGCCTCGTTAATCAAAAAGAAAACCTCTCCAGCCTACTGGAGAGGTTTTACTTATTTCGTAATCAATGCTTTGCGCGTTGAAAAATCCGTACCTTGATAGTAGCTGTTTTTTACCAAAATGTTTGGTCCAAGACAGGAAACGGCTGAGCAGTGACAGCTAAGTTCTTTTGAAATTGATGATTGCTGCCATGTGTCAAAAGCACTCTGTAGCTTTGTATCTTGAATGTTACCAAGCGGAGGCGTATCGCCAAAGTCGGTCACGATAATATCGCCATCAAAAATGTTCACGTTTAAGCGAGAACGGCCGTCTGGATCGTTCCGAACCGTTACGTTTTTGCTGCTGTATAAACGCTTTAACAACGCTTGGTCTTCTTCGTTATCATTACACGCATAGAACGGCAGCGTACCAAAAAGCATCCACACGTTTTCATCACGGATATCGAGCAAGTGGTGAATGGCGCTGCGCATGTCTTGTAATGACAATGTTTCAAGTGCGCTTGCAAAGTCACTTGGGTACATAGGGTGCACCTCATGTCTCTGACAAAGCATTTCATCAACGATTTGACGATGAATTTTTTCCATATGAGGAAGCGTACGTTTGTTGAGCATTGTTTCAGCTGATACCGTTACGCCAGCTTTTACGAGCGCACGGCTATTTTCAATCATGCGATCAAAATATTTAGCGCGCTGCTCGTATGTTGGTTTTCGGTCCATCATCGCAAAGCCAGCTTCAACAAAATCATCCATCGTTCCCCAGTTGTGTGAAATATGTAAAACATCAAGGTATGGAATAATAAGTTCATAACGTGCTAAATCAAGCGTTAAATTTGAATTAATCTGTGTACGAATGCCACGTTCATGCGCATACTTTAAAAGAGGCACTACGTAATTTTTGACAGATTTTAAAGACATCATCGGCTCGCCCCCTGTAATGCTTAGAGCGCGAAGAGTCGGTACTTCATCCAAACGCTTTAAAATCAAATCAAGAGGTAAAGCATTCGGATCTTTTGGCTGAAGTGTGTAGCCAACCGCACAGTGTTCACAGCGCATGTTACACAACGTTGTTGTTGTGAACTCGACGTTTGTTAAAGTTGGCTTTCCGTAATCTTTTATATCTAAATAAGCTTCCCACGGGTCATAAGACGGCGTGATCTTTTGTAAAGTGGTCATCACAAAAACTCCTTTTTTTCATTCAACGTGTTACCTAGCTTAAAAAGGACACTAGTGACTATTATGAAATCCAATGCTTTTAGTTGTCAAATGCAAAATCATTCGTTACGATAAAAGAAATTAGTTCTTTTACCAAGTAGAAAAGCGCATTTAAATTTATCATGAGAAGGTGTAGACAAGTATGGGAAATGCAGTACATGATTCAGAATCACAAGTTCGCTATCTAAAAGAACGTTTAAATATGTTTATGCAGGTGCTTGACTCAATTGAACCTGAAACAACAGAGCTTGAAGATATTGACCGTTTAATCACAATGATTGATGACCTTGAATTAAAGTGTGAGCAATTTAAAAAGAGCGACGATAATAAGTAAGAGAAAGCGAAAAGGCCAAAGAGTCTTTTCGCTTTCTTTATGGAGCTAAAATCTTTATATTTCATTATTAATTCGCTATGCTAAAAAGTGGAAGATATGAGTAGAAGATAAAAATGATTGAGAGTATGTGAACATGAACTTCGAGCACTATCTCTAGAGCGTATACAGAATTGGAATGAACGAGATATTTGACGATGTTAAAGAATGAGTATACTTACATAGTTTGATTAATGGTCAGGGGGAGAAACTTATGTTTAACCAATATCCAATTGGAGTATTAACAATTCAGCAGCCTATAACAAATGAACAAATTAAGAACTGGATTGTAGAAATTGATGAAGCACCTACTCAATTGAAAAGAGCGGTAGAAGGGCTTACAAAAGCCCAGTTAGCTACACCTTATCGAGAAGGCGGTTGGACGTTGCAACAAGTGGTACATCACATGGCTGATTCTCATTTAAATGCTTATATGCGCATAAAGCTTGGTTTGACAGAGAATAACCCTACAATACGTCCATACGACGAAAAAGCGTGGGCACTCTTATCAGATAGTGGTCTATCAATTGAGGTATCCATTGGACTCTTATCGTCTTTACATAAACGTTTAGTCACGCTGCTTCAATCTTTGACAGAAGGTGAATTAAAAAGAACCATTCGACATCCTGATAACGGCACAATGACCATTGCAGAAGTAATTGGAACCTATGCGTGGCATGGAAAACATCATATTGCACACATTACAACGCTGAGAAAACATAAGAACTGGTAGTCAGCTAATTCCAAGGAAAACCTTTCAGATTATAAGACAAGAGAGTATAATAAAAGTGAAATGAAGAACGGAAACGGCCGGCTCTTCTACAAATAAAAAAACGCTTACATTTATTTAGGGGACACGGGAGGAGATCTACAATGATTGAAGCTTTAAAAAAGAGTATGTACGATCTAATTGTTGAAACATCCACGAAGCTACCAAAGGATGTGCGACGTGCTATTGCAGCGGCAAAAGCAAAAGAAAATGCGGGTACGCGTGCAGCGATGTCACTTGCAACAATCACAAACAATATTAAAATGGCGGATGAAAACATCTCACCAATCTGTCAGGATACGGGGATGCCGACATTTAAAATTAAAACTCCAGTTGGCGTGAACCAAATTGAAATTAAAAAAGCGATCTATTGGGCAATTGAAGAGGCAACAAAAGACGGAAAGCTGCGCCCAAACTCCGTTGACTCGTTAACAGGAGCAAACAGCGGTGATAACTTAGGTGCAGGAACTCCGGTTATTAAGTTTGAACAGTGGGAAAATGATTATATTGACGCGCGCCTCATTTTAAAAGGCGGCGGCTGTGAAAACAAAAATATTCAGTACAGCTTGCCATGTGAGCTTGAAGGTCTAGGCCGTGCTGGTCGTGACTTAGACGGTATTCGAAAGTGCGTAATGCACTCTGTATACCAAGCCCAAGGCCAAGGCTGTAGCGCCGGCGTCATCGGCGTGGGCATCGGTGGCGACCGTACAACAGGCTATGAGCTAGCAAAGGAACAGCTTTTCAGAAGCTTAGATGATGAAAATCCAAATGAGCAGCTAAAAGAACTTGAGGAGTACGTGATGGAAAATGCTAATAAGCTTGGCATTGGTACAATGGGCTTTGGTGGCGAAACAACGCTTCTTGGGTGTAAAGTTGGCGTTATTAATCGTATTCCAGCAAGTTTCTTCGTATCGGTAGCTTATAACTGTTGGGCATACCGTCGCCTTGGCATTAAAATTGATGCAGCGACAGGTGACGTAACAGAATGGTTATACCAAGAAGGCGAAGAAATTGACTTCTCTGAACAAGCGGAGAAAGAAGAAGATAAAGTAGCGAATAAAACACGAGAAGTTGTTCTGCAAGCACCAATCACAGAAGAGCAAATTCGCGAATTAAAAGTAGGTGACGTGGTAACGATTAACGGCATGATGTATACAGGCCGTGACGCAATCCACAAACACTTAACAACGAATGACGCTCCGGTTGACTTAAACGGCCAAATTATTTATCACTGTGGTCCAGTTATGTTAAAAGATGATGCGGGCAACTGGAAAGTAGCTGCAGCAGGACCAACCACAAGTATTCGTGAAGAGCCTTACCAAGGTGATATTATGAAGAAGTTTGGTATTCGTGCTGTTATCGGTAAAGGCGGAATGGGGCCAAAAACCCTAGCAGCTCTACAAGAACACGGAGGCGTCTATCTAAACGCAATTGGCGGCGCAGCGCAGTACTACGCAGATTGCATTAAGAGCGTTGAAGGCGTTGATTTAATGCAGTTCGGTATTCCTGAAGCAATGTGGCATTTAAAAGTTGAAGGGTTCACAGCAGTTGTAACGATGGACTCTCATGGGAATAGCTTACATGCCGACGTTGATAAATCATCGCTTGAAAAGCTGGAGCAATTTAAAGAGCCTGTGTTTAAGTAATTGGTAAAAAGTAGCGAGCATACGTAAACGAAAAGGATGAATACTAAGCATAAACTGACCTTTGGAAAGGAGCACGTTATGCGTAGATTCATCCTTTTCCTCGTTGTTTTAGTAGGCGTAACGATTCCAGTTTCAGCACAAACCTATTCAAATAAACCAATTAGCTGGGGGTTTCAAAAAAGTAAAAATCACAAGCCGGCTGATGCAGGAGCTTCTCATGAAAAGCTATTAAAGAAATACGAAGCTTTTTACCTTGGTGATACAACCAAAAAAGAAATTTATCTTACGTTTGACAACGGCTATGAAAATGGCTACACAGCAGACGTTCTTGACGTGTTGAAAAAGCGTAAAGTACCGGCAACGTTCTTTGTGACAGGGCATTATCTAAAAGACCAGCCAAAGCTGATTAAACGAATGGTACGAGAAGGCCATATTGTTGGAAATCACTCTTGGCACCATCCGGACTTAACGCAAGTAAACGATAAGCGTTTTAAAGAAGAGCTGCAAAAAGTAGAAGATAAATACAAAGACATTACCGGACGAGACGATATGCAATATATTCGCTCACCCCGTGGCGTCTTTAGTGAACGTACGCTAGCTTTATCACAAGAGGAAGGCTATATTAACGTTTTTTGGTCACTGGCATTTGTGGATTGGATGACAAATGCACAAAAAGGCTGGCGCTATTCTTATGACAACATTATGGCTCAAATCCACCCGGGTGCTATCTTACTTCTTCATACCGTTTCAAAGGATAATGCAGAGGCGCTTGATAAAGCAATTCACGATCTTCAAGAAGAAGGATATACGTTCAAAAGCATTGATGATCTTGTGTTTGAGCGTGAAAAAGTAGCTCCAATTGAGAAAAAAGAACCTACCGATATGACAGAGCAAAAAACTCCTTAAAATCGACAAGAATCCTTGTCGGTTTTTTTGTCGTGAAAGTGTTATAATATGCCTTGGTTCTTTTTTAAGAAAAACATCATCGGTTTTATGAAAAGGTAAAACCGTGCATAAATAGAAACAGAAACTATAATCGGAGTTGTTAGAATGAATAAACCTAAACAAGAAATGAAGGTTCAAAAAGGACAAACCTTTCCGCTTACTATTAAGCGTCTTGGTATTAACGGTGAAGGAGTTGGATACTTCAAACGCCAAGTTGTCTTTGTTCCTGGTGCGTTGCCAGATGAAGAAGTAGTTGTTGAAGCAACGAACGTACAGCGTAACTTTGCGGAAGGTCGTATTAAGCGTATTCGCAAAAAATCACCACAGCGCGTTAACCCGCCCTGTCCCATCTATGAGCAGTGTGGAGGCTGCCAGCTTCAGCACTTGTCGTATGAAGGCCAGCTTGATTCAAAGCGTGACATTGTCTCACAAGCCTTTGAACGTCATAGCTCATTGAAAAACGTTGAGTCAAAAATCAAATCAACAATTGGTATGGAAGATCCGTGGCGTTATCGAAACAAGTCACAGTTTCAGGTTGGAATGGACAAGCAAAAAGTCATTGCCGGCCTATATGGAATCAATTCACATCGCTTAATTGACATTGAAAACTGTCCGATTCAACATCGCGCGACAAATCATGTGACAAAAGAAATGAAGCGTATTTTACAAGATTTAAAAATTCCTGTGTACGACGAGAAAAAGCGCGGTGGGGTTGTTCGTACAATTGTGACGCGCGTTGGATTTGAAACAGGTGAAGTGCAGCTTGTTTTAATTACGGCACAAAAAGATATTCCGCGTAAAGACTTACTATTAGAGGAAATCAAACGTTGTCTACCGGAAGTGAAATCTGTTGTTCAAAACGTAAACGGTCAAAAAACGTCGCTAATCTTTGGTGATGAAACGTTTACGCTAGCAGGCAAGCCAGTCATTCAAGAAACGTTAGGAGATATCTCATTTGAACTATCAGCTCGCGCTTTCTTCCAATTAAATCCTCAGCAAACCGTTAAGCTTTATGACGAAGTGAAAAAAGCAGCGGCGCTAACAGGAGAAGAAAAAATCGTTGATGCTTACTGTGGTGTTGGAACGATTGGTTTATGGTTAGCGGATGACGCCAAAGAAATCCGCGGAATGGATACAATTGAAGAATCAATTGTGGATGCGCGTAAAAATGCGAAAGATCACGGCTTTGAAAATGCCACATATGTAACAGGGCCAGCCGAGCAGTGGTTACCAAAATGGGTAAGTGAAGGCTGGAAGCCGGACGTTATCGTCGTGGATCCACCGCGTACGGGCTGTGACGAAAAGCTTTTAAAAGCAATTTTACAAGTGAAGCCGAAGAAAGTTGTTTACGTATCTTGTAACCCATCGACTCTTGCAAAAGACGTCCAAATTCTTTCAAAGTACTACAAAGTAAAAAACGTACAGCCAGTCGATATGTTCCCTCATACGGCTCACGTTGAGTCTGTGACGACATTGAAGTTGAAAAGTATGCATAAATAAGAATGTACTAAAGACCCAAACCTCGCGTGGTTATGTGCGATTTTTGGGTTTTTTTGTCTCTTTAACTTTCCTCATCAAGTTCCATTAGTTCTCTTTCAATAAGGAATACAGAAATTTCAAATGCATCTATACGTCGCCTAGCTAAAGTGATTTGCGATTTGTACCTGCTGGGAATTTCTTTTGCTTCTAGCGTTTTGACGGTTTCTCTGAGCTTATGTAAAGTTGAATCAATTTGACGTTTTGCTTCAACTAATTCAGATTTTGAGAATTCCACTGTAATACCTCCGTTGATTATTTTTTAGTAGTAAATGAGCTGCTTTTATTTTGTAAAGATATAGTATCATAGAAAGAGTAATTATTTGGTTTTTAATTATGTAAGGGACCATATTCTTGGAGAGGCGGTTCGATGATGACAAACACAAGTACTGCAAAAGAAATACATAGCTACGTGCTTTCGGAAGAAAAGCAACAAGCGCTCTATAAACGTATTTTATTCATTGTTAGTATCTCACAAATACTTGGTGGTGCAGGGCTCGCTGCAGGAGTGACGGTTGGTGCACTTATTGCCCAGCAGATGCTCGGAACAGAAGCTTATGCAGGAGTTCCTTCTGCGCTGTTAACTTTTGGATCGGCTGGAGCTGCGCTGCTAGTGGGCAGACTTTCACAACGATATGGACGGCGTATTGGGCTATCAACTGGCTTTTTCTTTGGTGGTATCGGTGCAGTTGGGGTCATATTGGCAGCTATTCTAAACAGTATTGTACTGTTATTTGCTTCGCTGCTAATATACGGAGCAGGCACAGCTACAAATCTGCAGGCTCGCTATGCGGGCACAGACTTAGCCAACAGCAAGCAGCGAGCCACAGCGATTAGTACGACAATGGTGTTTACGACATTCGGTGCCGTAGCGGGTCCTAACTTAGTAGGCGTGACGGGAGAATTTGCCCAGTCAATCGGGTTTCCATCTCTTACAGGTCCGTTCATGTTAGGAGCAGCTGCTTATCTTTTAGCTGGAATCTTCCTTTTTATCTTTCTTCGTCCAGAGCCATTAGTCATAGCAAGAGAAATAGAAATGATGAAGCAACATGATAAAAAGGAGGCTACGGCTTCAGCAGCGATGAAAGAAGATAAAAGAGGAATTGTAATTGGTGCCACAATTATGGTCATTACTCAAATCGTGATGGTTGCCATCATGACGATGACACCTGTTCATATGACTCACCACGGCCACGCCTTAGGAGCCGTTGGATTAGTAATTGGCTTTCATATTGGTGCTATGTACCTTCCGTCACTGTTTACTGGAATCCTTGTCGATAAGCTTGGACGCGTTCCGATGGCGATTGCTTCTGGAGCTACCTTGCTGTTAGCTGGATTAATCGCAGCACTAGCACCAGGAGAATCCATGTTTTTATTAGTCCTTGCCCTTGTTTTACTTGGATTAGGGTGGAATTTTGGCTTAATAAGCGGTACGGCACTAATTGTGGACTCTACGAGCATCTCTACACGAGCGAAAGTGCAGGGAACGGTTGATGTTTCCATTGCCTTATCAGGAGCTGCAGGTGGAGCTTTATCAGGAGTGATTGTAGCAGGTTCAAGCTTTCCCACGTTATCACTAGTTGGGGGGATGCTTTCGTTGTTATTGATTCCAGTTGTAGTGTGGCAGAGAAGAAGTAAACAGTAAATGCATTTGTGAAAAAATAATATTTGGGAAGGAAACCTTCTTACCGGTTAGAAAAATAAGCTAGTATAATAAATATGTTCGTCTTTACCTTTATTTTTTTATGAAGCTATTTCGAGAGTTGCCAAGGAGGCTTTAATATGACAAATAACGAAAAGCAGTTGTCATCTGAACAGAGTGAAGAAATTATTACAGTATTGAGAGAACGTTTTGAAAAAAATATAAATCGTCATCCAGAGCTTGAATGGAGCAAAGTAGAAGCAAAGCTCAAAACAAATCCTGAAAAACTCTGGTCCCTTCATGAAATGGAGCGAACTGGCGGCGAGCCAGATGTAATTGATTATGATACAGAGGATGTATACACGTTCTATGATTGTTCAGTAGAAAGTCCAAAAGGACGTCGAAGCGTTTGTTACGATCGTGAAGCGCTGGAATCAAGAAAGAAGCACAAGCCTGAAAATACGGCTATTGATATGGCTACGGATATGGGAATTGACCTTTTAACGGAAGAACAATATCGATATCTACAGGAGTTTGGAAGCTTCGATAATAAAACATCGAGTTGGGTACAAACACCAGCCCCTATTAGAAAGCGTGGTGGAGCTATCTTTTGTGATCGTCGCTACGACACAGTCTTTGTCTACCATAACGGAGCGGATTCTTACTATTCTTCCAGGGGCTTTCGAGGTCTATTAAAGGTTTAAACAATATTTATTTAACCCTAAATTCTTTGAGTTAGAGAGAGAATTTAGGGTTTTTTATTATGTTTCTTTTTTGTTTTAAAAAACAAGCCAAAAGCAATGTTTCTGTGTTTAGTAAGTATATGGAGAAAGGGTGAGTTTGGGAGCATAAAGAGATTGAACTTGACCCAATTGGGGTGGATTTAAAAGAGGGGAATGAATAGAAAATAGTAAAAAGAGCAGAGTTAATTCTGCTCTTTTTACTATATGAAAGCTAAACCTTTTCATAAACAGCTGGGGCTTGACCAGTGATTCTGCCATCCGGCTTTGTTAAGTCTGAAATCAGCTTCATTTCCGTTTGAGATAGTTCAAAATCAAAAATTTTATTAAAAATTTATTGATTAAAGAACAAATGTTCGTATATAATGAGAACGAATGTTCCTCACTTTTTCTTTTAAGGAGTTATTTTCATGGATTATGGTCAGTTACCGAACAGAGTCATTATTTGTATTGATATGAAAGCATTTTTTGCATCGGTTTCTTGCGTTATTAGGGGATTGAATCCATTGAAAGTAAAACTTGCTGTTGTGGGAGACACGAAGCGGCCTGGCTCAGTTGTTTTAGCAGCCACGCCCTTGTTAAAGAAAGAAGGAATCAAAACCGGCAGTCGGCTGTTTGACATTCCTAAAAGAAAAGACGTTTATGTGGTGAACCCATCTATGAAGCGCTATATCAAGGCTTCTAACTATATTTCAAGCTTGGTATTACAGTATGTAGCGCCTGAAGATTTTCATGCATACAGCATTGATGAATTGTTTATTGATGTGACAGCTTCTCTACATTTATTTGCCAAAACTCCTGAAGAATTAGCCCATCGAATACGTGATGAAATCTACCAAAAGACGAGGCTAACAGCCACTGCAGGAATAGGCCCCAACCTCTTATTAGCTAAAATCAGCTTGGACCATGAAGCGAAGAACAGCTCATCAGGTGTTGCCTATTGGCGCTATGAGGACGTTCCTATTAAACTATGGTCAATTCATCCATTGAAAAACTTCTGGGGGATTTCATCGGCTACGGAAAAACGATTACACCGTTTAGGCATTACGACTATAAAAGAGCTTGCGCTTTCTTCCAAAGAGATGTTGAAAAAAGAGTTTGGTGTTATGGGAGAAGAGCTTCACCAACATGCTAACGGAATTGATTTTAGCCGTATTTCTGACGTGTATGTTCCAAGCTCTCGTTCTTTTGGAAAGAGTCAAATTTTATTTCAAGACTATACAAGTCGAAAAGAAGTGGAACTTTTGCTATTGGAGCTGTTAGATGACGTCTGTTTTCGATTGCGTATGCACCAAGTGGTGGCTCAAACTGTTCATTTATCCATTGGCTACAGTAAGCAAAAAGGAGGATTTTCCAAGCAAAAGAAAATGATGCGGGCGTCAAACTTGACCCAAGATATCTTTCCATATTGTTTAACAATCTTACATACATTTGATAGTGGAATGCCTATTCGATCGATTGGTATTTCGCTATCAAAAACAAGCATTCAAAGAGAAGAGCAAATGAGCTTATTTGAAGATAGTGATCAGCGTGAAAGAGCCTACGCGCTTTCCAAAACGGTTGATGATATTCGGCTACGCTACGGAAAGAACAGTATTCTACGAGCTTCAAGCCATCTCGATCACTCAACAGCTCACTATCGAAATGGCCTCATTGGGGGGCATAAAGCATGATAAGAAAGAGGGAGATTTTATGCAAAATAGAGGAATGAAAAAATGGCGACCATTTGCAACAATGCCAGAGCAATATATAGGTATACAAAACATAATTAATAAACAATTAGAAGTTTCACAGCCAGTTTTAGCCGAAGATCAAATAGAGCACATGAACTTTACTTTAATTGAAGCATTACATGCAAATCGAAAAGTTTATCTTACATACTACAAGCAAGGGCATTATATAACGGAAACAGGATTCATTCAGTTTGTCGATTCATTGAGGGCCCTTTTTGTTTTTATTGACGATGCATTAGAAGCCAAACGTAAAATGAGATTAAGTGAGCTGATTGATGTACGGTTTGTGTGAAGCACGGTCACTTAACAACCTCATATTTTGTAAAGTAACAGTGACTATTTTAGTTTGTAATCAGAAAAAATAGTGAAAAAATTTTCAAAATACATAGTATAATTTACTTAACAAAAGTCATAGGGGGTAATGATTGTGATCAAAATGCTGAAAGAAGTAAACGGTGAGCTCCTTTATTGGGAAGTCTGGGAAGATGAGAAAACGTTATTGATTCACCATGGACGAGTTGGAGATGCAGGCGAGACTCAAGAAAAGAAACTATCGCGACTTCACAATGCAGAAAAGTTAATGGAAGGCCTAGCAGAAGCAAAAGTTGATGAAGGCTATGATTACATAGATGAAGATGAGCTTATCGAGCTGGTTGTACAGTATAGCTATGAAGATGGGGAAATGGAAGAAGTACTTGATAAGAGACATCACGTTGAGGATTTAATGAATGAATGCTTAGGGTGGACAGGTAATGGCTTCTGCGATGGTGGAGACATTGGAAGTGGCACAGCGAATATTGTAAACTATGTGATTGACCCCGAGAAAGCCACTCAAACTATTATCCAAGATCTTGAAAAGAACAACGTGCTTGAAGGCGCAAAGGTTGCCTATTTAGATGATGACAGCGATGAATACGTAGCGCTTTATCCAAAAGGAGCAGAGTTTGAATTAATTTAACATCGTTATTGATAAAAGGCATTTTGTTACTCCTTACATAAATAAATTTAGAAGAGTAGTAGTTACTCTTCTTTTTCTAGTTTTATCAAAAAGGACTTTCTATGAACATACTGAACTACTAAATAAGACAATTTATTAAAAAGAGGAGCATTATATGGCGAAATCAAAGCCAATTTATGTGGAAATAGTAATTGATTGTGAAATGGAGAAGCTTTGGGAATATACGCAAAAACCTGAGCTACACCAGCAGTGGGATTTGCGATTTTCAAATATTGAATATTTACCGAAAGAAAAAGAAGAAGCGCCTCAGCAGTTTCTGTACCAAACGAATATTGGGGTTGGAATTAGCGTAAAAGGAACGGGAGAGAGCGTAAAAACGATTGAAAAAGATGACGAGCGCATTTCCTCACTAAAATTTTGGGCAGACCACCCAATTTCGCTAATTAAAGAAGGTAGTGGCTACTGGAAGTATATAAGAACTGATCGAGGCATCCAGTTTTTAACTCAGTATGACTATAAGACTCGCTTTAGTTTTTTTGGCCGAGTGCTAGATGTCCTCTTTAAACCTCTGATGGGTTGGGCGACAGCTTGGAGTTTTGACTGTCTACGGTTATGGATTGAAAAGGAAATTCCACCGCGCATTTCGATAATGAAAACCCTGTTTCAAATCATTTTAAGTGGTATCCTTGCTTTTATCTGGATTTACCAAGGGCTTGTTCCTAAAGTTTTATATCAAGAAGCAGGCGAGCTGGCGTTATTAAAAGGAACAGGTTTACTTCAAGGAAAAGAAGAACTTTTTTTATACGGACTAGGAGCTGGACAAATTACCTTCGGCTTGCTTTTTTTAATATTTAGCCGAAGCAAATGGCTTCATTTGATAAATATTGTCGCGTTAATTAGCTTAGGTGTTGGCGCAGTAATGAGTGGAGGTAGTATCTTTGCAGCACCTTTCAATCCAGCCACCTTAACGCTTGCAATGATTGGCTACTCAGCAATGGCGCTTTTGAACTTACGCGATTTACCAAGCGCGTCAAGTTGCAAAAGAAAACGAACGACAAAAAGGGGAAAACAATGATTTCAATTTATGAACGAGCACTTGGAGAAGCTTACAGTCGGCTTCACCCAGAACTTCAGAAGAAATTTGGCTTAACGAGCGAGGCTAGAACATCTATTATCTGTACTGGAGTGATGGAAGAAATATGGGGCGGAAAAGTTTATATGAAACCTTTTCTTCATCTAGGTGCACAGAAGAACATTACATTTTCAGAAAGAGGGAGAAATATCCCATTTACGTTAGAGAATTACGCGTATCGAAACGCACAAGGTCAGGAGTGCATGGCTTGGATTCGGAAATTTCAATTTGACCCAGTACGCAATTTTGATGCCACAATGATCTATAGTTCGAAGAAGAAAGGAATTGTAGATTATCTAGGTATCGACCAAGACTTTGTCACGGATATTGATATTTCCGTGTTGGAAAACGGCGGGATTCGTTTACTTTCAGGACCGCTTACGTTTTCGAAAAAAGGTTTAAATCTAAAGATACCGGCCGTTTTTTCAGGTACAGCGGAAGCAATTGAGTGGTATGACGAAGAAAACGAGTGCTTTCACATTCATGTGGCAGTAACGAACGGAAGCTTTGGCACAGTATTTGGCTATAAAGGAACGTTCACGATTGAGTACGTGACTTGTGAAGATCCTCCCGCCTACGCAAAACCAAGGCGTGAAGCAGTAGTAACAGCGGTTTAGGAGGAAAGCTGAGTTATGAGAAAGTTCACATCCATACAAGCACTTATCGGATTTATTATGTGGCTAAGTTTCTTTCTAGCTCTTGAAGTTAATCAAATTGAGCGGCTTTTACTATTTGCCATGCTCGTCATTGTACCGCTTATCTTAAACGTTATTGAAACAAGAAATCGCAACGGCGATACGTTTAAAACGTACATATTCAGCGTATATCTATATCCAATAGCCGCCCTGTTAGCTTGTTTGTCATTCTTTTTTTCCACAGGAATAACAGCAGGGTTATTATCGCTTGGTTGGTTAATATGGACAGCAATGGTGTTTTTATATGGTGCATCAAGGCTTTTGGCAAGAGGCCTTTATTTAATTGAAGAAGTAAGTATTGATATTGGGTTAATGTATCTCCTGCTTGGAGGAGCTTGGTTTTCAACGTTTCAATTTGGCATCGACGTGGTGTCATTTGGACCAACAATTACGCTATTGACCGCTATCCACTTTCACTTTTCGGCTCTGATTACGCCAATCTTTATAGGTTTTGTTGGAAGGTTACTGAGGCAACGAGGTGAGAAACTACCAGTTATGTATCACATAGCAGCAATTGGTATTATGGTAAGCTCGATGGGTATTGCGGTTGGCATTACGTTTTCTCGATTGGTTGAATTCGTGTTTGTTGTAGTGTTTGTCATTTGTCTGTGGCTATATGCCTATTTTACAGTAGTAAGGATACGAACCTTAATCAAAAGCACAATTGCGTATGTTTTTCTTGTCTTATCATCGGGGACACTTTTGTTGACCATGCTACTGGCAGGGTATTATGGCTTATCACGCGTACTACACGTCGAGCTCATTTCAATTCCAAATATGGTGTCGCTTCATGGGATTGGGAATGCATTTGGATTTGTCTTTCTAGGGGTCATCGGCTGGTCTTTTATTCGTCCAAGTATGGTATTCAACCCATACGCAATGCCTACTAGCAATCTTTTTGGAAGGTGGAAAATTGGCGCTGATTTCTTTCAGCAGTACGAATCAAAAGATAGAAAGCATAACCACTATGAAGGGCTAGTAGATAACTTAGGTGAATTTCAGCAAAGAGGTTTCAATGCTCAGTCTGTTCATCCTACTGTTCGACATTTTTATGAACAAACTCTTGAATATGAGCTTCATTCTAAAACATATTGGCATAAAGGATTTGGTTTTCTATCCAGAATCTATAAGCAATTTAGCTCAAGTATTGAGCAAATTAACCTACCGCTTAATCATGAAACGGAAGAGCTAGTTGTGGATAGCAGAATTGTTGGAATTAGCAGTAAGCAAGATGGAAGGCAGAAAGTTCGAGCTTGGATTCGAACATCAAGAGAAACGAATAAAGCTGTTTTTGTCGCTGCGTATTCATCCCATGAATATCAGGAGAAAAAGTACTTAAATATTGCGCTTCCTCTACCGTCTGGCCAAATGACCGGCGTGCTGCGCTTTGAAAATCCACAGGATAAGCAGAGAGAAAGAGGCTTTATTTTAACTAGTCTAAAACAGTCAGCTGATAAAGGTGATGAAGGGATTTACTACGTAACAAAGTGGTTTACAATTCGCTTACCAATAAATGAGCATTTTACAGTATGGCCAGAGACAGGCTTACATCAAATCAAAGCTAGTCATAAAATGTGGATTTTTGGAATTCCGTTTCTTTCAATTGATTACACCATAAAAAAGCGTGAAGGTCTAGCATAAACCTTCACGCTTTTTTTATTTGATCAACCAATCGCCATAATACTCGTACCATAAGTTATCTGCTGTAGCTATAATAACAAAAACGATAAAAAAAGCAGTAACTATTAACAACACCTTAGTACTCGTTTTCTTTTGGTACTTGTCAAACAGCTTGCTCGCCAAATTAAATAATAGGAAAAAGATAATTACTTTAATGATAATAGCAACGATAAGAGTTAGCGAAATGGAACCTTTAAGATAATCTTCAAGTACGAGATCCTGTACGAAATAAAGGAACCAACTTAAAATAAAAAGTCCTAAAAACGTAAACCAGCGCATAGAAGCTCCTTTAAAATTAATTTATATTGATTTTACCATCAATGAAAAATAATGGTATTACTTATTGTTCAAGCGGGTAAGTTAACTGTATATTATTACGTTAAAGGCCGGTGAAAACCTCTTGAATAGTATTTGGGTTTCGATTGTTATTGTTTTAATCCTTATTGTCGCAAATGGACTCTTTGCGATGACCGAAATTGCAATTGTAACGTCTAAAAAGAATCGACTTGAAAAATTAAAAGAACAAGGTGACCGCAGAGCTGCATATGCATTAAAGCTTGCTGAGGATCCAAACCAGCTGTTATCAACCATTCAAATTGGAATTACGTTAATTGGTGTAATAACAGGGGCATTTGGAGGAGCCACAATTGCCCGGCAGCTATCAGGCTATGTAGACCAAATTGATGCTTTGGCTGCGTTTAGCTATCAGTTAAGCTTTATCATTGTGGTAGGTCTGTCTACATACTTGTCGTTAATTATTGGGGAACTGGTCCCAAAGCGAATTGGATTAAACAATCCAGAAAAAACGGCATCGATTGTGGCAAAGCCAATGTATTACTTCTCAAAAATTGGTAAACCTCTTATCTTTATCTTAAGTAAATCAACAGAGTTTGTATTAAAAGTGCTGAGAGTAAAGCCAAATGATGAGCCAGATGTAACGGAAGAAGAGATTACTCAGCTGATTGAACAAGGCGTATATAGCGGAGTTGTTGAATCCATTGAACAAGATCTTGTGGAACAAATCTTTTACTTAGGAGATAAGCGATTAGGCGATATTTTAACACCACGCCCTCAGCTCGTATGGCTTGATTTAGAAGATCCATTAGAGGAAAACATTAGGATTATGAAAGAAAATTCATATTCTAGGTTTCCTGTAGGAGAGGGAACGCTTGATGATTTTAAAGGAATTGTTCATGCGAAAGACATGTTTGCAAAGCTAGTGTCTGATGAACACTTTGACTTGACAGAATGTATACGTCAAACAATCATTCTTCCTGAATCAATGAAAGCTTTTCAAGCGATGGAAATGTTGAAAAAATCCGCACACCACGAAGCAATTGTAATCGATGAATATGGCGGGGTGGAAGGATTAGTTACTCTTCACGACGTGTTTGAACATATTATTGGTGAGATGCCAGAAGAGCACGAAACAGAGCTTCAAATCGTCCAGCGTAACGAAAATTCTTGGCTTGCAGATGGGCTGATACCAATCGACACATTTGTCAGGTACTTCGACCTTGAAGGTGTCGAAAACCTAACGAGCAATAAAAATTTTCATACTCTTGGTGGTTTTATCACCAGCCAAAAGGGAGAAATTCCTAAAGTAAAAGATGAAGTTCGCGTAGGGGATTTGTTATTGGAAGTGGTTGATATGGATCAGTTTCGTGTAGACAAGGTGATGGTTTCAAGAGTTGAAGAAAGTTCATTAGGCGAAATGTAGCAATGGTATATAAAATAGTATGAAAAGCAGCCCATATTATACAAATATGGGCTGCTTATTTTTATTAGCATAGGAAAAAAGCAGATGAATGAACAAAAGCCTTTTGTGATTTAACAATAATAAAATCATGAATAAGATAAAATATTTATTGAAAAACAATAAATTTCGAGTTACTATCATATTGTAAATAATAAATTAAGTGAGGTGCTTTATATGAAACAAGGATTATCAACACTGTTTTTAAAGGTAGCTGTGATTTTGATTGGAATACCTGTTCTCCTCTTATGTATATTTTTAGTTCCAGAGTTGGCTGGTGTTACTGAAAAATTACTTCCTGAATTTGCGTATATGAAGTATTTCGTTTCCGTTGCGTTTTATGCTTCAGCCATACCTTTTTATTTTGCTTTATATCAAGCTTTCAAGCTTTTACGCTATATTGACAAAAATAAGGCTTTCTCTGAATTATCTGTAGAAGCATTAAAGAAAATTAAATATTGTGCCGTTGCGGTTAGTATGCTACATCTTTTTGTGTTACCATTTTTCTATCTCTTTGCGGAAAAGGACGATGCTCCGGGAGTCATTTTGGTCGGCTTAATTGTTCCATTTTCTTCCATTGTTATCTCTGTGTTCGCCGCGGTTCTTCAAAGGATTTTAAAAGAAGCAATCAATATCAAATCAGAAAACGATTTAACAATTTGAGGTGAAGAATATGGCTATTATTATTAATATCGATGTGATGTTAGCCAAGCGGAAAATGAGCGTAACTGAACTGTCAGAGAAGGTAGGAATTACAATGGCAAACCTTTCTATTTTAAAGAATGGTAAAGCCAAAGCGGTACGTTTCTCAACGTTAGAAGCTATATGTAAAGCTTTAGACTGTCAGCCAGGTGATATCCTAGAGTATCAAAATGATGAGGATATGTTAGACACATAGAAAATAATTATTTTTGTGAGCCCGCCATCTTGTTTAGTCGAAACGGTAAAGGTTTGTTCTTTTTGATGAATGAAACGCTCACTTAACGCATATTGATTCTAAAAGGTTGTTAATTCCAAGTAAAAAGGTAATTGTATCAAACAGGTCTTTTTGCTATGATAATAGTATCTAATAAGAAATGGGGGTTTTTCTGTTGACAGCATCAATGAGATTACGTTTACCAATGTTCATTCGCTAATTGAATAATTGGAAGCTCTGCCTGCGCTCAGAGCAACGGAATTGGTCTGTCTATTTTTAAGAAAACCCTATATTTTACGGTTATTTTAAGAAGAGAGGAGAATATTCCTCTCTTTTTTGTTGTCTCAAAATAGGAGTGCATGGACGGAGTTAGTAGGTAAATGAGATAAAAATTGAATAGAAATGAGCTGTTAAATATGAATAGTGCAGAAAACCATTTACAAGAGAACTGGTTAAAGAATATTATTCTTTTTCTTAGTAGCCAGACAATTTCACTGTTTGGATCGTCCCTTGTGCAGTATGCTATCATGTGGCACATTACGTTAACCACACAGTCGGGCTTCATGATGACGTTGTATATTATCTGTGGATTTATTCCGACCTTTATTTTATCGCCCGTTGCTGGGGTTTGGGCGGATCGCTACAATCGAAAAGTCCTCATTATGCTCGCGGACGGTTTAATTGCCACTGCAACACTTGTTCTAGCAATTCTCTTTTTAATGGGATTTGATAGTATTTGGCTTCTGTTTGTGATGGCAGCAGTCCGTGCATTTGGAGCAGGGATTCAAACACCTGCTGTTGGGGCCATTTTGCCACAAATTGTGCCAAAAGATAAGCTGACCAAAGTAAACGGAGCAAATGGAAGTATCCAGGCAATCATTATGTTTATATCACCAATGATTAGCGCTGCTTTACTTACTACAATGTCGCTTGAGGTTATTTTTTTCATTGATGTAGTTACAGCAGCACTTGCTATCTTGACGCTGCTTACTTTCGTGAAAGTTTCTGTGCATAAAAAAGCTGTTGGGAAACAGGAAGTAAGCTATTTCAGTGATTTTAAACAAGGAATTCGCTACGTGAATAATCATGCTTTCTTAAAGCAATTTTTCTTATTCTTTGCGGTGTTCTTTGTACTAATGGCACCAGCTGCATTTTTAACTCCGCTTCAGGTTACGCGAAGCTTTGGTGATGATGTGTGGCGACTGACTGCAATCGAAATTGCATTTTCAGTTGGAATGATGATAGGTGGAGGGGTTATTGCAGCTTGGGGTGGCTTCCAAAATCGTATTAAAACGTTGGGCCTAGCAAGCATAATCATGGGCGTTTGTACGTTAGCCCTTGGTTTAGTTCCTATCTTTTGGCTGTATTTAGGATTTATGGGCCTTTTTGGAGTCGCTATGCCTATTTTTAATACGCCAGCTACCGTATTATTGCAAGAAAAGGTAGAAGAAGAGTATTTAGGGCGTGTATTTGGGGTGATGGGCATGATTTCTACTTCTATGATGCCGCTTGGAATGCTGGTTTTTGGACCTCTTGCAGACTTTGTTAGCGTAGAATGGCTTTTAGTTGGAACAGGTATCTTTATCGTTGTTCTTGCAATTTTCTTAGGGCAAAATAAAGTGCTAATTGAATCTGAAAAAAATACGCTCAATGCTTAATAGTGAGAGAATAGAAGGTAAACAGCAAAAACGAGATCATTTTATATGATCTCGTTTTTCTTCTTTTATTGGTTTAAGATAAGGAACTGTGCGAACAGATGCCCTGTGAATGTTTGTTTTTGTGCTTTGCTCCTCACCATGTACTATTCAGCTTGAAACCTTTGATACTTTAAAATGCGCAGGTGCGGTTATTCTCTCTTCTGCATGTCCATGGCGCTCTTGAACAAATAAAAGAGCGATACATCCGATGATACTAGGAACGGCAAAAGCCATAAATGCTTGCTGAGGAGCTAAGCTGGTTGTTAATAAGAAGCCGATAATTACAGGAGTTAAAATAGAACCTACTCGCCCAATGCCTACTGTTACACTTAACCCGGTTGTGCGAATTTCCGGTGGGTAGAACCCTGAAACATAAGGATTTACTAAGTTTTGAGTTCCAGCTGTACACGCACCGCTAATCGCAATTAACACGTATAATAAAAGCTGCTGAGATGTGAGGCTTAGCGCAACAAAACAAAGTGAACCGAGTAAAAACATGTATAAAAGAACTTTTCGGTGACCGATGCGATCAACAAAATACCCGCCTAATAAAGAACCTCCGATTTGACCTATTCCTAAAACAAGGCTGAAGGACAAGCTTGATGTAATACCATAACCGGAGCCTTGCATAATTTTAGGTAGCCATGTGTTTAGGCCGTAAATCATAAGGAGGCAGCTCGAGACAATAAGCCAAAAACATACTGTGCTAACACCTCGTTTGTCAGAAAAAAGCTTTTTAACAGGAACTCCTTTTGCTTTTTCTTTCACGGTTTCATATTCAAAATCATCGGTAGATTGATAATTTCCTCTAGGGCTAACTCTATTAAGAATGTTCGCAATTTTATCACCCTGGTTTCGCAGAATGTAAAATGATAGCGATTCTGGAAACTGCTTCAAAAATAGTGGTAGGGTGAGCAGCGGGATAATCCCTAGCCAATATAAAAAACGCCATCCTAAGCTTTCCATTAAGTACATCCCAATAAGTGAAGCTAGTATTGCTCCAATTGAGTAGCCGCAGTACATGGTAGCAACGGTGAGAGCACGATTTTTTTTAGGTGAGTATTCAGTCATAACTGCAATGACAGCTGGCATTAGGCCACCCATTCCTAGCGCTGCGATGAACCTCATAATGGTAAAGGTAAGTGGGTTTGGTGCAAGCCCTGCTAAAAGAGAAAAAATGCTGAATATAGCCATGCAAATCGCTAAAATCTTTTTTCGACCAATTACGTCTGCCAGAGAGCCGAGTAGGAAAGAACCAAGCATCATACCCACAAGCGTATAGCTGCCAATCGCTCCTGCTTCTACGACGCTTAGTCCGTAATCCTCCATCATAAGTGGTAAACCTATTCCGTAAAGTGCAATATCAAAGCCGTCAAACGCAATGGCATAAAAGCACCATAGAAACACGAGTAAGTGAAACTTATTAAATGTACTTTCAGCAATAACTTGAGAAGTTTGAACAACGCGCATAAAATTCCTCCTGAAATTTTTTTCGTTTAAGTTGCTTTTAAATATCCTTAGAAAACCCAACAATTTATTTTATTGTATGTATCCTACCATGACTAAAGAGGTATAGTGTAACTGATAAAACGCATCAATTGATATAGCCAAAAGATATAACAAATAAAAAACGACTATCGATTTGAACTTTTAACCATTTGAAGTTAAAATACAAACGGATATTATACAGAAAATTTCAAACAAAAAGGAGTCGCATTTATTTAATTATGAAATTACAGCAGCTCAAATATGTTATTGAAGTTGTGAGGTGTGGGTCGATTAATGAAGCAGCTCGCAGGCTCTACATCTCACAGCCAAGCTTGTCAAAAGCAATAAAAGAGTTAGAAAAAGAAGTTGGAATTACGATTTTCACCCGTACTTCAACGGGTATTGCCCTTTCCTCAGACGGAGCTGAGTTTCTAGGGTATGCAAGGCAGGTTGTTGAACAAGCAGAGTTGTTAGAACACAGATACTTAAATGCAGCGCCTTCTCCACAGCTGCTTTCCATTTCCACTCAGCACTATGCGTTTGCCGTCAATGCGTTTGTGGATATGATTAAAAAGTACGGGCAAGACAAATACCAGTTTACGATGAGAGAAACGAGAACCTATGAAATCATTGAAGACGTAAAGAGCTTAAAAAGCGAAATTGGCATTTTATACGTTAGCTCGTTTAATGAAAAAGTAATGCTGCAGCTTTTGAAAGAACAAGGGTTGGAGTTTCATGAGCTGTTTCAAGCTACTCCTCATATCTTTGTGAGTGTCCAAAATCAGCTTGCTAAAAAGAAATCCGTGACGCTTAAAGATTTAGAAGAATACCCACGGTTGAGCTTTGAGCAAGGAGAATTTAACTCGTTTTACTATGCTGAAGAAATTTTCAGCACGATTCCAAGTAAACAAAGCATTCAAGTCAGTGACCGAGCAACGTTATTTAATTTGCTTATTGGCTTAAACGGCTACACCATTTCAACAGGTATTGTAAGTGAAGATTTAAATGGATCAAATATTGTATCGGTACCGCTTGATGAAGGTGAGTTCATTAGAGTAGGATGGGTTGTTCACAACAAAACTCAACTTAGTCGCATGGCTCGAATTTATTTAGAAGAGCTTCATAAAGTAATTGAAAAGTATCACCAAAAATGAACTAGAAGCGATTGGCTTCTAGTTTTTTTGTTTGTTTTCTTGTAAGAGGAAAGTTCAGCTAGGGTAACCGCGTTTGTTCTTAGTTTCTCATAAATTCCCTTTTTATAGTTCAATGATACTTGTAGAACTTTGTCGGTTTTTGGGGATTAATAACTAATCTTTAGAAAAACATTAAATCCTTAGAACTGTATTTCTCTTTCGCTCTATTCATAATTCTCAATCTAATATAAATTAAAAAAGCAGAAAATTAATGAAAGGTTGTAATTAAATGGATAGAATTACAAGAGTTGAAAAATTTTCTAAGCAAAAAGCAAAAGAGAGAAAGAAGCTTATCAAAATTGGTGGAACAGGGTTAGCCATTGTAACAACAATTACTGGATGCAGCGTCTCAAACGCGTTAAACAGCGAACAGACAGAGGCAACAGTCGCACAAGTACAAAAAAGTGCTCAAGATCAGAAGCCTAGCATGAACCCTAAAAAGGTAGTAAACCTGCCAGAAAAGGAGATACCATTTTCTTATAATCAAGCAAACCAACCACTAGAGCAAAGGGTAGTCCATTCTCCTAAGCCGGACGAGCAGGTGCTAGCACAAGAAATCACTGCCGCGTCTAGTGCAAAAGAACAAGATACAGTGAAAGAAGTCACAATTAAGCAAGATCCAGTGGAGCCTGCAGTAAAAGTAGTACCAGTACCGTTAAGCTATCAGGAACAAGAGCCTGTACCTTCGCCCGTAGAAGAAGAAATGAACGTACAAACACCCGTACAAGAGTTACCAACAGAAGAGCTACAAACAGAATTTGAAGAGAGTATAGTGCCAGTTGAAGAGCCACCAATTCAAGAGGAAGCCGCTTTACAAGTAGAGAAAGAGCCAGCACCTGTTCAAAAAGTGGAGTCTAAAGAAGAAGAAGCTTTAGAAGAGGATCAAAGTGCTCCAATTCAGGAAGAGCAAGAATCCTTACAAGAAGAAAAAGTGGCGCCTGTGCAGCAAGAACAAAGTAATTCGTCAATACCTGTTGAAAATAACGTAAGGCAGGAGCAAATTTTAGAAGTTCTTGGAGTTGTAACTGGTTTAGTCGATGCTCATTGTATTGAACTTGACGTTCAAGGACAGATGAAAGCGTTTCATGTTAAAAGCGACATCGATTTACAAAACGAGATTCGCCAGTATGAAGCAGGAACAGCACTGGTTGTTCGTTATGTAGCAAGTCCAAATGGACAAAATCAAATTCGTGATATTGTAGAAGTTGTAAGTCCTGATACGGGCGATCAAACAGTATCTATTGAAGCTGATTATTTTGAAATGGTGAATTGGAATACGGTTCAAGTTTACGTAAACAATCAGCCAACAACGTTCAAGCTATCAGACTATTTGGCACATCATAAAGAGAAATTTGCTCCTGGTACAAAAGTGTTACTGACAGGAGTAAAAACCTCGCAAGGAACAATGATTGAAAGCATCAGTCCATTGTAAAATGTCTATTTGTATAACTAGAAGAATGCGTTAGCATTTGCCTATAGTAATAGATCATATATTCTTTACGGTTAATTCTATTTTCGTGTGGTAGCTAACTATCACACGAAAATAGAAGGCAAGATTACATCTATCTAAATGAACCACATTTTTATCCTCTCAAACTACTTATATTAAATTCCCATTTTTTATTTTTCTCTATGCTATCTAGCATCGTTTCGGTTAAAACAATACAATTTTCTTATCATTTTGCTGTTGCGTACCAAAATGGACTAGGCTATAATGACTTTATCGAAAGCGCTTTCGATAAAGTGGAGACAAGCATGTCTAATGTAAGAAATCCATGGACATAGCGATTTTTTATACCATTTTATATCTGAATTTTTAGAAAAATATAAAGCTTATTTTATCTCAATCACTAAGATTAACCAGAGAGTAGGGACCACATACGTAGAACTTTATAGGTAATAGAAATGTTAATTAAAATGTAAGCGATTACTATATTTTAATAGAAGAGAGGAAATCATAAATGGAAAGTCCTTCTTTAAAACGAAAGGTTTTCGGCTCCATATTATCAGCAGCGTTAATTAGTTATTTGTTTACCCCGGTTGGTCATGCCGAAGAGGAAGAACAAGCTAAAGGGCAAAAAGAAAAAAATAAGCCAATGTGGACTCAAGTGTGGGGAGACGAGTTTGACGATGGAAAGATTGATCCTACGAAATGGACGTTTGATTTAACAAACGGTGCTTCTGTGGGCATACCTGGGTGGGGGAACAATGAGCTCCAGTATTACACCAATCGTTCAAAAAATGTTCGAGAAGAAGGTGGTAATCTTGTCATTCAAGCTCATAAAGAAAGCTACCAAGGCTTTGACTACACATCTGCTCGTGTAAAGACGAAAGGGTTGTTCAGCAAGAAATACGGGAAGTTTGAAATCCGTGCTAGCGCCCCAACAGGTAAAGGCTATTGGCCTGCCGTTTGGATGCTTCCGGAGCATAATCGTTACGGAGGCTGGGCAGCTTCGGGTGAAATTGATATTATGGAAGGCTGGGGTAGCAGGCCAAATACTATTGCGGGCACCATTCACTATGGTCAGCAGTGGCCAAACAATACGTATAGCGGTGAAGAATACACATTTAAAGATGGAAGCACAATTGAAGATTTCCACACATATGCCGTTGAATGGGAGCCTGGTGAAATCCGATGGTACGTGGACGGTGAGCTCTATAGCGTGCAAAACGATTGGTACAGTCAAAGTGATGGACAGCCAGATACCAATGCTTATCCAGCGCCGTTTGACGAAGAATTTCATCTCATTATGAATCTAGCAGTTGGTGGGAATTTTGATGGGAATCCAACGGCAGAGACCCAGTTCCCAAAAGAAATGAAAATTGACTATGTAAGAGTCTATGAGTTAACGGGCAGAGAGTACCGTGAGCCAACTCCTCCAGTCATTCCAAAAGAAGAATATTTGTCAGGTGCTAAGCTTCCTCAAGCAGACGGAAACTTAGTTTATAACAATCAGTTTACAGAAACAAAAGCAGGTGACCCTGGCATGGGAATTGAAGGTACTGCTAACTGGTCCCTTCATAAAGAGCCGGATGGAGATGCAGTTTTATCAGTAGAAGAATTAAACAATAGCCGCTTTTTAAAGGTAAATATACTTCGTCCTGGAGGTCAGCTTTACTCGGTGCAGCCTCAGTCTATTGTGTCACTAGCGAAAGGCCGCTTTTATAAGCTAACGTTTGATGCTAAAACGGAAGTAGCTAGAAGCATGAAGGTACAAGTAACAGGAGGAGCATCAGTTGGATACGCAGGATATTCACCAGCTTTAAATGCTCAGCTGACAAACCAAGTACAAAGCTATGAAGTTTTGTTCCAAATGAAAAAAGAATCCGATAATGCAGCGCGCGTTGAGTTTAATCTTGGAACAAACGACCAGCCTGTATGGATTGGAAACGCAAAGCTTGTAGAGGTTGAAGGAATTCCGTTTAATGACGATATTCCAAAGGTTCCTTTAAGTGATGGAAATCGAGTATACAACGGTACATTTAGCGTGGGAGAAGCAGATGGAATGAGCTATTGGCACGTTGTACAAGCGAGAAAAATAAATGCTTTAGCAACCGTTGACCCTAATGAACGCCAGCTTCATATTGATGTGAAAACAAGCAGCAAATATGCAGATGATTTGAAGTTACTTCAAAAAGGTATTTTCCTGAATGCAGGACAAGGGTATGAATTAAGCTTTGATGCAAGTATTCAACCAAAAGGTGATATGTTTGTTGCGCTGACAGACGAAGATGGAAACGTGTATGAGAAGCAGAAAGTAAAAGTATCTTCCAGAATACAGAAATATCACTTCGCTTTTAAAAATTTACAGCTACCTCATGACGATAAAAATGCTCAGCTTGTCTTTTACTTAGGAGATGTAAAAAAGAGTATAACAATTGACAACATTCATTTACGTTAAGAGGACTCTTCAATTAAAAGAAAGCCTAGGTATAAGCAGGCTTTCTTTTTTTTATTTAATGATGCTATAGTTAACGATAGATTGAAAAGGCATTCATGAGAATGAAGAGGTGGAGTGCATGAGGTTTTTAAATCATTCTTTAGCTCAAGAAATTGTAAATCGAACGAAGAATATTATTCATCGCAACATCAACGTGATGAATGAAAAAGGCGTAATTATCGGCTCAGGGGATCATCATCGAATTGATTCTATTCATGAAGGTGCTGTGCGAGTAATCGAAACACAAAAAGGCTTTGAAATTACGAGTTCTGATTTAACGCATTTTCAAGGAGTAAAAGCAGGAATTAATTTGCCCATTACCTTTCATGATAGGGTTGTTGGTGTGATTGGTATTACAGGTGAACCAGAGGAAGTGAGGAACTACGGTGAGCTTGTGAAAATGGCTGCTGAAATGATTCTACAGCAGGCAGTATTAATAGATGAAATTCAATGGGACGAGCGACTGAAAGAGGAATTAACGAGTCAATTGCTTCACGGCACGGAAACGTTAGATTCCTTTTACTTTGAACGAGTAGAGCGTTTAGGGATTCAGTTGGACCTCCCACGTATAGCAATAATCTTAAAAGCGGAAAATCATTCAAATGGCTATAAGTGGCTGCGAGGAAAGCTCGAAAACGATGACTTGTATGTTGTTCAACCAACTCATATTGTAGTGCTGAAAAGAATTGATATAACGAAGGAACAAGAAGACGGTGCTTTTAACAAAATCAAGAGCTGGATTCAACGTAATCAGCTAGAAGGCAAGATGGCAATTGGAAGGTTCTTGCCTTCAGTGGAAGGAATCGCTACATCTTATCAAGAAGCGCTCTATACGTTAGAAGTAGGTGAAAAATTACACCCTGATCAATCACTTTATCGCTATGAACATTATAAACTAGCTGTTTTTTTAGCTAAAGCGAAAGAATTTGGAGTAAAAGGCGAGCTAAGTCAATCACTTGAAGCGTTAAAAGACTATGACGAAAAAGGCGATTTGTTAGAAACTTTAAGCGTATATGTTGAAGAAAATGGTGATGTAAACAAAGCAGCAAGCAGGCTTTTTATCCACCGGAATACGCTGCGGTACCGATTGGAACGCATTTCGGAGCTAACAAATAAAGATCCCCGCAAACTCAGTGACTTGGTTGAGCTGTACGTAGCAATCCTACAGTATAAAATTCAATAAAGTTGTTCCGATGCACAAAAAGGCTTGCGAAAGACAGGCCTTTTTTTGGTTTCATGAACAATGTAGTCAGTTTAGAAAACGCTTACAATTAGTGTATAACATTCAAGGGGGAACGGGAAATGGATGCTACTATTGAAGTAAGCGCGTTAGGCGCAGTGGTTGCGCTTGTTGTTGCAATTGTATTGATCTTAAAGAAAGTATCTCCTGCCTATGGAATGATTGCCGGTGCTTTAATTGGTGGTCTAGTAGGAGGAGTGGATATAACGAATACCGTGGCGCTCATGATGGAAGGAGCGCAAGGAATTATTCCAGCAGTACTGAGAATATTAGCTGCAGGTATATTAGCAGGTGTGCTCATCGAATCAGGAGCAGCTGCTGTTATTGCAGAAACAATTGTAAAAAAACTAGGGGAAGCGAGAGCTTTGCTTGCGCTGGCGCTTGCAACAATGATTTTAACTACGGTTGGTGTATTTGTTGACGTAGCGGTTATTACGGTGGCACCAATTGCACTTGCAATTGCTCAAAAAGCCAAGCTGTCAAAACCAGCGATTTTATTAGCAATGATTGGAGGCGGGAAAGCTGGGAACATTATGTCGCCAAATCCCAATGCTATCGCAGCTTCAGATGCTTTTAATGTGCCGCTCACATCCATTATGGCAGCGGGCATTATCCCAGCAGCTTTTGGAATTTTTGTGACATATATCATTGCCAAAAAGCTTGTGAAAAAAGGGTCTCCTGTACAGCTTACCGAAATAGAAGTAAACAATGCAGATAAGCTACCAGCATTTTTACCAGCTATTATAGCGCCGCTTGTGACGATTGTTTTACTATCACTGCGACCGCTGTTTGACATTAGTATTGATCCAATGATTGCGTTGCCGGCTGGAGGAATTGTCGGTGCGCTTGTGATGGGAAGAGGCAAAAAGCTAAATGACTATGCTGTTTCAGGGTTAGGGAAAATGACGGGTGTGGCCATTATGCTTCTAGGAACGGGTACGCTTGCTGGAATCATCGCTAACTCAGGTTTGAAAGATGTATTGATTGAAGGATTAAGTGCGCTTGGTTTACCAGGCTACGTGCTGGCGCCAGCATCAGGAATTTTCATGTCTGCTGCAACGGCTTCAACAACTGCAGGCACAGCTGTGGCCAGCCAGGTGTTTAGCTCCACAATTTTAGAGATGGGCGTTTCAGCGCTTGCCGGAGCAGCTATGGTACACGCAGGTGCGACGGTTTTAGATCACTTACCGCACGGTAGCTTTTTCCACGCGACGGGGGGAAGCGTTCATATGGAAATTAAAGAACGCCTTAAGCTTATTCCATACGAATCAGCAGTTGGTTTAACGCTAGCCATTTTATCAACGCTCATTTACGGTGTGTTCAAGCTATTTAGCTAATATTAAAGTGTAGGGAGAGAGTGTAATGAAGATTGTCATTGCTCCGGATTCATTTAAAGAAAGCTTATCAGCTTTAGAAGTGGCTGAAGCAGTTGAAAAAGGTTTTAAACAAGTATTGCCACAAGCAAATTATGTGAAAATACCGATGGCTGATGGAGGAGAAGGAACGGTTCAGTCACTGGTTGACGCAACGGATGGAGAAATTATTTTAAAAAAGGTTACGGGTCCTTTAGGCGAACCGGTTGAAGCTTTCTTTGGCATTTTGGGAACGAAGAAGACGGCCGTCATTGAAATGGCAGCCGCATCAGGACTGCATCTCGTACCCCCAGCTAATCGAAATCCGCTTATGACAACAACAAAAGGTACAGGTGAGCTCATTTCAGCAGCGCTAGATTACGGCGTAAACCATATTATTATCGGGATTGGTGGAAGTGCCACAAACGATGGAGGCGCTGGAATGGCCAAAGCGCTTGGTGCACAGTTACTAGATGCAGAAGGAAACGAAATTCTAGATGGTGGAGGAGCACTCGGAAACTTAGCTTTTATTAATCTAGCAACGTTAGATTCGCGTCTTCAGCACGTCAAAATTGAAGTAGCGTGTGATGTTGATAATCCTCTTACCGGAGAGCGAGGAGCATCTGCCATCTTCGGTCCACAAAAAGGAGCAACACCAGAGATGGTTGCGCTGTTAGATCAAAATTTAAGACATTACGCAGCCGTTCTTGAACGAGATCTTGGTCAAAAGATTGATGACGTACCAGGAGCTGGTGCAGCAGGGGGATTAGGCGCAGGGCTGCTTGCTTTCTTACAAGCGGAATTAAAAAGGGGCGTCGACATCGTCATTGAGGCAACAAGTTTACTAGAAGCCGTGCGTGATGCTGATGTAGTCATCACGGGAGAAGGAAAAATTGATGGGCAAACCATTTACGGCAAAACTCCCATTGGCGTTGCCAAAGCGGCCAAAAAATATGGCGTTCCTGTCATTGGAATTGCTGGCAACGTTGGAGCTGACAGCCAGGTTGTTTATGAACATGGTATCGATGCATTATTTAGCATTGTGCCAGGAGTAACAACGCTGGAAAATGCTTTTGCGAATGCCAGCGAGTATGTGGAAAGAGCCGCAAAGAACGTGGCAGCTGTTTTTATAATTAATAAAAAAACCTGAATTTTAATCATTCAGGTTTTTTGCCTATTTGATTTATTGCCAAATAGCATACTATAAAAAAACTAGAAAGGCCAAAGCTAATCCAAATAGCCGTCAAATTAGAAACACCGTAAATAGGAATATTGCTAAATAATCCACCAGCTAGTGAACAATAGGGAAGGTATTTAGGAACTGTTTTTTTATAAAAGATAACCACCAGCATTGTCGGAATTGCAGCAGCATATATTTTACCGAAAAAGAAGATAATTGATACTAGAGTAGGAGATAACGCAATTGAAGTGAAAAATAAAGCTAGACAAAGTGCTCCTGCTGCTAAGTAAGTTTTCTTTAGCTGTTGTTTACTGTCCCAGTTAAAATAAACAGCAAGTATGTTTCGGACAATCATAATAGATGTGGCATGCAATTCTGCACCAGTAGTAGAAGCAATAATGCTAAAGCAGCACCCGATAAATAATATAATAAGAAAGGCAGAGTCCACTTTCTCAACTAATTGGTTAAGAATAGAGTTGACACCTTCAAAACCTTGATTATGTATGGTAATAAGAGTAATTGATGTGAATGCTAATGGAATAGCAGACCAAATGATTCCTGTCATAAAGAAGGAAGACCTAATCTTGGAAGGTTCAATAACGTAAATTCTTTGCCAAGTTGATCGGTCTATTAGTAATTGTCCAATTGATACAATGAGTCCAGTTAGTACAAATAACAAGATATAAGTATCTTTAAAATATAATAAGTATGGATGATAAAGAGTCAGGCCATCATAAACTGGGTAAATACCTTCTTTAATAAAGAAATAAACAGGTATTAAAATAATAGCAGCGAAAACAATCGAAATGTGAATCGCCTTGAATTTATGTATTCGCTTCATACCACCTAATCCAAATAATACATAACAATATAGTAAAAATATAAGCAAACCTATATATGATGGGATCTTTAGCAGTAAATGTACTATGATTCCAATACTCAAAACTTGAATAAGAAGATAATCAAAGCTGGTAATAACTAAAACTAGCATCGCAAACCAGTATGACCTTCTATCTAATCTTTCATAAAGAATATCCCCAATGGTCAATGCGTTTGGGAAGCGCTTTTGTATAGAAGGAGCAATGAGTCCGAATAGAAATAAAGCGATTGCTCCCATAACAGCATAACCTATCCCTCCTAGTAATCCATATTTCACAAGCGTTTCGGGTGCTGATAAAATCGTATTGCTGTTAATCCATCTAGATAGCAAGGATACGACTCCATAAGCAAGTCCGAATTTAACAATACCTTGTATATAAACGGAATAACTTGAAGTATTCATTGCATTTTAACCTTCAACTTTGCTCTATATTCTGTTGGAGTACAGCCAAGCTGCTTTTTAAATAACGAACTGAAGTAATGTTGACTGCTAAACCCACATTCTTCTGCTATACATAAAATAGATTTTTCATCGTCTTGTATAAGCAATATTTCTGCTTGTTTGATTCTGAAGTTATTTAAGTATTCGGAAAAACCAATATTCATTTCATCATGGAATTTCCGACTAAGATATGTACTATTGACATGAATTTGTTGAGCAACACTAGACAGAGAAAGTTTTGTAGCATATTGATTATGAATAATGGCTAATGTTTGATGAATAATATGTGATTGAATAGTTGAATACCTGTAAGGGTTTAATACTTTAATAAGTTCTTCCTCTATGATTGGTTTTGTAATATAATCTTTTGCACCTAATCTCAGCGAATCCTTTGCATAATCAAAAGATTGAAAAGCGGTTACCATAATAATATCGAGCTTATACTGTGTCTTAATTTCTCTACCAAGTTCAATGCCAGATTTTCCAGGCAGTTGAATATCTAGCAAGACGAGATTAACAGGGTAGTACTTTAAAATTTTCATAGCTTGAGAAGCATCTGCGGCTTTATGAATATTCCAGTATGAAAAATTTTCATTGATGATATATTCTAATTGCTCTAGTTCAAGTGGCTCGTCATCAACTAATAATATGTGCATTGAAACTCCTCCCTCATAGTGTAAAATGGTGTCTATCTTTTACTTTCGGCCATAGGACTTGAACACTAACACCTTGATTTTCAGCATATAAATGTATAAAGACGGTATCAAGAGGAAATAACATTTGTAATCTTTTCTCAATGTTTTCTAAGCCTAACCCTTCTTTTGACTCAGAATTTGTGCTTGAAGTAGCTACACTATTCCATACTTTTAAAAAAACTTGGTCTCTTTCTTCTTTCAGTGTAATAATTAGCTTTCCTGGGCCAGGATTCTTTTCAATACCATGTTTAAAAGCGTTTTCAACAAGTGTTTGTAATAAGAAAGGCGGAATTTGAAAAGGTAAACAATTCTCTTCAATATTCCAAACATATTCTACTCGATTTCTAAAACGTAAGTGTTGAATTGATAAATAGTACTGAGTATATGTAATTTCTTGTTCTAGTGAAATTAGAGGATCAACAGTTGTGTATTTAAGCTTGAAATATTTAGAGAGTATTTCAATAGAAGTAATAAGTTCCTCTTTCTTGTTTAAACGCGCAAGACTAAGAATCACATTGAGCGTATTAAAAAAGAAATGGGGTTGAATCTGCTGGTTCAATTGGTTATACTTTGCAAGCTGAAGCTCTTGCTTTAATAGTAGCTCTTTCTTTTCTTTCTGTAATTGATCTAGCCTTTTTTCAAAAATAAATAAAAATAGTAAACTAAAAGCCCCGATAATAGGGGCTAGTACTGATAGCATAATATAGAAAGAAAATGATTCTAATGTAAACATGTATAGGCTCCTGTAAGAAGAGATATCTTTATTTTAATAGAAAATGATTATTATGAAAATAGGTTTATACATAATGACATTTTGTTAAATGATTCTCTCCACCAATCATAGGAGGGGCAACTAATTTACATTGATCCGTTGCAGCTGGACACCTAGTATGAAATTTACATCCTTCAGGAGGATGTAATGGTGAAGGGATATCTCCTTTTAATAAAATTCGTTGTGCCCGTTTTTGAGCATTAGCACTTGGTATAGCGGAAAGTAACGCTTTAGTATAGGGGTGAGACGGGTTATCAAACAGCTCAGCTTTTGTAGCTATCTCAACAATCTCTCCTAAATACATAACAATCACGCGATCGGATATGTGTTTAACTACGCTTAAATCATGAGAAATAAATAAATAAGTAAGTTTGAGCTCTTTTTGTAAACTTTTTAATAAATTTAGAATTTGAGCTTGAATAGAAACATCTAAAGCTGAAACGGCTTCGTCACAAATAATTACTTTAGGATTTACAGCTAATGCGCGCGCAATGCCAATCCTCTGTCTTTGACCACCGCTAAACTCATGTGGCAGACGATCTAGAGAGGTTAATGGAAGCCCAACGTAATCTAATAGTTCTTTTAGTCTTTTTTCGTGTTGTTCGAATGGTACAACTTTTTGAATTATCATAGCTTCTGTCAAAATTTTTCTTACTGTTTGCCTAGGGTTTAAAGATGCAAAGGGATCTTGGAAAATAATTTGAAGTTCCCCGCGAATTTTTCGAAGTTCTTTCTTTGATAATGTGCTTAGATCAAGCCCTTTATAGTTAATGCTTCCAGCTGTCGGTTTATCAAGTTGAAGGATAGCTCTCCCGGTTGTAGATTTTCCACATCCTGACTCTCCTACAATACTCAATGTTTCCCCTTCAAATAATGAAAAACTAATATCATCAACAGCTTTAATTTGTTGAGGAGGCTTAAATGGCAATCCGTTTTTTAGTGTAAAATACTGTTTTAACCCGGTTACTTCTAATATTGCTTGCTTTTTGATAGGAGATGATACATTCATTTGATATCTACCTCACTTTTCTTTACACTATCTTGAAATAAGAAACATCTAATTTGGCTATTATCTTCTAAAGTGTATAGCGGAGGTTTCTGGTTTTGACACTCTTGTGTTGCGAAATAGCAGCGAGGTGCAAAGCTGCAACCTTTTGGCAAGTTATAAGGTGAAGGAACAGTTCCAGGCATTGTTTCAAGCTCTACTTGTTCTTCTTCAAGTTTAGGCAAAGAGGCAATAAGTCCTTTAGTATAAGGATGTTTTGGATTGGAAAATAACTGCTCCGTATTACTATACTCAACGACTTTTCCTGCATACATCACAGCTACCTTGTCACACAGCTCTGCTACTACACCAAGGTCATGCGTAATAAAGATAATTCCCATCTTTAAATCTTTTTGGAGTTTTTTCATCAATTCTAAGATTTGAGCCTGAATAGTTACATCTAAAGCTGTAGTTGGCTCGTCCGCAATTAGAATTTCAGGGCTGCATGACAAAGCCATTGCAATCATTACACGTTGACGCATCCCACCGCTTAATTGAAAAGGCTCTTGTTTTGCCCGTTCAATAGGTGAGGGAATTCCTACTAGTTCAAGCATTTCAATTGCTTTTTTCCAGGCTTCTTTTCTTCCAAGCCGTTGATGTAGACGTAATGACTCAGCTATTTGTTCTCCGACAGGAATTACCGGGTTAAGAGAAGTCATAGGTTCTTGAAAGATCATTGAGATTTGATTGCCACGAACATGGCGAAGTTCTTCTTCAGACATTGTTAAAATATCTTTCCCTTTAAGCTTAATAGAACCTTCAACAATTTTTCCCGGTGGTGTAGGTACGAGGCGTAAAATGGAAAGGGAGGTCATGCTTTTTCCACACCCTGATTCCCCAACTATACCTAATGTTTCTCCTTCATGTAGAGTAAGGTCTATCCCATCGACGGCTTTTGTAATACCTTTTTTGGAAAAGAAATGTGTATGCAGGTTTTTAATTTCTAAGATAACGTTCTGTGTCATTTAGCTCACTCCTATTTCAAATCGATTCGCTTATTAAAGAAGCGATACGAGATATCGACTAACAGGTTTACAAATACGAATACTAAAGAAGCTACAAGAACGCCACCTTGTACTACAGGTAGGTCTCGGGTTCTTATTGCATCTACGATCATTCGACCAAGCCCATTAATAGCAAATACCGACTCAACTAAAACTGTCCCTCCCAACAAAGCTCCAAATTGTAGTCCGACTACGGTGATTACGGGAATGAGAGCATTACGTAAAGCATGCTTATAAATAATAACGGACCCTCTTAACCCTTTAGCGCGAGCGGTTCTTATATAATCTTGGCGTATGACTTCTAACATGCTAGACCTGGTCATTCTAGCTACAATTGCTGCTCCACCTAATCCCAGTGTTAAAGCTGGTAGTAGGATATGCAAAATGCTATCCCACCCTGAAACTGGTAGCAATTGAAGTTTAATGGAGAATACATAAATTAATAGCAAACCTAACCAAAAGCTAGGTAAAGAAATTCCTAATAAAGCAATTACCATAACTCCAATATCAGTTAAAGAATAAGGCTTGATAGCTGAGATAATACCTGCAGTCATTCCTAAAACAATTGTAATTACAATGCTATAGAAAGCTAATTCAATTGTAATTGGAAGCCTTGTCATAATCTCTTGAAGAACAGGTTGATTATTCTTTAAGGAATTGCCCATATCTCCTTGAAGCAAGCTGAGAATATAGTCGCTGTATTGTACATAAAGTGGTTTATCTAATCCAAGGTCGGTTCTCAGCTGCGCTACTGTTTCTTTGGAAGCTCCTTCTCCTGCTAAAATAACGGCTGGGTCACCAGGGACCATTTGCATAATTAAAAATACGACTAAGGTTACACCAAAGATAACAGGTATAACTTCTATGAGTCTCCGGAAAATATAGAAAATCATGTAACGTCCTCCTTAAGATTTTAATCTAGGGTCTAACGCATCTCTTAAGCCATCACCAAACAGATTAAAGCCAAGAACTAATGTTGATATAGCTAGCCCTGGAAATATAGCAATATAGGGAGCGCTAAAAAGAAAATCCCTGCCGCTAGAAAGCATTGTGCCCCATTCTGGTGAGGGGGGCTGAGCTCCTAAGCCTAAAAAAGATAAGCCAGCTGCAGATAAAATAGCTGTTGCTAAGCGCAAGCTTCCTTGGATAATAATTGGTGATAATATATTTGGCAAGATATGCTTGAAAATAATTGTACGGTCGCTAGCACCTAAGCATCGAATAGCATCAATATACTCAAGTTCTTTTGTTTCTAAAGTAGATCCTCTGACAATCCTTGCAAATAAGGGGATAGAAAAAATTCCAACAGCAAACGTTACATTAATAAGGCTTGGACCCAGGGCGCTAATAATAGCTAAAGCTAGTAGAATGCCTGGGAAAGCAAGCATGATGTCAAGTATTCTACTAATTAAAGTATCAAGCCAACCGCCAAAGTATCCTGCTAATAAACCCATGATAATACCAAAGAATGCGCCAAAAGCTACCGCTGCAAAACCAACCCCCATTGAGAGTCGAGAGCCGTAAAGAATACGAGCTAAAATATCTCTCCCTTTATCATCAGTTCCCATCCAATGTTCTAGGCTAGGGCTTTGCAATTTTTTACTTAAATCGATTTGATAAGGATCATGTATAGATAAGATGGGAGCTAGTAGTGCCATTAAAAGATAAAATAAAATAATAATTCCACCTATAACAGCTCCTTTGTTTTTAGAAAAATCTCCCCAAAATTCAAGGGATTTTGACCAAAAAAGCTTAGACTTAGTGGGTTTGATTATAGAAACGTTTTCTTGCATCTTTAGCGGTGAGCTCATTTTATTTCCTCCTTTTAAAACAAATTCAATTGATTAGTTCAAAGATAGAGGAAGTAAATAAGGAAAAAAAGACAATTTGTTAAAAAAGTCAAAATAATTAAAAAATAGGTAAAGATATTATAAAAAATTCTCTTAGTTCTTTTTTATAATGCAAATAGACAGTTGAAATTATAATTTCGAAAAGGTGGGAGATAAGGAGTGAAAAAAAGCATAAGGAAACAAATGTTTATTGTTTTAAGCTTTATATTTGCAGTGTTATTATTACAAGCTTGTTCTACTGGAACTACTGAAAGTCAACCATCGACTCAAACCACTGAAGGAAGAGAAGGGGGTACATTAAAAGTAGTAAGAGCTACCGATGCTACAAATCTTGACCCTCATTTCATTACGGATATCTCTTCTGCTAATATTATTTATCAAAAAGTTTACGAAACGCTTGTGGGATTTGATAAAGATATGAAAATAATTCCAGGATTAGCTGAGAGTTGGAAGCAGGTTGACAATGTAACCTGGGAATTTAATTTAAAGAAAAATGTTACATTTCATGATGGAACTACCTTTAACGCAGAAGCTGTAAAAAAGACATTTGACAGATTGCTAGATCCTGATACAAAGTCTCCCCAACGAGAAAAGTTAGGTATGATTAAGGAAATTAAAGTTATAGATGATTACAAAGTCCAATTCGTTTTAGATGCCCCCTATGCACCTTTATTGTCAATATTAGCTAGCAATGAAGGAAGTATCATAAGTCCAAAGGTGATTGATGAAAACCCGAAAAGCTTAACAACTACACCAATAGGAACAGGTCCATTTAAGTTTGAGTCTTGGAAATCTGGACAATCAATTAAACTTGTAAAAAATGATAGCTATTCTGGAGAAAAACCAATTATTGATGGTATCGAGTTTTTAGTTGTCCCTGAAGATTCTACACGTCTTGCTATGGTCGAAACTGGTGAAGCTCATATTAATGACCAAGTGCCTGTTACAGAAATTGAACGTATAGAAAGTTCGGATGCGTTAAACCTCTATCGTACAGACGGATTAGCAGTAGAATACATTGGCTTTAACACGGCTAAAGAGCCTTTTGATAATGCAAAAGTAAGAAAAGCTCTCTCAATGGCAATAAAGAGAGAAGCCATCATTGACGGTGTTTACAACGGGGTTGGAACGTTAGCTAACTCATCGATGAGTCCTAAAGTGTTTGGCTATAGTCAAGCTACGAAGCCATATAGCTATAATCCAGCTAAAGCTAAAAAACTGCTCGAAGAAGAAGATTTGGATAATAAGCTGGAACTTACCTTAATTACAAATGATAAGAAAGAACGTGTGAATTTAGCTGAAGTCGTTCAATCACAGCTAAAGGGAATAGGAGTAAAAGTTAATATTCAAGTTATGGAATATGGAACATATATCAACGCTATTAACAAAGGAGACCATGATCTTTTTGTAGGTGGATGGGGAAATGCTACGGGTGATGGTGACTACAATCAATACAATCTATTTCATTCTAATTCTCATGGATCTCCGGGTAATCACTTCTACTATGATAATAAAAAAGTAGATGAACTAATTGTTAAAGCACGTAAAGAACCTAACTCAGAAACAAGAAAACAGCTATATGAAGAAGTTGCTTCTATTGAAATTAAAGATGCTGTTTATGTTCCAATTCGAAACTATGAACATTTAGCAGTCTACAGTAACCAAGTAAAAGACTTTTGGTTGAGCCCAGTAAACTATTTAATGGTTAATCAAGCAATAATTGAATAAGTGTAGTAATATTTTTAAATTTAAAATATGGATGGGGGAATTTTAATGAGAAATTTTTGGCTGAGAAATGTAAGAGTTGAAAGCGGCTTTAAAAAAGATAGAGGGACAGTAGTAGGGACAAAAACTAAGCTTGTACATGTAAAGGTTGAAGGAGATTCGATTGTTCATATTACAGAAGATGACACAGAACTTAACTCAACTTCCTATACAGTCACCGATATGAAAGGTAAATTGTTAATGCCTTCGTTCCGTGAAATGCACATCCATATTGATAAGACTTATTATGGCGGCCCTTGGAAAGCTTGTACACCAATTACAAAAGGAATTTTTACAAGAATTGAAGAAGAAAAGCAATTACTTCCACAGCAGCTGCCGTTCGCGCAAGAAAGGGCAGAAAAAATGATTGAATTATTGCTGAGCAATGGTCACACGCATATACGTACACATTGCAACATTGAACCCACTTCAAAATTAAAACATTTAGAGGTTACAATTAAAGCTTTAGAAAAGTATAAAGATTATTTAACATACGATATTGTTGCCTTTCCACAGCACGGGCTGTTAAAAAGTAATTCAGTGGAATTAGTAAAGGAAGCAATGAGAAATGGAGCTACGATTGTTGGTGGGGTTGATCCTGCCACTGTGGATAGAGACCTCGATAAATCATTGTGGACGACAATGGATATAGCTGTAGAAAATAATGCTGGAATTGACATTCACCTTCATGATCCAAATACATTAGGAGCCTTTACATTTGAGAAGCTTGCTAAGCTTACAGAAGAAGCAAATATGCAAGGAAAAGTAACAATGAGTCATGCAATTGGTCTTGGGGATTTAGAGGGAGACAGTTTAACAGAGATTATGACATTGTTAAGAAAGAATGAGATTGATATAACAACAACAGTTCCAATTAATCGTCCTACAATTCCTATTCCAACATTAGATAAATTCGGTATAAAAGTATCGGTAGGTCATGATAGTTTAACCGATCATTGGTCACCTTTTGGAACAGGGGATACTTTAGAAAAACTTAATATTTTAGCAGAGAGATTTAGGTTAATTGACGAATATTCTATTAATCGAGTATGGAAGTATGCATCTGGAGGAATCACTCCCTTAGACGATGAAGGAAACCAAGTTTGGCCTAAAGTAGGAGATAAAGCAGACTTTTTATTCACAGAAGCAAGCTGTTCAGCAGAAGCAATTGCTCGTCGTACAAAAATTCATTCTGTTTATAAAAGTGGTAGAGAAATAAATACTCACCAATTTGAAGTTGCAACAACTAAATAAGAGAGGAATGATAGTATGAAGTGGATAAAAAATGTGAAATTAGAAATCGGTAATATAATTGATGGTGAACGTATTGAGACAAAAACAGGTTTTTATCATATAGGGATAAAAGATGGAAAGATTGCAGAACACCTTCATCATACTATGCCTATCCCTGAAACTGCTGAAGAAGTATACGATGCTAAAGAATATCTAGCTATTCCAACGTTTAAGGAAATGCATAATCACTTAGATAAGACATATCTTTCGTTAGAATGGAAAGCATCTAAACCTGTTAAAAATCTAAAGGAAAGACTTCAATATGAAGCAGAAGAATTAAAGGATCTTGCACCTACTACTAAACAAAGAGCAACAGCAATGATTGAAGAAATTTTGTCACATGGGGCCACACATATTCGAACTCACGTCAATATTGATCCTTATATAGGCCTTAAAAATTTAGAAGGAGTAGTCGCTGCGCTAGAGGAATACAAAGGTGCTGTTACTGCAGATATTGTTGCTTTTCCGCAACATGGATTATTTAATGGTTCTGTACCAGCATTAATGAGAGAAGCAATGAGAAGTGGCGCCACAGTCGTAGGTGGATTGGATCCATCTGGCATTGACCAAAATATTGAAAAATCATTATATGAAACCATGGCTATCGCAGCGGAATTTGATGCTGAAGTGGATATTCATCTTCATGATGGAGGTGATGTGGGAGTTTATACAATTAACAAATGGTTAGATATTGTTGAAGAAACAAAATGGAAAAGGGCATCTGCTATCAGCCACGCATTTTGTATAGGAGAAATTCCTACATTACAACAACAAAATTTAGCAAATCGCTTAATGAAAAACAATGTGTCAATTATGTCTACTATTCCACTAACAAAATCCCTGCCGCCAATTGAATTATTAGACGAACATGGTGTATCAGTTCATTTTGGTTGTGATGGTTTTTATGACTCATGGAGTCCTTTAGGACATGGAGATTTGATTGAAAAAGTACAAAAGTATTGTCAAATTACCAAAAGAATTGATGAAGTATCGTTGAGAGATAGCTTAAAGTGGGTTACCGGAGGGATAACGCCTTTAGCCAAGGACGGAACGTATCAATGGCCTAAAAAGCAAGATGATGCTAGTTTTATTTTTGTAAACGCTACTTCTTCGGCTGAAGTAGTTGCTAGAAGAAAGCAACGTCTTGCAGTTATGAGTAGAGGTGAGTTTGTATTTGGAGAGTTGGAAAAAGCAGGTTTACATGTTTAATTACCAATGGACAATAGTTCTCTAATTCAAAACTTGCTAGGATAAAAGGATTTTAGTGAGAGCACATCCACATGTTCGTCCGTGTAGAACATATGGATGTGTTCTTTTTGATGGAGATTAAAACCCATAGGAGGATACTAAAGAGCAGTAATTTTGTTGGTAGTTAGTTCTTTTTTAAATATAAATTTAAGCTTATAATAGACTCAACTTAACGTAAAGGAGAGAGCCGTATGGATAAAGTAAACGAGTTAACGTGTGAAAAAAGATCATACTCGAAAGAATTCACGCTCCATCAGCATGATTTTGGACAGTTTCTTTTTCCACTTCAAGGCTCTCTTGATATGGAAATGGCGTTTCAAGAAGTAACGCTTAGCCCTAATCAATGCTTTTACCTACCTCCGGGAGTGAATCATAATTATCGCTCCAGAGATCGAAACGAATTTTTAATCTTAGATATTCCAACTCAGTATCTGCCAAGGGGTACAAGCAGCATGTATATGACGCTTGACAGTCAGTGGTCAGCTATTCGGTATTTATTGTTAGAAGAAGCGAAAAATTCTGTTGATCAGTCTGCTTTAGTTGATTTAACGAGATATGTAACTAAAAAGCTCCAAACGTCTAATCCCCCTTCAATTGACTATATTCATCAGCACTTTAAGGATCCAATCAAGCTAGAAACCCTCGCGGCAATCGAGCATTATCATCCCGTTTATTATTCGACATGGTTTAAAAAGCAAACGGGAAAGAGCGTAAAGGATTATTTATCGGAGCTTCGTTTGAATGAAGCAAAGCGCCTGCTGATATCAACGACACGGTCGATGTCCCAAATTAGCGAAGAGATCGGCTTTGCGAACTCTTCTTCCTTTACAAGATGGTTTGTCAGCCATGAAAGCATGTCGCCACAAAAATATCGAATTCTTAATAATAGATAAAAAGAAGATTAAACTTGGTAAAGAAAATGGATAGTGGATTCTTTATTATAAGAGTAATCGTTCTTTTTATCTTTTTTATTGAGGTGAGCCAATGTGAAAGCAGCTCCTTTTTTTATTTTACTAGCCGGTATTCTATGGGGTACAACTGGTACTACTCAGGCGCTAGCCCCGGACTCAGCACATCCAATTGCTATTGGCGCAACAAGGCTTGCGGTAGGCGGTGGGTTTCTATTACTTCTTCTTCTAATGAGAAAAGACTTACGTTTTAAAGGATGGCCACTAAAAGCTACTCTTGTCGCGGCTCTTAGTATGGCGTGCTATCAACCGCTATTCTTTTCAGCAGTTTCAATTACAGGCGTTGCGATTGGCACGGTCGTGGCCATCGGGAGTGCACCTGTTTTATCTGGGCTTATTGAATGGTTTTATTCAAACAAGCGGCCAAGCATCATCTGGTGGTGCTCTACGTTTTTATCTATCTTAGGCTGCGTGCTGTTATTTCTGAACAAAGAATCGGCAAGTCTAAATATAACGGGAATTTTCATGGCGCTTGGAGCAGGCCTATCCTTTGCTTGCTACACCCTTGCAAGCAGAGGGTTAGTGGAAAAGTATTCGTCACTATCAGCCGTTGCGGTTGTCTTTATTTTAAGCGCGCTTTTTTTATCACCGCTCCTATTTTTATTTGATATGTCATGGTTTGTAAGCTTGAGAGGTATTGGTGTAAGCCTTCAGCTTGGCGTTATGGCCACAGGGATTGCTTATTTTCTATTTGCCAAAGGGCTTGCACACGTTTCATCTTCAACCGCAGTTACTCTAGCATTAGCGGAGCCGCTAACTGCGACGATGCTTGGCGTTTTAGTTGTAGGAGAAAAGCTGACGATGGCGTCTTGGAGCGGAATTAGCTTGTTGTTAATAGGAATTGGGATCCTGATTTGGTCAACACGTGATGTAAGCAGAAAATCTGAAATGGTCACAATCGAAAAATAATAAAAAGGTGGTTCAAGCTAAATGGCAAACATTGAAGACTTTTTAAAATTAGATTTACGCGTTGGTACAATTCTTGACGCCAAACCGTTTCCAGAGGCCAAAAAGCCGGCGATTAAGCTTGAAGTTGATTTTGGAGAAGAGATTGGAGTGAAGCAGTCATCTGCGCAAATTACGCATCGCTATAAGCCAACTGAGCTTCTGAATCGTCAGGTCGTCGCGGTTGTAAACTTTCCGCCAATGCGAATTGCAGGATTTAAATCAGAAGTGCTCGTTTTAGGTGGCGTTCCAGGAGAAGGAGACGTGGTGCTGCTACAGCCGGATGAAAAGTTGCCAAATGGAACGAAGATTTCATGAATAAGAAAAGACAAGCTGAAGGTAGCTTGTCTTTTTACAGCTTTCTTTTATGGCTTAACGAGCTGCATCAATAGCGGTCGCTCATATAGATTTGAATCAATTACGTCAAAGCCGACGAAGTGTTGATAATCAGCGTCTGCAAAGCAAAATTTAATTCCGTTAAAAACAAATGTTGCATGAGCCTCTTGAGATGATAGGCAAAATGAGAACATCTCATCATGCATTGTATAGATATGCTCAGCACCAGAAAGTGGCGCTATCTTCTCTGCAAGCATTCCGAAAAGCTCAATGCCAATAATTCGGCCCTCACTATCAATATCAAGCAGTAAACTAGGATTTACTTCTAATTCTTCCGTTTCTTGAATTTGATAAGAAGCCGAAGCAGGGAAGAGATAAAGGTAAGCTAACTTTGCGTCAGTATCATATGTAATTCTAGCGTCCATGTCTATTTCTCCCATCTATTCTCTGTGTTTATTATTGGTATAAAGATCGGCTGATGAAACCCACTCAACAAATTGATGATATGGATAATACGTCTTGCCTTTCAGCTCAATTTTAGGAGCATCTGGGTATTTATTTAGTAGCTCCTGCATTTCTTCTCGCGTTAAGCTAAAGTGATAGTGAAGATCACGCTCCTTAATTAAATAAGGGTAGGTTGTTTTCTCTTTCGGTTTACCAAAATTTTTTAAACCATCTCCAATAAAGTAACCAAGAGCAGCTAGCCCTATAGCAATCCAAAAAAAGCTGATATCCATGATTTTTAACCTCCTAATCTTTATAGTTATTAATAGTCCATTACACCTTAGTAAGTTTTTGATCTGCGATAAAATTCATTAAAATAACTGTTCCTGATAAATTTAATAGGATACTATTTCCTGAAATACACCAGTTAGATTTAAAGTTAACGCCAAAATCAAACAAATTGCCCCCATCATTATACAAAGTTATCTTGAACTACGATTATTCAATTTCTTCACCATTAACAAAAAGTAAATATAAGTATATTTTAACATAATTTAGATTGTTTTATGTTTCTTTTATAATAGCAGAATAGTCATTCATAAATTTTAAATTTAGGATAATTTAATCAATCTTGCCGAATAGTCTATAGATTTTAGTCAGAATATGGTAGCCTCTAAAATAATAGAAATTTTCAAAAAAGAGGTGGTTTTTGTGAAAATTAGTAAATTCATGATGGCTCTCGTATTTACGTTAGTGATGTCTAGCGCTTTTAGCAACAGTGCTTTTGCTGCTTCCACTAAGACCGTTCCATCCAGTTATAACGGAGCCATTGTAAAAAAGACTTTGATTGATACAAGAGCACAGTGGAGTCAGGATGAACACACCTATTATTTAAAACCTGCCAAAGCCAGAGCATTTGCTTCAAAAATTGAAAGGGGAACTGCGACGCAGGTTTCTCAGTATATTACAAGTACTTTAGTGGGGATTAAGTTCACTACCCCTGGTGCATTAATCGGTGGGGTTACGTTATTAGATAATTTGAGAAGAAGTGAATTGGCAAATGAAATTAGAGCTAAGTCAGAAAAGGGCCCTGTTAAGTTTACGCTGGTTAAGCATCGCTATGGATGGGGATACGGAGCTGTTACAAGTTGGAACGGTAGCTCCATTGATATTAGTGAACCAAAACCCTATGAACTTAAAGGCTATGCATTTATAGAGTAATAGTGGAGAGTGAATGATTGTGATTTACGTTGTTATTTCAGTCGTGACAGGGATACTAGCACTCATCTACAGCTTACGGTTGAAAGGAGACAAAGTAAAACGAATTAGTTTAGTTTTCACAGCAGGTTTTTGTTTGATGATGGCGTTGCTGATCCACTATAACGTAGTAGATGGTGTATACTTCTTGCTAAACGTTGTTTTCTATGGAGTTATTTCAATAGTGGCTCAGGGAATTTTGAAAATGGGAAAGAGTAGCTGAAAAGCTACTCTTTTTGGTATGTTTCTTTTTTCTATCTATCTCTTTCTGTGTAAACCCACAAGTTGTATAGTGCCCAAATAAGAGGGGAGCGAGCATCATATAATGAAGTTGACTCAATGGCAAATAAAACAATAGAAGAGCTCCAATTAGTAAAAAAGGGGGGGGGAAGGATAGCATACTTCTTCCAGTTCATTTCCTTAACCTTTCATCTATCATTATTAAAAATCTTTTATCAATAAAATTAGTCCAATGATGTATAAACTAACGCTAATTAACCATTTTACGCTTAGCGGAAGCTTTACGTTTTCAAACTTCACGGCAATGTAATAAATCATGAGGACTCCTGTGAGGTAGACCCAATTTATTTTCCATTGGTCAGGGAGCAAATTAAAACTAATCCAACCAATCCCTAAACCAAACACGTCTCGGAGGTAAGGCGACGTTCTCTGGGTTTTATATGTTTCTTTTCGTTTAGGTACATGACTCTCTTCCATATGTTTCTCCTACCTTTTCTCGACCTTAAAATACATATAAGCAAAGAATAAAAATAAACAAAGCATAGTAGGGAAAATTATATATGAATCAACTACTGCACTGACGGTAGGCTGTAAATAATGGTTATATAACATATAGATTATACCTGTAAAAGCGATAAGCACTTGGTAAGTTATTTTACGACTGAACACGTATAAGACCACCTTTACATATCTTTAGTACGATACTATTATAACATTAAATACCTTTTATATTAAAATATGGTAATTTATTTTCGTGAAAAGGAGGAAGAATGATGTATTCACCACAAGAAGCTTTGCTTTCTAGTTCCATCTATTTTATGTTCATGGCTTTTTCATTTATTATTAGTTTTTTAATAGGCAGATATATAATCTTAAGAACAAATCGAACACTAGGAGAAGCTCAGGGAATGGCTTTGTTTAGCCATTTTTTATTGTTTTTAATGAACGTGGGAGCCTGGTGGTTTCCACATGCCTTTTATAGCTTGCTGATTTTTGAATTCTTCTTTACTACCTTTATCAGTATCGTAGTTTTTATTGTCAGTGAGTTAGTTCTTTATATTTGGCTAAAAACGATTTATAGAAAGGTCATACATAAAGGAGAAGTTTTTAAAAAATGATTTTTCAAACGGATTAAAACATATATAATAGCTAGGAAAATAGTAAATTAAAAAGGAACGAAACGATGATTGAGATATTTTGGTATATTTATTTAGGGATTTTAGGAACTGCGCTAGTTGGCTTTTTAATTCAAGGAAAAAAGACCGTTGCGTACGTAACCGATTTTCTTATTTCAATTGTGACATGGCTTGGGCTGTTTGGATATGTCACAGGAACTGATTTATTCACGCCTTTTATTTGGAAGATGGTTTTCGTTGGAGGATTGATTTGGGACATTACGTTTACCTTCGTTAAAGGTATAAAGCACGAAGAACTTGAAGAGTTATCCACTCCTGTACAAGCAGCACTATTTATTGGAACAGGAATTATCACGGTAGGTCCGCTTTACTACGGATTGTTTCAGTATGCCTTTTAAAACGCAGAGTAAGAGAAAAAAGAGTTGAGGTTCATTTCAACTCTTTTTTTATTGCTATAAAAGCTCTTTTTCCTCTAGATATTCTTTCAATACGCGAAGTCCAACTCGCAGCTCTTCCAGCGAATTAGTGGAAGAAAGAGCGACGCGCAGGTATTTATTAGGCGTAGTCTGTCCACTTAAGAAACGGTCGGAGTGATAAATGCGAATTCCACGCTCGTGAAGATCTGCTTCAAGCTGGAGTGCGTTATGATAAGGGTTAATTGACAGCCAGCGGAAAAAGCTCAGCGGATGCTCGTAGTGTTTGCGAGCTGGAAAGTATTCAAAATAAAGATCGTTGGCTTCTTGAACAAGCTGTTTTTTCTTCGAGATAATGTCATGAGCTTTTCCAGATAAGATAAGCTCCGTCACGATTTCAGCGTTTAAGGATGACGTTTTGACATTGATATTAAAAATAGCGCGCAAAATCTTCTCTTTAAAACGCTCACCGTATACCATATAAGCAACGCGAAGGCCTGAGTAAAGCGCTTTTGAAGTGCTGCAGATGTACACGGTTTGTTCAGGAAGTAAGTTAAACATGGGCTGTTTATAATCGGTGACTACTCCTGCTGTGAAAAAAGCGTAGATATCATCTTCAATGATAATTAAATCATGTTTTTTGATAACGGATGCCAGTGCTTTTTTACGATTGTCTGTCATCATCACGGTCGTTGGGTTACAGCACGAAGGCATGAGAAATACGCCGTGAATAGAGGTGTGGCTACATTGTTTTTCAAGTTCTGCTGGAGACATTCCGCATTCATCACCAGCAATAGGAACAAGCTGAATATGATACATCTTGGCAATTTCAATAAAGTTTGAGTACGTATATAAATCCGTAGCTATTTTTTGACCAGGCTCAAACAAGGCGGTTAAGCTGATGGCCAGCGCATTTTGAGCGCCTGATACGATGGAAACCTGTTCGGGGGAAGCGTTCACGCCGAGGTTTTCCATCCAGTTCACGGCGGCCATCTTCTGATGGGGAATTCCAGTAGGATCGTTGTAGTTTAAAAGCTGGTCGAAGTAGCGCTTTTCCATTACGGTTGAGAGCACTTCCTTTAAATAAGGGCTCGTTCGTTCAAATGAAGCTACAAATCCAAGATCAATGTTGCACGTGAGCCTATCTGCTGAAATCGTAATAGAGCGAGTGGCGTTTGGAGAAATGAACGTACCGCTTCCCGTTACGGCATAAATCAGGCCTTTCATTTCACAAATTTTATAAGCTCTTGTAATCGTTGTGAAGTTTAGATCAAGAAAATCAGCTAGCTCACGCTGTGGAGGTAGCTTTGTTCCTGGAGCTAAAAAGCCGTTGGTGATATCTTCTTCGAGTAAGTGAGCTAAGGATTGGTAGTAAGGACGCTTTAACGACGAGCGATCAGGCTTCCATGACATGGGATAATGTTCAAATGAGTTTACAGGCATGACGCCACCTCCAGTTCAGACGTTTGGTAATTCTTATTTTAGTATAGCCCAAACCATCGTGCCGGAGAGAATTGTAATCCATACAATTCTTTTATTTTTTGTATGGATTGGGTGTGTTAAAACTAAAATAAGTTACTCAAGCAAGGATGTGAAATCAATGAGCCATCAAGAAAAAATACGCGCACTTCGCGCAGCATTCCCGCACACTCTGCCGATTTTTGCAGGCTTTTTGTTTTTAGGAGGGGCGTACGGCATCTATATGAACTCCCTAGGGTTTCATCCCATATATCCAATTCTCATGAGTTTATTTATCTTCGCAGGATCAATGGAGTTTGTTGCAGGGGGGCTGTTGCTGGCGACGTTTAATCCAGTCAGTGCATTAGTACTTACGCTTATGGTTAATGCTAGACACTTATTTTATGGGCTTTCTCTATTAGAAAAATACAGCGGCGTTGGGAGAAAGAAAGGCTACTTAATCTATGGTCTTTGCGACGAATCATTCTCCATCAGTCAGGCAACGGATGTACCTAAAGGAATTGATAAAGGCTGGTTTTTCTTTTTTATTACGCTGTTGAATCACTGCTACTGGGTACTCGGCTCAGCACTTGGCAGTATCTTTGGCTCGTTTATTACGTTCAGCACGGAAGGAATTGAATTCGTCATGACCGCGCTGTTTGTCGTCATTTTTATGGAGCAATGGAAAAAAGGCAAGCAGTACCACAGCGCACTGATCGGAATTGGTTTTTCGAGCGTAAGCCTGTTTGTTTTTGGCCCAAATAGCTTTATTATTCCAGCTATGATTTTGATACTAGCGGTATTAACGCTCATTCGCAAGCCTGTTCAAAAAGCAGAGGTGACAATGTAATATGACTATTACCCAGCAAGTTATCATGATTATAATGGTTGTTCTCGGAACGATGATTACGCGCTTTTTACCATTTTTACTTTTTCCAGCCAATAAGCCAACCCCTAAGTATGTTCAGTATCTCGGAGTTGTTCTACCGGCAGCGGTCATCGGATTGTTGGTTGTGTATTCGTTAAAGGATATCAGCTTTATTTCAGGAAGTCATGGGTTACCTGAAATGCTAGCAGTTGGCTTTGTGGTACTGCTTCATGCATGGAGAGGAAGCATGCTGCTTTCGATTGGGGGAGGAACGCTTTTATATATGGGATTGGTTCAGCTGGTGTTTTGAAGGGCGCCAGTTTTGTGTCATTTTTTTGATATGAGGCTACACTTTTTGTTCATTGTGGCATGAATAAATAAAAAGTAAGTTGATTAATAGTTCAGCATTTTGGTGCGATGTCGTAGAATAGAGAAAAGCAACTATTACAAACAATGGAGAAAGAATATGAACCATAAATTTGAAAAGCTATTTAACTTTCGAGATGTTGGCGGAGTAATGACAGAGAATGGCGAAAAGCTTAAAGAAGGAGTTTTGTTTCGCTCAGAAGATCTATCAAAGCTAACGAAACAAGATATTGAGACCTTTCGTCAGCTGAATATTAAAGCACTTTGTGATTTAAGAATGCCATCTGAACAAAAATCAAAGGTTAGTCGAGTGGGACCAGGCCCTGGTATGGAGCTATTATCGGTATCTATCCATGACAAGAGCCAAGAGTTTACCCATCTTGAGTTTTTTAAGTTTCTTGTGAGCAAGTCGACTAGCGTTGATTTCGAAAAAATCATGAGAGATATGTATGAGCACATGGCTTTTGGCTGTCATGACGAAATAAAAGAAATTATTTGCTTCTTATCTCATACAAGTCGGATACCTGCTCTTATTCATTGTACGGGTGGTAAGGATCGAACCGGGTTTATCGCGGCTATTATTCAATTATATTTGGGCGTTTCATATGAAACAGTAATAGCTGAATACTTAAAGTCAAATGAGCTAATTGCAGAAAAAATGAAAAGAACTGAGTCGTTTATTCGATGGATGAGCTTATTTCGAATTTCCCCTGAACAAATCAGGCCCGTTCTGGAAGTGCGTCGTGAGTACTTGGAAGATGTTTATCAAAAAATCATGAAGCAGTACGGAGATATTGAAACGTATTTAAAAGAAGGGTGCGATATTCCGAGAAGTTGTTTAGAAGAGCTGAAAAGAAAGTTTCTTTCATCCAGCGAAGGCCAATAACAAAGCAAAAAGAAGCCGAACTCCATTTGAGTTCGGCTTCTTGTGATTTCTATTACTGTTCAAGCTCTACTTTTTCGTTGACGGCTTGTGGCTTAAACGCAGAAAGTAGGATCACAATTCCGCTGATGATTCCAATCCATACAAGTATGGATAGTGGACCATCCCACGTGATGCTCTTTCCAAAAAAGAAGAGATCTCGTAACCCTTCAATCATGAATCGCATTGGCAACCATGAATAAATCCAGTCTCTGTAAAAAGAAGACATCATTTCTGGAGGCAGTGAAAGCAAAGGTGCTCCAAAGAAAAGCATTAGGGCAAATAAGGGTATTCCTTTTATGCCTACTAGTGAAAGAACGGCCGAAATCATTAAAATGAAACTAAAGGACGTAATCGTTAAGAATAAGGCTGCGTCTGTAAACTGTGGAATATGGAAACCAATCATGTGAGCAGCTAACCAGGTTAAGCTAAATCCAATTACAAGTGCTATGAAAGCGCCCATGAATAGTTGGATTAATTTAGCTTTTACAACATCTTTACGGTTTCTAGCCTTTAATTTACGAGTTGCGATGAAAAGAATAGCGGCACTTGCTAGGCAAGCAATCCATAAGGGTTGAAACAAAGAGATTGGAGAATTGCCGTTTGCGCTATTTTTGCCGGTTTCGTGAACATTTTTCATCGTTTTACCAATCGGGTTCGCGAACAGTTCAACTTGCTTTGGCGTTAACGTTGCCCCTTGTTTTTCTAATTCAGTAATGAGCTGAGTGCGTACAGTTGTGTTTATCTGATCAACTACATTGTTTACTATTTGTCCTGCAGCTGTGGATGCCATCGTGTTCATCCCTTGATTAATAAAAACCTCTAATTTAGCTGTTTCCGGGGCAGGTGTCTTGAAAGAAGCTTGCTTTGCGCTGAAGTCTTTAGGAATGACGAGTGCTGCGTAATAGTCTCGATTTTCCAATCCTTTTTGCATATCATTTTCATTTTCTTCAACAATCCACTTCACAGCCGGTTCACTTTCAGCTGTAGCTTTTGAGCTTTTTATCACCATGTCTACAACTTTCTGTCCCATATTTACCTCGGGTTGATTAGGGAGCTGAATTCCTTCATCTGCGTTCACAATCGCGATCGGTAAGTTCTTAAGTTCAGGCTGAACGGATGGATATAATGTTTGTGAAAAAATAAAGATAATGCCAAACACAATAAGAGGTGAAAATAAGAGCAGTTTGTTCTTAAACATGTTTCTTCCTCCTTACACTTTTGATAAAATAATGAACAACCTGTTGTTTATTATGATTCTATTCGAATTCTATACTTTGTATGAGGCGTCATCAATAATCAAAATTCAAGGATGTGTTGGTTACGGGACACTACTTAGCAATCTGTTGGATAAAATAAAGGGGGACATACGATGAAAAATCAGCATTTGGACTTACGAATTGTTCGGACAAGAGAATCTATCCAAAATGGATTCATTGAATTGATTGAGGAAAAAGGGTTCGACGCTATTTCAGTGAAAGATATCACAACGAGAGCCAACATCAATCGAGGCACATTCTATGCGCATTATGAGGATAAATTTGATTTAATGAAGAAATGTGAAGATGAAGTAATGCTAGAGCTTTCAACTATTGTAAAAGAGAACTTCCCAAGCGTTGTTGCTTCTCTAGAGAAAGATTCACCAATAGCGGTCCCGTCTACCATCGCAATCGTAATCTTTGAATATCTAAACAAAAACAGTAGTTTCATGAGAGCGTTATTAGGTCCAAACGGAGATTTATCTTTTCAGACGAGGTTAAAAAAGTTTATGTGGAAAGAAATCTTTGAAAATGAAGCCTTTGACTTTGTTCGGAAAGAAAATTTTCTTGTTCCAGGAGACTACTTGGCTTCTTACATAGCTTCTGCGCATATTGGAGTAATCCAACAGTGGCTTAATAGCGGCCGAAAAGAATCGCCAGAAGAAATGGCTAAAATCTTTTCAATCATTACTTTTAACGGTCCTTTTTTTGCTGCTGGTTTGAAAAAATAAGGTGCCAGAAGGTCTATCTAAGAAGGATCTTCATCTCAAAAAAGCTAAACTGCTGTTAGTTTAGCCTTTTTTTTAAAGATGTTTAATCGGTTAGCCGAAAGATGCAACCCCTCTTTCAAAAGCAGCTAAATGATTGACAGATGCGTTTCGTAGCTGTGAAAAGACCGTTCGTGCATCACTTGGAATATCGTATGTTAAAAAGCGTTCGTACATCTTAATATTATCAATCTCTGCTTGAACACCTGCTGAATATGCAGCTTTGAGGTTTGCTGGAGTTTTGACAAGGTCTTGAGAAGTATCATCAGGAATCGGTGCTTGGTAGCGATCAAATAGTGGCAGTAGTGCATCAATATGGCGTAGTTCCGCTTCCTTGATTTGAACGAATGTTCGTACGGGCCCAAACGTTTGAATAACGTTATTATATCTAGACTGAGCTAGGTACTCGTCTTGAAGTGCATATGTCAGCATTTCTGATAACGATAGCGATGGTGCATTTAATGCCCCTTTAGCACCGTAATTATCAAGCTGCCTTTGAGACGAAGAGGGCTTTGGGTTTTTCATAAAATATAAGAACCATACGGCGTGATTCTGCTCATCTGAGGCTGCTCGTCGAAAACGATCTTTTATCGTAAGGTCTTGCGCTTTGTCTGAAATATCTAAGTAAGAATCCACAGCTTCTTGCTCGTCTTTAAACGCAAACTCAATGCCATCTTTATAATTGTTGGGACATTGTTCAGTGATTTGATAAGAGGGCTGTCTTCCAGCTAACGCTATATAAATTCTGGTGAACTCTTCAAGGTGTCGTTTTTCATCTTTTTGAATTTCACGTATTTTGTTGCGCTCTTCTTTTGTCGGTGCTAGGTTAGCTAACTTTTCGTAGCATGAAATAGCACTATACTCTGCATTGATAGCTTTTTGAATATCGCTTAAAAGCTTTGTATCTGAGGTGTTTCGATAAAAATCATGAAAGTATGAATACATAGATTGTCCTCCTTGTATTTGCAATTCATACATTTTATGTATGTAAAGCGGGCTAGTGTGCATGACTATGTTCTAAGACGTAATGATTAGTTAATTCGTATGATGTTTTTTTCTAATGCTTAATGCCTTTTTCCTGTTTTTACATATCATCCATAATTTTCAATTTATGAATGATATACTTTTTAAGTTAAGAAAAAACGGACGAGTGAGGCGAACAAGATGAAGAAATGGTTACTTGTAACAGCTGCAAGTTTACTACTAGCAGCTTGCGGTAAAGACGAGAGTGCAGAACAAGCGAAAGAAACAGCGGCTGCGGAAGAGCAAAAGAATGAAGAAAAAATAGAAAAAGAAGCTGAAAAGGAAAATTCAAAAGAAGAAACCTCAAAAGTGGAACTATCCCAAGAAGAGACAGACCAGCTTCGAATCCCAACGGTTTCAATTGATTCACCATATTACGAAAAAGATCTTACAGAACAAGAACTAGTTGAAAACTATATGGACGAGACGGGAAGAATTTACTTTAGCTTAACGGAAGAGCCAATCCGAACAATTGTCAGCAGTACGTCATCTTCAAAGGTTTCAAACATCACAAACTACAGTGATGTGTTTATTAATCCAGAAAGCCAACAAGCATATCAGCTTCAAAATCAAGCCGAAAGGGATCAAATCTATAAATTAATTTTAGCCAATCAGCCAACGCAGCTCCAAGGCACGGATCCTTCTGAGTATAGAACATGGGAACAAGCGACGAACTTAGAGCGAGGCATGATGCAGATGCTTTATTTAGTCGGACCGACAATGAATGATATTAAAACTGCGATGGACCGTGACTTATATGATCACCCGGCGTTTGTAGTAGGACAAGAAGAGCTAGAAAAACTAGGCGCACCGCTTGTTTTTGCACCGGCTCCGCAAACTCCGCTAGACTATGAGCTTTTTGAAAACATGAAAATGGTTCAAGCAATGTGGGGACAGGTAGGTAAATTTGAGAATCCTGCTGAAAATAAAGCGGAATTTGAAAAGGTATATGCCCAAGCGAGACAAGAAACCAACAATTTATTCGCGCGCATTAACTATGCGTTAACGGAAGGCGGCTTTAGTGAATAAGCAAATTTGATTTATCAAAAACAAAAGCTGAACCTCATGTAGGCTCAGCTTTTTGTGTTGACACTTTTTAAGTAAAGCAAAGATTACTTAATGGAAAAACCTTCGTCTTCTTTCATGCCAGTTCGATCTTTGAACTCATCAAGCAAATCACGTACTTCATCAGTCGTTTCTGTGCTCATCAGTAAGTTTCGTAACTCACTTGCACCTCGGAATCCACGAACGTAGATTTTGAAGAAGCGACGAAGCGGTTTAAATGGACGTGGCTCTAATTCTTTCGAATATTTATCGTGAAGATCTAGCTGCAAACGAAGAAGGTCTAATAGCTCTTCGCTTGTATGCTCTTTCTTTTCTTTTTCGAACGCGAATGGATTATGGAAGATTCCGCGTCCAATCATAACTCCATCAATACCGTACTTCTCCGCAAGCTCCAAGCCTTGTTGACGGTCAGCAATGTCACCGTTAATCGTAAGAAGCGTATGAGGTGCAATTTCATCACGAAGTTTTTTGATTTCTGGGATCAGCTCCCAGTGTGCGTCCACGTCACTCATTTCTTTTTTCGTACGAAGGTGGATAGATAGGTTAACGATATCTTGTTCTAAAATATGCTTTAACCAGTCGTACCACTCGTCGACTTTTGTATAGCCAAGGCGCGTTTTTACGCTGACAGGAAGTCCGCCAGCTTTTGCTGCTTGGATAATCTCTGCCGCAACGTCTGGACGACGGATTAAGCCAGATCCTTTTCCGTTTCCTGCAACGTTTTGCACAGGACAGCCCATGTTAATATCGATGCCGCGGAAGCCCATTTCAGCCATGCCAATACTCATTTGACGGAAGTATTCAGGCTTGTCTCCCCAAATATGCGCAACGATTGGCTGCTCGTCTTCAGTGAACGTTAGGCGTCCTTTTACGCTATCTTTTCCTTTGGGATGGCAGTAGCTTTCCGTATTTGTAAACTCTGTAAAAAACACATCAGGTCGAGCTGCTTCTGTCACCACGTGACGGAAAACAACGTCCGTTACGGCTTCCATTGGCGCCAAAATAAAGAACGGACGAGGCAGCTCATGCCAAAAATTATCTTTCATTGTATATCTAAACCCTTTCCTTAAAGGGAAACGCGTTCCCGAAATTAAAAAGTGAAATGATTGTTAGAGAGCTGATTTCTACTATAGAAGAAATTCAACACTATATACTTTAATAGTATTAAATAAAAAGTGCAAGGGAACGGGGCATCTTGTTGTGCTGGAAATTGTTATTTAAATCGTTTTGTGGTTCTGATGAAAAGGAAAATGATTGAATTCCCTATAAATGTTTTATAAAATTAAATAGCGCACAATTTTTATGAAGGGGGAAGCGAATGTGGAGACTTTGTACGACTTAACGGTAAAAAAGACAAATGGCGAAGAACAAGCATTAAAGAAGTATGAAGGCAAAGTAGTGCTCATTGTGAACACGGCTAGTCACTGCGGTTTGGCAGGTCAGTTTAAAGAGCTACAAGAGCTATATGACAAATACAACGAGCAGGGCTTAGAAATCTTAGGTTTTCCATGCGGTCAATTTAACAACCAAGAGTTTGATAATATTAATGAAACAACGCAGTTCTGCCAGCTGAATCACGGCGTAACTTTCCCAATGTTTGCGAAGGTTGATGTGAACGGAGAGAATGAAGACCCGCTGTTTACGTTTTTAAAGAATCAAAAAAAGGGTCTCCTATCTAAAAACATCAAGTGGAACTTTACAAAGTTTCTTGTTAATAAGAAAGGTCATGTATTAGAGCGCTATGCGCCGACTGTGGAGCCGAGAAAGATTGAGAAGGAAATTGTAAAGCAGTTAGCGCTGTAGGGAAAGATTAAAAGGAGCTTAGGGATCTGAGCTCCTTCATTTTTTATAGTATTACTGTCCGTCCGTAAGAGGATACAGCTTATACTCCCACTGATGCGTACATTCCTCTAGCATATAATACCCGCGCTCTTCGTTGCGTACAATCCGGGAGCACTGCTGTCTGGGTATTAGCCCTTCGTCACCAGCGCTTACAACATCAATCCAGCGCTGACCTGTTTTTTTATCATACCGAGTGATGAAATCATTCCCGTCAATGGTTATTGCCTCTCCGTCACTGTTGCTGTTTGCTTTTAGTATGAAATTCTCTATTTCTTTTGTACTGACTGACGATGAAGAAGAGGCTAAATACACATCTTTTGCTCCTTTCCATGAGTTAAACCTGACAATATCTTTGGAAACCCATGTTGGATTATGGGCTCCTAATGCTGCTTCAGCTCCTTCTTCAACAGGATATTCGGGTCCTCTCACCATAAATTCCACCGATTGATTGTCGAGAAGCCTACCAATTACTCCAAATCGTGTTTTATAAAAGTGATAAAAATACGTTGTCTCACCTAGAGTGACGTGACGATACTCAATTACAAGAGATTGTTTGTGACTGGGAGAATCAATCTTTGTATAGTCATAATCCATGAACAAGACCATAAACCCATGTATAAATAAGGCCGGAATTCCAACGATTAGTCCTAAACCAACCCACAGCTTTTTGTTAACAAAAAATAGCACGATGATATTGATGACTAAAGGAATGAGATAACCTGTGGGTTTTAAAAAGAGGAAAAAATATCCTGATAGATGCATAGATGTTAGTCCTAAGTCCATTACGAACAGAAAAATCAGTAGCCATTTCGCTTTCGTCATTTTGTTTCCTCGTTTCCATGTATGAAATGCATTAAAACATTTAGAATGATTTTAGCATAGGATTAACAAATTGTGGGAAGTTGTTTGAGGGTAAAGAGGTTGATGATAGTTTATAAGATAGATACTTTAACTCTTGCTGTTTACCAAAAACCCCTTGATCCACCCCATCCAAACCCCTAAACTAAAAGTAACAGTTTAATGGAAAAAGGTGGAGCGGTGGACTACATGAACAATCGATTACTAGTAAACTCAAAAAACACGAATCTTCTACATGAGCTTGTGACTTCTTTGAAAGAGTGTAAGAGCTTTTATTTTAGCGTGGCTTTTATTAATTTTAGCGGGCTGCAGCTGCTTTTAGACCCTTTGAAGGAAGCGGCTAATCGTGGTGTAGAAGGTCGTATTATTACGTCGACGTATTTGAATTTTACGGAAGTGAAGGCGTTAGAGAAGATTAAAAGCTTTGATAATATTGATCTTAAGGTATTTAGCTCGGTAGAAGAAAAAGGGTTTCATACGAAGGTTTATATTTTTGAGTATGAGAGCGACTACAAGGTGATTATTGGATCTGCAAATATAACGCAAAGCGCGCTGAAAATCAATATTGAGTGGAATGTAGAGGTTGTATCAAAGAGCGAAACGCCTTTCATTCAAGATGTACTAAAGGAATACGAGCATTTGTGGGACATTAGCAACGACGCCACGAGCGAATTTCTCGAGGAGTACGGAAAGTTTTTGGCTGCGCTAAAGGAAGCAGCGTACAAGCCTCAGATGATTTTTGAACAGAGTGAATACATCAAGCCAAATAAGATGCAACAGCGCGCGATGGGAAATTTAGAGCGCTTGCGCAGCTTTGGTGAAACGAAAGCTTTAGTCATTGCGGCAACGGGTACAGGTAAGACGTATATGTCAGCATTCGACGTGCAAAAAGTGAAGCCAAAGCGCCTTTTGTTTATTGTACACCGAGAAGAGATACTCCAAAAAGCAAAAGAAACGTTTGAAACGCTGCTTGTGAACGAGGGAGTGACGTTTGGCTTTTTGACAGGAAGCTCGAAAAATCAAGAAGCAGACTACTTGTTTGCGACGATTCAAACGTTAACGAAGCACTATAGTACGTTTGAGCGAGATTCGTTTGATTATATTATCTATGATGAAGCGCACCATGCGACAAGTCCTTCTTATCAGCGAGTAATGGACTATTTTACGCCAGCATTTACGCTAGGCATGACGGCAACGCCAGAGCGAAGCGACAGCATGAGCGTATTTGATTTGTTTGATAACAACGTAGGTATTGAAGTTCGTCTTCACGAAGCGCTAGAAGATCAGTTAGTCGTACCGTTTCACTATTTTGGTATTACGGATATTGAAGATGTTGATTTAAGTGGTATTGACATTGATGATATAGCCGAGGTAACCAAACGGTTAAAAGTAAATGAGCGCGTTGATTTTATTATTGAAAACATGGAGTTTTATGGTCACGACGGTTTAACTCGTAAAACGCTTGGCTTTTGCGCTAGTATTGAGCACGCTGAGTATATGGCAGCACAGTTTAATAAGCGTGGCTACAAAAGTGAAGTGTTACATGGCGGCCATTCCATCCTTCAGCGTCAAGCGTGTATTAAACGATTAGAAGATGATAGAGATGAATTAGAAGTCATCTTTTCAGTAGATATTTTCAATGAAGGTGTGGACATTCCATCGGTGAACTCTGTATTAATGCTTCGTCCAACAAATTCACCAATTGTCTTCATCCAGCAGCTGGGACGTGGTTTGCGCAAGCACGAAAGCAAATCATTCCTAACAGTGCTTGATTTTATCGGAAATCACAGCAAGGTCTTTTTAATTGCCCTTGCCTTAAACGGCAGCCGCTATTACGATAAGGAAAGCTTAAAGGTAGCTATAGCAACGGGATTCCCAAGTATTCCAGGTGCTACGCATATTCAAATGGATGAGATTTCACGCGACAGAATTTTAGCGCAAATTGACCGTGAAAACTTCAATTCGCTGAAGTACCTGAGAGAAGAGTACAACGAGTTCAAAAAATTAAATCAAGGCATGATTCCGTATTATCTCATGGACTATTTAAAGTTCGACGGAGCGCCTGACCCAGTGAAATTTATTAATAAAGAAAAATCATATCTTCAGTTTGTAGCAAAAACCGAAAAAGACGACCAGCTGAAAACTTTGTTGCTTCACGAAGACTTTGAAAGTGCCCTTAAGGAATTGTCTAGTAAGCTACCAATCAAGCGGGTATACGAGTTTGTGATTTTGAAATATTTACTAGGTCATGACAAAGTTTCACTGAAGCAAGCTAATAAGGAAATCTTGAAATACGTAGAGAACGTGGAGGAAGATACGGTAAGGCATGCGTTTGAAGTGTTAAATCAAGCGTACTATGATAGTGGTCAGCTTCGTTCTAAGTTGAAGCTACTTGATTTCAACGGAGAAGAAGCGGTGAAAACGGAGCGCTTTGTGAATGTTTTACATAACGATCAGTTTAAGCCGTTTATTAAAGATGCGATTGATTATGGTATTTTTCGCTACGAAAAAGAGTTTGGTAAACGAGATTACGGCGTACCGCACTTAAAGCTGTATGAACAGTACACGATGATGGACCCAGCTTTACTATCAAACTATCGGAAAACGCACAGCTCGTTTCGTGGTTCTGGCTTATTAACAAGTGAGAAAGAATTCTTCTTGTTTATTGATCTTCATAAGGAAGAAGACATTAAAGAAAGCATTAACTATCAGGATAAGTTTATCGACAAGCGCACGTTCCACTGGCAAACGCCAAACAGTACGACCCAAAAATCTGAGCGAGGAAAGAATATCATTTTTAACAAAGATAGAGGTATTCATCTGCATCTGTTTGTACGAAAGTATCGTAAAATTGATGAAAAAACTGAGCCGTTTATTTATATCGGAAAAGGAAATACGGTTGAGTACCACGGAGAAAAGCCAATTACGGTCATTTTAGAATTAGAAAATGAAATTCCAGCACTTTTGTATACAGAGTTTACGGAAAGAGTATAGCCTTCTCATCATGAGAAGGCTATTTCTTTTCTACTAACAATTCAACCGCCGGAACATCAGCTGGTGCCCAGACAAGTGAATGAAGATTTTCTTTGTTTAACCAAACAAGCTTCGCATGCTCAGTAGGCTGCGGTGTACCTTCAGCAATTTCAGCTTTAATGGCAATAAGCTCAATGATAAACGTATCGTATTCATGCGTATGCTCGTTATGTAATTCGGTTGCTTTGATTTTACAGTGCAGCTCTTCTTCAATTTCTCTCACAATCGCAGAGTAGATGTCTTCGCCTTCTTCTACTTTTCCACCAGGAAATTCCCACATGTTCGGTAGAGACATGTCGTTTGAGCGAAGAGCACATAGCACTTCATTTTGATCATTTTCAATAACGGCCGCAACGACCTTTATTTTTTTCTTCACGGTTCATTCTCCTTACAGCTGTTTTGTTTCATCATAACATAGGAGAGTAGGAGATTATAAGATCGGAATTGATAGGTAGGTTTCATTTACTCGTTCTTACATTAACAACAAGCCATACAATTTGAATCACAAGCGGAATGACAAAGGCAAGCACTAACACAATAAAGGATAATAGTTTAATCTCAGGGGTTTGAATGGCACCCGCTCCGTCCACTTTTCGCGTCCATACCATAATAGTGCCTAAAACAAATAGCATGGCCCAAAAACAGTTTGTAATCCACCAGGAAATCCATCGTTTTTTCATGAAATCGCTCCTTTCATCTTTGGCATAAAGCAAATTTACTTTTAAGTTTTTCCTTTATTATACAGGATTTATTATCCAATAATTAACAAAAACAATCTTTCTATATTTTATTTATGCTTTTGCCAGAGAGGTTATAAATGGATTTATAAGATAAGTGCTTTGAAAAATGAAGTGTTGTACAGTGTTAGCTAAGTGAAATGAAAATAAAAATTGTAAAAATTTATAAAATTTGATATGTTTAAAGTGAATTTAATATCGGTGTAGAAACAGGTGTAGGTGAAAGGTATCTTTTATCTGCTTAAAAGGGAAGTTCGGTTGGAGTCCGGCGCTGTCCCGCAACTGTATTTGGGAGCGATTCGAAAAACGCCACTGTTTTCATGGAAATGAAGATGGGAAGGTTCGAAGAGTGATGATCATAAGCCAGGAGACCTGCCTGTTTTAGCATGCATCAATACCTACGCGGATAGGGGGTGTTAAGTGCGAAGTGACAAACATGTTTTAAAAATGATTTAAATACATGTTTATTTGAGTATTGTCTCGCAGCTTAACAACTTCTTTGAGAAGTTGTTTTTTTATTGTTTTTTTACAGGGTACGCGTGATGGAGGTGAGCAGCTGTGGATGGATCAGTTGAGTATTTTGTGAATTACTTTAAAGCGAGCATTATGAATAACGTAGTGGCAGAGAACCCTTGTACACTTTCAGACTATTATCAGGAGTTAAGAGATTGCGTGGTAGACGAGAGGGGGGATGCTGAAAAGAAGGCTCTTTTTTTACACAATATTGAAAAGGCTTACAAAATAGTAGGTGAAGAGATATTTGGAATGGAGGAAAAGAGATATGGAGACTGAAGCGAGGTTTTTTCCAGGACTTGAAGGGGTTGTAGCTACTGAAACAAAAATTTCATTTCTCGATACCCAGCAAGGGAAAATTATTATTCAAGGATATGACCTGATTGAGCTATCAAAATCAAAGAGCTATCTTGATATGATCTATCTTTTACTAGAAGAAAGGCTCCCCAATAATAACGAGAAGAAATTAGTGGAAGAATTTTTAAAAGGAACGTATGACATTCCAGATGAACTGTTGGATGTCTTCCGCTTACTCCCTAACGGCACGCATCCAATGGATGGATTGCGAACAGGAATTTCGTTTCTTTCTGGCTTTGATACGAGGCTTGATGACCGCTCGCTATCAGTAAATAAAAGCCGTGCTTACAAGTTGTTAGGTAAAGTGCCTGCGATTGTGGCCAACAGCTACCGGTTAATTGAGAAGAAAGAACCTATTCGTCCCCTTAAAGAGTTATCGTATAGCGCAAATTTCTTTTATATGATCACCGGAAAGAAGCCATCGTCTCTGGAAGAGCAAATCTTTGATCGTTCACTTGTTTTATACAGTGAGCATGAGATGCCAAACTCAACGTTTACGGCGAGAGTCATTTCTTCTACTCAGTCTGATTTATACGGAGCGTTGACAGGAGCGGTTGCTTCTTTAAAAGGAAACCTGCATGGAGGAGCTAATGAAGCGGTAATGGAAATGCTTTTAGAAGCTGGTACTGTGGATAAATTTGAAGAGCTGCTGGCCGCTAAGCTTTATAAAAAAGAGCGTATCATGGGATTTGGACATCGCGTGTATATGAACAAGATTGATCCGCGCGCTTTAATGATGAAAGAGTCTCTCAAACAGCTATGCGACCTGCAAAGAGATGATCGTCTTTATCGCATGTGCGAGGCGGGCGAGGAACTTATGAAGCGTGAAAAAGGTCTTTATCCAAACTTAGATTACTACGCAGCACCTGTTTATTGGATGCTTGGTATTCCTATTTCACTTTATACACCAATCTTTTTTAGTGCTAGAACGGTCGGATTGTGTGCGCACGTTATTGAGCAACATGAACATAATCGACTTTTTAGACCGCGCGTACAGTATGTGGGCGAGCGCCGCTTTTAACAATTTGGGGTTGTTCACGGCCGCTCACCGAATGGATATTTTGGCGAATACCCATTTCTATCATAAATAAATTTGAGTAGAAAGGAAAGATGCACATGTTGAAAACGAATGAGCAAGTCAAAGCGGATGTTTTGTTAGAGGAAATTGCAGATTATGTTCTTCATAAAGAGATTAAGAGTTTAGAAGCGTTCCAAACCGCTCGTTATGTGTTGCTTGATACGCTTGGGTGCGGGATGCTGGCGCTTAGTTATCCAGAGTGCACAAAGCTTCTCGGCCCAGTTGTTCCAGGGACGGTTGTTCCAAATGGCAGCCGGGTGCCGGGCACGTCATTTGAGTTAGATCCAATTCGAGCTGCGTTCAACATTGGCTGCATCATCCGCTGGCTGGATTATAACGATACGTGGCTAGCGGCAGAATGGGGACATCCTTCTGATAATCTTGGAGGTATTTTAGCGACGGCTGACTACATTAGCCGCGTACGTATAGCAGAAGGGAAAGAGCCGCTGGTTGTTCGTGATGTACTTGAAATGATGATTAAAGCACACGAAATTCAAGGCGTACTGGCGTTAGAGAACAGCTTAAACCGAGTTGGGTTAGATCACGTGATGTTTGTGAAAATTGCTACGACTGCAGTTGTTACTAAAATGCTTGGAGGAACGCGTGAAGAAATTATTAATGCTTTGTCCAACGCGTGGATTGATACGGTGAGCTTACGTACCTACAGACATGCGCCGAATACCGGTTCGAGAAAGTCGTGGGCTGCGGGAGACGCCACGAGCAGAGGCGTACAGCTGGCTATGATGGCAGTAAAAGGAGAAATGGGCTATCCGACTGCGCTTTCTGCACCTAATTGGGGTTTCCAAGACGTATTATTTAATAAGAAACAGGTAACGCTTGGCCGCCCGCTTGATTCCTATGTCATGGAGCACGTGCTGTTTAAAGTGTCTTACCCGGCAGAGTTTCACGCTCAAACGGCCGCGGAGTGCGCAGTTAAACTGCACGGAGAAGTCGTGAATCGATTAAACGATATTGCGTCGATTACAATTACAACGCATGAGTCTGCGATTCGCATTATTGATAAAGAAGGGCCGCTTCATAATCCAGCGGACCGAGATCATTGCTTGCAGTATATTACGGCAATTGGTCTTCTTAAAGGAACAATTGCTGCCGAAGATTATGAAAACGAAGTTGCAGCTGATCCGCGAATTGACGAGCTGCGCAGCAAGATGAAGGTTGTTGAAAATAAACAGTATAGCGAAGACTACTTGGATCCGAAAAAAAGATCGATTGCAAATGCCGTACAGATTCATTTTAAAGATGGTACCCAAACAGAAGAAGTAGAGTGTGAGTATCCGCTAGGCCACCGTTTTAGAAGAGATGAAGCCATTCCAAAGGTTAAAGAAAAATTCTCGACTAACATCAAAACGCGTTTTCCTCTTAAGCAGCAAAAGCGAATCGAAGGAGTTTGCTATAACCAAGAGGAGCTTGAAAACATGAGCGTAAACGAGTTTGTTCAATTGTTTTTAAGCTAAATAAGGAGGGGTTTACATGACGTGGATTGTCAATCAGCCGTTATCTCAGCAGGAGCTAGCTGCTACGTTTCAACGGCTTATGGATGCACCAGAAATCCTTCAACTTCCGGGTGCGCATGATGCTATGGCCGCACTTGTGGCTAAGCAAGCGGGTTTTTCAGCACTTTATCTATCAGGCGCGGCCTACACTGCAAGTCGGGGGCTGCCCGACTTAGGAATCGTGACATCTACTGAGTTAGCCGACCGAGCGAAGGATTTGATAAGAGCTACAAACTTGCCTGTGCTAGTTGATATTGATACAGGCTTTGGTGGCGTTTTAAATGCTGCCCGTACCGCTAGAGAAATGGTTGAAGCAAACGTAGCTGCCGTTCAAATTGAAGATCAGCAGCTTCCCAAAAAATGCGGTCATCTCAATGGAAAACAGCTTGTAACAATAGAAGAAATGGTGCAAAAGATTAGAGCAATTAAAGAAGTTGCTCCGTCTTTAATTATTGTAGCTCGGACGGATGCTCGCAGTAGCGAAGGTTTGGAGGAAGCTATCAAACGAGCAGCTGCATATGTGGAAGCAGGAGCTGATGCTATTTTCCCTGAAGCACTGGGTTCCGAAGAAGAATTTCGAGCGTTCAAAAAGCAAATTCAAGCTCCTCTTTTAGCTAACATGACAGAGTTTGGGAAAACACCGTACTATACAGCAACAGAATTTAGTAATATGGGTTTTCAAATGGTCATTTACCCAGTCTCGTCACTTCGCGTAGCAGCAAAAGCGTACGAGAGGATATTTGAGCTAATCAAGGCGACGGGTACTCAAAAAGAAGCAACAAGAGATATGCAGACAAGAAGCGAGCTATATGATATTATCTCGTACTATGATTTTGAACATTTGGACAAGAACTTAGCTCAAACCATTCTTACAGAAAAGCATAAGTCGTAAGCGGATAAGGAAGTTAGAATAGTGTGAGCTTGCTGCAACCTGAACTAATTACTGTTCTTATTCTAGTAGACCAGATATAGCAGTTAAATCATTTAGATAAGAAATAAAACAGAAAATTTGTATATAAATAGTAAAAAAGGTCGAGGAGTTGCCCATAAATTGAGCAACTTCTCGACTTTTTTAATGATTTTTTGACAAAATTTTAATGGTTAATTATGTATTAATCTATATTTTTTACCTTTATTGTTATATATTAAAAATATAGTAAATTATAGAGAAAAAGGTCTGTTTGCTACTTGCCTATAAACAGAAAAAAGGGGAGCAGTTACAATGAAAAAAGTGTTAACAAAGGGGATTACTGTTTTAGCATTACTCGTGGTTTTATTAAGTGGACTTCCAACAAATAAAGCAGAAGCTGCTAGTAAAAGCACAGCAAATCAAGATTTAATTATTATCAACAAATACTATAATAAGCTAGCTTATTATCAAGATGGAAGTTTAGAGATGGTGAAATCTGTTGCGACCGGAAAGTCGTGGGAAAATACTCCGGTTGGTTTTTTTAAGGTAGTAAATAAAATAAAAAATCGCCCTTATTATAAAGGGAAAATTCCTGGTGGAGATCCTCGTAATCCATTAGGGAATAGATGGATTGGCTTAAATGCCAACGGAACGTACGGAGATACATATGCAATTCATGGAAATAACAATCCAAGCAGCATCGGAAAATACGTGAGCTTAGGCTGCGTTCGTATGCATAATGCGGATGTAACCAAACTTTTTGATAAAGTAAAAGTAGGTACGCCAGTGGCCATTACGTATTCGTATAAAAGCTTTGAAGAATTAACGGCTGTGTACGGATATGATTTTAAAGGCTACAGCACCAAGTGATAAATGAAATGATTTAAAGAAAACCGCCAGTCCCTTAGTGCACAGGCGGTTTTCTTCTTTGTTTATAATTGACTTTATAATTAATTATGCTCAACATCATCAGAATAAAAGTGCTGATGGCAAAGTAAGTAAATCCGCTTTTATTAAATGAATATAGATAGAAAAAGCCCGAACTGATTATAAATAATAGATACATGACAGTAGTTAGCACCCAATATCCCTTCATAAACACATTTTCTAGTCGCTATTTACTTATTTTACATAAACAAAATATGGCGTTTACATCAAGTATAATAAAATAAGATAGAGTGTAAAAGAGGTCTAAATGGATAAAATGGTGAACAAACTAGAAGTAGGAAAAGGAAATGTTGAATAGAGGTGTAGCGAGTGAAAGAAATAGTAGCTTGGGGTAAATCCATTCTAATTGCAGTTGCCATTGTCTTTTTGGTACGAAACTTTGTGTTTGTTCCAATCATTGTAGACGGCGCGTCGATGATGCCAACGCTAGAAAGCGAAGAACGCATGATTGTCAATAAGCTAGGAGGTGTTGATCGGTTTGATATTGTTGTGTTTCACGTGACAAAGAATAAAGATTACATAAAGCGCGTCATTGGACTGCCTGGTGATCATATTGAATATAAAGATGATACGCTTTATATTAACGGAAAAGCATACGAAGAGCCTTATTTGGACGAATATAAGAAAGGTTTATTGGGACAACCTCTTACAGAAGACTTTAAGCTTGAAGAGTATACAGGTGAGACAGTTGTACCAAACGGACAGCTATTTGTGATGGGGGATAACCGCCGCAACAGCCTAGACAGCAGGTCGCCGATGCTTGGCACGGTTCCGTACGATCAGGTGGTTGGAAAAGCAGAGCTTGCATACTGGCCTTTAGAGAAGCTAGAGGTTATCGGTTCTGATTCAAAAGAGTAGAAAACGATTGTTTAACTAACAAAAATATCCCTTATAAAAAGGGATATTTTTGTTTCACTAAGATATATAGCACGCTTATAGATATGAATTAATGGCATGTCGCAATTCACTATACTTGTTTTTGCTAACTCGAATTTCTGCATTGACATTTTCAAGCTCGATTAAATAAGAGCGCATGTATTCATCAGGCTTAATTTCAGCGACCTTTGATAAAGGAATTACGAATGATTGGTGTGGTCTGAAAAAATGATGTTTGCTTAACATTTTTTCCAGTTCGTTCAGTGTATTGCTGCATTCAATCTCTTTGTTATCCTTTACGCTAATAATACATTTTCGGCCTCGTTTTTCAACAAAATTAATTTCATTGATTGTAATAAAGTGAATGGAGCTTTTGTCTCTTACCGTGATTTTCTTTGTCGCTTGCTCTTGTGTACTATCAAGATTAAGTTCTTGAGAAACCGTTCTGTTTGAGCGCTGGTTACGAAACTGAACCAAGGCTTTTTCAAGTCGTAACGGGCTTACAGGCTTTAATAAAAAGTCGATAGGATATAATTCGTACCCATGTAGAGCATAGTCAGAGTGACCTGTTACAAAAATCAATAAAATATTAGGAAATTGCTGTTTAATGGTTTCCGCTAACTTTAAACCATTGATGTGAGGCATGTCGATATCTAAGAAAACTAAATCAACCGCTGATGTTTGTAGAAATGCTAGTGCGTCTCTGGGATCTGAATAACTATAAATGTTTTCGATAAATGGATATTGTGTTAATAAATTTTTTAACATATCCGTGCAATGGATCTGATCATCTACGGTTAAAACATTATATTTATCCATCTGTCTCTCTCCTTTAAATCGCTTTGTTCTTTTTCATAGCTGGAAGTCTAGCAATAAAAGCCGTAGTATTACTAGTTGTTTCTAGGTAAATCATGCCTTCATATTTCTCGATAATCCGCTTAGTAGCAATTAAGCCAATACCTTCATGATCATTTGACTTAGTTGTAAATTGATTGTTAAATAACTTTGAAGCAACATTAGGGTCTATTTCTCCACTGTTTGTTACTGTAAATATGTATTCGTTGGATGAATGTTCAGCCTCAATTAAAACCTCAATCCATCTGTTTTGTTTTTTATTATGCGTTAGTGCATCCATCGCATTTGAAATTAAATTTCCTAGTATGCGATTAATATCGGTTACTTTGCAGGGAATGTGGGCTAAATTATCTTTTGCGATTACGGACATCTGAATATTTTTGGTATGTGCTTGCTGCTTTAAAGTTAATAGTAAAGCCGAAACGGCTGGGTGATGAATAGGAATGACTTCATTTACTTTTCTCACATCTTCAATGACTTCCTCTATATATGCTTCAGTATCCTGAAACTTTTGCTGGGCAATTAATCCATATAGTGTATGAAGGTGATGAATAAAATCATGCCGCTGAGATTTAATAACTTGAAAGTATCGCTTAATTTCCACCTCATGCTGCTTTTCTAACAGTTTCTCTAATCGTTCAGATTCATGCTTAAGCACAATTTGTGAAAAGAATAGCAGATAAATGATAGATACAACCGTAATGAATAAAATAGATGAATTCGTTTGTTGTAAATAAAATAAATTATACGAAATCGTAAATGCTACAACAATGATAAGTACCATAGTGAAGCAAGTTAAGATGATATACCTTGGCCCATGTTGCTTATAAAAGAATTCATTCTGATCTTTGTAAATAATAGTTAAAGGAATGAAAGATAATTTGTATTTAATAAATAGAAAGCTAATGAAATTAATTAATAGAATATGAGGTAACGCAATGAACATTTTCTTAAAGGACTGAGTTTCCAATAAGCTTATGACATCAAAGGTATTTCCTAAAAAAAGGAGTGCTATCAATTCTCCTAATAATAAAATACATAAACCGAGTACTACTGAAATAAACGCAGCAGAAAAGCTAATCTTGAAAATTAAGCTTCCTAAGATGAATAAAATGAGAAAGCTGCATAAAAAAGTAATGGCGTGTGAAAAGTTGGTCGTTAACTTCAATAGCATAATTGATGCTACTCCGATTGAGTTGGCTGCTATGAACTGTGCTCTTACCTTGGAAAATTTAATACCTAAAAAGGCAATTAAGAAAAACATTAATGAAAAAACTTCTAAAAAGGTGCCTGCTAGTTCAACGAAGAAGTTCATTTTAATTCTTTTTACCTCCTATTTTTATTATGCTAACAACCCTTTACGATATATAAAATAGCATATATTGCATTTTTTTAATATGTTAATTACAATAATTATTTCTAAAAATAACAATACTTGGTTAATTTGATAATTTTAACAGACCGTGTTTTGACCCTGTTAAGACGAAAAAGTGCCTAGATAAGCAGAAGATGTAGACATATATGTATGTTTATTTTAAATTATTGTAAGAAGTTTTCTGAGTTACTATATTGTAATGCAATATAGTGGAGGGGTGAAAAAAATGATAAGCAAATGGCTGAAATGGAAGCTTTTTATTCGATGGAAGAATCAATGGAACTATATTAAAATCTTTAGAGATTTATCAGTTGGAAGAAGCCTCTGGGTCTTATTTTTTATTCAAAATATAATTCATTCATGCTTCATTTTTTTCGGAACGTATTTTCTTTTAAAATACATAGTTCTTAACGAACAGTTAACGACTGGTGAAGCGAAGCAAAGTCTAGTGCTTAATTTAATTTTAAAGATGTTGTCTTCCATACAACAAAATGGGGAGATTCTTTGGTCAATTTTATTTTGTCTAATTATGATTTTTGCCTTTATTTCGGGAGTAAGTTCTTCTAAATGGCAAATACAATCGAAAGATCAAGAATGGTTAATGATTACGTTAAAGATCAAGCAAAGAAAAGCAAACATCTATATCTATTTAGAATCAATTGTATGGGACACGAAGGATTTTATCTTTAACTATATTCCAATTTTAGTAGCTTTAGGCGTTGTTACAGGTGTAAATAAAGTTTATCTTGCTAGCTTACTAATTTTAACGTTAGGTAGCTATTTGCTGCTGACTTTGCTTGTTTCAATATTGCATAACAATTATATTAAGCTACAGCACTATAAATGGAATTTCTTTTTGAGATTGTTAACGAACCTAACTGTTCGCCTTTTGATTGTATATACAGCTTTTTTTGTTGGAAAAGTGACCTCTCCGTGGATTAAGAAATTTCCTTTAACGAGCAATAATGTCAATTATGCACTTTACAATGAATGGATTAATGATGGAGTAGACGTTATTTTTTCTATTTTAGCACCGCTATCAAAAATCTTCTTACATCCTTATATGCCTTATAACGTGTTTTCAGACATTTTGTTTAATGGTCTTCAACTCCATGCCTTAATGAAGCTAGCAATGTTCTTTGTAGCATTGATTGTTCTTTTATTCATTTTATCAAAAATGAATCATCATAGAAGAACTCCATATTATCCGTTTAAAAGAATAGAGGCTTTCAATACTTTTTTAGCTAAAGTTATTCCTGGCACATCTTATACAACTATTTTAGCCAAGCATCATTATCGAACGAATTATTTGCGCTATCGGTTTCCGATTGTTTTAGGATCATTTTTATTTTGGGTAATTTGGGGAGTGATTACAGGCCTCCTGCAAAGCCTTAATCCAAGTGAAGAGATTTACTTTTTAATCATGTCATTTTATTTGTTTTTCTTAACTTATTTCTACGTATATTCAATTTTCTCCGAGTTAAATGGTATGTTTTCTGTGGACGGAGAAGGGAAGCAAGTCATTACTTATTTGTTAAATGGAAAATCATTATGGGATGTGTTTAAATATCGGTTTCATCTATTCGCTTTGACAAGTTTACCTTTGTTTATCATCGCAGATATCGTATTCTTTTTTGTTAATCAAATGTCGCTCATATTAAGTATCATGACTTTGTTATTGCATATTATTAGCTTTTTCTTCTTTGCTTTATTAATGTTCTTGCCTGGAGTACTTAGACCGCATTTTAATTACGAAAATATCGAACAGTTAGACGATTATCCAGATAAGAAAATTGTCGCCGATGTCATCCGCTTTGGGACCGTTGGGTTAATGGTTCCATTATTGATGCTTCCTACGGCTTTGTTTCTAGTGGATAGTATTGGGACTTCAAGCTATCTTGTCATTCAGTGGGGCATGATTGGAATAATTCTTCTTTTATTTGTTGGAACAGCGCTGTGGCTCGTTTCCAAACTATTAGTTAAAAAATCAAGCTTTGAACAAATAAACTTATAGAGAGAAGTGATTGTATGAACTACTCTTTACGCTTTCAAAACGTCAGTAAATCGTTTGAAACCAAACGCATATTAGACCATATCTCATTTGATATTGAAAAAGGGAAAATAACGGCATTTCTTGGGCAGAATGGAGCGGGTAAAACCACAACGTTAAAAATTGCAATGGGACTTCTCACACCGGATGAGGGAAAGGTGCTTTTGCATAGTGAAAGCATAGAGAAAATGAAGAAAGAAGTCACTTTTATACCTGATCATCCGTATTTATATGACGAATTAACAGGTCGAGAATATATAAAGTTTATTATGGAATTAACTGATTTAAATCTATCAAAAGAGGAAGTAGAGAAACAAATTGTTTACTATCATCTAGAGAAAGAAATCGATAAGAAAATTAAAAATTTATCATTAGGTAATAAAAAAAAGTTAGCTTTGATGGGCAGCCTGCTGAATAAGCCTAGCGTCTTACTGTTAGATGAATTCATATCTGGGATTGATCCAATTAATATGAAAAAAATAAAATCCATTTTAAAAGATTATGCATCAATAGGTAACTCTATTTTGCTCTCTACCCATCAGCTAGAAGTGGCACAAACATTTTGTGACTCTTTGGTCTTCATTAACGAAGGAAAGATCTTAAAAATAGAAAGAGATATATCAAGTGTTTTCACAAAAAATGAAAGCTTAGAAGACTACTTTATTTCAATGTTAAGTACGTCAGGAGGCACTTCGCATGACTAAAAAATTCTTTATACTGGCTACTATCGTGTTTTTACTATTCGCTTCACCGCCACTTATATTAGCTATTTATCAAGGAGAGGTAAAGGACATTATGGTTATCTCCTTGATTATAATTATTGTTTTTTCGATTACAACATATGAATTTGTTAGAAGAAAAAAATGAAAAAAAGACTAAGTCCTTAAAAAACTAGGGATTTAGTCTTTTTATTTTAGTCACTAATATTAGCAAAATAACCCCTGAAAATACAAAAAACGACCATAATATCCAAAAAATGTTTATTATTTAGGTTTTTATTGTACTATTTATTCAGGAAGCAACCAACAAACAGGAGGATGAGAAAGTACCATGGTGAATCAATCTGAAGTAATGGAAAATAAACAATCTGTATCACTCTCGACTAACAACCCCATTAGTCTAGTTAGCGCACTATTTAGCCCAGTTAAATTCTTTAGTCAGCTAAAAGTGCAAAGAAAACTGGGGGTTAATATCTTCATTATTTTAGTTTTATATGGAATTATTACATATTTACTTTCTCAACACTTATTAACGAATAATGAAATTGGATCCATGTTGCCAAAAGAACTGCAAAATGGAAAAAGTCAAATGATTATGGTAATTGGCACCACTTTAGTAGGAATATTTCAATTTTTATTTACCGTCTTAATTTCTACTTTAATTTATAAGATTATCTTATCATTTGCACAGGTTCGAGTAACGTTTAAAGGGCTTTTTCATATCGTGATGGTTGCGCAAATCCCCCTTATTATTGGGAAAGCAATTAACCTATTATTTATTAATGAAAACACTATGGAAATGCCAATTACAAGCTTAGGTTTTACGATACAATCTTTGACTGATTCGGTTTTTATCCTTAATTTCTTCTCTAGTCTTGAAATATTCAGCATTTGGAGTTATTTCATCATTGCCTTAGGTGCTAGCGTATGTATTGGATTTAGTAGGAAAAAAAGCATGATCCTTGTGTTCTCTACGTGGCTGGTATTTCTTACCATTTCTTCTATGCTATTGAGCTTTTTAAATTAAGAAAAATGCACTGATTGAAGGAGGTGAGAGGGTGGACGTAATCGCTAATTTAGTCGGAGCATTAGGAATCTCCGAGTATTGGGCTACTTTGATTGTGAATGCCATCATGGCTGGAGATACAGTAACACAGTTATTGGCTGCATTTGGAAGCTTTGGATTAACTGGAACCTTAATTAGTACATTGAGAAAGTTAATCAAACAAATTGGTAAGCAAAAAACAATTGCTTACTAATAAGAAAAGAATGAATTTTATTTAAAGGAGGTGAAAAACATGGAAGTAGTAGCATATATCGCAGGAGCATTAGGAATTTCTGAATACTGGGCAAACGTAATCGTAACAGCAATTGAAGCAGGCAGCACAGTTCTAGCTTTGATCTCAATGTTTGCTAGCTTTGGATTAACATCAGCACTAATCTTAACAGCTAAATCATTATTGAAAAAAGGCGCTAAGAAAACAGCAGTAGCTTACTAATAAATTAAAAATCTTAAAATGAGGTGGAAAACATGGAAGTAGTAGCATATATCGCAGGAGCATTAGGAATTTCTGAATACTGGGCAAACGTAATCGTAACAGCAATTGAAGCAGGCAGCACAGTTCTAGCTTTGATCTCAATGTTTGCTAGCTTTGGATTAACATCAGCACTAATCTTAACAGCTAAATCATTATTGAAAAAAGGCGCTAAGAAAACAGCAGTAGCTTACTAATAAATTAAAAATCTTAAAATGAGGTGGAAAACATGGAAGTAGTAGCATATATCGCAGGAGCATTAGGAATTTCTGAATACTGGGCAAACGTAATCGTAACAGCAATTGAAGCAGGCAGCACAGTTCTAGCTTTAATCTCAATGTTTGCTAGCTTTGGATTAACATCAGCACTAATCTTAACAGCTAAATCATTATTGAAAAAAGGCGCTAAGAAAACTGCAGTTGCCTACTAATACAATTGCAACTACAAATTAAATTGTAGGGAGGGGAACGATGTCGGTCGTTTCCCTTAATTTATTATATCAAAATTCTTACATAAAAAAAATCTTAAGGTGGTAAAAATGGAAAAATTATTAAAAGATAGATATTTATTTCTATTTTCTGTTGGATGTTTTTTCTTAAGCTTAATTTTTGGACTAGGTTTGGTTTTAAGTGCAGATGTGAACGAAGCTATTAGTAACAACAATAATTATTATGCGAAACGAGAAGGGATTTCAGGAGCAACATTCTTTTTTATTCAAAATTTTAAAGTGGTGCTTATGTTACTTTCCGGAATTCTTTGTTTTGGGCTTTCTACTTTTTTAGTATTAGTAATCAATGGATTTTGGCTTGGGGGTGTAATAGCGAGTCAGTATTTAAATGGCACAAGCGTCTGGGAATTATGTATAAGCATATTGCCACATGGAATTTTTGAGATTCCAGCTTTATTATTAGCCGGTTACATAGGATTCGTTGGTTTTAAATTTTATTTTCAAAAAAAGAACTGGAAAAGGAATCTATCAACAGTAGGTATTATTGTTGTGTTACTTTTAATAGCAGGCCTTATTGAAGGATTTGTCACGCCTAAGTATATTTAATAGGCGTGACTTAGTGGTTTCATTAAGAAGTCCTTTAAAAAGTGAAGAGAAGATAACCAATCATCTGTTACTAGTATTAGGAATTTCTTCTGTAGGTTAATATGGCTCTTGTGTTGTTGCTTAGCCATTGTTATGTAGTCTCTAAAACAGAATAAAATGAATGCTACTACCATCGAGACTGTTTTAGCTAATGTTGATAAAAAGGATTTTTAAAAAGTAATATAATACACCTGCAACCTGAATAATGAGAGTTAAAATTAGAATGCTCATGATAGAGCTTGTAAAGGCAAAACGCTTATTCAATTTAAAAAAACCTAGGATGACAACGCTACTTAATATGGAAAATAAAGTTAAATCAACAAATAAAGATGAATCGTTATGTGAACGGCTAAAGATAATAATAGTTGAGATGAGTAGAATACTAAGCCCAAAGGTTATTTTTTCTTTTAAAGAGCTTTTTGGTAGCTGTTCTACAATTTTTTGTGTATATTCTCTGGGGTTTTGACCAAATAAGTCGTGAAAGTCTTTTCCTTGTTTCTCTCCCTCTAAAAGGTGATCAAGTATTTCATCTCTAATTTCGTTACGTTTTTTCGTGTCTAAATCGCTGCTAGATAAATATAGACAAAACTCTTCAAACTGTTGCTTATTGTACTTAGTTAATCTAAGCTTTAATCTTTCAACCTCTTGATAAGTCATACTCGTGAGTGCTCCTCTCTATGTTTTAGAAAATAATTTACTGATTTTTCTAATTTTACCCATTCATCTTCAAAGCCTTGTAAAAATTCTAGACCTTCTGGTGTTATTTTGTAATACTTTCGCCTTGGTCCTGTTTTGGATTCAATAAAGTAGGCAGAAATAAGCTTTTCTTTCTGTAATCTCAGCAATAGAGGATAAATGGTTCCTTCACTTACTTTGTTAAATCCACCTTTCCTCAACTTCTCAATTAATTCATATCCATATATTTCATTTTGCTTAATAAGAGATAGAATACTACCTTCTAATAAGCCTTTAATCATCTGACTATAAATAGACAGTACTTTCACCAGCCTTTCTGAACTATAGTTGAGCAATATAGATGGGTTATAAAAATTATCTTATAAATACTAAATCTAAAATACTAGCATGACGTATAAAGGTTTAAAAATGTACTATAAATTCCAAAATAAGAATTTTTAGGGGAGTTTTTGCGTTTTAATTTAACTGTATTAATTTAACTTAATAGTATTTTTGTGCTAATATAACGATTGTAAATTATAGTTTGTTTGGAGGAGTAAGTGTGAATTGGGGACCAAAAGACTTAGCTCAAGCAATAACCAATGAAGTTATTGCTCACGAAAGTAGCTTTAGAAAAGTAAGCGGAAAAATTCGCTATGGTTTAGAAATGATGATTATTTTACTTTATCAGGTTTTCATTGTTTTACTATTGGGCTCTCTATTTGATCTATTTTTTCTCACATTACTTTGCTTACTGTCTCTATCCATGTTTCGAATGTTTTCCGGAGGAGCACATTTCTCTAAATTTCATCACTGTTTAATTGCAAGCGTTATGCTTATCTTCACCATTTCTTTTACTTCTAAGTATCTCTCACCTATGCTTGATATTATTTATTGGCAGATCATTGCTTATCCAATAGTCATTTTCTTTGTTTGGCGATATGCACCCATTTTATTTAAGAAAGAAGCAGCTTTTAGTAATTCGCAGAAACAAAAAAATAAATGGACCTCTATTTTAATTGCACTATTTCTGATGATTATAAGTTTATTTATTCCCAAGGCATATGCAATTGTCATCATGCAAGTACTGGTTTATCAAACATTTACGATTACACCTATTGGAGTATTTATCATACACTCAATAGATAAAATTTTAATAAAGAAGGAGATTGATTTAAATGAAAAAGTATCTTTATAATTTTGTTGCTGCTACAGGTTTATTTATGACACAAGCTACCTTTACAACAAGTTGTTTTCTAGGATTGTATGAACCTGAACTTCCTGAAGATGAAGACGAAGAACTACAATAAGTTTACAATGATTTTTTTAAAATTATTTCCATTTTTAAAGTAGTTAAATAGCCAGTTTTCGGTACTAAACCGATGACTGGCTATTTACGTTTGTTATGCGTATTATCTGTTAGAGATACCTTAATCTTATAAATGAAGATGATTTTATGATAAAATTATGTGTGTCAAAAAACATTAGAAGTGAGGAATTACATGAATGCGTTAAAACAGCATCGAAAATCGAGTAAAAAAAAGCTGCTGTTTCGAGGCCTTTTAGTCATCATTGGTGGCATTATCGCAGGTTATGGGTTAGAAACAGTATTAATTCCAAATAGCGTATCTGATGGGGGCGTAACGGGACTTAGCATCGTTGGTTCACAGCTTTTTGGAGTTCCACTAGGTGTGTTAATCGCTATTATCAACCTTCCGTTCATTTGGTTAGGATATAAACAAATTGGAAAAAGCTTCGCTATCTTTTCAATCATCGGTATTGCTTCTCTAGCAATTAGTACAACTCTTATGCATCATACTCCAGCAATTATCGAAGGAGATACGCTTTTAGTAACCGTTGTAGGTGGTGTAATCCTTGGTTTTGGAATGGGTTTAGCACTGCGTAACGGAGGCGCATTGGACGGTATTGATATGCTTGCTGTTCTCCTTTCACGAAAGTCCCCGTTTGGAACAAGTGACCTTATTTTATTTTTAAATATGTTTGTTTTTATCGTGGTTTCTTTTGTGTTTGGCTTACAAGGAGCTATCCTTTCTGCAATTGCTTACTTCATTGCTTCAAAGGTCATTCATGTCGTTGAAGTAGGACTAAGCGGTTCAAAAGCGTTTGAAATTATTACAAGTGAGCCTGTCTTAATGGTTAAAACGATTCGTGATCGACTTGGTCGAAGCGCTACATATAAAGAAGTATACGGCGGATATTCTCATGAGAAGTTCAAAGAAATTACGTGCGTCATTAACCGTTTAGAGGAAAGTAAGATGAAGGAAATTATCAACGAGATTGATCCGAACGCATTTGTGCGCGTATATGACGTTGCCGAAGTAAAGGGTGGAAACTTTAGAAAAACCAACATTCATTAAATTAATCTTTTTATTCTGTATAAAATTGGTATTATCTAGAGGTGGAAGGATTATCCAACAACCTATCCAATAAAAACCAGATTGACAGATTAGGAAGAAAGATGTAGACTTGAAACAAATTTAATAAGACCTCACTTTTAGTCAAGTGAGGTAGAGGCGCGGTATTTAACAGTCTTTAGTAGAGTTTGAGAGACGTTGAAGCTAGGGAGAAGGAAATATCGCCGAAGTGAGTAAATTGTTCTCAACGATTGCTTGCTGGGTCTGTAGTGAAGAACTGCAGGACTGTCTCGATAAGTTTACCAGCTTATTGAGTTGTGCTATCTCATCTTTTAAAAGAGAGGACTTTAGGGAACGATGAACGAAACGACCTGAGTATATCTCGGGTCGTTTTTTTATTGTCTTCAAAGCTTAAAAAGATATAAGGGGGAAACAAATTATGAAAAGAAAAGCAGGGTTTTTCTTAACATTATTGCTTTCAGCAGTCGTTTTATTAGCAGGCTGTGGGCAAAGCAGTGAGTCAGCATCAGGTTCAGGAGATGCTGATACGTTTACGGTAGGTTTAGAAGCGGGCTATCCACCATTTAACTGGACTCAGAACGACGATTCAAATGGCGCGGTTAAAATTAAAGGCAGCTCACAGTATGCAGGCGGCTACGATGTTGAAATGGCCAAGAAAATTGCTGATGGATTAGGCAAAGAGCTAGTAATTGTAAAAACTGAGTGGGATGGACTTGTACCAGCCTTAACATCAGGTAAGATTGATGCGATTGTTGCAGGAATGTCACCAACCTCAGAGCGAAAAGAAACAATCGATTTCTCTGATAACTACTATAATTCAAACTTAGTAATGGTTGTGAAAAAAGGTGGTAGGTATGAGGGAGCTACAAAAATTGCAGATTTCAAAGGTGCAAAAGTTACGGCTCAATTAAACACGTTCCACTATTCAGTAATTGATCAAATTAAAGGTGTATCAAAAGAAACAGCAATGGATAATTTCCCAGCAATGCGCGTAGCGTTAGAGTCAGGAGTTATTGATGGTTATGTATCAGAGCGACCTGAAGCAGTAAGTGCTTCAGCAGCAAACGATAATTTTGCAATGGTTGAGTTCAAAGATGGCTTTAAAACATCAGCTGATGATACAGCTGTAGCGGTAGGTCTTAAAAAAGACAGTGAACTAAAAGAAGAAATTAATAAAGCCTTAAAAGGCATTTCAGAAGACGAGCGCACTAACATTATGGATACGGCAATCAAAAATCAACCAGCAGCAAAATAATGATGACATAAAACCGGCTGTATACTGCAGTCGGTTTTGTAATGAGGTAAAGGAGGAAGAACGATGAGTTTTGAATGGATTATCACAATCATCTCAGAAAACTGGCCAATGTTCCTACGCGGAGCTGGGATGACGCTGCTAATTGCGCTAACAGGTACCGTTATTGGAGCGATTATTGGGTTGGTTGCCGGTATTGTCCGCACTGTTCCAACGCCAAAGAGCGGGCTGAAAAAAGCAGGGTTGAAGGTAACGAATTTCGTTTTATCTGTATACATTGAATTTTTCCGAGGTACGCCAATGATCGTGCAAGCAATGGTTATTTACTATGGTTCAGCGCTTGCATTTGGGTTTGATATGAACGTGATGTTAGCAGCGGTGATTGTTGTATCAATTAATACGGGAGCATATATGGCTGAGATTGTACGAGGGGGTATTATTTCAGTTGATAAGGGACAGTTCGAGGCAGCTAAAGCCATTGGGATGAATCATTATCAAACAATGATGAATGTTGTTTTGCCTCAAGTTATTCGTAACATCTTACCAGCAACGGGTAACCAGTTTGTGATTAATATTAAAGATACGTCAGTATTGAACGTTATTTCTGTGTCTGAGCTATACTTTGTTACGAAATCAGTCGCAGGAAACAACTTTAGATATTTTGAATCATTCTTTGTTGCTTGTATGATTTACTTCGTCATGACGTTTGCAGTATCACAGATTCTGCGTTACTTTGAGCGTAAATTAGACGGACCCGATAGCTACACGATGATTAAAACGGACCAAAATCGATAATGAAGGGTAAGGAGGTATAAGAAAATGGAACAAGTAATTGATATTCAGCATTTAAACAAAGCTTATGGAAGTCATGAAGTATTAAAGGATATTAATTTCTCTGTTAACAAAGGAGAAGTCGTGACGATTATTGGTTCTTCAGGATCAGGGAAGTCAACGCTCCTTCGCTGTATCAATTTATTAGAACAGCCAAACGGTGGACAGATTATTTACAAAGGCGAAAACATTTTAGATGACCGTCATAATCTTTTTGATTACCGCAAAAACCTAGGAATGGTTTTTCAACAGTTCAACCTATTTGATAACCATAATGTTTTAAATAACTGCGTGGTAGGACAAGTCAAAGTATTAAAGCGTTCAAAAGAAGAAGCTGAAAAGGTAGCGTTGGGCTATTTAAAGGTCGTTGGAATGGATCAATATATTAATGCAAAGCCAAGACAGCTTTCAGGTGGTCAAAAGCAGCGTGTGGCCATTGCTCGTGCTTTGTCCATGAAGCCTGATGTCCTTTTGTTTGATGAACCAACATCAGCTTTAGACCCTGAGATGGTAGGAGAAGTATTAAAGGTTATGAAGGAACTTGCCGAGTCAGGTCTAACAATGCTTATTGTAACGCATGAAATGGAATTTGCTAAAGAGGTATCAGATCGCATTGTCTTTATGGATAAAGGTGTCATTGCAGAAGAAGGTACTCCTGAGCAAATCTTTAATAATCCAACACAAGAACGTACGCGTGAGTTCTTAAAACGTACGTTAAAAGATAAATAAGAAAAGCCCTTGTAGGGGCTTTTTCTTATTTATATAGCCCTCGAATGTAAACAGATGCAATGTTCCGCGCAATTTCTTCAATGGAGCTTTCATATTCATGCCGAACGATATCCCATAGATACATTTCATTAGTGAAAAACCAGCCTCTTGCTACTAACTCATGATTTAATTCATCTCTAGCAAGCCCCTTCTTTTGAGCATAAGCGATATCTTGTGAGATGCGCTGAATAAATTTCTTTCGAATGTTTTTCCAGCTTTCCGATACGACAGGAGCAATTCCAATTGCTTGTTCGAATACCTGCATCATGCTGCGTTCATGCTCGGCCATATGTAAAAAAGCATTTGTTTGTTTATGAATGATATCCGTTGCTTCCTCTTTTGTTTGTGGAAAAAAGGAGGTTTCTGCAATCTTATAGAATTCCGCCATGACGCTGTCCATGAGAACGATTAATAGCTCTTCTTTTCCTTTAAAATGAACGTACGCTGTTCCGTAGCCAACTTCAGCTTTTTCAATAACCTGTTTAATGGTTGTTTTTTGAAACCCTTCTTCCATAAACACTTCTTTGGCTGCGTGTAATAGTTTTTGGCGCGTTTTAATCGAACGCAAATGTCGCTTATCTTCTATGTTATGTTCTGTCATGATGGACGATCCCTCCCAGCTTTCTTTAATTTCTAGCATATAGAAAATCTGATAAAAGGAAAAGAGGTAGTTTCTGAAAATGTTTATAATTTTCAGAAATATAATATTGACACTGTGTCATATTGTTTGATAATCTTTTGTTAAGATAGCGATTACAAATGCTAAAAGGGGGAGAATACGATGTTTGACTCAACAAAAGAATGCGCAGAGAAGCTGGATGCGCAGGATAAATTAGCGGCTTTTCGAGAAGAATTTTACCTCAAGCCAGGCAGTATTTATATGGATGGAAATTCGCTAGGGCTTCTATCGAAGCGAGCTGAAACAACGCTGATGGAAGTTATCACAGATTGGAAAGAGCAGGGAATTGACGGCTGGACACAAGGGAAATATCCTTGGTTTTCACTATCTGAACAACTTGGTGAAATGATGGCGCCGCTTGTAGGAGGTTCTCCTGAAGAGGTTATTGTAACAGGTTCAACAACGGTAAACCTTCATCAACTCGTTTCAACGTTTTACGAACCAAGCGGAACACGTACGAAAATTTTAGCGGATGAGCTGACGTTTCCATCCGATATCTATGCGCTTCAAAGTCAGCTGCGTACGCGTGGCTACGATCCCGATGAACATTTAGTTTGCGTAAAAAGCCGCGATGGTCGCTTTTTAGAGGAAGAGGATATCATTGAAGCGATGACAGATGAGGTAGCGTTAATTGTCTTGCCAACTGTCTTGTATCGAAGCGGTCAAGTATTAGATATGGAACGCTTGACTACGGAAGCTCATAAGCGCGGAATCATTATTGGATTTGACGGCTGCCATTCCATTGGAGCAATTCCTCATCAGTTTAGCGACTGGGGCGTTGATTTTGCTTACTGGTGCAACTATAAACATTTAAACGGTGGGCCAGGAGCTGTTGGTGGTTTATACGTGAATAAAAAGCATTTTGGGACTCTTCCAGGCTTAGCAGGTTGGTTCAGCTCAAAGAAAGAAAAGCAGTTTGATATGGAGCATACGCTAACACCGGCTCATACAGCAGGTGCTTATCAGATTGGTACGCCACATGTGCTCAGTCTGGCACCGCTAATCGGGTCACTTGAGCTGTTTAAGGAAGCAGGCATTGAACGCATTCGAACAAAATCACTTCGTATTAATCGGTACTTAATAGATTTACTAAACGCAGAGTTAAAAGAATACGGGTTTACTCTTGGCAGCCATACGGATGACAAACGCCGAGGTGGCCACGTGAGTCTTGAACATAAAGAAGCAGCACGTATTTGTAAAGCGTTAAAGAAAGAAGGAATTATTCCTGACTTTCGTGCGCCAAATATTATTCGCTTAGCACCTGTAGCTTTATATACGTCCTATAGCGAGGTGTGGGAAGTAGTTCAAGCATTGAAAAAAATCATGAGTGAGAAGCTTTACGAACAATTTAAAAACGAGCGCGAAGTCGTCGCGTAAATTAACAGCTGCTTACTTGAACGAAGTAAGCAGTTTCTATAGGTAAAAGTTCAATCTAAGAGGAGATGACCTATGAAAACCAATCAATCTCACCTGCATACGAATGAAAATCAAGATAAAGGGTTGAAGCGAAAGTTAAAAACGAGCCAGCTGACGATGATTTCAATGGGCTGTGCAATTGGTACAGGTTTATTTTTAGGAAGTGGACTTGCAATTCAAACAGCTGGGCCAAGCGTATTGGCTAGCTATGCGTTAGGAGCATTTGTTGTACTACTTTTAATGGGATGCTTAGCAGAAATGACCGTTGCTCACCCGACAGCAGGATCGTTTGGTACCATTTCTGAAAAGTATGTTCATCCGCTCGCAGGCTTTTTAGTTCGCTATTCGTATTGGATTGCTAACGTACTGGCAGTAGGAGTAGAGGTGAGCGCCATTGCATTATACATGAAGTATTGGTTTCCAACCGTTCCAGGGGTAGTGTGGATTGTGATATTCGCTGGAGTTTTAATTTATATTAACGCAACGAGCGTAAACACGTTTGCAACGTTTGAATATTGGTTTTCAATGATTAAAATTAGCGCTATCGTAGGCTTTATCCTCTTAGGTTCATACATATTATTTGGTGCAGAGCCAAGTTCAGCCATCGGTACGAAAAATCTTGTCAACGATGGAGGCTTTCTACCGTTCGGCTTTTGGGGTATGTGGGTGGCCGTTTTTATTTCGCTTTTTAGCTTTCTAGGAACAGAAATGATTGCCGTTACTTCTGGAGAAGCAAAAGATCCTGATGTGGCCGTTCCAAAAGCACTCAAAGCAACAGTATTTCGCTTAACAACGTTTTACGTTTTAACAATTGGTATTATGCTGATGATTGTCCCGTGGCAACAAGCCCAGGTTGACAAAAGCCCGTTTGTCAAAGTGATGGAGATTTTAAATATTCCAGCGGCATCTGGCATTATGAACTTTATTATTTTAACAGCGGCTCTTTCTGCGATGAATAGCCAGCTGTATGCGTCGACACGCATGCTGTTTTCTTTGTCAAAAACAAATAATGCTCCGGCATTTTTAGGTAAGCTCAGCAAGAAAAGCGTACCAGTTTGGGCATTAGGTATTTCAACTGGTGGCATCTTTTTAGCTGCGGCTGTCAACGCTTTTATTCCTGGGTCTTCCTATGCCTTTATGATGGGTATTTCCATGTTTGGCGCGATGTTTACCTGGTTTATGATTTTTATATCTCATCTGTTTTTTCGTAAAAAATGGGAGAAATCAGGTGGGCGCGTGCTCCCTGTGCGAATGATGGGCTTTCCGTACTTAACCATTTTAGGAGCTATTTTGCTACTTATCCTTATGATTACAACATGGTTCACAGACTTTAAGATTATGCTTCAATTTGGTATTCCATGGCTTATATTTTTAACAATTGCATATTTTATTGCAAAGCGTAAGAAGGTAGACGTAGGTGCACCTAGAAATATAGTAAAAGATGAATTTAAAGAGATGCAATAAGGGGGACATAACATGAATACGCCAAACGAAAAGAAGAGAACGGCGATAGAATTAGAACAAAACCTACAGACGAACTTTGAAAAAGCAATGTCATACGGAGATTACTTACAGCTTAATTCCATACTATCAAGTCAGCATCGCCTCTCCGATCACCATGATGAAATGCTGTTTATTGTTATTCACCAAGCAAGCGAGCTGTGGATGAAGCTTATTCTGCATGAGCTCTCGGCTGCGATTGCCTGCATTCGTGAAAACAATCTAGAACCTTCGTTTAAAATGCTTTCTCGCGTGTCACGAATTCAGCAGCAGCTCATTCAGTCATGGAGCGTGCTTTCTACGTTGACGCCAGCTGAATACATGGAATTTCGCGATAAGCTTGGACAATCATCAGGATTTCAGTCGTATCAAAATCGTTTAATTGAATTTGCACTTGGTAATAAGAACATTCATGCGCTTTCGGTGTACAAACACGACGAAGCACTCTACGAAAAGATGACTCAGGCTCTTTATGAACCTAGCATTTATGATGCTTCTATTCGAGCGCTTGTAAAGAGAGGATTAAAAGTAGATGAGGAAGCATTGCAGCGTGACTGGTCACAGCCATATGAACCAAATGAAAGCGTAGAAGAAGCATGGCTAACGGTATATCGAAATGTTGATCAGTATTGGGACCTGTACGAATTAGCTGAAAAGCTTGTTGATATTGGTAATCAGCAGCAAACATGGCGCTTTAGCCATATGAGTACCGTTGAACGAATTATCGGCAATAAGCCGGGAACAGGAGGTTCTTCAGGGGTAAACTATTTAAAACGTGCGCTTGATAAGCATTTCTTCCCGGAATTATGGAGTCTACGTACAAAGCTATAAGGATAGATAGAAAGGGTGCTAGATAATGAATAAATGGATCGATGTTTCACAACCGCTTAATAACAAGGTGGCGTGTTGGCCAGGCGATACGCCGTTTTCCTACAGGGTGAGCTGGAGTAAAGAGGAGTCTGGTTCAGTCAATGTAGGTGAAATTACAATGAGTGTACATACAGGTACTCATATTGATGCTCCTTTTCATTTTGATAGTGAAGGGAAAAAAGTAAAGGACTTAGACGTGAACCTTTATATTGGAGAATCGAAAGTTGTGCACCTTCACAATCCTTCCAGCATAAGCGTTGAAGATCTAAAAAAAATCGACTTAGCTGGGGTAACGCGACTGCTTATTAAGACCGGTGCGTGGACGAATCGCGAGACCTTTCCAACGTCTATTCCACCTGTAGATAAAGGGGTAGCCGAATATCTGGAAGAACAAGGCGTTCGTTTGCTTGGTCTCGACCTACCCTCAGTGGACCCGCTTGATAGCAAAGAGCTAGCTGCACATCATGAACTGGCGGCACATAGCGTTCATATTTTAGAAGGACTTGTGCTTGATACTATTGAGGAAGGAGACTATGAGTTAGCCGCTTTACCACTTTCACTAGCGGAAGCAGACGGAAGCCCAGTACGCGCGGTGTTGAGAAAGAAATAATCTAACAAAAGCCACTCGTTTAGAGTGGCTTTTATCGTCTATGCGACTTTTGAAGTTGTTTTTTCAACAGACTTTTTGTTTCCAACATAGATTAATCTTAAAGCAATTAACATTAGCACAATAGCGAGCCCACGTTTCCAGTCTAATGAAATTTGTGTACCGCCAAAGAATCCAAAGTGATCAATAATAATTCCTGCGCTTAGTTGGCCAATAACCGTAGAAATATTGGCTGCAATAACACCAATTTTCGGAACGGCTAAAACAGTTAAGAATAAATAGCCAACCCCAAACCAAACCGCACTTAGCTGCCATTTTGGCGCATCTAAAAGAGCTAATACATCACCTTTGCCAAAAAATAAAATGAGTAAAAATAAAACAAGTGCACCTGTTGCAAAGGTAAGAAACGCGCTTTCATACGTACCGGCTTTTCTACTGAGCGCCCCGTTTACGGAAGACTGAGCACTAAGTAATACTCCACCGATAACAGCTGCAATGAGCAAGATAAAACTCATCGTAAAACCTCCTTTAATTAATTAAAAAACGAGTAGTAAAGCGATGGCCATCAACGCAACGGCCATTACTTTTTCTTTTGTAATAGGTGTTTTACTACTACCTAACCAGCCTTTATGTTCAATAATCATACTCATTGCCATTTGTCCGACAATTACGCTAATCATTGTTAAGCCAACGCCGAGAAGCGGGACGCCAATAACTAAAATTGTTAAATAAATAACGCCAAATACGCCGCCTGTAAGCTGCCATTTCGGTGCTTTTACCGTATAGGAAAGTGATCCTTTTCCTAAAAACAGCACAACGATTCCTAAGATTACAGAACCAACTGCGAAGTTATAAAAGCTGCTTTCTAGTTTACCAACGGATTGACCTAGCACACCGTAAATGGCACCTTCAATACTAAGAGACATTCCAGCTAACACAGCCACAATATAAATCCAAAATTTCATGATTTCACATCCTTATATCGAGATTTATAGATATGTTAAAGCAAAAAAAAGAACTTACAGCTCTTTTTTTATGATTTCAGCAATCTCCGCAATCTTTTTTTCGTTTCTGCGGTAGTAAGTCCATTTTCCATGTCTTTCTGATTCCAATAATCCAATGCGCTGAAGCATTGAGAGATAATGCGAAGTAGTGGATTGTGATAAGTTTGCGCGTTCTTGAATATCTCCCACACAAACACCACCCTTTTCACTAATAGTTTTTGAAAGGTGCGCAGTAGGCTTATCAAAATGCTCCATTGGATCTTTTAACCACTTCAACATTTCTAAACGAGTTTCATTGCCCAAAACCTTAAAAATATCTACAAGTTTATTTTCCATGGCCTTATACTAATCGATAATTCTCGATATGTAAAGTTTTAAGTTTATCTTTTTATAAACCGCATATGCCAAGGTAATACAAAGGCAAACACAATAAAATATAAAATAACTGAAAAAGCAAAAAAGCTCCAGTTTTTGATATGTAAGTAATCCACTGCAATCATTCCCCACTCAATTAATGTGGAAATGACCGTGAAAAGTACTACTAGCGACCAGCGATTCTTGGCTGTAGCATAATTAACGTAGATGACGGCAAGAGCAGAAGGGATGATGGAATAGCTAACAAATTCTCCAATTCCTGTGACGTTTTTGTCCCCTAAATCAACTAAGTCAAACATTCGACCAACTAAAGAGTTGATCACCCATGCGATATAACCGATAAAGCTGAACGTCACATAATAATCAACCCAGTTAATTTCGCGTTTAGGCATAATGAGTGAATAGAGAAACAAAGCGCCGCTTATTACAATAGGAAACCAAACGCCTTTTGCTGATAAATCTATATTTTGCATCCATGAGTTCACGTTGAGACACCTCTTTATGTAAGGGTATCTCTAGTGTTGCCTAAATAATCTATTTTAAAATTAACTCTGTTCTTCTTTTTTCCACATTTTATAGTTATAAAGAACTTGAACAAGAAAGATTAAGCTAATTAAACCAACAAACCCAAAGTACACGGGAAGAGGCCAATGTGAAAGGTAGTACAAAACTCCGCAAGCAATGAAAATGAACGGAATACTTATAAGCGTGAAAATTGAAAAAGTGAGAACCAGCACTCTTTTCTTAATCAGAATACTAATGAAGAATGCTAGAAATAAAATCATGATAAACATAAAGAGGTTTTCAAGAATAAAGTCCAAAACGATATCCATAGCACAGCGTTCCCCCTTAAAGAAAGTAAAATAGTTCCATGTGGAACAGCTATTTTCTACGCTTCATCACTTGAGCAATTGTCATGATGAGTAAAGACAGTACAGCAGCTATAAAAACCATGATGCTCAACGCTCCATAACCAAGCCCTTCCCATCCTCCAACTAGTAAGCTAATTATAAATCCTGCTAGGCTAAGCACTGCTACAGCAAGGGGAATGACATATCGCAACGATTCCTTCTTTCGTCCAATAAGGTAAGAAAAAATAAGAATCACTAAAGTAGTCATAATGATAAAGGTATATGAATTTAGCATAATATCCTCCTTTTCTATTAGTAAAGCTCTATGTGTAAATAAGGATATTAATTCCAATTTAACATAATATAGGATTTGTTGGAAGGGTGTCTTTTATAGATAATTATTATAGATAGAATTACTAAAAAATTCTATTTTATACTATAATAGTAAATGGGTTTGGTGTGTAGAGGAGGGGTTAAATGAATACAGAAGATCGTCTAAGTGAAATAGAAAGAAAGTTAGATGATTTAAATAATAAGCTAGATCAAAGGAACAATAACTCTAGCTCGCGATTTGTTCTTAGAATTGTGCAGGTTATTTCTATTATTTTAATATTCCTAGTACTGATAGGGGTTATTAGCTTTTTTGCAGGATAAGAATACAAAAAGGGTTGAGGGAATTCCTCAACCTTTTTCTATGTAAATGAATCAAAAATACCACCATATAAACGCAGTACATAAAAGAAAAAACCTAAAGATAATCATTTGCTGCAATCAAACAAAGATTGAGTTGATGTATACAGTAGGTTGGAATATTGGAGAGTAAAGCATAATAACGTATTGTATAGGTTAATTAGTCTATCTAATTTTATTTATTTTATAGTATAATTTTACTAGTTTGTTATAAAAAAATAGGTAGGAGGGGCAGGGATGAAATTTTGCACAAACTGTGGAAGTTCACTGGGAAGAGAAGATCAGTTTTGTAGCGGGTGCGGTGCAGTAATTGATCGAAGTGAAAAGATGAGTGAACCTGTACAAAAAAAGCAGAACACGTCAGCGCTGCGTGTAGAAGAAGTGGTACGTATGGGAAAGAATAATAAACAACTTACTATTGCTGGTCTTATTTTAATTATCGGTGTTATCATTTACATAATGATTCCAAAAAAGCTCACGGAAGCAGAATATGAGCAGCTCGCTCTCGATTTATTAGTGAAGGATGTAGCGATACAAGAACAGTTTTCGCGTTCAATTGAAAATAGCTCCATTGACACAAACACGGAATGGGATTCAGAGTTTAAACAGTTAACAAAGCCTGCTGAAAGAGCACAAGGTGAGTTTGAAGACATTTATAAAGAATTAAAAGGCGTAAAGCCACCAGAAATGTTTGAACATGACCACCAACTACTATTGAAGGCGTTTCATATTCATAGTGAACTGATGATTGGAGCAGGTGAGTATTTTAAAAACGGAAATGAGGAAGAACTTGAAAACGCAGAAGAATACCAAAGCGAAGCAGAAGATTATTTAGCTCAAACATCTTTTTCTTCTGGTATATATAAAGAACGATTAATCAAGCGAATTGAGAAGCTAGGCATCGAATAAGTTTTATAAAGTAAAGCACCTTCACTTTCTACATTCTTGGTGAAGGTGCTTTTTGTTCATTATGTCAATCATTCAAAGAATCTTGTTTTGTTTTTTTAACTTTATAGAGAACAACGAGCAAAATAAACCAAAAAGGCGTGACAAATAGTGCAACACGCGTATCTGAAGCGAGAGTTAATACCACTAAAATAAATGCTAAAAATATTAAAACTAAATAGTTAGTATAGGGGTAAAGTGGCATTTTGAACGGATTTTCTTTTGCTAAATCAGGACGTTCTTTTTTGTATTTCATATGACAAATAACGATAATCCCCCATATATAAATGAATGATACGGTTGAAATACTCGTGATTAAAGTAAATACACCTTCTGGCATGGTGTAATTTAAAATAACTCCAATTAAAATGATCACAGCTGAGAAAAAGAGTCCGTTTGCAGGCACTTGTCGCGCATTGATTTTTGCTAGAGAACTTGGTGCATCTTGGTCTTTAGCCAGGGAATAAACCATGCGGCTTGTACTGAATACAGCACTATTTCCTGCCGAAGCAGCTGATGTTAAGACGACAAAGTTAACAATCGTAGCAGCGGAAATGATGCCAATTGCAGCGAACACTTGCACAAATGGGCTTTGAGAGGGGTCTACATCATTCCAAGGGTAGATGCTCATGATGACGAAAAGGGAACCGATGTAGAAAAGTAAAATTCGAATAGGGATATTGTTAATAGCAAGTGGGATATTGCGCTCAGGATTCTCTGTTTCTCCTGCCGTTAATCCTACAAGCTCAATTCCTACAAAAGCAAATACAACCATTTGGAATGAGAGAATAAAACCGTTCATGCCATTTGGAAACATGCCTCCGTGAATCCATAAGTTACTCACTCTAGCTGTTCCATTTGGTGTGGACGCACCTTTAATAATCATAAAAGTACCTATAATAATTAAAGCGAGTATGGCAATGATTTTAATTAATGCAAACCAAAATTCCATTTCACCAAATAGCTTGACCGTTGCTAGGTTCATGATGAGTAAAATCACAAGCGCAATGAGGCCTGGTATCCACTGCGATACGGATGGAAACCAATATTGAGTGTAAAGTCCAATAGCTGTTAAATCAGCCATAGCGATACAGATCCAGCAAAACCAATAGGTCCAACCTGTAATAAACCCAAGCATGTCTCCTAAATAATCACGAACAAAATCGACAAAAGAGTGATAATTAAGGTTGCTTAAGAGTAATTCACCTAGTGAGCGCATAATGAGAAAACCAATTAGTCCTGTAATCATATAGGCAAACAAAATAGAAGGTCCCGCTAAGTTAATGGACTTTCCTGATCCCAGAAATAGTCCCGTACCAATGGCACCTCCAATAGCAATTAATTGGACATGTCTATTTTTTAAACCTCTTGCTAATTCTTGCTCTGGCATAAGCATTCCTTCTTTCGTCGCTTTCTAGTTGGTATAACGTAACAAGTCAGTAACTGAATATGGGACACTATGTATCATACTTTGAAAAAATAACACTATAGGATGTAGGGTTAGCATTTTAAAGATTTTTTATCATGGAGTATATCGGTAGACCATCTAAAAAATAAAAAAACAACCTTTTCACCGTGTTAGGTGTGAAAAGGTTGTTTTTTTAATTATTTATAATAATGCCATCGCTCATACGAATCACCCGATTTGTATAGGTAAGCATTTCTTCATCATGCGTAACGATGAGCGTGGTGATTTTTAGGGACTCTGTTAACTTTTGTAAAAGGACCATGATGTCTTTTGAACGCTTTGAATCAAGGCTTGCCGTTGGTTCATCAGCAAATAATACTTTTGGTTTGTGGATGATGGCTCGAGCAATTGCGACGCGCTGTTTTTCTCCTCCTGATAAAGAAGGAGGGTATGCGCTCTTTCGATGCTCCATTTCTACAAGTTTTAAGATATGCTGTACTTCTTGCTTCTTTTCTCGTTTTGACATTGATACTTCGGCTACGTCTAACATTAAGAGAAGCTGTTCTTCAACCGTCAAAAATGGCACAAGGTGAGCAAATTGAAACACAAACCCAAACTTGCTTGCACGCAGTTTCCGTATTTGTTCAGGTTTCATGGTTACCAAGTCATTTCCTTCAAATATAATGTGTCCGCTCGATGCGGACTGTAGTCCAGCTGCAATTGTGAGAAGCGTGCTTTTTCCAGAACCTGATGCACCAACAAGAGCCGTAATTTCACCTTCTTTTAATGAAAGCTTAATTCCTTTTAAAATATCTTCCGTTTGTTCGCCGCTTAGAAACGATTTTTTTACATCTTTTATTGTAAAAGTCGTCATTTTACATCTCTCCTTGCTGAATTGCTTTTAAAGGTTCAATCTTTTTAATTTGTATACCAGATAACGTCGAGCCGATAAAGCCAATAGTCAAAAACACACCAGCAAGCTGAAGAGTAGTTAGAACAGGTAAGCTAAACGGCATTCCTTCAGGTGCTATTAGGTTGAATAGCTGACTACATGTAATGGCTAATACAATAGAAGCAGCAGTGATAATCAGCATTTGCGTCCACATGATGGTAAACAGCCTGCTCGTTTTCATTCCAATTGCTTTTAGAATTCCGTACAGTCCAATTTTTTGAACGTTCATCATATAAAAGAAAATGGCAAACAGCATACCGCTAATAATAATTAAAAACCAAATGATCATATTCAATGACATTTGTTCAGCACTGTAGCTTGGGATGGTACTTAAAAATTCTTTGTTTGAAAAAGATTGAAGACCATTAAAAGATGGAGCTTCATCTATGTTTGGTAAGAAAATTAGCTGCATCTCTTTTGTGGCAAACATTCTTTGATAGTCTCTCTCATTAATGTAAGCAACGGGTGTATGATTATATTTGGCTTCATCGACAAAGCCTTTCACCATAAACGTCCCATCATATTGGTCGTGAGTAAGGGTGTCGCCAACTTTGATTCCTTCTTTTTTCAAAGAAGCGTCTAGTACAACTTCACCTTGATTTAGATTTGGAAATAGCTTTGAATCCGTTGATGTGACAAAGGAAACACTACGTTGTTTATCTCGTTCATCATTTACAAAACCCATTCCAATTGAAAAAGCTACAGCACCTTTATAATCTTTTAGAACACTCTCCTGAACAGAACGGTCAATTGACGAGAGGTTATACGTTTCTTCTGCTTCTTCCGTCATGTAGAACTGTCCGTCAGGCAAATTTTTAATGAGTGCTGCGTTATCCTGCGATAGACCATTTGCAAGGCCTGAAATAATAAAAGTTAAAAAGCTTACAAGAAAGATAATGGAACCTAGTATAAGAAATTTTGCTTTGTTTTTTTTGATTTCTTTCCATGCGATGTTCATCAAAATCTCCTCCAATTTGATTTCGTACTTTTAGTGTATAAGCCTTTTATGAATGGACGATGAACGGAAGGTTACAAATGAAAAAAGCCACATCCAGTGGGATGTAGCTTCAGGAGATGGGAAGTTCAATTTGAAATAACGTGCCTTTTCCTTCTTGACTGTCTACCGTAATTTCTCCGTTATGAAGCTTCACAATTGTTGAAACAATTGAAAGCCCAAGCCCAGTTCCTTCTACGGTTTGTGAACGAGCGGTATCAGCACGATAAAAGCGATCAAAGATACGCTTTTCCTGTGAAGTGCTTAAACCAATTCCTGTATCTTGGAACGAGACTATCAAATAATCATCAGCAACTTTCATTGAAACATCAATCGTTCCACCTGGTTTATTATATTTCATCGCATTTGTTAATAGGTTATCCCACACCGTGCTTAGCAGCGAAGGGTCTCCTACAATCGTAATGTCTGGAAGAGAATAAGTAATCATCAATTCTCGTTCACGAATTGCCCATTGGTGCGTTTGAATTAAATCTTCAATTTGCTTTCCGATATGAAAGCGTTGAGGCTTCATAATATCTTCGTTTCGATCAAGGGAAGCAAGAAGCAACAGCTGTTGGGTTAAAATCGATAATCGAGTAATTTCACTATTAATAACGGAGATATATTGCCTTTTTTCATCGTTTGTTAAGTTTTCTTGTTCCAAAAGGCCGGTATACCCTTTAATAGTGGACAGTGGAGATTGAATGTCATGAGAGATATTTGAAATAAATTCTTTTCGCATCTCATCAAGCTGTTCTAACTTTTGAGCCATTTGTAAAAAGCTTTTTGAGAGTTCACCAAGCTCATCGTTTCGCTTCATTTGAAGCTTAGGCTGGAAGTTTCCAGCCGCTAATACTTTTGTGGCTGCTGTTAGGCTCGAAATCGGTTTTACCAAATAGTTCGTACTAAATAAAACAAGAATAATACTAAGTAAAATAGTAAGTGCCAATAGCCATGCTAGCAATAGATGCATTTCATTGAACAAAAGCTTGATGTCTGGTCGTAAAAAGAGGGCATACGACTTACTGTCATGCGTAATTGGAACACCGATTGTATTGGTAAGTTCATTTGCAAAAAAGCCTGTTACAAACGTTTGCTTGGGGAACTGGCGCATTCCATGATAGATATCACCATTTAAAACCTTTGCTTTCACTTCATTTTTTAATGCTGTATCTCGGAATGCTGCTCCGAAAAAATGATCGCGTTCATCTGTATCAACAAGATAAATTTGATAGCCTACTTCAGCGATATTCTCAAGGTAATTCGTCAATTGAATATTTGGGTTTTCATTGATGAACTCAGCAATATCGAGAGCAATCTCTGTATTCTTAGCATCGTTTGATGGCTTTAGCTTTTGCTGGTAGTAAAGGTTTGAACCTAAAAAAGCTAATACACTGCTAAGCACCATAATGCTAGCGGTAACAACAACAAATTTACTATAAAGAGATTTCATGATTGTTTTGTCTCCAACGAATAGCCAACTCCACGGACCGTTTTGATATGAAAGTCGTCTGTCAAACCGGCAAAGCGCTCCCGCAGACGCTTAATGTGAACATCTACAGTTCTCGAGTCTCCTTCATAATCAAGGCCCCATACATGTTCAATTAAATTTTCTCTGGAAAAAACGCGCATCGAATTAGTGGCGAGAAAAGCAAGTAGCTCAAATTCTCGCAGGGGTAAAAGCAGTGTTTTTGTTCTCACCTTGACTTCGTAGCTCTTCTTATTAATGCTTGTCTGTCCTAACTTAATAACGAAAGCATCTTCTTCCGTGTCATATCTTCGTAAGAGCGCTTGAATCCTAAACAGTAGCTCTTTTGGTTCAAACGGCTTTACGAGATAATCATCTGTTCCAGCTGAAAAGCCTTGTTCTTTATCTTCAATCTGGCTCTTTGCAGTGAGCAAAATAACGGGAATATCGTATAAGCGACGAATTTCTCTCGTCAGGGTATAGCCATCTACAAAAGGCATCATTACATCAACGACTGCTAAATTAACGTTTTCCTTCTGTAACCTTTCTAGCGCTTCGCTTCCATGCTTCGCTTGTAACACATCATAACCAGCTTGTGATAGGTGAATAGTTACAAGCTTAAGAATATGTAAATCATCATCGACAAGTAGAATTTTTTTCATAGTAGTTCCTCGTTTTCTTTTGAAAAATCTTGTGTCTTAAACATATCGTTTGAGGAAGGAATTTTCAACTGCAGAAGAAGGGCTATAACTTAGAGCGTATGCCCCAAATGACAAGAAGTCCAATGCTAACTGGTAGGCTCAATGCTAAGAAAAGAGGAAAATATCGCTTTGGCTCGTCACCAAATTCTAAAGTAGCAATCAATTCAATAACGAGGTTACCGCATGTGATACACAACATAATGATTAGATAAGAAACGACGTACTCTTGAAAGAGGCGGGTGAACATAGGAGAAAGTAGAAGTAGAATCTTAAGCTACTGAAATGTTCCTCTATAAAATAGATTTAACCTTTTTAAGGACGACTCTGTCTGCATATGTTATTCTCCTTTACAAGAATCTTCTGTTTTGTGGTAACACTATGTAACAAGGGAACAAAAGATAAGATTTGAAAGGTTGAGATGAGAGATACGTAAGAATTATTCTCTCCAACAAAAAAGTGCACAGAATGTTAGGTGTTTTTGTAGATGTAAGGAAGGAAAACAAATTGAATGTATTAGTAGCCATGAATAAAGCAACTTCTTGTAAGATCCAGAGCTATCGTAGAATGAAAGCAATAATACTAATTCATCAACGTTTGGCAGTGAAAGTTGAATTCCTGTCACTGAAAACTAAAGAACACCGTGTAAAAGTTTAGTTGGAATTACTTCTACACGGTTTTTTTTATAAGAATTTATATATCTCTGCGCCAAGCCTCAACAAAAGCAGCTGTAAGAAACGTGCACGCTCCCCATAGAATCCAAGCAGCTCCAAGTGTAATTTCATCGTAGGAAGAACCGTACAAAGTTGGCCCCCATGTGATAAAAATCCCGTCAAAAAAAGTGGCAACTGCTAGACCAAAGCTAACACCGGGCACAATTTGTGGAGCGGATAAGCCAACTAGTTTAACCATGAACCTAACAGATAGCCAAGAAATAAGAATTCCAGCTCCAAATGAGAAAATGCTAGCAGTTGGTCCGAAAAAACCAAAAGCAGAACCAAACTTAACACACATTGCACCGACAAACCAAAAAATAACACCTACAGCTGTTAGTAAAAATATTTGCTTTTGGGTTAATAGATACGGCTTATCGCTTGAAAAAGTAACGCTTTTAACAGGCTGACTCATGTACATAACCTCCAAGTATAATTATGTAGTGTTTGCTACATAATTAAAATGTAGCATATACTACATAAAAACACAAGAAGGAACTGATCGCATGAAAAAAGGAGAAAAAAGAAAAAATCAGATCGTTCAAGATATATCAATATATATTCTTGAAAATGGGGTGCAAACAGCTACTTTACGAAATTTAGCAGAAGCTGCAAGCACGAGTGATCGCATGCTCATGCACTATTTTAGGGATAAGGAAGAACTACTAACAGTAGCTTTAAATTCTATTACTGATGAGTTCATTACAATATTGGATAGTGCACGCACAGAGCAAAAAAATTTTGTTGATTTACTACCTTATCTACGCGAAATGATGAAACACCCGGGCATTAAACCCTACATTAAGCTATGCTTAGAGCTTGCTGCTATTGCAGCAAAAAAAGAAGAACCTTTTTACTCAGTTGGAAATCAAATGTGTGCTACATTTTTGGACTGTATTACACGAGAAATTAAGGTGGATAGTGAAGAGGAGCGAGACGAGCTATCTGCTCTTACGCTAGTGATGATTGAAGGGTTTGTTTTTTTAGATGCGCTTGATTACCATGAACAGATTGACAAATCAATTAAAGGTATTGGTCGACTCATAAAGGGTTAAAAATAAATAATTCGTTTAAGCTTCATCGTAAAGTCGGTGAAGTGACAATTATTAAAAGCTAAATAGTTGTATTCTGCAATCAAATTCATTACCATGACACATAGAAATTGATTAGAGAAGAAAGGTGGATGTATCATGAGCAACGAAGCAAAGAAACAAGAAATTCTAGATGCGTTTCATTTTCGTCACGCAACGAAAGAGTTTGATTCGACAAAGAAAGTGTCAGATGAAGACTTTCGTTTCATTATGGAAACAGGGCGTTTATCTCCAAGTTCATTAGGTTATGAGGCATGGAAGTTTTTAGTGATTGAGAACGAAGACCTAAAACGTCGCTTGAAAGAAGTTTCATGGGGCGCGCAAGGACAACTGCCAACAGCAAGTCATTTTGTTATCATTCTAGCGCGTACGGATGCACGCTATGACTCAGAATACGCAATGAATCATCAAAAAAAGGTTAAAGAGATGCCAGAAGATGTGTTAGAGTCGGTTTTACCACGATTCAGAGCGTTCCAAGAAGAAGACGCTCGTTTATTTGAAAGTGACCGTTCGCTGTTTGACTGGGCAAGTAAGCAAACGTATATCGCACTTGGAAACATGATGACAGCAGCAGCGCAAATTGGTGTTGATTCTTGTCCAATTGAAGGCTTTAATTATGAAAAAACGCATGAGCTTTTAAAAGAGCAAGGACTTCTTGAGAATGGCCAATACGATATCTCTGTTATGGTTGCATTTGGTTACCGTCTTGAAAATCCACAGCGTGAGAAAACAAGAAGAGAATTTGACGATGTAGTGCAGTGGGTAAAATAAGTCATAGTAAAAAGCAGCTTCTATTATAAGATGCTGCTTTTTTTGTTTGAATATATGTTAAAATATAGAAAAAGGGTGATGGACTATTAAAAAAATAACAAATCTTCAAAGGCTATCTGTTATTTCTTCTGTCGTACTTGTCGTAGGAGCATCACTTGTGTTTTCAGAGTCCTACTTTAATAATAAAGAGCTGCGTACGCTAACGAACTCTTGTTTTGATAGTGGTGGAATGCCCAATGTTGAGCTAGGAACGCTCAATGCAGTATTGTCGTTTGAATGCAAATAATACATAGGAGTTTTGACAATGGATTTCTTAATTTGGCTATCTTTTTTAGGAGCAGCTCTATTGCTTACAATTATGCCAGGGCCAGACAATTTATTTGTGCTTGCTCAGAGTATTTCTAATGGGAAAAATGCGGGTATTGCGACGTCGTTTGGTTTATGTACAGGTCTAATTGTTCATATTTCAGCGACGATTTTAGGCGTAAGCGCACTTTTATATCAATCGTCTATTGCATTTTCTATCATTAAATATGCAGGTGCCGCTTATTTACTGTATTTAGCTTATAAAGCATTTACAGCAAAAAGTTCTCCTTTAGAGGTAGAGAAGACTCAACAAGTAAGCTATGGTGCACTCTACAAAAAAGGAATTATCATGAATATCTTGAACCCAAAGGTATCCCTGTTTTTTCTGGCATTTTTACCACAGTTTGTTACTGATAGCCATGGAAGTGCAGCATTTCAAATGCTCGTATATGGCATTACGTTTTTAGTTCAAGCGCTTTTTGTCTTTGTATTAATCAGTTTATTTGCTGGAAAAGTAGGAACAGTCTTACGTAAACGGCCAGCTGTTTCACGAAACGTTAACTGGATTGAAGGCTCGCTATTTGCACTGATTGGATTAAAGATTGCGCTGAGCGAAAAGTGAATGTACTACGCGCTATTTGATTTATTCTTTACTACCAAAAACACCAAGGTGAACATACACCTTGGTGTTTTTTATGATACATACATGTTTGTTTGAAATTCGTCTGAAAGCATGCGATAAGCGAGTACTTTCTTTTTAAATTTTTTCACTACATCCACATGATCGCTGTAGCTGTATATAAACAGTTCAAAGGTATGCTTGCCGTGTACACTGTGAATAATAACGGGAGTTTCATTTTGCTCAAGGTTGAGATAGTGAGTTCGATTCCCATCGTGTACGTAGTACTGATCTAGAAACGTCGCTTTGTTAAAGGCTTCAATAATTTGTGTTTTCTCTTCACCTTCAATTGTGCTGCCATTTCTCTTCACAACAGCTGAATCTATCGATAAGGTAGGGTGTAGCTTAAATTTACCGTGAAGCCACTCTACGACTGGGGTAGGAAGGCATGTAATTAAAAGTTTAAGAGCGCTGACAACAACAATAACAATAACTGTCCAGAACATCTTATGTCATCTCCAATAATTAAAAGTAAGAATGCATCCTTTATTTTACCACGGAATAAATGCACAAATTTAGTCTATTATGTGAAGGTTTTTATCAGAAAATATTTTTAATTTATTTCGAGAGGCTAATTATTTTACAAAACGAGAAAATGAGAGTAAGGTAGTAAAAGTTGCATTAATAAAAGTAGATAACTTTAAGTAAGCACTTATATAAAAATAACCATAAGAGGAGAGATTTAACATGCAAACAACAAATGACTTCAATAAAATTTTAAAAGAGCGACGTTCAATTAAACGCTACGATCCAACTGTAAAAATCAGTCGCGAGGAAATGGAAGAAATTCTAACTGTGGCAACAACTGCACCATCTTCAGTTAACATGCAGCCATGGCGCTTTTTAGTAATTGAAAGCGATGAAGCAAAAGCACAGCTTGCAGAGCTTGCGAAGTTTAACAGTACTCAAGTTGAAACATCTGCAGCTGTTATTGCGGTATTTGGAGATATTCAAAACGTTGAATACTTCGATGAAATTTATGACAAGGCAGTAGAAGTAGGCTATATGCCAAAAGACGTAAAAGACAATATTAAACAAGCATTTTCTTCATACTTTGAAACAATTTCAACTGAAGATATGAAAGATGTTGTCTTAATTGACGGTGGGCTTGTATCTATGCAAATCATGCTAGCAGCACGTGCCTACGGATATGATACAAACCCAATTGGTGGATATGAAAAAGAGAAGGTAACAGAAGTGTTCGGAATGGATAAAGAACGACATGTACCAGTGATGCTTATTTCAATCGGTAAAGCAGCTGATGAAGGTCATCCATCAGTTCGTTTACCAATCAATCGCGTAGCAGAGTGGAAATAATAGTGGAAAAGCCTGAGATAGTTCTCAGGCTTTTTTTAGTATAAAACGTCCTTATGCTTCTAACAGTTTTGTTAGCGCTTTAGTTTGTGTTTCCAAGTACTCAGCATCTTCATCAATTGAGACAAATTTAGCAATTGCTTTTTCAATTTGTTCTCTACTTAATTTAATTGCTTTTTCAGAAGCGTTCGTCTCGTTTAAAATGGTGTGTACAACCGATGTTATTTCTTCTACTTTATTGTGAACCTCTTTTGCTGATTCGTTTGCTCGGGTAGCTAAATGGCGCACTTCTTTTGCAACTACATCGAATCCTTTTCCATGTTCACCAGCATGAGCTGCTTGAATGGCTGCGTTTAATGCGAGTAAGTTCGTTTGGCTCGCGATATCTTGAATCGTTTTGACCATACCACGAATAGAGTCTGTTTGGGTTTGAAGCTCAGACAGTATATCCATATTTTTTTTCACATCTTCGACAATATGCTGAATGCAAGCAGACATGTGCTGAACTGTAGTAATTCCTTCTTCCGCTTTTTTCTTTAAGCTTTCAGACATGAAGTCTAGATCATTAACAAAATGAGATGTAGTTTGTTCACGCTTTGTGATATTTGTAGCAACTTTAATAACAGCTTCTACCTCATTCCGTTCAGTTAAGACTGGAGTATAAGTTGCTTCTAGCCATAAAAGCTCTCCGTGCTTTGTGATTCGTTGAATCTTTTCTTGAAACGCTTTACCTAATCGTAGGTTGTGCCAAAGCTGGGCATATTCCATACTGTTATAAAATGAAGGTGTGCAAAAAGAACGGTGGTTCATTCCAATCATTTCATCGCACCCGTATCCAAGTGTTTGAGCAAAAAGCTGGTTAACCCAAAGGACATTGCCGTTTAAATCGAATTCAATCATCGCTAAAGACTTTTCTAGCGCAGCGAGGACTGAATCTTGTTTCAGCACCTGTGTGCTAGTATTTATATTTATCATTACATGCGCTCCTTTTAAACAAACTCTCTTTACTATTTCGACTATTTTTACTCAAAATCAAGCTATTTGAAATAAAATTATTTTAAATCAGGAGAATGAGGTTTGAAAGAATAAGAAAGTAGGTATTAATGTATGGGGCAAATAAAAAGGAGTATTAACATGACGGATCATTTTTATGACGAGTTGTTAAATATACAAACAATTGGAAATCAAAAAGGCTTTTACGATTCACTGCATTATCATCGCTATGAGCCTACACCATACAAAGGTCTTGACCAGTTATTTGCGAAGGTATCGCTAAGCTCTTCGGATCGAGTTGTCGACTTTGGGTGTGGAAAAGGGCGATTAAATTTTTATCTACATTATCGTTATCAAGCATCTGTAGTGGGTGTTGAGATGAATGAAGAATTTTATAAAGAAGCGCTTCTCAATAAGCAAAGTTACTTGAAGAAATATCACCACCGCCGAGCTGAGCTGTCTTTTCAATGCTGCTTAGCAGAAGAATATGAGATTGATATTCGAGATACTGTCTTTTACTTTTTTAACCCGTTTTCCATTCAGATTTTTATGAAAGTCGTTGGGAATATCTTAGATTCAGTGGGAAACAGCTATCGGCCCGTAACTATTATTCTTTACTATAGCTCAGAGGATTACACGGATTTTTTAACTCGGCGCACGCCATTCCAGCTGAAAGAAGAAATTGAAATTCAAGGTTTATCACTACGAAATTCACTCGAAAGATTTTTAGTGTACGAACTCAAATATTAAAGGGTGCACAGGCAAGGTGTAAACGAATATGCTTAAAAAACAGACATTCTTGTAGAGATATGTTACTATATACTATGGCAATACACCAATCCCCCTTATTACCTAGAGAACGTAATGCTAAAAAGCATGCCCACGAAAAAGCAAGTATAAACTTCTTCACCATACAACCAGTTCTATAAATTCCAAGTCAACAAACCTTCCTGTATATGTAAAGTGCAGGTAGGTCTTGGTTGCTTAGTGTTACATGAGGAATATTAGCTAAGTAAAAATGATGTAGCTTAAGTACGTCTTAACGCAATCTTTAAGGGTTAGTTATTATTGCTTCATAAAAAAATATTGTTTTCTATTTGGTTTTGCATATTGTTTGTGTTCTCCAATTGAAGTAAAGCCCTCTGCGAATTTATCAAAGATGGGAGTTTTTAATTTCAAATGAAAAAAGTTTCAACAGTTTTTTATGTTTCGATTGCCATCATGGCATTATTAGTTATTTTTGGTGTGAGTGCACCTAAAACGCTTGAAAGCGTAACGGGAGCCATTCAAGGTTTTATTACTGATTCATTTGGTTGGTATTATTTAATTGTGGTGTCTTTGTTTGTATTGGTTTGTTTGTATTTATTAGTAAGTCCGATTGGTCGAATTAAACTCGGGAAACAGGAGGACAAGCCTGAGTTTTCACGCCCAACCTGGCTTGCCATGCTTTTTAGTGCAGGAATGGGAATCGGTCTTGTGTTCTGGGGCACAGCTGAACCTATTAGTCATTATGCGATCAGCTCTCCAACAGGAGGAGTAGGGACAGACGCAGGTCTGCAAGACGCAATGCGCTTTACGTTCTTCCACTGGGGAATTCATGCGTGGGCTATTTATGGTATTGTTGCGATGTGTCTAGCATACTTTACGTTTCGAAAAGGAGAGCGTGGATTAATCAGCGCAACATTGAAGCCAATTTTAGGGAAATATGCAGATGGCGTACTTGGTAAAATTATTGACGTTATTGCAGTTATTGCCACTGTCATTGGTGTAGCGACAACGCTTGGGTTTGGTGCGGTTCAAATTAACGGTGGTTTATCTTATTTGTTTGATGTACCATCCAATATTGTCACGCAATTCATTATTATTCTTGTGGTGACAGTGTTATTTATTATCTCAGCTTTAACGGGATTAGGAAAAGGTATTAAGATTTTAAGTAATACGAATATGATTTTAGCATTTGCTTTATTTGCATTAATGTTTATATTAGGTCCAACGCTATTTACGCTAAATATCTTTACGGATACACTTGGGAAGTATTTGCAAACATTAGTGAACATGAGCTTCCGTATTGCACCATTAAATGAAGAAGGCCGTCAGTGGATTAACGGCTGGACGATTTTCTATTGGGCTTGGTGGATTGCATGGTCACCGTTTGTTGGAATCTTTATTGCACGCGTATCAAAAGGTCGTACAATTCGTGAGTTCGTTATCTTTGTGTTAATGGTACCTTCTCTAATTGGTTTCCTGTGGTTCTCTGTATTTGGAGGATCTGCGTTAACGTTAGAACGTAATGGTATTGCACAAATTTCAAAGCTGGCAACAGAAGAATCTCTGTTTGGTGTTTTTGCAAACTATCCGCTAGCAACCCTTATGTCAATTTTAGCGATTATTCTTGTTGCTACATTCTTTATTACATCAGCAGACTCAGGTACGTTTGTGCTTGGAATGATGACAACAAATGGTTCACAAAACCCAGCAAACAGCGTTAAGCTTGTTTGGGGAATTACGCTTACAGTTATTGCGCTAGTGCTTTTATACTCTGGCGGACTTCAAGCGTTACAAAATACCATGATTATAGCAGCGCTACCGTTCTCTGCCGTAATGGCTTTAATGACGGCTAGTCTATTAAAGGATTTAAACAAAGAGGCAAAAGCGCTTGGCATTGGTCAAATTAAAAAGAAAAAAACATCATAACTAGTAAAAAAGCATAGTGAATGATCATCACTATGCTTTTTTTATTATCAGGTTGATAGGTTAATTGAAAAAAAGGTTACAATTCAGCAATTGACATGCAAATGAAATTTTTCTTACGGAGATTTCTGTTAAAATAATAGGAAGAAATCATTGAAAATGTTGAATTTCTATACATAGATGGAGGAATAGATGAATGACAATTGAAAGGCATTTAATTCAGAAGGAGTACTATGAAACCTTGCTTTCAGAAGAAAATTTATCTAATCCAATTATGGCGTTAGGTGAAGCGCTTTTGGAAGAGCAAAAGCAAGAGTTTTATGAACTATCATTTATTCGTTTTTCCCAAGGGGAAGTCTATTTTCATAACAAAGACTTTGAGGCAGCTATTTATAAGTGGGAAAATGTAAGTGGAGAACTTGAGTTATGGGCAAAGAAAAATATTGGGGATGCTTACTATGAGCTTGGACTCTTATCGATTGCTGAAGAGGTGTACACCGCTATCGATTCGGAATCTAGCACGCTCACAGCAGAAGTTGGGTTAAAGCTATTCTCGTTATATAAAGAGCAGCAAAATTCGGAGCGATCTTATGAAATAATAAAAAAACTTGTATCAACTCAGCCTAGTTATCCGAACGTTACCGCGTTAGCACGAGAATTTTACGAAGAGCAGAGCGACTGGACAAGCGCCGTAGAGCTGGCTGTGGACGAAGCAATTCGTACTGAATCGTTAAAATGGTTTGATACATTAAAGAAATATGTCGATAAAGGTTATACAAAATCATTCGCACCCGATTATTTTTATCAGGCCCTTATTACCTTCTATAAAGTCGATCAGCTACATTTTAAGCAGCTGGTTTGTGGCTTGTGGAAGAGCTACGTTGGTCAAGACTCATACCTAGCTTGGGTCAAAACTATTAATAACATTTTCTTAAATGTAGAAGTAGGTTTATATGAATACTGGCAAGAAATTTCTCGCCTGTATGAAGAGACGTATAGAGAGCTGATTAATGGCCAATACGCAATGCGTGATCTTCATGACGTTGTGCCACATTTGCTTGCTAACTGGTTAAAAGTTACGAGTCAAGCACGCTCTTTATTTCCTTCGGCTGCTATCTTGGCATGGAATGAGCAGTTTACATCATCAATTGCTTCACCTGCTTTACAAGAAGCAGAGCGTCTCGTTTTTGAATCATCAAGTGATATAGATGGCTTAACGTACTTCCTTGAACTCGGTGAAAATATTACGAAGTGGGGAAGACGTCATGGACTTGAAGTGGGTTATAAGTTTAATTGGCTAGCCAGTTCATTTGCAGATTTAAAAACGAAATACGTTATGGTGGCGGGTGCGGTGCAAAGTGATAAAGCCTCAATTGTTAATGCTATATTAAACGAGCATGTAGCAGGCGGGAATAATGTACCAATCTTAGTCTCCCATGATGAAGAATTTAAAGTGAATCAGCGTTCGTCAAAAGAAATCAATACGAGTACAGAGTGGCATTCTTTTAGTAAGTTGAAGGAAGTAAGCGAAGCTGATACGTGCTTAGAAGTTCGAGTGCCAAATCGCTTTTTACAAGATCAGCACTACAGTATCATTGATATTCCAGGCTTTAAAGGGCAAATGGATGAAGCTCAGTATATGTTTGAGTATATTCCTATTGCAGACGGGTTACTATTTGTGCTGGATGCAAATCAGCCTTTTACAGAAAAAGAGCGAGATATGTTGTTAGTCGTGAAAAAGCAAGCACCAGAGCTTCCTATTCACTTCGTATTAAACAAAATAAATGCACTGGAAGATGAGCGCGAAATGGAGCGTTTTGTTGAAGAAACGTCTGCTTTTATTCACGCTGACTTTCCAGAAGCAAGCATTCTACCGTATGCTTCGGTATACGAGCTAGATGAGCGAGGTAGCATAGCTCGATTTATGAAAGAAAATTTCCGATTCACTAGCCGCCAAGATAACCAGGAGCGTCGCATTAGCAATTTATTAACGTTTATTCGCAAAACGCTTTCTGATTTATTAAAACAGCGTGCGGAGCAGGAGAGTGGATACGTGCAAGCTATTCACTGGAATGAAGATATGCTTGTTCGCGTTAACGGTTTTATTAATACGCTAGAAGATAAAGAAAGCGAAGCTGTTCACGAGCTGGTAAACGTGTATCAAGGGATTAAAGATCAAATGAAGCAAGCGTTAACGAATAACCTTCCTAAGTTGCTGCGTGAGTGTTCTAGTATGCTAAGCGAAGAGAGTGATTTCCGTCGAATACACCTGGAACTAAACAAGAAGATGAACGAGAAAATTCAAGAGTATATTGAAAAGGAACTTTTACCAGAGTTTAGAGCGTCACTGCATGAGTGGATGAAGCAGTGCAATGATCATTTTCAAGACATGCAATCTTACATTGAAGATATGGGGAATAGCTTCAATGAAATGTATGAAAAAGAACGCTTTTTGCTCCAGTGTGATTTTAAAGTACTGGATGATTGGAAACGTGATATCAATCGAATGACAACGCGCATGCAGTTAGAAGAAGAAAACATCTTCTTACGCGTGAATCCAGCGCAATTTCTCTTGAAAAGTGCAGGAAAGATTTTTGGCTCGTTCTCGCAAAATAAAACGATGCTTTATAATCAGTACAAAAAGTATATTGAAAATGAAGAGTATGAAGATGTTACGGCATCTGTACTAAATAAGTTTTTCCTACAATTTGATTTATTTGAGAAGTCTCTGGAAGTGGATATTCATCTCTTCTTTGAGCCACCTATCCAAGAGCTGCACGGAGCAGTTGAAGAATCTCATGAAACAATTGATTGCAGTAAGGATGCACTTAATGAGATGAAGGAAAGTCTGACGGTGTATAGTGACCCACTTTCTGTATTCCAATTACGTCTTCGTCAATATGAGATCATGCTCCAGGCGAAAGAAAACGTAACCTATGAAGAAATTAAGTCTACTAATGTTAATCATTCTGAGTCATATTCATAACAAAAAGGCAGGGAAACCTGCCTTTTTATTATGCAGGTCATAATATTGTAAGAAAGTAAAAAAGTAGAGGAGGTAAGGATGTTTAGCATAATAGTTATCCACAGTAGAAAAATAATGAAAGTGCATACAAAATGAGGATATTAACAGAGTTATACACATTATCAACAATAATTCTGAAAATTCCTATAAAATATTCACATTGTTATACCAGGTCATAGCGGTTGTTAAATGGAGTTATTAACGACTTATGCACATTATCCACATATATGTTAGTAAGTTATGTGTATATCTTTTGCTGTGCATAATGAGAGTTTATATGTGGAATGTCTTCTTACTGACATAGCAATTTATTATTGTTAAAAAATAACCGCATATAAAAAGAAGGCACCTGTATAAGCTGCCTTCTCTTGCTAAGAGGTTAATGCCTAGATTGCTTTTTAGTATAGCCACCAGCTTGGTCTGCTAACTTAAATTCATGAGAATACGTTACTTCTTGTGCGCTTCGTAGTGTACTTTTCGTTTTTTCATGACGCTTTTTATCAGCCATTAAAATCCCTCCAAGTAGTTCATTTCTGTACTAAGTTTCACCAACTTTGGTACTTTTTAAACCAATAGTCAAACATAAAAAAAGAGCTATCCATGGAGATGGATTTGCTCTCTACGCTTCTTTTAACTGGTGATCTTCATGAACTTCTTGCTCGTGGCGCATATAGTAAAGTGTATATAAATCCTTTGGGATTTCATATAAGTCATATACTTCTTCATTTCGGTTGATCTCATCGTATAAGCTTTTTCTTGTTTCATTAGCAAGGACTGCATAAGGTAGCTTTTCAGCTGCTTTCAGCGAGCGGATATTTACTTTTCGAATTCGCATAAATACGCGCTCAATCTCTAGTTCAAAAAAGAGTTCGTTAAAGAATGCTTCTTTAGCAAGCTGATTATATCCCTTACCATGATATGGTTTGCCTAACCAAGTACCTAAAAAGCCAGCTTGGTCTTCCACGTCAAATAGGTTAATAGTGCCGATTGGGTTACCCCATTCGTCCAAAATTGTACGTGAGATTACTTCCCCGTGCTCTTCTGCTTCCATTGTTTGCTTCGTCACGAATAAAAACTCTTCTTGAGAATACGCTTTATGACGAACAAAAGGGAAGACATCTGGATGCGTCATTAGGTCATAAAGAGATTGACAGTCTTGTAGGTCACGTTTTCTTAACATAACTTTTCCCTCCTGAATGAGGGCATACAAAGGACCTTCAAGTCCCCACCCTCGAAATTTTTTAGTAGTAAAAAAAATTTCGGGGTGGGAATCGAACCCACTAGAACCAGTTACCTGGTGGCGCACCATTTGCCTTCCCATTACAAGTCAACGATTTCAAATGTTAACAAGTGATGTGTATAAATTTGTTTTCTTCATATGTTTCTGTACGTATCATACTAAAAAAACTTGAAAAAGAAAATAGTTATTTTGTTAATTTTTTTTAAATAATATCTTTCCATTAATCATTGTTACCAACGGCTTAGCTAGGTAGTGAAAAGGGTGATAATTCCACAGTACTAAATCAGCGTCTTTATTACGTTCAATGCTGCCCACGCGGTGATCAACGCGCAGGTTTCTGGCTGCTGCAATGGTAATACCTTCAAGTGCTTTTTGTTCATCTAACCCTTCTCTTACGGCAATGGAAGCACAGATGTTTAAATATTGGATAGGCGTGTAGGGGTGGTCAGTTGTAATGGACACTTCGACACCTTGATTCCAGAGTGCTTGATAAGTTTCCCAGCTTTTATTTTTGAGCTCAATCTTTGAGCGTCTTGTTAACGTAGGTCCAACGCAAACCTTTAGGTTTCTAGCAGCTAATTCGTGAGCAATCAAATGACCTTCCGTGCAGTGCTCAATACGGATATCTAAATTAAATTCATCTGTAAAACGTAAAGCAGATAAAATATCGTCTGCACGATGAGCATGAATTCGAACAGGAATTTCACGTCGTAAAGCCTGCACAAGAGGCTTAATTCGTAAACTATCGGTATTGTCACAGTGTTTTGCTTCATAGAATGCTTCGCGAAGCATTCCCATAATACCCATGCGGGTGATTGATTCTTTATTACCATGACTGTGAATGCGCTTAGGGTTTTCACCCAGCGCGATTTTCAGGCCAGCAGTTTCTTGGATGAGCATGCTTGAAATGTTGGTACCAGTAGTTTTAATTACAGAAGTTGTGCCGCCAATTACGTTTGCGCTTCCTGGCATAATATGAGCGGTTGTAATGCCGTACTGAACCGCATCTTTAAATGCAGAATCAAGCGGGTGTACGCTATCCAGTGCTCGAATATGTGGAGTGAGAGGTTCGATGGTTTCATTTGCATCGTTACCAGCCCAACCCGTGCCTTCGTCATAAAGTCCAAGGTGTGTATGAACATCAATAAATCCTGGAAATAAGTATTGGTTTTTACAATCAACGACTTCCACTTGCAGAGGAGGCTGTAAGTTCGGCCCAACATCTTTGATTTTTCCATTAGCAACAAGTACGTCGCAGTTAGGTATTGCCTGTGATGTAATTGGATAAACTGTAGCATTTTTAAATAATGTCGCTTTCATAGCAAACTCCTTATCTGATACATTCATACACCGTTATAATAAATCTTGTAATGCATCTTCTAATTTAGTATATGTAAAATGGTAGTTGTGTTGAATCATTTTTTCAGGAATTACGCGCTGCCCTTCTAAAATAATCATACTCATCTCGCCAAGCATGAGTTTCAAGCCAAAACTAGGGGCAGGAAGCCAGTGAGGACGGTGCAAAACTGCGCCAACAGTTTGGCCAAACTCTTTCATTTGGACAGGGGTAGGGGCTGTGACGTTAACAGGTCCTTGAATGTCTTGATTCACTATTGCAAACTGAATTATTTCGACAACGTCTTTAATGTGGACCCATGAAAGCCACTGATTTCCTGAGCCAACTGTTCCTCCAGCAAAAAAGCGATAAGGCAAGGCAATCATTGACAATGCACCACCGTCTTTTCCTAAGATAACACCAAAGCGCGTAAATACAGTGCGAATTCCTAAATCCTCAGCTTTTGATGCTTCTGCTTCCCATACTTTAACCGTCTCAGCTAAAAAGTCATGCCCAACGGATGGAGACGTTTCTGTGAAAGTATCTTGCTCGGCTGTTCCGTAATAACCTACAGCGCTTGCGTTAATATAAGCAGAAGGTTTTACCTCTAAGCTCTCCATAATTCGAATGATTTCACGAGTAGAAGAAATTCGACTTTGGACAATCGCTTGTTTTCGTTCTTCTGTCCATCTACCGCTATTTAACGAAACACCTGCTAGATTAATAAAGGCATCAGCTTTCTGAATAACGTTTTCAGGGCTAGCATTTTCTTTTAGCCATTCTACATAATGAAGGTTAGGATCGTGAGAGGGTTTATTGGCGTTCCGAGTTAACACGTACACCTCATGCTGTTTTTTTAATAAATCTTGTACGAGTGCTTTTCCCACAAAACCTGTACCGCCAGCAATCACAACTTTCATTTTCATTCCTCCTTTTTGATAAATACCATCTAATACTAGTTCTATTGTTTACCAAAATAATGGTTTCAATCATTGTTCTTATATTAGTACTTATAGTTATAAAACCCTTTCTTTTGTAGAGAAAAACATTTCTTTTTATAAAACCATATACAGAAAACTTTATAAAACATTCAAAGAAATGTTTAGTAGTTGATTTTATTTTTTGAAAATTTTAAAATAAGTATTGTCTATATAAAATGAATACGTTATAATGACGCTATCGAAAGCGCTTTCGTAAAAGAGGAGAAAACAATGGTTACAATTTATGATGTTGCAAAGAAAACAGGTTTTTCAAGTACAACCGTATCAAAAGCTTTAAATAACTATTCAGACGTTAGTGAAAAAACGAAGCAAGAAATTTTACGCGCTGCAGCTGAGATGGGCTATTTACCTAATTCCAATGCTCAATCGCTTTCTACAAAAAAATCTTATATGATTGGCGTTGTGTTTGCTGAAGAAAACGGCGTTGGTATGAAGCATCCGTTCTTTAACGCTGTGATTGAAAGTTTTAGAAAGCATGCAGAGCGTGAAGGATACGACCTCATCTTTGCTTCACGAAATTTGCGCAATCGTGATGTTAGTTATTTGGAACATTTTATGTACCGTGGCGTAGATGGGATTATTGTATTTTGTTCACGAGCTGATGATTCTCAAATTCAAGATTTAATTAATAGCAAGCTTCCTATTGTTGTTATTGATATGATGGAAGCACCATGCAGTACGGTGTATTCCGATAATGTGGAAGGAGGAAAGCTAGCCGTTCAATATTTACATTCGCTCGGTCATAAAAGAATTGCTCACATTGCAGGAAGCTTTATAAATGCTGTGGGAGAAGCAAGGGCAGAAGGATACAAGAAGGCAATGCAAGAAATGGGCTTATCAATTCGAGACGGTTATTTAGTAGACGGTGGTTTCTTTTCAATTGAAGAAGGAAAGCTAGCAATGAATAAGCTTTTAGATTTAGAGGTTCAGCCAACAGCAGTATTTACAGCTGGTGATCATATGGCAATTGGAGCAATCGAAGCCATAAAAGAGCGAGGGCTTGGAGTACCAGAGGATATCTCAATTATTGGGTTTGATGATATTGATATGGCGCAGTATATTACCCCGAAATTGACAACGATTAGGCAAGATACGGATTTAATGGGAGAGCAAGCTGCACAAATCTTAATTGAACAAATTACTCAAAAGAAAAAGGTAATTTCATCTAACATCATTCCAGTTGAGCTTGTCTGTCGAGAAAGCTGTCTAGCATTAAAAGAAAAAAATAATAGCTAATATTATTTTTTACAGTAAATCGAAAGCGGTTTCGATTTACTTATTTTTAACTTATTTCCGAAACCGCTTTCGCGAAGACTTTATGTGATAGAGAAGGAGGAGAAAGAGATGAAAAAGCAGGGGATTTTTTTCATGGTCATGGTGTTACTTTGCGGCGTGCTGGGTGCTTGTTCGAGCGGTAATAAGGCATCGGGCGATAAAGATGTGGATTTACGAATTTGGTCATTCACTGATGAATTAAAAAAGCCAATCAAAACATTTGAAGAAAAGAATGGTGTGAAAGTAGAACTAACAATCGTACCAATCGCAGATTATCCAACAAAGCTGAAGCCTGTACTCGAAAGTGGAGTAGGAGCACCTGATGTATTTACAGGAGAAATCGCGTTTTTAAAACAATGGGTGGACGCTGGGTATTGGGAAAACTTATCCCAGGATCCTTACAACGTAGATAAGATGGAAGACAAATATGTACCTTACACGTTTGATTTAGGAAAAGACAAAGAGGGTAATGTACGCGCTGTTTCTTGGCAAACAACACCTGGAGGGATTTACTATAAGCGTAGTATTGCAAAAGAAGTGCTTGGCACGGATGATCCAAATCAGGTAGGAAGCATGTTAAATTCAATGGAAAACTTGTTTAAAGTAGCAGAGAAAATGAAAGAAAAAGGGTATCGTATGTTCCCAGATGAAGGTGCGCTGCGCTGGTTTGCTCAAGGGACAAATCCTCAGCCATGGGTGAATAAAGACAACGAATTAAAGCTTACAAAAGAGCGCATCGAATATATGGATTATGCAAAGGAGTTACGTGCAAAGAACTATACGGCATTAGCACCTGAATGGTCACCATCTTGGCTGGAATCAATGGATAAGAAGGTAAAAGTAAAAGAAAACGGTCAGCAAATTGAAACGGAAGTATTCTCATATGTACTGCCAACTTGGGGACTGCACAGCGTATTAAAGCCTAACGTAAAAGATTCAGCTGGAGATTGGGCCGTTACTAATGGACCAACGCCTTATTTTTTGGGGGGCACTTGGCTTGGAGTGTACAGTAAATCTGAAAACAAAGAGCTAGCATATAAGTTTGTCAAAATGATGACGCAAGAAGATAAGTTTCTAACGGACTGGGCAAAGGAGACAGGAGATGTATTATCTTACCTTCCAGTAACGGATCAAATTAAAAGCGATTTCAGCGACGAATTTTTAGGTGGACAAAACAACTATGAATTTTTCTTGAAACAATCAGAAGAGATTGATGCAGGGATTGTAACAAAATATGACCAGCAAATTGATACTCTTTTTGGTAACGCTGTCAGAGAATATGTAGAAGGTAAAAAATCGAAGAATGAAGCTATTAAAGAATTTTATGAAAAAGTAAAAAACGCATACCCAGATATTACTGTGCCAAAGAGCTAATTAAATAGGGGTGACACTTGGCGCTGGGTGTCGCCCCCTTTAAAAATTGAGAAAGAAGGTAGAGGGATGAACAAAGTAAATCGATATGGATATCTTTTTATAGCCCCCTTTTGGATTGTTTTTTTAATCTTCAGCATCTACCCCGTAGGACTGACGTTTTATTATAGCTTTACAAACTATACCGGCAGCGGAACTCCTGATGTTGTTGGATTAACCAACTATACACGCTTATTTACGGATCAATACTTTGTGGAAGCTTTTTTTAATACATGGAAAATTTGGGGAGTAAACTTTGTTTTACAAATTGGAATCGCGCTACTGCTAGCAGCAATATTCTCCGATATGCGCGTCAAAATGAAAGGGTTGGCATTCTTTCGTTCCATTTTTTACTTGCCAAATTTAATCACAATCAGTTCCGTTGCGCTTTTATTTGGTATTTTACTAGATTGGCAGCATGGGTCATTAAATATGGTATTAATGAGTTTGGGAATTATCTCTGAGCCCATTAACTGGCTTAATAACCCGACAACGGCTCAGCTTTCGGTGTCTCTTATTTTAACGTGGATGTGGTTTGGGCATTCATTTATCGTCGTGATGGCAGGGGTGTCTGGTATTTCACGAGATTACTATGAAGCCGCTCTAATTGATGGAGCTAACCGCTGGCAAACGTTTACGAAAATCACGCTACCATTATTAAAGCCAATTTTACTATATATCATGATTACGTCTCTTATTGGTGGCCTACAGCTATTTGATTTACCAATGTTACTAACGGATGGAGTTGGTTCTCCAGATGGTGCTCTAAATACGATGGTGCTCTATTTATATAATCAAGCTTTTAAATACAATAACTACGGCTATGCATCAGCAGTTGCCTACGGATTATTTATCATTACCGTTATTTTCTCTATTTTTGTCTTCAAAGGAATGTACGGTAGCCAAAATAAAAAGGAAAAGCAGGTGTAATCAATGATAGAACGACCTGTGGTGAATAAAAGTAAGCAAAGTCAATCGTTAGAGACTAAGGTTTCAGTTAAAGCCCCCGGATCTGGAAAAGCAAAAGCAATCAAGTTGTTTATTTACGCAGCGCTTATCCTTTTAGCGGTCATTTGTTTTATTCCATTCTTTATGATGATGATTAATGCTACGCGATCAAATGAAGAAATCTTGACTGGATTTCAACTTCTTCCAGGCTCTTCATTAATGGAAAACTATGAAACGATGCTGCAATATATCAACATATGGACAGGATTTAAAAATAGCTTAATTATTTCAGTCCTTGTCACTGTGCTATCAGGATACTTCTCAGCTTTAACTGCTTATGGATTTGCTTTTTATACGTTTAAAGGGAAAAATTTCTTGTTTGTCTTCATGCTTGTCATGATGATGGTACCTGGACAGCTTGGTTTAATTGGCTTTTATGAGCTAAGTAAAAATCTTGGAATTCTAGATACGTTTATTCCACTCATTGTCCCGGCCGTTGCAAGCCCGTTTGTAGTGTTCTTTTTAAAACAATACATTCAAACGACGCTTCATCCGAGCTTAATTGAAGCATCACGAATTGATGGAGCGAGCGAGCTAACCATTTTTCATCGAGTAGCCATGCCGATCATGATGCCAGCAATTGCGACGATGTCTATCTTTACGTTCATTGGATCATGGAACAACTATATTACACCATTGGTTGTGTTATTCTCTCCAGAAAAGTTTACTTTACCAGTGCTCATGGGCTTTTTGAAAGGTTCTCAAGTTGCTCAGAACCTAGGTTCACTTTATTTAGGTATTGCGATATCTGTTGTACCAATTATGGTCGCATTTTTATTTCTATCAAAATACATTGTTAACAGCATTTCAGCAGGGTCTATTAAAGAATAGGGGGATTATCGGATGAAATTTCACAAAGGATTTACGTTTGGAACGGCAACATCTGCTTATCAAATTGAAGGGGCATATTTAGAAGACGGAAGAACAGCTTCTATCTGGGACGTGTTTTGTGATATACCAGGAAAAGTACATAAGGGGCATAACGGTAATGTAGCTTGTGACCACTATCACCGCTTTGAAGAAGATGTGGATCAAATTAAAAAGCTAGGAGTCGATACATACCGCTTTTCAATTTCTTGGCCACGAATTTTTCCAAAGAAAGGCGTGTTTAACAAGCAGGGAATGGAGTTCTACAAACGTTTGATTAAAAAACTACGTACAGAAAACATTAAGCCAGCCGTAACGCTTTATCATTGGGATTTGCCGGTGTGGGCCCATGAAGAAGGAGGATGGACGAATCGAGAATCTGTTCAATGGTTTATGGATTATGCACGCGTATGCTTCCAAGAATTAGATGCGGATATCGACTCTTGGATTACTCATAATGAGCCATGGTGCGCAGCTTTTCTCGGTTATCATCAAGGTGTTCATGCACCAGGGCATCAAAACATGGAAGAAGCACTAAAAGCAGCTCATCATATTTTAGTATCTCATGGTCAAGCCGTACGCGTGTTAAAAGAAGAAATACAATCAAATACACCGATTGGAATTACGCTAAATTTATCACCTGTATATGGGAATACAAGCTCTTTAAATGATCAGCTAGCGGCAAATAATGCAGATGGCTATTCAAACAGATGGTTTTTGGACCCAGTTTTTAAAGGACAGTACCCTGTTGATATGATGAATGTTTTTTCAAAATACGTTCACTCCTATGATTTTATCCAAGCTGGTGATTTAGATATAATTTCAATTCCGTGCGACTTTTTTGGAATTAATTTCTATAGCCGTGCGCTAGTTGAGTTTAACGCGGCTTCTGATTTTATGTACCAAGGAGCATATTCTGACTATCCAAAAACAGGGATGGGCTGGGATATCTCACCGAAAGAGTTTAAAGATTTAATCCATCGCTTACGAAAAGAGTACACCGACCTTCCAATTTATATTACGGAAAATGGAGCGGCGTTTGATGATGTTGTCGAAAATGGCCGCGTTCATGATGCAGGCCGTGTGGAGTACGTGGAGCAACATTTGCAGGCTGTACATGAACTTAATGAAGAAGGAATGGGCATTGAAGGTTATTATTTATGGTCATTAATGGATAACTTTGAATGGAGCTTTGGCTACGATAAACGATTTGGAATCCTCTATGTAGACTTTGACTCTCAAGAGCGAATCTGGAAAGATAGTGCATATCGCTATGCTGAAATTATTAAAAGTAATCGCAGCATCTTAATTTAAAAGCAACGGATACGTTCTTCTTGGTTCAGTATGATATGATGAGCCAAGAAGAATTTTTTTGTTAAATTGGATGAGGTGAAAAAATGACAGTTATTACGAAAATCACAACGCAAAAGAATAGCGCAGAGAGATTTAATGTTTATATAGATCAAGGAAAAGGCGAAGAATTTGCTTTTGGTGTTGATGCCAATGTTCTCATTCAGTATGACTTAAAAAAAGGACGAGTATTGGATGAATTTGAACTAGCAGAAATTCAATTTGCAGATGAGGAAAAGAAAGCTTATAACTTAGCGGTAACGTATCTATCGTATCGAATGCGCTCTGAAAAAGAGGTAAGAGATTATTTGAAAAAAAAAGAAGTAGGCGATATGATTGCTCAGCAGGTAATTCAAAGGTTACATTCTCACATGTATTTAAATGATGAAGAGTTTGCCAAAGCCTACGTGCTTACGCAGGTTAACACTACGCCAAAAGGGCCGAGCGTTATTAAACGAGAACTCCAAGAAAAGGGTATTCGATCAGATATCATTCACTCTACGCTTGAATACTTCTCAAAGGAAGAACAAATTGAAACAGTAATGAAACTCATTGCAAAGCTGAAGGGGAAATATAAAAAGTACTCAGAAGTAGTCATGAAGCAAAAAATTGAACAGTTTTTAGTGAACAAAGGCTATTCTTTTAACATTATTAACGAAGCCATGCAGCACGTAGATGTTGAGAAAGATAGTGATGAAGAATGGCAAGCTCTTACACAGCAAGGCATGAAGGCTCATCGTAAATACGCGAAGTATAGCGGCTGGGAGTATGAGCAAAAAATGAAGCAAAATCTTTACCGAAAAGGCTTTTCAATTGATCAAATTGAAGCGTTTATTTCATCCTTGAAAGAAGAATAAAGCCTTGCTGAGAGCAAGGCTTTTGTGGATGTTAGACCATAATGTCTTCCTTTGTCATGCGCTGGTTGAAAATAATGCTAGCTACTTCACTTGGATGTTTTAAGCGGCTTTTATCCGCGATATGATCACTGTTATCCCAAAAAGGTGTATCCATTCCTCCCATATAAGCAGCAGTACATGAAACAGAAGTATGTTCATATTCTACTTTTAAACTTTCAACAAATCCTCTTAGAGCAAATTTACTTGCGACATAAACAGATTCGTTTTTCTTACCTCGTAGACCCGCGGTTGAAATAATAGTTAAAATGGTGGCTTGTTCACGCGTTTGTAGATGAGGCAGTAGGGATTGTGTGAGATAGATTGTCCCTTTAACGTTTGTATTAATTACTTCATCAATCATCTCTTTTGTGTAGCTTGTAAGTGGCCCAAAATGTCCCATACCTGCGTTGTTAATTAAAACGTCAACGGAGTGCAAAGACAAAAGGTTATCCATCTTTTGTGTAAGCTCTTCGTAATTAGTCAAGTCCGCTGAAACAGTGGCAATGCAGCTTGTACCTAGCGCTTCTTGTGCTTTATTCAGTCTGTCTTCATTTCTTCCTAATAAAATGACCTGGTCGCCATTTTGGACATATAGCTTAGCAAGCTCGTTTCCAAGACCTGTTGCTCCACCCGTAATTAAGATTGTTTTCATGTAAGCGCCTCCTTATATTCCTCTCCTTTTAGTTATACCTTTTGTTATAATAAAAAGAAAGGAACAAAAGGGGGAAGCAGCGTGTCAGACAAAAGGTATAGTGAAATGAGTACGTATGAGATTCAGCAAGAGATTAGCGTGCTAAATGATAAAGCACGAAAAGCTGAACAATTAGGAATGATTAATGAATATGCCGTATTAGAAAGAAAAATCGTGATGGCTAAGTCGTACTTGTTGGATCCATCTTCATATAAACCTGGTGAAGTATATGAAATAGAAGGAGCTCCTGGTCAATATTTTAAGATTGATTACATGAATGGAGTATTTGCTTGGGGGTTCCGTTTAGGCTCATCTGACAAAGAAGAAGCATTACCAATCTCAATGCTTAAAAGCAATTCATAGAACAAAGCACGAATTGATGGTGATCAATTCGTGCTTTTATTTTGTTAGCCGTTCGTACGTTGGTTGGAGGCATGCATGCGCTCCTGTGGGTTTGTATTGATAGTACCGTCAGCACGTTTTGAAGCGAATTCAGCTTTAGCGCGCGGTTCGCCTTCTAATTTATTGTTTGATTGGTTTGGAAAGTTTTTTTCTTTATTACGCATTCAAGACCGCCCCTTTTACAAAAGAATTTGTTGTGTGTATGATATAGTAAGTCAGGGAAAGCTATACTTCCCTTGACTTAGTGTAAGTCGAAACCAATCATTTACTCATAAATAATTTGGTAACAGAGGTGTTTGTATGGAAGATATTTTTGAAAGGCTCACCAATCAATTACTTGCAAAAAATGATACGCTTTCTTATGCACAAGCAAGAACGTGGGTTGAATTATTTTGGGAAGATTTCGAGTCAACGTATGCAAAAGCCGGCTATGAATATAAAGGAAAAGAAGCAGCTGAGCAGGTGGTTAAAATGTATATTAACCATTACGGGGATAAGCTTCATGAAGTGGCTGTTAAAAACCCAAAGTATAAGCATTTATTAAATAATGATGATTATTTAAAGCACTAATTTACAAATGAAAAGCCCCCTGGCTCTAGCTTAGGGGGCTTTAGGTGCTCGAATTGATTAGTGAGGAAGATAATCAAGCTTTTTACGAAGCTTCTTCTCACTGAAAATCCAGCCCGTATATGAACAAATAATATTTAAATCGTAATCAAGCTGAACAACTGCTACAAATGGATAGTAATCTTTGCTGCGATAGCGAAGGTCAATGAAGCGAACTTCAATATGATCGCTGTATTCGTCAACTTCCCAACGATAAATTGGAGAAAAGGATAAGAACGCAGCTAAGTTTTCATCTCGTTTAGCAACATCAATTACGTCAGACTCAGGAATGGGAACCTTTTTAAAGGTATCGTAAATAAAGATTTTTGGGCCAACTGCGCGTCCAACGTGAAAGCTTTCTTTTGTTGTGATGGCTAGATGCCAGTGCGTAAAGCGAATTGTTGGCGAGATATTCATTTTCACTACGTCCGGAAATTTCTGACGTATTTTCTTAGCGATTTGGTGTCGCATGTAAAAGCGCCACACGTAGTACAAAGCAATAATACTGTACATGGTAATAAAGGTTGGGCCAGGACTCATCCCTAAGAACCAAATTAAGATGGCAACAACATGGACAAAAAAGATAAAGTAATCAAACGTATTAATAACACCAAGCGCAATCCATTTATCAGTGAAAGGCCTTAAGGCTTGTGTGCCGTAAGCATTGAATACATCAACAAAAACGTGAATAATAACAGCTGCAAAGGTCCAAATCCATAAGTGGAATAAATTAGCGTTTGGAAAAAACAGCGAAACAATTACAATAATAAGCAAGGGCCAAAGCGCCACTGCCGGAATTGAATGCGTAATTCCACGGTGGTTTCGAATGTAGTGAGCATTATTTTTAAGTTTTAAAATTGTATCTAAATCAGGTGCTAATGAACCGGCAATGACGCCAATCATTACGGCTTCTGTGGTGACACTGCTTGATGCGACAACAGGATCTAAAGTAGCAAGTGCACCGATGGCGATTCCCATTGCAATATGTGTACCAGTATCCATTAAAGCAACCTCCTTATTTGCTTAACCTTACTTTTCAGATAGAAGCAAGTGTGTTTAGAGTATAACATGAATAGAAAAAGAACAACATTTCAATACAAATACATTGTATATGTATAGTTCATACCTCGGAGGATATAACGTGAAACAAAGTAAAGATATTGTGAAAGATTTTCAAATAGAACAATTTCAGCACGATCTTATCTCATGGTTTGAGACAGAACAGCGCATTTTACCATGGAGAAAAGATCAAGATCCTTATAAAGTATGGGTTTCTGAAATTATGCTACAACAAACCCGAGTTGATACAGTGATTCCATACTTTAATAATTTTATTGAGAAATTTCCAACGATTGTAGACTTAGCCTATGCGCCTGAAGACGATGTATTAAAAGCATGGGAAGGGCTAGGTTATTATTCACGAGCGCGAAATTTACAAGCAGCTGTCCGTGAAGTGCATGAACAATATGATGGAAAAGTGCCCAATACGCCGGATGAAATCTCGAAATTAAAGGGCGTAGGGCCCTATACCACTGGTGCTATCCTTAGTATTGCATACGGGGTACCTCAGCCGGCTGTTGATGGAAACGTTATGCGAGTATTATCCCGTATTTTATCAATTTGGGACGACATTGCAAAGCCAAAGACTCGTAAAATTTTTGAAGAGATCATTCATGAAATTATTTCAAAAGATAACCCGTCGTTTTTTAATCAGGGCTTAATGGAATTAGGCGCTATTGTATGTACGCCAACTTCTCCGTCCTGTCTTTTATGCCCTGTTCGTGAACATTGTCGAGCATTTGAGCAGGGTGTTCAGCAGGAGTTACCAGTTAAGTCAAAGAAAAAGCCACCAAGAACGGTGCAAATAGCAGCAGCTGTTATTACAGATGAACAAGGTAATTTCCTCATTCACAAGCGGCCTAATAAAGGTTTGCTTGCAAACTTGTGGGAATTTCCCAATGTAGAAGTGGATCTTACCATTGGTCAAGAGCAAAACCAGCTTACATCCTTTATTGAAGCAAATTATGATATAGAAGTAATGCTAGATTCGCCATTTACTGTCATTCAGCATGTCTTCTCCCATATTGTGTGGAACATTAACGTATATAAAGGGGTGTTTACAGGGCATATTTCTAACCAGGATGATATAAAGTTAGTATCGGTTAAAGAAATAGAAGAATATGCGTTTCCAGTGTCTCATCAAAAAATTCTAAAGGAATATCATAAAATTAATTAATGAAAAGAGACTGTGGTTGTTCACAGTCTCTTTATGGTTGTGTTTAATCATATACTACGCTGGTAGAGTGCGTGTAATCAGCTTCATTTCGATGCAGACCGCCACGATTTTCAATTTCTTTTACAATTTGACGATGAATACCTTGGCCTTCAGTATTTAAATAAGGCATGATTTGCTGGAGGGAATGATGAAAATATGCCAGTTCGCTATCTCGCCATTCGGTCTTTGCCATCATTGATAATTCAGTCATATCACGACCTACGTACATGCTTCATCACCTTCTTATCATTAATTAAGCCTCGTTCTTGCATCATGCGCAAATGAATCTAGGCAGACTTATTTTTTCATCTCCCCTTGTTTCTTATACAGAAATATAAGTACAATATGAACAGAACGATACATAAGGAGTAGATAATATGGAACAAAAAGTAGCACTTGTAACAGGAAGCAGCCGTGGAATCGGAAAAGAAATTGCACTAAGACTTGCAAAGGATGGATATAATATTGTCTTAAACTATGCACGTAGTAAAAGCGCAGCATTAGAAGTAGCAGAAGAAGTAAAAGCACTTGGGCGTGAAGTGCTGGTTGTAAAAGCAAACGTGGGTAAAGTTGAAAAAATTAAAGAGATGTTTGAGCAAATTGATGAAGCATTTGGACGCTTGGATGTATTTATTAGCAACGCAGCATCTGGTGTTTTACGACCTATAATGGAACTTGAAGAAACACATTGGGACTGGACGATGGATATTAACAGCAAAGGCTATTTATTCTGTGCGCAAGAAGCTGCAAAAAGAATGGAAAAGGTCGGCGGAGGTAAAATTGTAACCATCAGTTCACTGGGCTCCATTCGCTATTTAGAAAACTACACAACAGTAGGAGTTTCAAAAGCTGCTGTTGAAGCACTAACTCGCTACCTTGCAGTCGAGCTAGCTCCAAAAAACATTATTGTGAATGCAGTATCTGGTGGAGCTGTTGATACTGAAGCGTTAAAACATTTTCCAAACCGTAATGAACTGTTAGATGATGCACGTCAACACACGCCGACAGGTCGTATGGTTGAACCAAATGATATGGTCGATGCGGTTCAATTTTTAGTATCGGATAAAGCCAATATGATTTGTGGTCAAACGCTTATCGTAGACGGCGGCCGTTCTTTATTAATGTAATGTGTTAAAATAAAAAAGAGTGTATATCGCTTTAATCACCTGGACATATTAATTTTTGTGGAGGTGATTACAATGGCAAAACAACCAAACAAAACAAACGCGCAACACGTAAAGCAACAAAACGCACAAGCTGCAAACAACCAATACGGTGCTGAGTTTGCTAGCGAAACAGATGCACAACACGTGAAGCAACAAAACGCACAAGCTGAAGCAAAGAAAAACCAAAACTCTGGTAAATACCAAGGTTAATGGTAAAGCGAAGCCAAGGTTCTTATGAAGGACCGTGGCTTCGCTTTTTAATTTGACAAAAGCTCTCGAAACTTTACATATCTCGTCAAAGGAATTAAAGGTGAAAGAACAGAATGTTAAAAGTGGACTTATACCTAAGAGCGTTCTAATTTCAATTTCAACAGATTCTGCTTTATAAATGTGTTACCTACCTGAAATGAAAGAAGTGAACGACCTGTTTACTATAAGGAGGATTAAGACATGGAGCAATTTACAAAATTAGTGTCTCAACAATTAGAAACGATGGACCAACTTTTGTTTTTACAATCAGAAATAGAACGCTGTCAACAAATTGAAGAAGAGCTCATTAAACTACAGGCAGAAGCAAAGCTGGATTGTATCCGCAACGAAATTAGCGAGATGAAGCAAAAGCTAAAAGAAATTCAGCAAACTTTCGAGGTACAAACAGAAGAGATTATCTCTTCATATAAAAAAGATTCCCACTATCCCGTATCTCGTTAAAGGAAAGCTGTACCTCTCTTTTTAAAGGATGTTTCCTTACTAAAAAGAGAGGTACAGCTTTTTTATTCAACAAGAACCATATCACATTTGTTTTAAAATAGAAGAGAAACCGTTATAATAAATAGGAGAGGACAAGGTATATACGAAATAAGGTCACTGTTTAAAAAGCAGATATGTTACCGCTTTGATAAGAGCATCGATGGTTTTAACTAACAGGAGTAATAACATATAAGAATAGGCTGTGACCACTTAAAAGCGTACGTGAGGTAATTGTGATAGTCAAAATGAAAGTAGGGAGTGGAGATGGGATTTCCAATGGAAGGAGAAACAATTCAAATACACAGTTATAAACATGATGGCAAGCTGCATCGTGTGTGGGATCAGACGACGGTTTTAAAGTCGACAAGTAGCCTGATGATTGGAGGAAACGATCGAACGGTCGTAACAGAGTCAGACGGTAGAACGTGGATTACAAGAGAGCCAGCCATCTGCTATTTCCATTCACAGTATTGGTTTAACGTGATTGGAATGATTCGTGAAGATGGCATTTATTATTATTGCAATATTAGTTCACCATTTACGCATGACGAAGAAGCGCTGAAGTACATTGACTATGATTTAGATATTAAAGTATACCCAGATATGACCTATACGCTTCTAGATGAAGATGAGTACGAAAAACATCGCAAAGAGATGAATTACCCAGAAGCGATAGATCGTATTTTACATACTCATGTTGAGCATTTAAAGACCTGGATTCGCCAACGCAAGGGACCGTTTGCACCAGAGTTTATCGATACGTGGTATGAGCGTTTTTTAACATATCGACATGCATAAGCGCACGTATATAAGCGTCATTATAGGATCTAGAAATTTGACCTATATGATGCTTTTTTATGTTGAATAATGAAGTGTAAAAGCCGTATATGAAAGTGTACGGAATGTTACATTATAAAAGAAACTTAGTAGACATAGCTGAGAAGGAGGAGAGAACAAGTGGGAAGCATCAGGCGATATATGGAATTTGTAAAGCCATATAAGTGGCAAATTGTTGGAACAGTTTTAATTGGTGTGATAAAGTTTTCGATTCCACTATTAATCCCACTGCTGTTAAAATACGTACTTGACGACGTTATTGGTTCAGATACATTATCAGACAGTGAAAAAATAAAGCAGTTGTTGATGATTATGGGTGGTTCTTTCTTTGTCTTTTTAATTTTACGCCCTCCGGTTGAATATTATCGTCAATATTATGCGCAGTGGGTATCAAGTAAAGTATTGTATGATATTCGAAATCAACTGTTTGATCACATTCAAAAGCTTAGCCTTCGCTATTATTCTAATACGCGCGTAGGTGAAATCATCTCCCGTGTTATTAACGATGTAGAGCAAACGAAAAATTTCGTCATTACGGGTTTAATGAACGTTTGGCTTGATATGTTCACCATAGTGATTGCTATTATTATTATGTTTACAATGAATGTACAGCTAACGTTGGTATCTATCATTTTACTACCATTATACGCGCTATCTGTTAGATATTTTTATGGTAGGCTCCGTCAGTTAACTCGTGTACGCTCTCAAGCACTAGCTGAAGTACAAGGGCATTTACATGAGCGGGTACAGGGGATTTCAGTTATTCGAAGCTTTGCGATTGAAAATCATGAACAAGCGCAGTTCGATGACCAGAACCGTAATTTTTTACAAAAAGCAATCGATCATACGAATTGGAATGCTAAGACATTTGCAGTGGTAAATACAATCACGGACTTAGCCCCATTAATTGTTATTGCATTTGCTGGTTATCAGGTTATTAACGGAAGTTTATCGATTGGTACCATGGTAGCGTTTATAGGTTATATTGACCGATTATATAATCCGCTGCGTCGACTTGTGAATTCGTCAACAACGTTAACACAATCCGTTGCTTCTATGGACCGAATGTTTGAATTTATTGATGAGCAGTATGATATTGTCGATTCACCCAATGCAAAAGATTTGCTAGAGATTAAGGGAGCAGTCAAGTTTAATAACGTTTCATTTGCGTATGAAGAAGATGAATATATCCTGCATGATATTAACTTGGATGTTGAACAAGGTAAATCCGTAGCGTTCGTAGGAATGAGTGGCGGCGGTAAGTCAACCATCATCAGTCTTATTCCACGCTTTTACGATGTATCTTCTGGAGAGATTTTAATTGATGGTGTAAACGTAAAAGATTATCAAACAAAAAATCTCCGTGATCAGATAGGAATTGTCTTGCAGGATACAGTACTATTTAGTGATACTATTCGCAACAATATTTTATTAGGAAAACCGGGTGCCACAGATGAAGACGTTGTAGCAGCTGCGAAAGCTGCTAACGCGCATGACTTTATCATGAAGTTGCCCCATGGTTATGATACAAAAGTGGGAGAAAGAGGAATGAAGCTTTCAGGCGGGCAAAAGCAACGGGTTTCCATTGCTCGCGTATTCTTAAAAAATCCACCGATTTTAATTTTTGATGAAGCCACATCTGCACTGGACTTAGAAAGCGAACATTATATTCAAGAAACCCTTGAAAAGCTTGCCAAGGAACGAACGACGTTTATCGTGGCGCATCGCTTGTCAACGATTACACATGTAGATGAAATTGTACTCGTTCAGGATGGAAAAGTAATCGAACAAGGCTCTCATGGAGAGCTAATGAAGAAAAAAGGATATTACTATGATTTGTTTACTGTACAGCAGTTGGGACAAAATTAAAAGCCAGGTAGGGATACCTGGCTTTTTTTAATCTTGTTCTCGCTCATGATTAATTTCAAGTGCATTGTCTTCCTTGTGGTAATTGTGGAAGCTATCGATTAAGCGGTCTAAATGCTCTAGCTCTTCACTGTATTCAATGATACTTGCGATGAGAGGGAATAAGTGATAAAGCATCTTATTATCTTCGTCATCTTCAAGAAGCTTATATTTCATAAATGCATCAATTAATGCGCGCTTTTTTGTATACGCTTCTGTTGGTACGGATGTTGTTAATTGAACTTTTAGTTTACCAATAAATTTTAACAGGGCCTGCTCGTGATACATCAGTAAGCATTCCATTTCAGATTTAATGAGGTTCTGAAACGACTGTGGCATGTGCTGAATATCATTTTCAAGACGATGCAACTGCCTTAATGTTTTAAGAGCATGGGATGTTGTTGTAATCATTTGGCGAAAAAGCACAAGTTTTCGAGACTTTACGAATACTTTTGTCTTTGAATACGTTCGCTCTTCTTTATAGAAATCAAAAAGTTGATTCGCTTTTGTTAGTTGATCTTTGATTTTCTCAATGTCTTCTTTTAAGAGCGTATATTCAGAAGCATGATAAATATTCATACGAATCCACTTAATAATTTCTTCAGTTGTACCAACGATTTTATAATAAAGCTTTGTTTCATACTTTGGTGGTAAAAAGATTAAGTTTACAATAAATGCTGAAAAGACACCTAATAAGACGGTTGCAAAGCGGATAACTGCAAACTGCACAAAATCATCGCTAGGGCTTTCCATAATAGCAATAACGGTTACCAGCGCAAGGCCAATTGTATTGCCGATTTTTAGCTTTAAATTAAGCGTAATTACCATAACAGCCGTTAAACCGATAATAAACGGATGTGTGCCGAATAAAAGTCCAAACCCAACTGCTAGTAACGCTCCGATGACATTAGCTTGAATTTGCTCTAACACTGTCAAATACGAGCGATAAATTGAAGGCTGAATAGCAAAAACTGCTGCGATTGCAGCGAATGTAGGTGATGGCAGATTGAGCAATTCAGCGACTAACAATGAAAGTGTAATGGCAATTCCCGTTTTTAAAATGCGGGCACCAAGTTTCATGCTTTCATAGTCCTTTCTGTACATAAGATTTTGATAAAATCAATAAAAGCTTCTTTATAGTATACATAACCCATCTCGAATTATATAAACAATAACATACTATACAAGGTTTGCATGTGGATATCAAGAGGAAGGAATAAGAAAAATCCCGTTAAATAACGGGATTTTTCGACAAGTATTTTTGCGTTCGAGTAGTTTACAAGAAAATAAAGACTTACAATTCTTTGCTTAGTTGCTCAAAAGCTTTTTCTACAGCTTCTAACGTCATGCGGATATCTTCTTCTGTATGTTCTGTTGTTAAGAACCAAGCTTCATATTTAGAAGGAGCTAAATTGATACCTTGATGAAGCATGAGCTTGAAGAATTTTGCAAACAATTCACCGTCTGTATTTTCAGCTTGTTCGTAGTTAGTGACTGTTTCTGTTGTGAAATAAAGTGTTAACGCACCTTTTAAACGGTTGATAGTAATTGGCATTTTATATGTACGAGCATGTTTTAAAATACCTTCTTCAAGTATCGCACCAAGCTTGTCCATCTTGTCGTATACGCCTTCTTCTTTTAAGATTTCTAAACACGCAATTCCAGAAAGCATGGAAGCAGGATTTCCAGCCATTGTTCCAGCTTGGTACGCGGGACCTAGGGGCGCAACTTTTTCCATAATTTCTTGTTTACCGCCGTATGCTCCGATTGGAAGGCCTCCACCGATAATTTTTCCTAATGCCGTTAAGTCTGGTGTCACGCCAAGTAAGTCTTGGGCACCTCCATACATGAATCGGAAAGCAGTGATGACTTCATCATAAATAACAAGTGCACCTGCTGCATGTGTTAGTTCATTTACTTGTTCTAAAAAGCCTGGGTGTGGCTCAACAATTCCAAAATTCCCTACGATTGGCTCGACAAGAACACCAGCAATTTGGTCTCCCCATTTTTCTAAAGCTTCTTTAAATGGTTCAATGTCATTAAATGGAACGGTAATAACTTCGTTAGCAATGCTTTTTGGCACGCCTGCTGAGTCTGGGGTGCCAAGTGTTGAAGGACCAGATCCTGCTGCTACAAGCACAAGGTCTGAGTGTCCATGGTAGCAACCAGCAAATTTAATGATTTTGTCGCGGCCTGTATATGCTCGCGCTACGCGAATTGTTGTCATTACAGCTTCGGTTCCAGAGTTGACAAAACGAACTTTATCCATGGCAGGCATCGCTTCTTTTAACATCTTTGCAAATTTTACTTCATGGGCAGTTGGAGTACCGTATAATACTCCTGTTTCCGCTGCGTGGGTAATTGCCTTTGTGATATGAGGGTGAGCATGACCGGTGATGATTGGGCCGTATGCTGCTAAATAATCAATATATTTATTCCCATCAACATCCCAAAAATAAGCACCCTTTGCTTTTTCCATTGCAACTGGTGAACCGCCACCTACTGCTTTATATGAACGAGACGGACTATTTACACCGCCGACAATATGTTGAAGTGCTTCTCCGTGAAGCTGTTCTGATTTCGTAAACTGCATAATATGCCTCCTAAAGTATAATTCCACGTTCTATTCTATCAAACTTATTTGTTTCTTGAAAAACATTGTAGAAGGTGTATGATAGAAAACTGTGCATGAGCAATTTAAATAAGTAGATAAAACTAGTTAAATAGATGGAGGAAACGAGATGAAAAATGCAATTGAGGTAAAGGGATTGCGAAAAGAATTTAAGGCTTATTCGAGTCGCTCCGGCTTAAAGGGTGCGTTTCGTGATTTATTTACACGAAATTATAAAGTGCTAAGAGCTGTAAATGATATTTCGTTTACAGTCAAACAAGGTGAGATGGTTGGATACATCGGAGAGAATGGAGCAGGAAAATCGACAACCATTAAAATGCTGACAGGGATTTTAACACCAACTGACGGTGAAATTCAAGTGAACGGAATGAATCCTCACAAAGAGCGTGAACAGTTTACCCGTACCATTGGGGTAGTATTTGGCCAGCGCTCACAGCTTTGGTGGGATATTGCGGTGCAAGAGTCGTTCCGTCTATTAAAAAAAGTATATAAAGTATCAGATGAAGATTATAACAATCATATGGAGCACGTTATTCGAACCCTGGATATTGGTCCATTATTAGATAAGCCGGTGAGAAAGCTATCTCTTGGTCAACGAATGCGATGTGAATTGGCGGCAGCGCTTATTCATAACCCACCGCTACTTTTTTTAGATGAGCCAACTATTGGATTAGATGTGTTAGTGAAACTCAAAATTCGTCAGTTTCTAAAAGAAATTAACGAAAAATACAATACAACAATCCTATTAACAACGCATGATTTAGCTGACATTGAAGCCTTATGTGAACGCGTTGTGATGTTGGATGAAGGAAACATTATTTATGATGGTTCGCTACAAAAGCTACGCTCTAACTGGGGAGATATGAAACAGGTTATATTTGAATTCACAAAAGAACCACTCCAAGAGCAGTTGCATTTAATTACACAGGGATTGCCTGTTACGTGGGTAAGGGGAGACCGCCTCAACAGCTGGGTTGCTAATCTTGAAAACAAAGGGGATAGTATGTCGCAACTGATTGCTAAGGTCGCTGCTAAATATGAAATTGCTGATTTGAGTATTCACGAAATTTCAACTGAAGAAGTTATTCGTAACATCTATGAAGAAGGTGTTGTGAATGGATAAGTATATTGAAATGATACGCATTCGCTTTTTAATGATGCTTGCGTATCGAACAAATTACTACAGCGGTATTTTAATTTATGCCATTAATATTGGAGCTTATTATTTTTTATGGTCTGCAATTTATGGAGGGAAAGAAAATATTCAAGGGCTGTCAATGACTCAGATGACGACATATGTAGCTGTTTCCTGGATGGCACGTGCTTTTTATTTTAACAACATTGATCGTGAGATGGCCATGGAAATTAAAGATGGGAAAGTAGCAGTTGAATTAATTAAGCCTTATAACTATCTTGGAATGAAAATGATGCAGGGGCTTGGAGAAGGGATTTTTAGGCTTTTATTCTTTTCAATTCCTGGAATGGTGATTGTATGGTTTTTATTCCCTATCGATTTATCAGGTCACGTACAGACATGGGTTTATTTTAGTTTTTCAATTATCTTTAGCTTTATTGTAAATACTCAAATTAACTTATTAACTGGAATTACGACATTTTTCTTGTTTAATAATGATGGATTAATTCGAGCAAAGCGCGTTGTCATTGATTTGTTTTCAGGACTTTTATTACCGATTAGCTTTTATCCTCTTTGGGCACAAGACTTAATGGGTTATCTGCCTTTTCAAGCAATCAGCTATATTCCAAGCATGATCTTTACAGAAGGCTTCACGGGGAGTGAAGTGGTAGCTGCATTGATAACACAGCTCATTTGGTCATTGCTTTTATTTGTTCCCATCGTCTTTCTATGGAATTTTGCAAAGAAAAAGATGGTTATCCAAGGAGGGTGAAAAATGTTTTATTTTTCTATGTTCTTTCAATACATCAGCCAATACATGAAAACTAGGCTCCAATATCGAGCTGACATGGTAGTGGAACTTTTATCTGATTTGCTGTTTCAAGCAGTAAACTTAATCTTTATTTTAGTTGTATTTGGTCATACGCAATTTTTAAACGGTTGGTCCCGAGAAGAAATTATCTTTATTTATGGATTTTTCTTAGTACCTTTTGCAGTCTTTTCTTCATTTTTTAATATTTGGGACTTTAATGAGCGCTATATTGTTAAAGGTGAAATGGATCGCATCTTAACTAGGCCTATCCACAGCTTGTTTCAAGTTATTTTAGAAAGAATGGAATTAGAGTCTTTGTTTGGAGCAATCACTGGGGTAGCTGTGATGATTTATGCAGGCTCCATTTTAAATCTTTCGTTTGCTTGGTATGACTTTTTCATCTTCATTCTATTTGTGCTTGGCGGAGCGTTAGTATATGCAGGAATTTTTATTGCACTTGCAAGCATCGGCTTTTGGTCAGACGCTCGGACGTCTATTATGCCAACAATGTATAACATTGGAAATTATGGGCGCTATCCTGTTGATATCTATAATAATGTCATTCGTTATGTACTAACATGGATTTTACCGTTCGCTTTTGTTGGTGTATACCCAGCGGCTTATTTCTTAGGTAGAGAAGAATGGTACGGTTATGCATTTTTAACCCCGGTTATGGGAATTATCTTTTTTACTCTAGCTATTGTCCTATGGAATGTTGGTGTGAAAAGGTATCGAGGAGCAGGCAATTGATGCCTGCTTTTTTTGTGTTATTGAATAGTAATGAGTAGGGAAGGGACAACGTATAGTAATACAAGAACTTTTTTACTTAAAGGAGTATCTGTATGACGGTTTCGTTGATTCTAGTCATTGTGTTTCTAATGGTAGGAAGTATGAAATTTTTGTTTGAAAGAGAGCTGGGTGAATTTCATTTCTTCTCACTTGGGCACTTTTTTGTTTTACTTTATTCATATTTAACGGTTTTACTTGGCTTTAGCTTAATCTACACAGTTTGTGAAATGAGTAATATAGAAGTAATTAGCGGAGGGTTTTACCATCAAGAACACTATTTTTATACATTGTTTAACAGTATGTATTTTAGTGCCATTACCCTGTTTTCTGTAGGGTATGGCGATATGTATCCCGTTGGCATTGGAAAGATGTTTGCGACTATTGAAGCGTTAATTGGATATATGATGCCAGCTGTTTTTGTGATTCGTACTGTAAGTCGAAACGAGAAAGCTTAAAGTTGTCTTAAATCGCGAAATTGGTTACCCTATACTAAAAGAGAACTGTATTAAAGGAGCGATATAAGATGACAGTAATTGTAGGTGAAGTAGCACCAGATTTTAAACTAGCAGCTAACAATGGAGAAGAGGTAGCTTTATCTGACTATAAAGGTCAAAATATTGTACTTTACTTTTATCCCAAAGATATGACGCCTGGCTGTACGACGGAAGCGTGTGATTTCAGAGATGCTCATCAAGAATTTGCAGATTTAGATGCCGTTATCTTGGGCGTAAGTCCAGATCCAATCGACAAACATCAAAAGTTTATTGATAAACACGGACTACCATTTTTATTATTAGCCGACGAAGATCACCAAGTTGCCGAGGCATATGGCGTATGGAAGTTAAAAAAGAACTTTGGAAAAGAGTACATGGGCATCGAGCGTTCGACGTTCATTATTAACAAAGACGGTGAAATTGCGAAAGAGTATCGTAAAGTGCGTGTGAAAGACCACGTAGCAGAAGCTTTGCACTTTATTAAAGAGAATTTAGTATAATTAAGGCATTCGTCTATAGCAAAATCTTTTGTTGTGCGTATGATAACAGTGTAGGGCATACCTCCTCAGGTGTTACGATATAAAACGCGACTTAGATAGTCGCGTTTTTTTTTGCGGAATGAACGAGAAGCTGTTTAAAAATAATATATAGTAGGAATCGCTAATGAGATTGACAAAGTGAAGCAGTAAGAGTTACACTAATTGTAAGAATTATAAAGTAAGAATGCTTATAGAAGAGAGGTGCATGACGTGTCAAATCATTTACAAGAAGCGCTTGAAATGCTGAAAGAAACTGGCGTTCGCATTACACCGCAACGTCATGCTATTTTAGAGTATTTAATCAATTCAATGACACATCCAACTGCTGATGATATTTATAAAGCATTGGAGGATAAATTTCCTAATATGAGTGTGGCAACCGTTTATAATAATCTACGCGTATTTAAAGAAGTAGGAATTGTAAAAGAGCTAACTTACGGAGATGCTTCAAGTCGTTTTGATTATATTACGACAGAGCATTACCACGTAATATGCGAAGAGTGTGGGAAAATCGTTGACTTCCATTATCCAGGATTAGATGAAGTAGAAGCACTTGCAGCGCACATTACCGGGTTTGATATTAGTCACCATCGTATGGAGATTTATGGTACTTGTTCGGATTGTACAACTAAAAAAGCACATTAAAAAGCTGATAGTTATGATATACTATCAGCTTTCTTTGTGTCTTTCCTATTATACTTTTCGTTAAATTCCTTCCCGTCAAGTGCTGGGTCTAAAGTCAAAGGCTCATTACAGTGCATACATAAGTCTACTCTTCCAAGCATTTTTGTATGTTTATTGCAGGTTGGACATGTGACCTGGACAGCTTTAGTAGAAAGCATGCCAATCCAAAAATAAACAACGGTACTAGCGACAATACATAGTAACCCCAATAGCATAAAAATGGTCATAAGCCACATGGAAGATTTAAAAAAGATTCCTCCATACATCACGATGAAGCCAATAAAAATTAAGCTTAATGCAAATGTCCTGATTTTATTGATTTTACTTGAGTATTTAATTCCCATGAAAAATCTCCCTCCCATTTTATAAATATAGCATAATTGTAAGAAAAATAAGTCTTTTAGGTTGAATTAACTGATAGAACTGTTTAGGGAAGGAATACAAGAGAGAATTTGTTATAATAATCTGTGAGGAAATCCGTCACGAACATTCACACTAAATGTGTTTCAATATAAAAGAAGATTAGACCAATATCTTTAATTATGATAGTGAGGAGCTTGTAGAATGGAAGATATTTTACGCCCGCTATACCAAGAGCGTGCAAGTAAAAAAGAAACGTTAGGCATTTTATTGATAGAAAAAAGGAAAACAGATTCACCAGTTACAGATGATCTAGATGCCATACTATTTATTATTACAAGTAACAATGAGCTACCTGTGTTTGTTAAGCAATATGAGTATAAAGAACAAAGAGCAGCTCTTTATGTAGCTTCAGAACAGCAAATCAGCGAATGGATTATGATGGGTACCAACCGACGCACTGTGGATTGGGTGTTGAATGGAAAAGTACTGTTTGATCGTAACGAATACGTAGCAAATTTGAAAAAGAGACTGCTCGATTTCCCCCGCGAAGATCGAGTGAAGAGGATAGGTATTGAGTTTGCTAAGCTTATTCGCCGTTTTAAAGAAGGTAAAGATTTTTATACGTCAAATCATTATCTAGATGCATTCAATCATGTGGTTCATGCTTTGCATCATTTAGCGCGTCTTTCCGTACTAGAAAATGGATTTTATCCAGAGGTTACTGTTTGGAATCAAGTGAAAAAAATTGAGCCTTCTATTTATCGTTTATATGAAGAGCTTGTCGGCAGCCAAGAAGAAATAAACAAAAAGCTTGAGCTATTGTTCTTAGCTAGTGAGCTTTATGTGAATAAAAAGGTTGAAATAGGTTCTACACATCTATTAACAATTATGAGTGAAAAAGAAGAGTGGACGTTTAATGAGCTCATTTCACATCAGCAAGTTAACCCATACGCAATTGATCTAGGAATCTTACTCGAATTTCTCATCCAAAAAGAGATTGTAGTCGTTCATAAAATAGAAACAAAAGGAAAGAGTTTATATCACCGCCATTATGCTATTAATAAGGGGTAATGAAGGAAAAGATAAAAAAACAAATGTTTTTTTATCTTTTTTTAAAAAAACCTGTTGACGTTCATGAAAATGCATGTTAAATTTATATACGTCGCCGATGAGCGATACCAAGTTTATGAAAAACTTGAAAAATAATCTTAAAAAAGTTGTTGACAAAACGTTAACTGCTTGATAAGATAAGAAAGTCGCTTAAGGGCGACGGTTGAA
>NZ_JAZGJX010000001.1:3405000-3765117 GCF_036409025.1 Priestia sp. GS2 | reverse complement strand
AGAAGTAAGCCTCCTTTTCCATCAGAATAACGACTTGTACAACTTTTGTACAATCTTTAAAATCGTTTATGCATATAAAATTTATATTTATTCAATTGCTATTATGTGGGTAAATATATATTATAGAAGAAAAGCAACTATTCGACATATTCCACATGTTGTGGATAACAGTTCATAACAAGGGTGGAAAACATGTCCACAACTTTTCCACAATATGTGGATAAAGATGATATGTGGAAAAGTAATTAAGAGTGAAAACAAAAATATAATATCAAAGAATAACGGTTGTTGCAACGGATTTTCGAAACTTATCCACAATCACTACACCTTGTGGAGTAAAGTTTTCCACAACACAAGATGATGTGTACCACTTGTCGATAAGCGAAGTGGATTATTAAATTTGTCGAAAAAACTTATCCACAATACAAAAAACGACTTTTTATGAATAAAACCTTAGAAAAATGTCGTAGTTTTGTTTAAGTGTTTGAAAATGAGGAAGGGATTAAGATAATCGGTACTTTAAGGAGAGGTAGAAAGCTATCCTTAAAAAAGAAGAAGGAAAGTATCGATTTACTATGGACAAGTGGACAGCAACAATATTACAATGGAGAAGATTTTAAGAAGACTGTTGAGAAAAGGATTTAGGAAGAGCATTTATTATTTTATAAATAACATTGCAATTTCTACTTATTTTCATTATAATAGTTAGGACTGTCTTTTTCAGTTATTCCTCGAGGAGGTGTTTATAGATGAAAAGAACTTACCAACCAAACAGACGTAAGCGTAGCAAGGTACACGGTTTCCGCTCTCGTATGAGCTCAGCAAACGGACGTAAAGTTTTAGCTCGTCGTCGTCGTAAAGGAAGAAAAGTATTATCAGCATAATAGACCACTGAGACGTCAGTGGTCTTTTTTTCACTTAATGGACAAGTTTGCCTCTAATCCTTTATGGAATTCATGGTGGAAACGTGCCTGAAAAAGGGTAGGAGTGTTGAAATGAAAAAAAAATATCGGATCAAGAAAAATGAAGAGTTTCAAAAGGTTTTTCAAAAAGGACATTCATTTGCGAACCGTCAATTTGTTATATATGTACTAGACCAACCAGAGCTTCAGCATTTCCGTGTTGGTTTTTCCGTCGGTAAAAAAATTGGAAACGCTGTTACTCGAAATCGAGTAAAGCGATTAGCTCGTCAAGTCATGTTTGAAATTGCCCCATATCTCAAACAGGATAAAGATTATATTGTGATAGCTAGAAAACCAGCAGCCGAGATGGAATATGAGGAAGTGAAAAAAAGTTTACAGCATGTATTTAAAAGAGCGAAGCTTTATCATCATAGGCTCAACAGTTCACGAACTGAAGAAGAGAACTCTCAATAAATGTTGTTTTTCTACTATATCCTTATATAATGGTGTTTGACAAACTTTCAGTTTTGGAAGTTGGAACTTATTAAAGGAGGAGCAAAGGTGAGAAAGAAAGTTTTACTAGGAATTACACTTGTCTTTCTTTTGACGGTTTTGGCTGGATGTACGGAAATTAATCAGCCAATTACTGCTGATAGCAAAGGCTTTTGGAATGAGTATGTCGTTTATCCACTTTCTATGGTAATCGTATACTTTGCGAATTTACTTGGTAGCTACGGTTTTTCCATCGTCATTGTTACTATTCTAATTCGATTATTAATTTTACCTTTAATGGTTAAACAAATGAAAAACACAAAAGCAATGCAGGTTTTGCAACCTGAAATGCAAAAATTAAAGGAAAAGTATAGCTCAAAAGATGCAAAAACTCAGCAAAAGTTACAGCAAGAGACCATGCAACTTTTCCAAAAGTATAATGTAAATCCTCTAGCGGGTTGTTTTCCAATCTTGATTCAGATGCCAATATTGATTGGTATATTCCATGCTATTACTAGAACTGAAGAGATTGCAAACAACAGCTTTTTATGGTTTGACTTGGGTTCACGTGACCCATATTTTGCATTGCCAATCATTGCAGGAATTACAACATTTATTCAACAGAAGATGATGATGGCGGGAAATGCAAATCAGAATCCTCAAATGGCTATGCTTTTATGGTTAATGCCAATTATGATTGTGGTTTTTGCAATTAATTTCCCAGCAGCTTTATCATTATATTGGGTTGTCGGAAACATCTTTATGATTGTACAGACGTACTTTATCAAAGGACCAGATTTAAAAGCAGGCTCAGCAACCCCTCAAGGAGCTAAAAAATGAAAGATATAACGGTAACAGCTCCAACTGTTGAAGAAGCCGTCAATCAAGCTCTTTCAAAGCTAAATATTTCAAGAGAAAAAGCAGAGATTACCGTTGTTGAACAAGGGAAAAAAGGTTTCTTAGGGATTTTTAAAGGTAAACCTTTTGTTGTTCATGTGAAAAAAATAATGGATCCTGTTGAAGAAGCTGTATTATTTATTAAAGATGTAACAGCGCAAATGGGAATCGAAGCAGCAATTGAAGTGAAAAAAACATCAAGACAATGTGAAATTCATATCTCAAGTTCTTCGATTGGTCTATTAATTGGTAAACGTGGACAAACGATTAACGCACTCCAACTTTTAACACAACTGGTAGCAAACCGTTATAGTAAACACTATTTTAAAATTACCCTGAATGCAGAGAATTACCGTGAGAGAAGAGAAGAAACACTGGTTCAGTTAGCGGAGAAAATGGCCCATCAAGTACTACGCACAAATCGATCCGTGCAGTTAGAAGCTATGCCTGCACATGAGCGAAAAGTTATTCATCAAGCACTTGCTAAGAATAAAAAAGTAGAGACTTTATCCGTTGGAGAAGAACCAAAGCGATGTGTACTCATGCGTCCTGTACATTCAGTCTTTAAAAGTACTAATCACAAGTGATTAGTGCTTTTTTTATGTGTAAAAAAACAAAAACAAAAGATAGCAATTGTTATTCACATGTGGATAAGTTAAAATAATACGTACTGTTTATTTTGAGGTTGTGCATAACTGCTATTCGTTTTTTTTATTGATTGAATTGTGGTATCCTAGTTAGTTGATTGCCTTAATTTTAATAAGGTATGTTTTTGTTTTTATAAAAATGTGAACGATAGTAAAAAATCGTTTTAATAATAGCATAATTAGTCCAAAGGGATGAGGTGAAACTCAAATGTTAGATTTTGATACTATTGCTGCAATTTCTACTCCAATGGGAGAAGGCGCAATTGCAATTGTAAGATTAAGTGGAGAAGAAGCGGTAAGTATTGCGGATCGTGTTTTTAAGAGTGTTTCAAATAAAAGATTAAATGAAGTACCTTCTCATACCATTCATTACGGTCACATTGTTGATCCTAAAAATGGACAAACGATTGAAGAGGTTATGCTTTCTATTATGAAAGGCCCTAAAACGTTTACGAGAGAAGACATTATTGAGATCAACTGCCATGGAGGAATTGTTTCTGTGAATCGTGTGTTGCAGCTTGTTTTGGCAAATGGCGCACGTCTGGCAGAACCAGGGGAGTTTACAAAGCGTGCTTTTTTAAACGGTCGTATCGATTTATCACAAGCAGAAGCAGTCATGGATTTAATTCGTGCTAAAACAGATAAAGCGATGAATGTAGCAATTGGACAGATGGAAGGTCGACTTTCTAACTTAATCCGCCGTTTGCGTCAAGAAATTCTTGAAACGCTTGCTCATGTGGAAGTAAACATTGATTACCCTGAATATGATGATGTTGAAGAAATGACCCATCGTGTATTAATTGAAAAAGCGACTCGAGTTCGAAATGAGATTGATAACCTTCTACAAACATCTCAGCAAGGTAAAATTTTACGTGAAGGGTTAGCAACAGTGATTGTAGGTCGTCCAAACGTTGGTAAATCTTCACTTTTGAATAGCTTAGTTCAAGATACTAAGGCAATTGTAACAGACATTCCTGGAACTACTCGCGACGTAATTGAGGAATATGTTAATGTTCGTGGCGTACCACTACGCCTAGTAGATACAGCTGGAATTCGCGAAACAGAAGATATTGTTGAACGAATAGGAGTAGAGCGTTCTAGACAATACTTGCAAGAAGCGGATTTAATTTTACTTGTTCTCAATTATAATGAAGAGTTAACAGACGAAGATCGTAAACTGTTTGAAGCAGTTAAAGGAATGGATTACATTGTCATTGTTAATAAGACAGACTTAGAGCAAAAACTAGATATGACTGCAGTGAAAAATCTTGCTGGAAATCGTTCAGTTGTCACAACTTCTCTGTTGCAAGAACAAGGGATTTCAGAGCTAGAGGAAGCTATTTCTTCTCTGTTCTTTACTGGAACAATTGAGTCACAAGATTTAACTTATTTATCAAATACAAGACATATTGCATTACTAGCACAAGCGCAAAACGCAATCAATGAAGCAATTGAAGGAATTGAAAGTGGAGTTCCAATTGATATTGTTCAAATTGATTTAACAAGAACGTGGGAGCTGCTTGGAGAAATTATTGGTGATGCTGTACATGAAAGTTTAATTGATCAGCTATTTTCTCAATTTTGTCTTGGGAAATAAAGAATTGTTAAAAGGAGGTTATTCTTATGCATTATGAAGGTGGACAATATGATGTAATTGTTGTTGGAGCTGGACATGCTGGATGTGAAGCTGCACTAGCTTCTGCACGAATGGGTGCAAAGACATTAGCTTTAACAATCAATTTAGATATGGTTGCATTTATGCCATGTAATCCATCTGTAGGTGGTCCTGCAAAAGGGATTGTAGTAAGAGAGATTGATGCACTTGGTGGAGAAATGGGACGAAATATTGATAAAACTCATATTCAAATGAGAATGTTGAATACAGGTAAAGGTCCTGCTGTACGTGCTTTACGGGCGCAAGCAGATAAATTCGCTTATCAGCATGAAATGAAAAAAACCCTGGAAAATGAAAAGAATTTAACGCTTGTTCAAGGTATGGTTGAAAAATTAATCGTTGAAGATGGTGTTTGTACAGGAGTTGTGACGCAAACAGGAGCAGAATATAAAGCAAAAACAGTTGTTATTACAACAGGTACGTTCCTTCGTGGAGAAATCATTCTAGGAGAACTGAAGTATTCAAGCGGTCCTAACAATCAACAGCCTGCTATCAAGCTATCGGAACACTTAGAAGAGATTGGTTTAGAGATGGTACGCTTTAAAACAGGTACGCCTCCGCGTGTTAATAGCCAGACAATTGATTACAGTAAAACGGAGATTCAGCCTGGTGATGATGTGCCACGGGCTTTTTCATATGAAACTACACAATTCATTACAGATCAACTACCTTGTTGGTTAACCTATACAAGTGAAACAACGCATCAAATTATTGACGATAACCTTCACTTATCACCGATGTATTCTGGAATGATTAAAGGGACAGGCCCACGCTATTGCCCTTCAATCGAAGATAAGGTTGTACGCTTTAATGATAAACCGCGTCATCAAATCTTTTTAGAACCTGAAGGACGTCACACTCAAGAAGTGTATGTACAGGGTTTATCAACAAGCCTACCAGAACATGTCCAGCGTAAGATGCTTGAAACAATTCCTGGGTTAGAAAAAGCTCAGTTGATGCGTGCTGGTTATGCAATTGAGTACGATGCAATTGTACCAACACAATTATGGCCAACATTAGAAACGAAAAAGGTAAAAAATCTGTATACAGCAGGTCAAATTAATGGAACATCCGGCTATGAAGAAGCGGCAGGTCAAGGTTTACTTGCAGGTATTAATGCTGGTTGTCGTGCTTTAGATAAGGAAGAGCTAATTTTAGGTCGAGCAGATGCTTACATTGGTGTTTTAATCGATGATTTAGTAACAAAAGGTACCAATGAACCATATCGTTTATTAACATCAAGAGCAGAATATCGTTTACTTCTTCGCCATGATAATGCGGACTTACGTTTAACAGATGTCGGATATAAGATTGGTTTAATTAGCGAAGAGCGTTATGCTTCATTCCAGGCTAAAAAGGCAGAGATTGAAGCTGAAAAAAATCGTCTGCATGCAGCAATTATTAAGCCAAATGAGCAAGTACAAAGCGTAATTCGAAGCGCTGGGGGTAGTGAATTAAAAGATGGTATTCGCGCCCTTGAGCTATTGCGACGACCAGAGATGACATATGATCATATTAGTCAGCTTGTCCCTGCAGAAACTGAAATCCATCCAGAAGTAGCTGAGCAGGTTGAAATTCAAACAAAGTATGAGGGTTACATTCAAAAATCATTGCAGCAAGTTGAACGTTTGAAGAAGTTAGAAAACAAAAAAATCCCTGATTTAATTGATTATGATGCTATTCATGGTTTAGCTAACGAAGCGCGCCAGAAATTAAAAGAAGTACGTCCTTTAACAGTAGCTCAAGCATCACGTATTTCAGGAGTTAACCCAGCAGATATTTCGATTCTTCTCGTTTATATTGAACAAGGTAAAATTGCAAAAGTATCAAATGACTAACTTATTGGTAAAGGAAAGGGTAACGCAATGAATATTTCACAGTTTCAACAGTTGCTAGAGGAAAAAGGAATTACTCTTTCTTCCTCTCAGCTTGATCAATTTGAACGTTACTATAAAATTCTCGTTGAGTGGAATGAAAAAATGAATTTAACGGCTATTACAGAGCATGGTGAAGTGTATGAAAAGCATTTCTATGATTCTGTATCAGCAGCTTTCTTTCAAGACTTTCACTCTATTGAGAGCGTTTGTGATGTAGGAGCAGGTGCTGGTTTCCCAAGTATTCCATTGAAAATCTGCTTCCCTCACCTTCACGTTACAATTGTGGATTCGTTAAAAAAACGAATTACATTTTTAACACATTTAACCGAGGAGTTAGGTTTGGAAAATGTGTCACTTTATCACGATCGAGCAGAGGAGTTTGGGAAAAAAGAAGGAATTCGTGAATCCTTTGACTTAGTAACAGCTAGAGCTGTAGCTCGTATCTCAGTTTTAAACGAATTTTGCCTACCTCTTGTAAAAGAAAATGGTCGATTTATTGCCATGAAGGGATCTTCTGCACCTGATGAATTAAAAAATGGCGAAAAGTCCTTTAAAGTATTAGGTGGAAAAGTACAAAAAATTGAACATTTCCAATTGCCATTTGAACAAAGCGAACGTTATATTGTTTTAGTAGATAAAGTAGCAAAAACGCCGAAGAAATATCCAAGAAAACCAGGAATGCCTATTAAATCACCACTTGAATAAATGGGATAAAAGGCACGTTAATGTAAAGAATGTTTCTTGTGAAACATTCTTTACATTAACATTTTCCTAGAGCAAAGAAGGATATTAACGACAAATATCGAATTAGTTTTAAGGCGGGATTTTCCTGAAGGTGGTGTAGGATTATGAAATCTGCTTTTTCACGTTTTTTTAATTTAAAAGAAAAAGATGAAGCTATCTCGGTAGCCTCAGAAGAACCTCAAATTGAAAATGTCGAAAAAGTTTCAAAAGATGAAGTAAAGCAAATTTTGGTTTCAAGTATTACTCCCAATCGCTATCAGCCACGTACGGTTTTTAATCAATCTAAAATAGAAGAGCTAGCACTTACTATTCATACGCATGGTATTATACAACCAATTGTTGTTCGACCGGTCAATGATAATGAGTATGAGTTAATTGCTGGTGAACGTCGCTGGCGAGCAGTTCAGTCACTTGGTTGGGAAAGAGTTCCTGCTATTATAAAAGATTTTAATGACACTGAGACAGCGTCAGTAGCATTAATTGAAAATTTACAAAGAGAAGAGTTAACGGCGATTGAAGAGGCATTAGCCTATGCGAAATTACTAGAGTTACATAATCTTACGCAAGAAGCTCTTGCACAGCGACTAGGCAAAGGCCAATCAACAATTGCAAATAAACTTCGATTATTAAAACTTCCTTCTCCTGTACAAGATGCTATTAAACAAAAGTTAATTACAGAAAGACATGCACGAGCACTTATTCCTCTGAAGAATGAAGAAAAGCAACTTCAACTTTTAAATGACATTATCGAGGGTAAGCTTAATGTGAAACAAACGGAAGAACGTGTAGCTAAACTATTAGAAACACAGGTGAAAAAACCAAGAGCAAAACGAAAAGCATTCAGTAAAGATACTCGTATTGCTATGAACACAATTCGTCAGTCTTTAACAATGGTTAATGATAGTGGAATTAAGCTGAATACAGAAGAAGAGGAATTTGAGGAGTACTATCAGTTTACGATTAAAATTCCAAAGAAATAAAGATTAAAATAATCCTCATCTGCTTACGATGAGGCTTTTTTATAATTAGTTTAAGCATGAACTGAAAGTAAGAACAATAAATGGATGGGAAATGAAAGCAGGTGACAACTTGGGGAAAATAGTGGCGGTTGCTAATCAAAAAGGTGGAGTTGGAAAAACGACTACTGCTGTCAATCTAGGTGCATGCTTAGCGCAGCATGGTCAAAAAGTACTGTTAGTAGATGGTGATCCGCAAGGAAATGCAACAAGCGGTGTAGGAATTGAAAAAGCAGATGTAGATGCTTGTGTCTACAATGTTGTTGTAGAAGATATGGATACAAAACAGGTCATTTGCCCAACAGCTGTGGAAAACTTATCAATTATCCCTGCAACAATTCAATTAGCAGGTGCAGAAATTGAACTTGTTTCAACTATTTCCAGGGAAGTACGCTTAAAAAGGGCATTAGAAACAGTAAAAGATCAGTATGATTATGTTATTATTGACTGTCCCCCTTCTTTAGGTTTATTGACATTAAACGCTTTAACAGCAGCAGATTCAGTATTGATTCCTGTTCAGTGTGAATATTATGCGCTAGAAGGTTTAAGTCAGCTACTTAACACAGTAAGATTAGTACAAAAACATTTAAATCATCACCTTCGAATTGAAGGTGTCCTATTAACAATGTTAGATGCACGCACGAATTTAGGACTCCAAGTTACTGCTGAGGTCAAAAAGTATTTCCAAGAACGTGTTTACCAAACAATTATTCCACGAAACGTTCGTCTTAGTGAAGCACCTAGTCATGGTGCACCAGTTATTTTATATGATTCAAAGTCTAGAGGGGCTGCGGTATACATGGAACTTGCGAAGGAAGTGATATATAATGGCGAAAGGATTAGGTAAAGGTATTAATGCTTTATTTTCGGGGGTAGATACACAAGCTACAGATTCAATTCAAGACATTGATATTAGTGAATTAAGGCCAAATCCTTATCAACCGCGTAAAACGTTCCAGCAAGAAGCAATCGAGGAGTTAAAGCAGTCCATTTTACACCATGGAATTCTACAACCGATTGTTGCTAGAAGAAGTATTAAAGGATATGAAATCCTAGCTGGAGAACGTAGATTTAGAGCAGCAAAAGAAGCAAACTTAACAACGGTCCCTGTTATTGTAAAAGATTTTTCAGAAAAACAAATGATGGAGTTGGCGTTGCTTGAGAACTTGCAGCGTGAAGACTTGACTCCAATCGAAGAAGCAATGGCTTACCATCTTCTTATTGAAAAACTTGATATGACACAAGAGCAATTGGCAGCTCGCCTAGGCAAAAGTCGACCGCATATTGCCAATTATCTACGTTTGTTACAGCTTCCAGAAGAAGTGCAAATGTTAATTTCAAATAACGAAATTTCAATGGGACACGGTCGTACATTAGCTGGATTAAAAAATAAATCATTACTTCCAAAAGTAATTAAAAAAATAAAAACAGAGCACTTAAATGTTCGGCAATTAGAGGCGTACGTTTCTCACCTTAATCAATCTGTTTCACGTGAAACAAAGAAAGAAAAACCTCAAAAAACAAAAGATATCTTTATTAGAGAAAATGAAACAAAGTTGCAGGAAAAACTAGGTACCCCCGTAAATATTACGAGAACCAAGAAAAAAGGAAAGATTGAAATTGAGTTCTTTACTCAAGATGATTTAAATCGCTTATTAGAGTTATTAGAACATATTTCAATTGAGCAAAAATAAAAAGGTTGTCCTAATTATTAGGACAACCTTTTTATTTTTCATACTCTAATTGATAACTATGAGATGACAAAGAGACAGAGGGTCCTCTATGAGTTTGATAAGCATATTGAATACTAGTAGCAATTAATTCTGCAATGCTCATGACTAAATAAAGTCTTGTATTTTGTAGTACAAAAAACTCCATAAAGCCACTTACATTTACAATTCCAGTCATATGAATATCACCCACAGGAGGTAACTCTTTATTTACGCCCGCACCAGGCTTTACCGGCCCTATTCCCAATGAAACAGATCCTACACTCTTCATTCTTCCTAAACAAGCATCAATGCCGATAATAAAAGGGTTATCAAATTCCTTTTGAATCATTTTTAAAGTATCTTTTAAATTAACAGCATGAATGGGATCTTTTAATGTGCCATATATATGAAAATGAGAAAGGCTTTTTTCTTTTAATTTCGTGCCTACTAATGGTCCTAATGAATCTCCAGTTGAGCGGTCTGTTCCGATACAAACAATTACGACCGGTCTAGCAGGATCAGCTGGAAGTAACAACCCTAGCTGTTTACTTAATTGTTGAGCAGCAAATTCTTCATCATGAAAAATACGAATTGAACGTGATGTTTTCTCAAAGAAGGAGGATTTTAGATTCATAGGTTCCACTCCTTATACATAGTAGTAACAGTATACGAAGATTTTTAATATTCTATACATACATTTCACTTAAAGGAGGAATTTATGTTGAAGCAGGGCTTTAAATGGATGTTTCTTATTTTAGGTACAATTATTGGAGCTGGTTATGCATCTGGAAGAGAACTTTGGCAATTCTTCGGCGAAGAAAGTGGACTGGCTCTGCTTTTATTCACTATTATCTTCATTATTTGTTGTCAAGTAATTATGAGTATTAGCTTTCAATTGAAAACAAATCAATTTTATCCATTGCTTATTGAAGTGTTTGGAAAAAGGTGGGCTTTCCTTTATGATAGCTTAATCATTTTTTATTTATTTTCAACAACAGTTATTATGATTGCAGGTGGAGGCGCTACGTTAGAAACATTTCAGCTTCCATACTGGTTAGGCATTATGACCTTTAGTTTATTAATTATCCTGGTGTTTATTAGAGGTATTCAAGGAATGCTCTCTATTAATTCTTATATTATGCCTGTACTTGTTATCGGCTTAATTAGTGTACTTCTTTTTTTTATTTTAAAAAGCCAGCATATTTTAGATATTGACTGGCGTCATCAACATAATTGGTCTTCAGGTTTTACTTTTACGGCTTTAAATATTCTCCCTCTCGTTGCAGTTCTCACAACCATTGGAAATGAGATTAAAACAAAAGTAGAAATTCATATTGCTTCCATAGGGAGTGGTTTGCTAATTGGTGGTTTATCCTTTGTTTATAATGAATCACTTTTACAGGTTTCAGATTTGTTACCAGACTACGAAATTCCGTTATTTGCTATAATGAAAAGTTTTCCGTTTTTTATGCTAATTATTATGAGTATCTTATTGTTAGTGGCTATCTATACAACAGCAGTATCAGGGATACTAGGTTTAACAACTAGATTTCGCAGGAATGAAAATACCTCATTATGGAAAATGGCCATTATATTTGTCATCATTATGATTCCATTTACAAAACTCGGATTTTCTAAGTTAATTGCTGTTTTATACCCTTTATATGGTATGGTTAATCTATTCTTATTAGCCGCTTTACTAGTTTATCCAATACGAAATATCTACAAAAATTAAATAAAACTTGCTAAAATAAACTAAAATATTATGACAATCATGAGAATGGGAGCTTGCAGCATGGAATCAATTCAAGCCTTTTTAAAAACGACGTTTCAGACGTTCTTTAAAGAAGAGACGTGGGCTAATATAGGGATAGGTTTTATTAAAATATTACTCATTATTATCGTTTCAATGTTATTAATTCGATTTGGGAAAATGTTTTTAAATAAAATGATAGAGGTTCGGACAAAAAGTCCACTGCGTATTTCAGAGCGAAGAGAAGCAACGTTAGTACGTTTAATTCAAAATGTATTTACCTATGCAGTTTATTTTATTGCGCTTGTTATGATTCTAGAAACGATGACAATTGAGGTAAAGGGATTATTAGCAGGAGCAGGAATCGTTGGTTTAGCAGTAGGGTTTGGTGCTCAAAATTTAGTAAAGGATGTTATTACAGGTTTCTTTATTATTTTTGAAGATCAGTTTTCTGTAGGAGATTATGTGCGAATTGGTACATTTGAAGGTACTGTGGAGGAGATTGGTTTGCGGACAACTAAAATTAAAAGTTGGACAGGAGAAATTAATATTTTGCCTAATGGAAGTATTATAGAAGTGACCAACTTTTCGCTTCATAACAGCATTGCATTTGTAGATGTTAGTATCTCATATGAAGAAGATATTCAAAAAGCGGAAAAAATTATTCTAGAACTCTTAGAAGAATTGCCTGGGAAATATGAAGATATGGTAAAAACACCAGAATTACTAGGAGTTCAAACAATGCAAGCAAATGAAGTTGTTATGCGCATTACAAGTGAAGTGAAACCAATGAGGCATTTTCACATATCACGTATGATTCGTAAAGAAGTAAGAATGAGATTAAATGAACATGGTATTGAAGTTCCGTTTGCGAAGATGATTATGTATAATCGTGGTGAAGATCCTAAAAATGTATTAACTCATCGAGAAAATCAAGGAGGTCACAGTAATTGAATCAAAAAGAATTTGGTTTAAATGACATTGTAGAAATGAAAAAACCCCACCCTTGTGGAGAGAATAGATGGAAAATAATTCGAATGGGAATGGATATTCGAATTAAATGCGAAGGCTGTGGTCATAGTGTCATGATTCCTCGTAAGGATTTTGCTCGAAAAATGAAAAAGATCTTAGTTAAACATGAAGAATAACTGAAAAAGTAATTCATATACATACTGAACTAGGACAGGCTTTTCCAATCAATAAAGCTTGTGTTTTCAAATGTGAATTACTATAATTGTGAAAGGTTAACTGGTTTTCGGTTATATAAAAGAGGAGTGAATGATCATATGGCTTTAACAGCTGGAATTGTTGGTCTTCCGAACGTAGGAAAATCAACTTTATTTAATGCAATTACACAAGCGGGAGCAGAGTCTGCTAACTACCCTTTCTGTACAATTGATCCGAATGTTGGGATTGTAGAAGTTCCTGACGAGCGTTTAGATAAACTTACTGAGCTTGTAAAACCTAAGAAGACAGTTCCAACAGCATTTGAATTTACAGATATTGCAGGAATTGTAAAAGGTGCGAGTAAAGGTGAAGGATTAGGAAATAAATTTTTATCTCATATTCGTGAAGTAGATGCAATTTGTCACGTAGTGCGTTGCTTCGAAGATGAAAATATCACTCACGTTTCGGGGAAAGTAGATCCTATCTCAGATATTGAGACAATTAATTTAGAGCTAATCCTAGCTGACTTAGAAACTGTGGACAAGCGTATTGGCCGTGTTCAAAAGATGGCGAAACAAAAAGATAAAGAAGCAATGTACGAATATGAAATCTTAGAAAAGCTAAAAGAAGCGTTTGAAGCTGGACAACCTGCGCGTTCTGTTTCATTTACTGATGAGCAATTAAAGCTTGCTAAGCAGCTACACCTTTTAACAATTAAACCAATTCTGTATGTAGCGAACGTATCAGAAGATGAGGTAGCGGATGCGTCATCAAATCAATATGTAGCAAAAGTACGTGAATATGCGAAAGAAGAAGGCGCAGAAGTAATTGTAGTTTGTGCTCGTATTGAATCTGAAATTGTTGAGCTTGAAGGTGAGGAAAAAGAAATGTTCCTTGAAGAGCTTGGAATTGAGCAATCAGGTTTAGACCAACTAATTCGTGCCACTTATGATTTATTAGGTCTTGCAACATACTTCACAGCTGGTGAGCAAGAAGTACGCGCATGGACGTTCAAAACAGGTATGAAGGCACCTGAATGTGCTGGTATTATTCATACAGACTTTGAGCGTGGATTCATCCGTGCTGAAACGGTATCTTATGAAGATTTATTAGCAGCTGGAACAATGGGAGCTGCACGTGAAGCAGGAAAAGTTCGTCTTGAAGGAAAAGAATACATCGTTAAAGATGGCGATGTTATGCATTTTAGATTCAACGTATAAAAAGTACGGCTTTAAGCCGTACTTTTTCTTTTAAACGAAACTCTTTTAATATCATTGCGTTTCGAAAGTTTACATGATATAATTTTAAATCGTGAGTAATATAATTATTGCTCCTTGCCCGTTTAGGGCCGTTAGACCAAAAGGAGGTGACAGTGATGAGAAAGTATGAAGTAATGTACATCATCCGTCCAAACATTGATGACGAAGCAAAAAAAGCATTAGTTGAGCGCTTTAACGGTGTTTTAACTGACAATGGTGCAGAAGTTGCAAACGTTAAAGAATGGGGTAAACGTCGTTTAGCTTATGAAATCAACGATTTCCGCGATGGTTACTACATGATTCTTGACGTAGCAGCGACTTCAGAAGCAGTTTCTGAGTTTGATCGTCTTGCTAAGATCAACGAAGACATTATCCGTCATATCGTTGTTAAACAAGAAGCTTAATTTATCGTTTAAATAAATAGTTTTTTCCTTAAGGAGTGGTTCTGATGATGAATCGCGTAATTCTCGTAGGACGCTTGACGAAAGATCCTGAATTACGTTATACCCCCAATGGAGCTGCAGTTGCAACATTCACACTAGCAGTCAACCGCGCATTTACAAATCAACAGGGTGAACGTGAGGCAGACTTTATTAACTGTGTCGTATGGCGTCGTCCTGCTGAAAATGTAGCAAACTTTTTGAAAAAGGGTAGTTTAGCTGGTGTTGATGGACGTTTACAGTCTCGTAGTTATGAAGGACAAGACGGTCGTCGAGTTTATGTAACAGAGGTTGTGGCAGAAAGTGTGCAATTCTTAGAACCAAAAAGTGGTGGCGGGGATATGCAACGCAATAACTTTGCTAACACTGGTGGATCTGGACAAGGCTCTCCATTTGGAGATAATCAGAACCGTAACTCAGGTAATCAAGGTTATACTCGCGTTGATAATGATCCATTTGCAAATAATGGTGAAACAATCGACATCTCTGATGATGACTTACCATTCTAAAAAGTGATAAGTGCGAAGTATACAATCGGATAGAGTTTAAAAGGGAAGGAGGCGTATTTCAATGGCAGGTGGACGTAAAGGTGGACGTAACAGACGTCGTAAAGTTTGTTTCTTCACAGCAAACGGCATCACTCACATCGACTACAAAGATGTAGATATGCTTAAAAAATTCGTTTCAGAGCGTGGTAAAATTTTACCTCGTCGTGTAACTGGAACAAGCGCTAAATACCAACGTAAATTAACGATCGCTATCAAACGCGCTCGTCAAATGGCATTATTACCATATGTTTCAGGTGAATAATGAATATAAAAAGAGACAGTGAGGACTTCCTTGCTGTCTCTTTTTACATCTAAATAGATAAACTGGTGAAATAGTTGCTTCTCTTGTATTGAATCGATACAATAAGTAATAGTTTATACAATACGAGGTGAAGTTGTGAAAGGGATTCGTTATATTACCGAAGGAGCAGCACTTTTAGCCCTTTTTGTAGCGCTGTTGTTGTTTCTCCTATACATACCGGTTATTGGTGGGTTTTTAACTCTTGCTCTTGCTGTACCGTTTATTGTTTATACAGTTAGACATGGTGTGAAAAGATCCATTCTGTTTTTTATTGTATCTTTATTGTTAACATTATTATTTGGGACAGTTGTAACATTACCAGCAACAATGGTTTTTGGTATAAGCGGTATTGTAATTGGCTACTTGTATCAACAGAAAAAAGCGCGATACAGCGTATTGTTAGGTGGAACCATTGCTTTTAGCCTTGCATTTTTGCTAATGTTTGTGCTATCAAGTTTGCTTATGAATGTTAACTTAATTAGTGAAATGAACAATGCGTTGAATCAGTCAATTGATCAAAGCGTTGATATGATGAAAAGTTTAGGACAAACCGTTACAGATGAACAGATTCAACAGTTGGAACAAACCATTACAACTTTTAAATATTTACTTCCACTGTTTATTGTCATGTTGGGGGTTGTTTGTGCCTTCTTTTCTCAGTTAATCGCTGCATCTGTATTAAAGCGTTTGAAGCATGATATTGAATCATTTCCACCATTTCGTGAACTGCAATTACCTAAAAGTGTAATTTGGTACTATTTAATTGTATTAATTTTATCATTTCCTTCATTTAATTTTGAAGAGGGATCATTTATGTTTATCGCCATCTTAAATTTAGCGATGGCCTTGCAAATGTTAGTCATGTTACAAGGATTTTCTTTTATCTTTTATTTTTCATATCAAAAAGGTTATTCGAAAGCAATTCCAGTGATTGTAACAATTTTGGCATTTATTCTGCCAATTCTCCTTCAATTTGTACGTATCTTAGGTATAATTGATTTAGGATTTAATTTACGTAAGCGTATTGGGAATGTGGATAAATAAAAGTTAATGTGGAACTTAAAGATTAGGAGCTGAAATAGATGCCTGTCTTTACAAAGAAAAATATCATTCGTTATCCATTTTATTTACTGTACAGTATTGCTCTTATTTTAGTAGGGGTAGTGACATATCACAACTGGATGATTGGCGTAGGGGGCTTTGTGCTTTTACTGGTGACCTTGCTGCTGTTTATTAAAATGGAGCGAATGTTAGTAGACGAGCTTGAAAAGTATATCTCAATGATTTCTCACCGGGTGAAAAAAGTGGGGGAAGAGGCATTAATGGAGATGCCGATTGGGATTATGTTGTTTAATGATGAATATCAGATTCAATGGACTAACCCTTTTCTAGCTTCTTGTTTTGATGAGGATTCATTAGTAGGACGTTCCTTGTATGATGTAGCCGAAAGTGTTGTTCCGTTAATTAAGCAAGAAGTTGAGACAGAAGTAGTCACTTTGCATGAAAGAAAATTTAAAGTAATTATCAAAAGAGAAGAACGTCTACTTTACTTTTTCGATGTTACAGAGCAGATAGAAATTGAAAAATTGTATGCTGATGAAAGAACCAGCATCGGTATTATCTTTTTAGATAACTATGATGAGCTTACACAAGGAATGGATGATCAAGTGAAAAGTAACCTGAACAGCCAAGTTACTTCTCTGCTTAATCATTGGGCTCAAGAATATGGTATCTTTATCAAACGGACGTCTTCTGAGAAGTTTATTGCAATTATGAATGAACAAACATTACTTCATCTTGAACGTAGTAAATTTTCGATTTTAGATCAAGTACGTGAAGAAACGTCCAAACAGAATATACCGCTTACACTAAGCATTGGAATCGGTACTGGAACCTCTCCATTACCTGAATTAGGTGCACTAGCTCAATCCAGCCTTGACCTAGCACTAGGACGTGGTGGAGATCAAGTAGCGATTAAACAACCAAATGGTAAGGTGAAGTTTTATGGTGGCAAAACAAATCCAATGGAAAAGCGTACAAGAGTACGTGCACGTGTCATTTCGCACGCCTTAAAAGAGCTTATCACCGAAAGTGGTCAGGTTATTATCATGGGGCATAAATATCCAGATATGGATGCGATAGGCGCTGCAATTGGTATTTTAAAAGTAGCACAAGTAAATCAAAAAGATGGATTTATCGTTTTAGATCCTCAACATATTGATACGGGTGTAAAGCGGCTTCTAGAAGAGATTAAGAAAAGTCCTGATCTTTGGGAACGATTCATTACCCCTGATGAGGCACTTAATCTAGTGGGTGACGATACATTACTGGTGGTTGTCGATACTCATAAGCCTTCACTTGTAATTGAAGAACGATTATTAAATCGAGTTGAAAACGTTGTGGTCATTGATCATCATAGACGAGGCGAGGACTTTATTGAAGATCCTCTACTCGTCTATATGGAGCCATATGCTTCCTCTACTGCCGAATTAGTGACAGAGCTATTAGAATATCAACCTAAGCGTTTTAAAATTGATATGCTAGAAGCCACTGCTTTATTGGCAGGGATTATTGTAGATACGAAAAGCTTTACCCTTAGAACTGGTTCTCGAACGTTTGATGCTGCGTCCTTTTTAAGATCTCAGGGAGCTGATACAGTTCTTGTTCAAAAGTTCCTTAAAGAAGACATTAATCAATATGTGCAAAGAGCTCGTTTTATTGAACACGCAGAAATCTATAAAGCAGGAATTGCTATCTCAAGAGCAGATGAAGCTGAAACGTATGATCAAGTGTTAATTGCACAAGCTGCCGATACATTATTATCGATTAGCGGAGTCGTTGCTTCATTTGTTATTTCGAAAAGAAGAGATCAGCTTGTTGGAATCAGCGCTCGCTCACTAGGTGATATCAATGTTCAAGTAATTATGGAAAGCTTACAAGGCGGCGGTCATTTAACGAATGCAGCTACTCAATTACAAAACATGACGTTAGATCAAGCAGAAGAGCTATTAAAGCAAGCAATTGATGAATACTTGGATGGAGGTAAAAAATCATGAAAGTCATTTTCTTAAAAGATGTAAAAGGTAAAGGGAAAAAAGGAGAGGTTAAAAACGTAGCCGATGGTTATGCACATAACTTCTTATTGAAGAATGGATATGCTGTTGAAGCAACAGGTGGTAATGTAAAAGTATTAGATGCTCAAAAGAAAAAAGAACAAAAAGAAGCTGCACAGGAATTAGAAAACTGTAAAGAACTAAAGAACACGCTCGAATCTCTAACAGTAGAGTTAAAAGCTAAATCAGGTGAAGGTGGCCGTTTATTTGGTTCTATTACAAGCAAGCAAATTGCAGAAGAATTAAAGAAAAAACATAACATTAAAATTGATAAGCGTAAAATCGAATTAGATGATGCTATTCGTGCGCTAGGTTATACAAATGTACCTGTGAAACTACATCCTGAAGTAACGGCTACAGTAAAGGTTCATGTAACAGAACAAAACTAATGATAAACAAGGATTAGTCTATAAATAGTAAGGTTAAAATAAGAATAAATTAAATGTTGGCGCGAAGAATTTCGCGCCAACATTTGCGATAATCGAAAAAGCGATAGAGGGGCATAAACTATGAATGATCTTTTTGCTGATCGTCTACCGCCTCAAAATATCGAAGCTGAACAGGCGGTATTAGGGGCAATTTTCCTAGAGCCATCTTCTTTAACGTTAGCGTCTGAGTTATTAATTCCAGAAGACTTTTATCGAGCAGCTCACCAAAAGATTTTTACATGCATGCTAAAACTTTCAGACCAAGGTGAACCGGTCGACTTAGTTACGGTTACATCAGATTTAGCAAATCAAAAAATCTTAGAAGAAATAGGTGGAGTGGCATATCTAAGCGATTTAGCTAACTCTGTACCAACTGCTGCTAACATTGAATACTATGCGAAAATCGTAGAGGAAAAATCGATTCTTCGCAGGCTTATTCGAACAGCGACTGATATTGCTTCAGAGGGTTATGCGAGAGAAGATGAAGTCGAAGTCTTATTGAATGAAGCGGAAAAAAACATTTTAGAAGTAGCACAGCGTAAAAATACGGGCGTGTTTCAAAATATTAAAGATGTTTTGGTACAAACCTATGACAATATTGAAGTTCTTCACAATCGTAAAGGTGACATTACAGGGATTCCAACAGGGTTTACTGATTTAGACCGCATGACTGCAGGGTTTCAGCGAAACGATTTAATCATTGTTGCCGCACGTCCATCGGTAGGTAAAACTGCATTTGCGCTAAATATTGCCCAAAACGTAGCAACCAAAACAGATGAAAACGTAGCGATTTTCAGTTTGGAGATGGGAGCGGAACAGCTTGTTATGAGGATGCTTTGTGCAGAAGGTAATATTGATGCACAAAGGTTAAGAACAGGCTCTTTAACATCGGAAGATTGGGGAAAGCTAACCATGGCAATGGGCTCTCTATCTAATGCTGGTATTTATATAGATGACACGCCAGGTGTACGAGTAGGAGAAATTCGCTCAAAATGTAGACGTCTGAAGCAAGAAGGCGGCCTAGGAATGATTTTAATTGATTATCTACAGTTAATTCAAGGAAACGGTCGAAGCGGCGAGAATCGTCAACAAGAAGTATCGGAGATTTCTCGTTCGTTAAAAGCATTGGCACGTGAACTTCAAGTTCCTGTTATTGCACTATCTCAGCTTTCACGTGGAGTTGAGCAACGTCAAGATAAAAGACCAATGATGTCGGATATTCGTGAATCAGGAAGTATTGAGCAGGATGCTGATATTGTTGCCTTTTTATATCGTGAAGACTACTATGAAAAAGATACTGAAAATCAAAATATTATCGAAATTATCATTGCTAAGCAGCGTAACGGGCCAGTTGGAACGGTGCAATTAGCTTTTGTGAAGGAATATAATAAATTCGTAAACTTAGAAAGACGCTTTGATGATTCGGGTGTACCACCAGGTGCATAAACCTCTCAATTCGAGAGGTTTTTTTGTATATATATCGTATATGTTCGGTAAAAAGCAGTATATTATCTTTGTTTAAGATTAAATAGTTCGGATTTACATTGACTTTACTATGATAAATTGATACACTTATTTACGGTTAAATTATGTCGTAGTAGGCTGTTGCTTACTAAGCGGAGGTGCTTAAGATATGTCTTCAGTTGTTGTAGTAGGAACACAATGGGGAGATGAAGGAAAAGGGAAGATTACAGACTTCCTGTCAGAAAATGCAGAAGTAATTGCACGTTACCAAGGTGGAAACAATGCTGGTCATACGATTAAGTTTAATGGTGAAACGTACAAATTACATTTAATTCCTTCAGGGATTTTTTATGATGATAAAGTTTGTGTGATTGGAAATGGTATGGTTGTAGATCCAAAAGCACTTGTTCAAGAATTAAAATATCTACATGATCGTAACGTAACAACAGATAACTTACGTATTAGTAACCGTGCGCATGTTATTTTACCTTACCACTTAAAATTAGATGAGGTAGAAGAAGAGCGCAAAGGTGATAATAAAATTGGAACAACGAAAAAAGGAATTGGTCCAGCATATATGGATAAAGCTGCACGTGTAGGTATCCGTATTGCAGATTTATTAGACCGTGAAGTGTTTGAAGCAAAATTAACGCAAAACTTAGCTGAAAAGAATCGTCTTCTTGAAAGAATGTATGAAGTAGAAGGCTTTAAATTAGAAGATATCTTAGATGAATATTACGAGTATGGTCAACAGGTTGCAAAATATGTTGTCGATACGTCTGTTGTATTAAATGATGCTTTAGACGAAGGTCGTCGCGTACTATTTGAAGGTGCACAAGGTGTTATGTTAGATATCGACCAAGGAACATATCCGTTTGTAACTTCTTCTAACCCTGTTGCTGGTGGGGTAACAATCGGTTCAGGTGTAGGTCCTTCAAAAATCAAGCATGTAGTGGGTGTATCAAAAGCATACACAACTCGTGTTGGTGACGGTCCGTTCCCAACAGAATTAACAAACGAAATTGGTGATCAAATTCGTGAAGTAGGTCGTGAATACGGAACAACAACAGGTCGTCCACGTCGCGTTGGTTGGTTTGACAGCGTAGTTGTTCGTCACGCGCGTCGCGTAAGTGGTATTACAGATTTATCTTTAAACTCAATCGATGTTTTAACAGGAATTGAAAAATTGAAGATCTGTGTAGCATATCGTTATGAAGGTAAAATCATTGAAGAATTCCCAGCTAGCTTAAACGTTTTAGCTAAATGTGAGCCTGTTTATGAAGAGCTTCCAGGTTGGACGGAAGATATTACAGGTGTGAAATCTTTAGATGAGTTACCTGAGAATGCACGTCATTATTTAGAGCGTGTTTCACAATTAACTGGTATTCCGTTATCCATTTTCTCAGTGGGACCAGATCGTAAACAAACAAACGTATTACGCGGAGTTTATAGCTAATAGTGTAAAAAAACCAACGTTTAGTTTCTTAAACGTTGGTTTTTTTGTTAAATTCATTTCTTAAAAATATTTTTCTAAAAAAACTATTGCATTTAATATCTAAATCATGTTATTATTACACATGTCGCTGATATTCATAGTATGAGCCATTAGCTCAGTTGGTAGAGCATCTGACTTTTAATCAGAGGGTCGAAGGTTCGAGTCCTTCATGGCTCACTTTTATTACTATGGCCCGTTGGTCAAGCGGTTAAGACACCGCCCTTTCACGGCGGTAACACGGGTTCGAATCCCGTACGGGTCATTTTTATTACATATTATAAACTGAGGGTCCCGTGGTGTAGCGGTTAACATGCCTGCCTGTCACGCAGGAGATCGCGGGTTCGATTCCCGTCGGGACCGCCATTTGATGATGGCTCGGTAGCTCAGTTGGTAGAGCAAAGGACTGAAAATCCTTGTGTCGGCGGTTCGATTCCGTCCCGAGCCATAAAAAGCATGACTTTTAAAAGTCATGCTTTTTTGTTTGTATATGGTTGAAAATTAATGCTGTTGTTGTATAGTAGAGGATGAATTTGTGACGATTACTATGTTATGAAGTATAATACAATTAGTGTATTCAAACATTATGAATACTTACTTTCCTATTTTTTGTTCGAAATGATAAAAGGAGAACGATGATCATGGATAAACGTATTTTAGTAGTAGATGATGAAAAGCCAATTGCAGATATTTTAAAGTTCAATCTGCAAAAAGAAGGTTACGAAGTGTTTTGCGCTTACGATGGTGTAGAAGCACTTGAAAAGGTGGAAGAAGTACAACCAGAAATGATTCTGTTAGATATTATGCTACCGCAAAAAGATGGCATGGAAGTGTGTCGAGAAGTTCGAAAAAAGTATGATATGCCAATTATTATGTTGACCGCTAAAGATTCTGAAATTGATAAAGTACTTGGCCTTGAACTAGGTGCAGATGATTATGTAACAAAGCCTTTCAGTACGAGAGAGCTGTTGGCGCGAGTGAAAGCAAATTTAAGAAGACATCAACAGATTTCAAATAATGTTGAAGAAGAAGAGAGCAATGAGATTACAATCGGTGCACTTGTCATTCATCCTGATGCTTATATTGTTTCAAAGCGTGGAGAAACGATTGAATTGACACATCGTGAATTTGAATTGCTGCATTACTTGGCAAAGCATATCGGACAAGTTATGACGCGAGAGCACTTGTTACAAACAGTATGGGGCTATGACTATTTTGGTGATGTTCGTACAGTTGATGTTACTGTTCGAAGATTACGTGAGAAAATTGAAGATAACCCAAGCCATCCAATGTGGATTGTAACAAGACGTGGGGTAGGTTATTATTTGCGTAGTCCAGAGCAGGAGTAACGCTACGTTATGAAGAAAGTCCGGTTTTTTCAGTCCATTCATTTGAAGTTTGTATTAATTTATGTATTGCTTATTTTAATTGCAATGCAAATCATTGGTGTTTATTTTGTACGCCAGTTAGAAAAAGAACTTGTTAATAACTTTACAAATTCATTGACAGAACGTGTAGGGTTACTTGCTTATAATATTGAACAAGAGCTAGAAAAAACACGTAACGACACGTCCCCTACTTTAGAAGAAGACTTAGAAGTAGTGCTGAGAGACTTTGCTTCTATGCAAGGGATTTCTTCTAAAGATATATTAGAAGTGCGCGTTATTGACCCGAATAGACGTATTATAGGGACATCAAATCCAAACCCTGAACAAATAGTAGGGAAAAAGATAAATGATTTAGCCGTTACGAATGCTCTTTTAGCAGGTACATCTTCTAATAAGGTATATCGTAAAAGTGGTGACAGAATTAGAGTATTGACTGTGCCTATTCGTCTACAGGATGATGTAGGAGGAAATGCTTCTACAAATCCAAATAGCCGAGAAAGTTTACAGTCAGAACAAGAGATACTAGGTGCTGTTTATTTAATTGCGACGATGGAGCCGGTCTACGAGCAAATGAGGAAAATTAATAGCATCTTTGCTTCCGGTACAGTTATATCGTTAGTTATTACAGCACTTTTAGGTGTGTTTTTGGCTCAAACGATTACACGACCAATGTCTGAGATGCGTAAGCAGGCATTAGAAATGGCAAAAGGAAACTTCTCAAGAAAAGCAAAGGTCTATGGTTATGATGAGATAGGACAGCTTGCCTTAACGTTTAATAATTTGACAAGGAAACTGCAAGAAGCACAAGCTACTACTGAAGGAGAGCGGCGTAAGCTAAGCTCTGTACTTGCTCATATGACAGATGGTGTTATTGCTACTGACCGTAAAGGTAGAGTGATTTTAATTAATGACCCAGCTGCGTCGATGTTAAACGTTTCACGTGAAACTGTATTGTCAGAGCCCATTGTCACGCTTTTAGGTTTAGATGAAACACATACATTCGAAAGCTTATTGGCTAATCAAGATTCACTAATCCTTGATTTTAGTACGAAAACAGAACCGTTTATCTTGAGAGCCACTGTGTCAGCTATTCAAAAGGAAACAGGTTTTATCAACGGAATCATTATTGTCTTGCACGACATTACAGAGCAAGAGAAAATCGATCAGGATCGACGGGAGTTTGTAGCAAACGTCTCTCATGAACTTCGAACACCTTTGACCACAATGCGAAGCTACTTAGATGCTTTGGCAGAAGGCGCGTGGCAGGATAAAGAGATAGCTCCAAACTTCTTACATGTTACTCAAACAGAAACAGAGCGCATGATTCGTTTAGTTAATGACTTGTTGCAATTATCTAAGTTAGATAGCGAGGACTATCGTTTTAGTCGAGATCCGGTTAACTTTGTAAAGTTCTATCATTACATTATTGATCGTTTTGAAATGACAATTGAGCAAGGAATTACTTTTGTTAGAGAACTACCTGATGAATCCATCTATGTAGCGATTGACCAAGATAAAATTACGCAAGTATTAGATAATATTATTTCAAATGCGATTAAGTATTCACCAGAAGGGGGAACAATTACGTTTTCCATTAAACAACACACGCATGAAATTGTGGTGAGTATTAAAGACCAAGGCATGGGAATACCAAAGTCAAATCTGTCTAAAATCTTTGAACGCTTTTATCGTGTGGATAAAGCGAGAACGCGTAAGCTAGGAGGAACAGGTTTAGGTTTAGCGATCGCAAAAGAAATTATTGAAGCTCATGATGGTCGAATATGGGCAGAAAGTAAAGAAGGGGTTGGGACATCTATTTACTTCACACTCCCAATTGAAAGCGAGAATGATGAAGAATGGGAATGAGATATGAAAATATAAAAACCATTGTGCTAGTGATTCTGGTGGTTTTAAGCTTATTCCTGACTTGGAATTTATGGTCCTATCAATCACCTTCTGATTTAAACACTGAAACCCAAAACCTTCAAGAGGCTGAGGTAGGTGGAAAGAGTGAACTGGAGGAATATATACGTCCTACGAAGGTACTCTATCACCAAAGCGGCAGTCACTATCTATCTCATGAAGAAAAGCAAATAGACTCATGGTTGCAAGAGATGAAAACGTGGAAATTAGCAGATATTACGGATGTTTCGAGTGCCATTGAGCCTAGTGGCTTTTTAAACTATGTTCATGATAATAATTCTGTAGAAATTGTATATCCTGACCTAATACCAGTGGAAACTTTTCAGCAAATGTTTAGTTTTACCACAGATAAATTACCAAGGATAGATTTTGATCGGGTAGTCATAAAGATAAAAAAGACGCCTACTTTGTCTGTAAATATGTATTTGGTGAACTATAATCAACAAAAAGTGTATGCAGTAAAAATTAGTAATGTAGTGAAGAACGATGTGCAAAAACTAGCAGATGCGGGAACGTCAGCAGAGCGTTGCGTAGTTTATAAAAAGAATGAAAACCGATATATTTTCATACCAGCTCAAACGCCTGATATGCACAAGCTTTATGCATATGAAGCACCTTTAGATATTCGTAAATTTCAAGATGCGCTGTTTACAAATCCAAGTTATGCCCGAACAGAAAGCTTAGCATATAGAGAGCTGTATACAGAAGGAACAAAGGTTATTAATGTAAATACACGAACAAATGTGATGGAGTATGTTAACCTGGTGAATTCGAATACAGAATCAAATGATGACGCAAATTTATTAAATCGTAGCTTTAGCTTTGTTAATGATCATGCTGGATGGACAGAGCCCGATTACCGTTTTGATAGTTGGAATCGTGTAACAAAAGAGATTACATATCGTTACTATCACGATAATCACCCTGTATATAGCAACCAAGGCATGACAGAAATCTATCAAAGGTGGGGTAATGCTGAAGTCTTAAATTATCGTCGACCTTTGTATCGCTTTGTTCAAGTTTCCTTACCTGAAACGAAAGTGCAGCTCCAGTCTCCTCAAGAAGTAATTGAAATGATTGAAAAGCATCAGGATTTTGATCCTTCTCTGCTAAATGACATATCAATTGGATATCAGCTTGAGGAAGGGATTGGGAACAATCAACAAAAAGATAAGGATAAAGCCGAGTATGATTCAAATTCCGTTACATTGGTTCCTTCTTGGTTTTACTACTATAATAACAAGTGGTACCGAGTTACGTTACCTGATGAAGGAGGCGTAAACGGTGGATTGGAATAAAACGAAATCGATTTTCATTGTAACGTTCCTAGTCTTAGATTTATTTTTAATTTATCAATTCATGAAAAAGCATGATCAAGATCAGTATTCATTATTTGTTGAATCAAGTATTGAAGATCAGCTAGCTGCAGAAGGAATTACTTACACGGAGCTTCCTAAGATTGAAAAAAATGCATCTTCACTAAACGCAAATAGTAAAGGGTTTAGTGAAAGCGATTTGAAAAAGCTTAAAAAACAAAAAGCAAAATTAATTGATGAAAAAACAATTGAAAGTACGTTAGATAAACCAATTCCTGTTCCTACAAAGAATAAAACATCAAAGCTAAACCAGTTCTTACAAGACTATGTTCTTTCCGGGAATGCATATACACTTTGGAAAATCAATGAAGATAAAAATACAATTACATTTTATCAACAGTATAAAAATAAAGTTATTTACGATAATGAAAATGGCATTGTCATTGCGCATTTAAATGACAAAAATGAAATTACTTCTTATGAGCAGACCCTTATGGAAAATATCGAGCCTTTAGACGATGAACAAGAAGTTCTTGCGCCAATTAAAGTGCTTGAAAATCTGTATTTAAAAGAAGAGTTAACCGAAAAAAGCACGGTAACAGAAGTAGAGTTAGGTTATTATACTTTTGATTTACCTTTGCCAAGCTCACAGGTCCTTGCACCTACTTGGCACGTTGTCGTAGACGAAGATGTTGACTATTTTGTAAATGCTTTTGAAGGGCAAATCATTCAAAAGAGTTCAAAATAGTATATTGGAGTGAGAAAAATGAGTTTGCATTTTAGCGTGCTAGCTAGCGGTAGTACTGGAAATGCGATTTTTGTAAGTGATGGAGACCAATCGCTATTAGTCGATGCAGGCTTAAGTGGTAAAAAAATGGAGTCACTTTTTCAAGAAATCGATCGAGATATTCACAACGTATCGGGGATACTGGTAACTCATGAACATAGTGATCACATTAAAGGGCTAGGCGTGTTAGCCCGTAAATATAAGCTACCTATTTATGCAAATGCAAAAACATGGAAAGCTATGGACGGGTTAATTGGCCAGGTATCACCGGATCAACAATTTCACTTTGAAATTGGTGAAAATAAAACATTTGGAAGCATTGATGTTGAATCGTTTGGTGTGTCGCATGACGCTGCTGAACCAATGTTTTATGTTTTTCATCAAGGAGATAAAAAACTGACGTTAATTACGGATACTGGCTATGTAAGTGATCGTATGAAAGGCATTATTAAAAATAGTCAGGCTTATGTTTTTGAAAGCAACCATGATGTTGAGATGCTTCGCATGGGCAGGTATCCTTGGAGCGTTAAGCGTCGTATTTTGAGCGACGTGGGGCACGTTTCAAATGAGGATGCAGCATTGGCAATGGCTGATGTTATTGGCGATCAGACAGAGAGGATTTATCTAGCTCATTTAAGTTTAGATAACAATATGAAAGAAATTGCTCGAATGTCTGTTTCACAAGTTTTAGCTGAAAAAGATATTGATGTGAAAGAACAGATAAAACTTTATGATACAGACCCTAATAGACCAACACCGATTGTTTATGTATAGTCTACATGAACAAAACAAAAAATAACTTCATTTAGATGGTTAGAAAGAAACAGAAGTGTCTAAAAAAGTAATAGTTAATCTGTTTCGGTACGTATAATCATAATAAATGAAAAGGTCGGTGATGGATATGGAACATTATGATGAGAATCGTGAACCGTCTCCTTCACGTCAAAAGCCAAGAAGACGTGGAGGCTGGTTTCTGTCGTCATTAATAGGAGCAATCATTGGAGGAATAGTGGTTGTCATTGCACTTCCATTTTTATCGGAATCAAATTTACTTCCAAACCCTCCAGCAGAAGAAAGTCAAGGCTCCATTCAAAATGGTGAAGATATTGTTCAGAAAACGGTATCTGTTGATGTAAACACAGATACTACAAAAGCTGTGAACCAAGTTAATGAAGCAGTGGTTGGAGTAGTAAATATTCAGCAAGGCGAAAGTTTTTGGAATGAAAGTGGGACAGACGCTGGCACGGGTTCGGGTGTCATCTATAAAAAACAGGGAAACAAAGCCTTTATCATTACAAATCATCATGTGATTCAAGGTGCCAAGCAAATTGAAGTCAGCTTGTATGACGGATCTAGAGTACCTGCACGCACATTGGGAAGCGATGAGTTAATGGATTTAGCCGTTATTGAGATTGATGCTGAACACGTAACCAAAATTGCTAACTATGGGGATTCAGATAAGCTGAAAGTTGGGGAGCCGGTTATTGCTATTGGAAACCCTCTTGGACTGCAGTTCTCTGGTTCTGTAACACAAGGTGTAGTCTCTGGTGTCAATCGTGTCATTCCACAGGACTTAAATGGTGATGGAAGCCCTGATTGGCAAGCAGAAGTTATTCAAACGGATGCAGCGATTAACCCTGGTAACAGTGGCGGTGCTTTAATTAACATTGACGGCAGGTTAATTGGAATTAACTCCATGAAAATTTCTCAGCAAGAAGTTGAAGGAATTGGCTTAGCTATTCCAATCAATATGGCCAGACCTGTTGTAGATGATTTAGAAAAGTATGGAGAAGTAAGAAGACCTTATTTAGGTGTTGGAACATTATCGTTAAGCGAAATATCAGGTTATCATCTAAAAGAAACGTTAAAGCTTCCGCAAGACGTTGTAAATGGTGTTGCCGTATTAAACGTTGCAAATGGCTCACCAGCTGCTAAAGCAGGCTTAAAAGAATATGACGTTATTGTTGCCTTAGATGGAGAAGATATTAAAGACTTAGTAGGATTACGTAAGCATTTATATATCGACAAAGAAATAGGTGATAGTATGGAAGTGACGTTTTATCGACAAGGCAAAAAACAAACGGTCACGGTGAAGCTATCACGCGAGTCATTATAAACTAAAAGTTATCCACAGAGAAACTTTCTCTGTGGTCTTTTTACTGATACTTGTGAAAAAGAAAGGAGATCATAATTTGAAAATTTATTGTTGCTTAGAACATACAGAATTAGCGTTAGATGTAGCCGTAGATGAGATTGAGTTAGCCCCAGTTTTTAAAGAAATAACTGAAGATGAGCGCAATCATGTATGTGAATACTGCGAAAATCCAGCGTTATACACAGTGGAAAACTAAAAAAACACAGGTTGTGTATATATATTGTGGATATGTGGATAAAATCTGTGGATAATTTATAAGGGAGATTATTTTGAATATTTCAATTGTATCGATCGGAAAATTAAAAGAGAAATACTTGAAGCAAGGCATTAACGAATACTTAAAACGATTAGCGCCTTATGCCAAGATAGAGATTATCGAACTTCCCGATGAAAAAGCACCTGAGAATTTGAGTGAGTCGGAAATGGTTCAGGTCAAGCAAAAAGAAGGAGAGCGCATACTAAGTAAAATTGGGCAAGATGTACATGTTATTGCTTTAGCGATTAATGGCAAACAGCGTTCATCTGAAGAGTTGGCCAAAGATTTAGACTCGCTTGCTACATATGGAAAAAGCAAGGTAGCTTTTGTCATCGGAGGATCACTGGGGCTCAGCGATGAAGTGATGAAAAGAGCAAACGCTACGCTCTCTTTTTCAAAGATGACGTTCCCACATCAGCTTATGCGCTTGGTGTTGGTTGAACAGATTTATCGTGCGTTTCGGATTAATCGTGGTGAACCGTATCATAAGTAAAAACTCTACTTTTATAGAAAAAAGAAGCTGGTTTAACTTAAACCAGCTTCTTTTTAATCAAATCTAAGCAGACAATAAAACCTTCTTTTCCACTTCTAGTTTCCGGTACATAAGTGCAATTAACATCGCAGGTAAGCTACATGCAAGCATTCCAATGAAAGCATACCTTGGCTCAATTTCATATAAGAAGCCACCGAAAACTGTAAATACAGCCGTACTCCAGCTGAGTGCGAAAGCTGAATACATGCCTTGAGCTTTTGGAATATGTGTATGTGGAATGTTTGCTGTTAGGTACTTCATGAAAGCATAGTGCCCCATCGCAAATGAAAACGCATGTAGGATTTGGGCCATACAAAAGACAATAATGTTTGGAAAAATAAATACTAACACCCATCGCAGAGAAGAGCCAGCTGCAGCTAATGCTAATAGGGTACCCGGTGAAAACCGGCTAAAGCGTTTATCTGCAATCGAAAAGAAAATAATCTCAGCAATAACGGCAATATTGATAATGACACCGATTAGATAGATTGGCGCATCAATTTCTTTTAAAAAGATATAGCCATAGTTGTAATAAGTAGCATGGGCAGCTTGGAGAAGCACTACGATAACAAGTACAATTAAGAAATGTTTAGTGCGAAATAAATCTAAGATATTTACCTTTTTACTTGGATTTACTTGAGGTTTCTGCGATAAAATATCCGGAGCACTTGTGAAGCTGAGAGCCACAAAGCAGCTAATCCCAAGCAGTAGCGCCCAAAAAATAACGTTATCCCCAAATATTCCTGTAAACACGGTTAACAGGATACCTACAGAGACAAACCCAATAGATCCCCATTGGCGGCTTTTTCCGTAGTGTTTCAGCTGCTTGCTTTGTACAAGAACACCCGCGACGCTATCTAAAGCTGGCATTAAGGTTGGATAAAAAATATGCAAAAAGACGGTTACCACTAGTAAGCTTGTAAACGAATTAGCTGGAATGTAACAAAGAATTCCAATCAATGTGCCAATTCCCGCGATATTTAAAAGTGCTTTATTACTGATTCGTTCTAATAAATAGGGAAAAGCAAATAGTGTAGAAAGACCTCGCGCCACTAATCCAATACTCATAATAAAACTAGCTTCTGAAACGCTAATTCCTTTTGTTTGAATCATCCAGCCTGACCAGTAAGGTAGAAAAATTCCCCATGTCAGAAAAAAACTAAAAAAATGTGTGCTCATCCAACGTTGTGTATTCATTGATATCCTCCTTATCAATGGCATGATATCATGAGAATAAATAAGATTACTATGAGATATCTCATAGTTTTGAGGTGGAAGATGGAAATTTACAAAGGCGAAAAAAAACAGTTGTATCTAGAAAGCTATTCAATTGCTAATCAGTTTTCTTTTCCAATTGAAGAATTTCTTGAAGTGCGAGAGTATAAGCGAGATGAATGGATTATCCGCGAAGGGAAAAGACCAGATTTTTTGTTTTATGTGACAGAAGGCAAAGCGAAAATCTATGTAACGCATCAAAATGGAAAAGTATCGCTTATTAATTTTATTAGCGCGCATGATTTTATTGGTGAAATGGAATTGTTAAACGATGTGTACTATACAAAAGGTATTCAAGCTTCTACTAAAACAGTTTGCTTTGCCTTGCCGTTTTCGCAATGTCGCACGAGGTTGCTTGAAGACGCTAAGTTTCTTCGGGAATTAACAAAGTTCTTGAGTGCAAAAGCAACGTTGATGGCAGCTAAGTACTCACAAAGCCTAGCTTTTCCTCTAGAAAATAGGCTTGCAGACTTTATTTTACAAACGGCTGATAAAGGATTTTACCGAGAAAAGCACGTCATTGTTTGTGACTACCTCGGCGTTTCTTATCGTCATTTATTGCATGTGTTGACACAGTTCTGTGAGAAAGGATATTTGCAAAAAGAAGGTAGAACCTATCAAATTAAAGAACAGCGTGCTTTATATGAACTTGCCGAAGCAATTAAGAATAAAAGCGTGTAAAGTCCAAGCTGAATATATAGTAAAAATTAATAAAATCACATAAAATAATGTTAAAATAAACAGCGTTGTATCATTTCTTAAATATATCTATTCATACGAATATTCTCACCCTTCAATTAAAGAAAGGAGGGGTTTTTTCATGATTAAATTAAATCGTGTAAGCAAAAGATTTTCACATTTTGAAGCAATTAAAGAAGTGTCTTTAGAGATAAATAGTGGTGAGATTCATGGAATTATAGGAGCGAGCGGAGCAGGAAAGTCAACGTTGCTTCGCCTTATGAACCTAATTGAAATTCCTGATGAAGGAGAAGTAGAAGTGAATGCTCAAAACTTAACAAGGATGAGTGGAAAAAAGCTTCGCGAAGCGCGAAAATCAATTGGGATGATTTTTCAGCACTTTAATCTCGTTTCAAATAAAACGGTGTACGATAACGTAGCTGTTTCACTAGAGTTAACACAAACGCCAAAGGAAGAGCAGAAAAAGCGCGTATCTGAATGTTTACGCTTTGTTGGATTAGAAGAGCTTAAAGGTAAATATCCGTCTCAGCTAAGCGGTGGGCAGAAACAACGTGTGGCCATTGCACGTGCCCTAGCAAATAGGCCGCAAGTTTTACTGTGTGATGAGCCAACCTCCTCTCTAGACCCTAATACCACAGCTGACATACTAAAAGTCTTAGAAGATATTAATAAGCGCTTAGGTGTGACGATTGTCATTGTTAGTCATGAGATGGAAGTCATTAAAAGCATATGCAATTGTGTGACCGTTCTCGAAAATGGATCTATTTATCAAACGGTCATTACAAAGCCAAACGGTGTTCAAATGAAGGACAATGGGGCACAATACTTTGTAGATCAATTAACACGGGGAGAGGAAGCGAACAATGCTTGAAGTTTTGGCGCAATACGAAACTGAAATTTGGCAGTCTATTGGTGAAACCTTTGTCATGGTGGGTGTTTCAATTGTAGCTGCGGTTTTCATCGGCCTTCCCGTTGGCACTTTTTTGTTTCTTTGTCGCAAGGGGCAACTGCTTGAAAATCAGCTTATATTTTCAACCTTAAACCTCTTGGTGAATACGATTCGTTCGTTTCCATTTTTATTACTAGTCGTCTTCCTCATACCGTTTACTCGGTTTGTCCTCGGGACAGCAATTGGAACAGCAGCAGCAACAATTCCACTCTCAATTATTGCGATTGCACACTATTCACGTCTTGTGGAGCAATCGCTGTTAGATGTGCCTAAAGGCGTTATAGAAGCAGCAATTTCTATGGGGGCATCTATTCGAGAGATTATGTTTAAGTTTGTTTATGTAGAAGCACGTTCAGGCCTAATTCTTGGACTGACGACCTCAATCATTAGCTTTATTTCGTATTCCACTATTATGGGAGTTGTTGGTGGAGGAGGAATTGGTGATTTTGCCATTCGGTATGGATATCAACAATTTAAAACAGATTTAATGATGTACATGATTATTATTATGATTGTATTGGTGCAGTTTGTTCAATTTATTGGAATGACTGTAGCCAGAGTATTGGATAAAAGATAAGTAATGGAGGAAAAAATGAAAAAACTATTCTTTTTTATGTTGGTGCTTGTTGTAGCATTAAGTGGTTGTGGCCAACCAAACGAAGCAAAGGAAAATAAAAATAAGCAAGGACAAGATGGAGAAGAAGTGACGTTAAAAGTAGCTTCTTTAATACCACCAATGACAGAGATTTTAGACCTTGTAAAGCCAAAGCTAAAGGAAGAAGGAATTAACTTACAAGTAGAAGTCTTAAGTGACAACGTACAGCCAAATAGCGCGCTTGCAGCTGGAGAAGTAGATGCAAACTTCTTTCAACATGTGCCGTATATGAAAGAATTTAATCGTAATAACAACGCAGAATTAGTAGCTGTTGAGCCAATTTATTTTGCAAACTATGGTGTATATTCGAAGAACTACAAGTCAGTGGAAGAATTACCTGATGGTGCGACTGTGGCCATTGCTAATGATGTTTCTAACATTGATCGTTCGCTTTCTTTGCTTGCACAGCATGAGGTTATCAAGTTAGGTGAGAAGAAAGATACGTATTATACGAAGGCCGACATTAAAGAGAATCCAAAAAACCTTCAGTTTAAAGAAGTTGATTTATTAATGCTATCGAGAATGTATGATGATGCAGATGCGGTAGTCATGACGCCAGCTTATGCTGCACCTCTTGGCTTAACCCCAAAAAGTGATGCACTTCTTACTGAAGGAGTAGACAATGATTTTGCGATTACCTTAGTGGCGCGCAAAGATAACGCTGATTCAGATGCAATTAAGAAGCTAGCTGAAGCAATGACAAGCCCAGAAGTTCGTAAATTCTTAGAAGAAAAGTACGACGAAACAGCGATTCCAGCCTTTAAATAAATAAAAAAGCCATTTGAAGATTTTTTCAAATGGCTTTTTTATTTATATTTCAGTAATTTTACTTTTTTTAATTACAAAACTTTAATAAGTTTCATAATCTATCAACGCTTGTTAAAAATCATTTAGAATGTCTATAAGTCAACTTGAAAACGATTACAAAAGGGGGATAAAGCGTATGGAAAAGCCATTGAGAAAATCAGATGTCTTAGATCAAAAGCCAAAGGTATATGACCTTTCGCAAAACAATATGCAGCCAACAATTATGGGAATGCCCATCTTATGGTTTGCTTTGTTTTTAGCTATCACAGTTGTAACGGTTTATACAGGTAATCTACCTGCTGGAATGATTGGAAGTTTACTTGTCATGGTTGTATTTGGTGAAGCTTTAGGTTGGATTGGAGATCGTTTGCCAATCATTAAATCATACTTAGGTGGAGGCGCTATTGTTGCTATCTTCGGTTCCGCTTATATGGTATACAGTGGGCTTTTACCTGAAACCGTAACGACAAATGTAACGGAGTTTATGACCACTGCTGGATTTTTAGACTTTTATATTGCTGCTTTAATTACGGGTAGTATTTTAGGAATGGATTCAAAAGTACTCATTAAGATTGGTGTTCGCTATTTTGTTCCAATCTTTGGTGCAGTGATTGGAGCTATGGTTATTGCAGGTTTGGTAGGAGCACTCATTGGTTTTTCAATTCGAGACGCTATCTTAGTTATTACTCTTCCAATCCTAGGTGGAGGAATGGGAGCTGGAGCAATTCCGATGGCTCAGGTTTATTCTGAATCACTTGGAAATTCACCAAGTTATTATATTTCAATTCTTGTTCCTGCATTAGCATTAGGTAATGTATTTGCCATTATCTTTGCAAGTTTACTAAACAGTTTAGGTAATAAAATTCCTTCATTATCAGGAAACGGCCAGCTTATCCCGGGCTTAAAAATAGAAGAAAAGAAATCAAAGTTTGATATCTCGAAAATGGGAATTGGGTTACTAGCTGCTCTATTATTCTTTGCGTGTGGCCATTTATTAGGCGCAATTATTCCGCTTCATCCATATGCTTTGATGATTATTCTTGTTGCAGTTGCTAAAATTGCAAACTTAATACCTGAAAATGTTGTAGAAGGTGCGAGCCAATGGTATCAATTCGTTGCTAAAACATGGACACTCGCTTTACTGTTTGGAATTGGTGTAGCGTATACGGATTTAAATGCCGTGTTAGAAGCACTAAGCCTGCAGTATATCTTACTAGTAGCAGGCGTTGTATTAGGTGCCGTAATTGGAGCAGCACTGCTTGGACGATTAGTTGGATTTTACCCAATTGAATCAGCGATATGTGCAGGTTTATGTATGGCTAATATGGGGGGAACTGGTGACGTAGCCGTTCTTTCAGCCTCTAAGCGTATGCAGCTCATGCCATTTGCACAAATCGCTTCTAGATTAGGTGGTGCTCTAATCTTATTGTTAACAGGTTTAATTATTCCACTCTTTATGTAAAGGCTGGGTTATACCTTTGTTATTTTTATTCAGATAGTAAGAAGTAAAATCTTTTTTACAACTAATATTTATTCTCTTATTAATCCTCTAGCTTGTTTAGATATGCTGGAGGATTTTCTCATTCTTTAAATTGGTAATAGGTATATTGATACCCTTTTGGATTAAGTTAATTGATACATGAATACTAGAAATAGTATGTATGAAAAACTTTATAATTATGATTTTAAAGGAAAAGAAGTCGTTGCTTACTATAAAATAATTAGTTATATTTAATAAAGAACATTTATATTAAAAGGATTTTTATGAACTTAAACATTTCTGTTAGGAAATAATTTATCAAGTTATAAAGCCGTAAAACATTCTTTAAATTTAGATAGCCTAGGTTGAAAAATGACTATCAAGTAGTTCTAATATACTATTGGAGATTGGAGAGCTAACGCGTTAAGACATGTTTAAGTGGAAAAAAATTTTATTAATAGTTGTGTGTGCTGGAGTATTTCTTTTTTATATGGGATATTTCAATAAACCAGAGGACAAGGTAAATGATTTCGTATCAGCTTACAATCATCAAAATGTGCGAGCAATGATTGGAATGTTTGACAATCAAGAAGTTAATCAAATGAAAAGTGCGATGAGCTTTGCAGGGAAAATTAGTGAGGCAACATTAGGAATAGATGCGAGCGAGTTGTTAATGGATTTCCTACCTATTTCAGAGAGTCTTTTAGGGTATACAGGCTCCCGAATGGACGCTTATATACAGTCAACTGACATGGATTTATTACATAGTGAAGCAAAAGTATATACACAAATTTCAATCAGTGAAGATGAAGCAACTGAGAACGAAAACATTATCTTTTTTCTGAAGAAAAAAGACCGAGAATGGTATATTACTGATATTCAAGAGTATTAAAAAGTATTAAATAAAATAATGAAAGTTAAAATGAATTTTTTATATCGACACAATGAAAAGTCTATATAAGAATATGTTCTCCTTACTAAAAACAAAGCAACTTCTGTTTATTAGTAAGGTTTTTTTATAAACTAAATAACCAAGGTTTAAAATAATCAGATAATTCTAACTAAGACTACCAATTAGCTGCATCTCTCGTTATACTAAAATAGTAGGGGGCGTTGCAAAGTGAAGGCTCGTTGGCCGTTAGAGCGTAAATTTATGTTTTTGATTTCTATTTTGGTTACGATGATCATGTTAATGGTAACCATTGTATATGTTTATTTTGAACGAAAACAGACGCGTGAATTAATGGGAGAAAAAGCATTAACAACGGCAATTGCTGTTTCAGAAATGCCACTTGTAAAGGAAGTTATTCTACAAAATGAAAACGCTATAATTATTCAGCCGCTTATTGAGCGAATTAGAAAACAATCAGGTGCAGAATTTATTGTAGTTGGTGATGCAGATGAAGTTCGTTATACTCATCCTCATAAAGAGAAGGTTGGTCAAAAGATGATTGGTGGAGACAATGAACGAGCTCTTATTGAAGGAGAAAACTATATTTCATTTGCAAAAGGCTCTCTTGGGATGTCAGTGAGGGGAAAATCACCTATCTATGATGAAAATAATAGGATTATTGGCGTTGTATCTGTCGGCTTTATGCTATCTTATGTAGACTCTTTATTTGGACAAGGGCTTGCAGCTTTTTCAATTTGGCTTGCTTTTATTTTTATTAGTGGTGTTGTAGGTAGTTTTATGCTTGCGAGAAGTATTCGCAGAGATACATTTGGTTTAGAGCCTTATCAAATTGCTAGATTGTATAAAGAGAGGGAGGCTATTCTAGAAGCACTGAATGAAGGGTTAATTGCAACAGACCAAAAAGGGAACGTAACGCTCATTAACCATTCAGGTAAAAAAATTCTTGGAATTAGAGAGAATATTATCGGCCAACCAATTCGAAAAGCTTTAAGGAACTCAGAAATTTCAAACGTGCTTGCGAATCAGCTAGCCGTTGGTCACTACGAAACAATCTACCATAAAAAGCCGCTGCTCGTGCACTATAAAATGATTGGTGACAAAGATAGTTACGCGGGCAAAGTAGCAAGTTTCCAAGAAAAATCTGACGTTCAAGAGCTGCTCAACACTTTATCAGAGGTTCAACAGTATTCTCAAGATTTGCGTGCGCAAACTCATGAATATACGAATAAGCTCTATGCTATTTCTGGCTGGTTACAGCTGGGACACGGTGAAAAAGCTAAACGATTCATTCACGAAGAAATTGGTCAGCAAAAAATATATGAACGTGTACTATTTGAACGAGTAAATGATTCAACTATACAAGCGGTTTTGATTGGCAAGCTTTCAAAAGCCTCTGAAAAGAAAATTGATTTTGTTATTGATGAAGATAGCATGGTTCACAAGACTTGGCCGACCAAAATGACGGCACCTTTAGTCACTATATTAGGAAATATTATTGATAATGCGTTTGACGCTGTAGCAGAACAAACAGAACCGCTCGTCGATTTGTTTCTAACAGATGTAGATGGTGAACTAATTATTGAGTTAGGAGACAACGGTAGCGGTATTAAAAATAAAGATTTAAACCTTGTTTTTAATGAAGGTTATACTACAAAAGCAGGGGGACATAGGGGTTTTGGGTTAGCTCTTGTGAAAGCTGCTTTAGATGAACTAAATGGAACGATCTATCTATCAAAAAACCAGCCACACGGGACTGTTGTTCACATACATATACCAAAAACAGGAGCGACATGATATGAATGTTTTAATTGCAGAAGATGATTACAGAGTAGCAGATATTCACTGTCAGTATGTAAAAAGCTTAAAGCAAGTAAACGAAGTAAAAACCGTTGCAACGGCAAAAGAAACCCTACTGGAACTAAAGAACTGGCAACCTGATTTAATTTTATTAGACGTATATCTGCCAGATCAAACAGGAATAGACTTAATTCACCAACTGAAAGAAGAATGTTTAACTGTACAGGTAATATTAATCACAGCTGCAACAGATATAAGCATATTAAAAGATGCGTATAACCTTGGTGTCATTGATTATTTAGTCAAACCAATTGAACTTCAGCGTCTTTCTGATGCGATTGAGAAAGTAAGCAGAAATAATCTGGTCTTAAATTCTCAGCAAAAAATTACTCAAACGATGGCAGATCAGCTTTTTCAATTTAAAAATATAAAAAAAATAGATGGAAATCATCTTCCAAAAGGTATTGATCAATTAACTTTAGAAAAAGTAAGAGAATTATTACAACAGCAAAAAGAAGGAATTACAGCAGAAGAGCTTGGCAAGCTTCTAGGCGCTTCTCGCACTACTTCAAGACGATATCTAGAATATCTAATCTCTATTCGTGAAGCAAAAGCTGAACTGGTATATGGGATTGTTGGAAGACCAGAGCGAAAATACTATGTTGTTTCTTCCGAATAAGAAGCTTTCAAAGAGTCCATTCTTTGAAAGCTTCTTTTTGTGAACAAAATGAACTTAATTTGTAAAATAAACTTAATACACTTTAAAAAGAAAACGGTTACAAAAAGGGGTGCGGTAGGTAAAATTAGTTAAAAACAAAAAGGAGGCGCTTTCATTGGTTAAAAAATGGTTAGTTTTACTTAGTGTAAGCTTAGTTGTATTAACCGGCTGTTCCATGCCAGTTCAACAAGGAAAAGTTAATGAACAAGGAGAATGGGAGCCAGATCGATCTATTGAAATTATTGCGCCATCTGCAGCAGGTGGAGGATGGGATACTACTGCACGTATGCTAGCACGTACAATTGATGAAGAAAACTTAGCAAACAAAGGATTTGGAGTTGTAAATAAGCCAGGTGGAGGAGGCGCTGTTGGCTGGGCGTACATCCACAAGCGCAACGATCCTCATAATCTTTTTATTAGTTCACCACCTCTACACTTTGTCGCATTGAATGGACAGTCTCCTTATGGATATGAAGATTTTACACCTATTGCGAATTTAATTGCGGATTACGGAGCTTTTGCAGTCCGTGATGATGCTCGTTGGGATAACTTAGAAGAGCTTTTTGCTGAGATGAGAAAAACGCCAGAAAAAGTAACTGTTATTGGAAACTCTTCACCGGGAAGCATGGATCATATGCAGTTTATATTGTTTGCAAACGCAGCAGGGGTTGATATTACAAAAATTCGTTACATTTCTGACCAAGAAGGTGGAGCGATGACAGCTGTTTTAAATGGTAGTGTAGATGTCGTTTCAACCGGTGTATTAGACGCAGCTGAACAAGCACGAGCTGGAAAAATGAAGATTCTGGGTATCACGTCACCCGAAAGACTAAAAGGAGATAAATTTTTAGGTACTTTACCAACAGGGAAAGAACAAGGGATTGACACAGAGTTTATTGTTTGGCGTGGTATTTTTGGACCTCCTAATATGACAAAAGAGCAATTAGAGTATTATCAACAAATCTTTAAGAAAGCGTCAGATTCAAAGTCATTTGCAAAGGTTCGTGAATCTTACGGCTGGGATGAACAATACATGGACAGTGAAGAATTTAAAGTATTTTTAGATGAACAATCAAAAGAGTTAGAGACTTTATTGAAAGAATTAGGATTTATAAAAGAATAAAGGAGGTAATCGTATGAACTGGTCTGTTAATAAGGGATTAGGTTTAGCATTAATGATTATATCAGTCGTCTATTTATTTTTAGCATTTAGTTTACCTGAGTACGCGTTTGTTCCTGTAGATTCAGATCTTATTCCAAAAATATTAGGCTTTTGTTTGTTTATATTAGCTATTGTTCTCTTTTTTAGCCCAGATAATGATACAGAGGAGCAAAAGAAAAAGCGTGTTATTAAGCGGAATGAATTATTTATGCTTTTAGGGGTGATGGCTCTTATTTTAGCTTATATTACCGTACTAGAAGTAGTGGGATTCGTTATTATGACAACGGTCTTTATTATTTTCTGTTCCCGCTTTCTCGGCTATAAAAACTGGGTGGCAAGTATTTCAACAGCCTGTACTTTTTCTCTTGGTTCTTATGTTTTATTCAACTATGGCTTAGCTATTCGATTACCAGCAGGTATTTTACCATTTTAAAGAGGTAGGAAAGGGGGATGAGAGTCATGTTTGAAGGGATCATACAGGGGTTTCAAGTCGCTTTTAGTTGGGAAGCTATCTTATTTGTCTTTATTGGTGTCTTTATCGGAACAATTATTGGAATGATTCCCGGTCTGGGGCCAATTAGTGCAATTGCAATTATGATTCCGGTCACATATGGGATGGATACAACAAGTGCATTGGTTATGATGGCAGGGGTCTATTATGGCTCGATGTATGGTGGGTCCACATCTTCTATTTTGTTAAATGCTCCTGGGGTAGCAGGGACGGTTGCAGCATCATTCGATGGTTATCCGATGTCTCAACAGGGAAAAGCAGGTAAAGCGTTAGCCATCTCAGCCATTTGTTCATTTATTGGGGGGACTGTTAGCGTTATACTTTTAATGATGTTTGCACCGATGCTGGCCAGCGTGGCCATCGTGTTCGGTCCTCCAGAATACTTTGCACTGATGCTCCTTGGGCTGACGGCCATCGCTAGCCTATCGGAAGGTTCAACAATTAAAGCGTTAATTTCAGCAGTTGTTGGTTTTATGGTGGTGACCATTGGAATTGATGCACAAACTGGTACGAGCAGATTTACATTTGGTAGCGTAAACTTATTAGATGGAATTGACTTTTTAATTATTGCGCTTGGCGTATTTGCTTTGGCTGAAGTTTGCTTCTTAATCTTAAACCGTAAGCAAAAACTAAAGGGATTAAATAATATCGGTAGTCTAAAGTTAAGTAAGCAAGACTATAAAGACATGGCCGGACCTATGGCGAGACAATCCTTTCTTGGCTTTATCTTAGGGGTTTTACCGGGGGCAGGGGCAACAATTTCTTCCTTTGTGGCTTATATATCCGAAAAGAAGCTAGCTAAAAAGCCAGAAGAATTCGGAAAAGGATCTATCAAAGGTTTAGCAGCACCAGAAACAGCGAATAATGCAGCAACAAGCGGCGCGTTTGTACCATTATTAAGTCTAGGAATTCCAGGCTCTGGAACAACAGCTGTGATGTTGGGAGCATTTCTTGTTTTAGGTGTTCAACCTGGTCCATTACTCATGACAGAAAATCCATCTGTGTTTTGGGGAATCATTGCGAGTATGTATATCGGAAACGTATTTTTGTTAATTTTAAACCTTCCGTTGATACCATACTTTGTGAAAATTTTAAAAGTACCACGTCCACTTTTAATTTCACTCGTTATTATTTCAAGCTTAGTGGGAGTATATGCAGTAAGTTTCAGCACGTTTGATTTATATCTCCTCGTTTTGTTTGGAATCTTAGGTTACTTGATGAGAATCTTTGCGTTTCCAGCAGCACCGTTTATCCTAGCTTTTATTTTAGGTGGAATGATGGAAAACTCGCTTCGTCAATCGTTAACAATTTCAGGTGGATCATGGAATATCTTCTTAACCAGTCCGTTGGCCATGTCACTGATTGTGCTAACAATTTTAGCGATAGTAGTACCTGCATGGAGAGGGAGCTTAAAGCGTAAAAAAGAAAATACTCAAATTGGAATGTAGCTATAAAAAAGAGCCCTTGTCCAAAGACAAGGGCTCTTTCAATTGGATAATTCGTTAAATCTTAATCAGTTACGAATTAGGTAATCAAAAGCACCTAAAGCTGCTGTTGCACCTGAACCCATGGAGATAATAATTTGTTTATAAGCACTATCTGTGCAGTCTCCCGCAGCAAATACGCCAGGAATGCTAGTTGCACCATGCTTATCAACGACGATTTCTCCCATGCGTGTACGTTCTATGTCATCGCCTAACCAATCAGTGTTTGGTACTAAGCCGATTTGAACGAATACGCCTTCTAATTCAACGTGTTTTTCTTCCTCTGTCTCACGATCAATATAAGTAATACCGTTTACTTTATCCGTTCCGGTAATTTCTTTTGTTTGAGCGTTTTTCACGACAGTTACGTTTGGAAGGCTGTTTAGGCGCTCTTGTAATACAGCATCAGCTTTTAATTCAGACATATATTCAAAAACAGTTACGTGATTAACAATACCCGCAAGGTCAATCGCTGCTTCCACGCCTGAGTTTCCACCGCCAATAACAGCTACGCGTTTACCTTCAAATAAAGGGCCATCGCAGTGTGGGCAGTAAGCTACACCTTTGTTTTTGAATTCTGCTTCTCCAGGTACACCAACATTACGCCAGCGAGCACCTGTTGAAAGGATGACTGTTTTACTTTTTAGAACAGCACCGTTGTCTAGCTCAAGCTCAACAAGGTCTTTTTTCTCTAAGCTACGAGCGCGTACTAAATTCATTACGTCAATGCCGTAATCTTTAACATGCTCTTCTAAGCTTGCTACGAGTTTAGGACCTTCTGTCTTTTTAACGCTAATAAAGTTTTCGATGCCCATTGTGTCCATAACTTGGCCACCAAAGCGCTCGGCTACAATACCAGTGCGAATACCTTTACGCGCTGCATAAATTGCAGCACTTGCACCAGCCGGACCGCCACCAACAACGAGTACATCGTAAGGATCTTTATCAGCAAACTCTGCTGCATCTGGGCCGCTGCCCATTTTACTTAAAATTTCTTCGATTGTCATACGACCACTGCCAAACTCTTCACCATTAAGGTAAACAGTTGGAACTGCCATAATGTCTTTGCTTTCTACTTCGTCTTTGTAAGCCGCACCGTCAATCATTGTGTGAGAGATCCCGTCGTTTAAGATACTCATTAAGTTTAGAGCTTGTACAACATCTGGGCAGTTATGGCAGCTTAAGCTGATATACGACTCAAATTTGTATTCGCCTTTAATGTTCTTAATTTGGTCAATCACTTTTTGATCAACTTTTGGTGCACGTCCACTTACTTGTAATAAAGCAAGAACTAATGAAGTAAATTCATGTCCTAAAGGGACACCAGCAAATGTTACACCTGTATCTTCACCGATACGATTTACGCTAAAGCTCGGTGTGCGCTCTAATTCAGCTTTTTCAACTTTAATACGAGATGACATTGTTGCTAGTTCATCTACTAATGAAAGCATGTCACGAGATACTTTATCTTCTCTCGCGCTCACTTTTAGCACAATGTCACTTTCTAACAATTGAAGATACTGATCTAGCTGTGCTTTGATATTTGCATCTAATAACATGTAATCAAACTCCTTAGATTTTACCTACAAGGTCAAGTCCTGGTGTTAGTGTTTCAGAACCTTCTTGCCATTTAGCTGGGCAAACTTCACCTGGGTTTTTACGCACATATTGTGCTGCTTTAATTTTATTTACAAGTGTGCTTGCATCGCGGCCGATACCACCAGCGTTGATTTCAACAGTTTGAATAACGCCATCTGGATCAATGATGAATGTTCCGCGATCAGCAAGACCTTCTTCTTCGTTTAGTACTTCAAAGTTACGAGAGATTTTTTGTGAAGGGTCACCAATCATAATGTATTCAATTTTATTAATTGTTTCTGAATGGTCATGCCATGCTTTGTGTGTGAAGTGTGTATCTGTAGAAACTGAATATACTTCTACGCCTAGTTCTTTTAATGCTGCGTATTGATCTTGTAGATCGCCTAATTCAGTTGGACATACGAAAGTGAAATCTGCTGGGTAGAAGCAAACTACGCTCCATTTACCTTTAAGGTTTTCTTCAGTAACCTCAAGGAATTCACCTTTTTGGTAAGCTTGTGCTACGAATGGTTTTACTTCAGTTCCGATTAATGACATATCGAAATTCCTCCTCAATAAATTATAATAATTCTAATTCAATACTCATTATTATATAAAACCTGTTGTTTTGTCAAAGGAAATATGGTTAGTTTTTAAAAAAAGTTGTCTGATCGTCTGATTTCCTTTGAAAAACAAGGTTTTCTACAGTGTTTCTACATATATCTTATCACTCTTGTGTGTTTTTTATCTAATAATATGATTGTATAAACTGGAAATGTATAAGTAGTTTTTTTATCTAATGAAGGAAAGAAAATTTGAAAATAAAAGGTGGTGATTGAGAATAATTGAAGTTTATTGCATCTGCTTAATTTTATTAGTGGCTAAAAAGTATACAGTTTAATTCTTGGAAGGATAAAAATGGAGTTTTGTTTATATTCTAATTACATTTTTTAGGCTTAAATACCTATTCGAAAAAACTCCTTAAGAATGAAATGTATAAAAATTCATGAATTATAAATAGTAATTCTTATAAATAAACCATTATAAACCATAAAAACATTATTTTTCATATTTTTAAGAGGCGTAAGTATTGCTTCGGTATGATTGACGTAATATAAGCCATGTTATAGTCTATAAATGCTTTAGGAAAGGCTTTTCAGGTGGTTTAACAATATAGAAAAGGAGCCAATAAATGAGAAGCTTTCAAGTTCGGTTATTACTGCTTCTAGTCGTGCTTATTATCTTACCATACTTCCTATCGGTATTTGTTATTTATGGAAATACCAAAAGTAGCATTGAGAACAAAGAGCTGGAGAAAAGCCGCGAAGAGCTACGTGAAGCGGGGAATGATCTTGAGCAACATTTTGAAAAGATGATTATATTGCCTTATTCCGTTTATAACATGCCCGATATATTACAAGTTTTTGATGAGGGCTTGCCAAAAGAAGGTAGCAATGATTTTTTATCCTTTGAAAAAAGTATTGAAACATTTTCAGCTACAAGACCAGAATTGGTGCAGCTTCGCTTTTACTTTCACAAGGAAAATGAATCATTGATTGTTTATAAATCAAATTTAAGCGCACCAAAAACACAAGTTAACTATGTCAAGCATTCTCCATTTAAACAGCTTTATCAATCAGAGCAAGATTATGTGATTGAAGAGCCGCATAAACTCAAAAATTATAACAACGTTCCAATTATCCCTAAGACAGAAGATTCTATGGTATTAACAATGCACCATAAAATCAAAAATATTTTAAGCGAAGAGTTTCTTGGCTTTCTAACAATGGATATTGATATTAATTCATACGCTCCGTTAGTAAAACAGCTTGAGGGAGACGATGGTACGTCGGTTTTCTTGCTCAACGAAGATTATAAAGTAATGTATTCTAGTGACTCAAAGCAAATGGGACAAAAGATTAGTCAAAAGGAACTTACAGGATTGAGTGAGTCAAAAGAGCTTATACTTACCGAAAGCTTACAAGCACCGCTAAATAACTGGAAAATAGTGAAGGTTATCTCTAAAGATGCGCTGTTCCAAGATGCTAAAAAAGCAGCTTCTACTAACGTTTTGTTAGGTTTAGGCGTGGTAGTGCTGGGGGTGATTATGGTTTTTCTAATTTCACGAATTGTCACAAAACCCATAAGGGTTTTGAGTGATAAAGTACGGTCGATTGAAGGTGGAAATATGGATGTGACTCTTACAACTTCTCGTAAAGATGAAATTGGTCATTTGGAGAATCATATGCAAGAAATGTTATATCGTATTAACAATCATATTGATCGTGAGTATAAGTTGGAGATTGAAGTGAAGAAAAGTCAGCTAAGAGCGCTCAAGTCTCAGGTGAATCCGCATTTCTTGTTCAATGCTTTGCAGTCAATAGGAGCTGTTGCTTTAGATTGTGGGGCAAAAGGTGTTTATCGACTAATCATTTCTTTATCAAAGATGATGCGCTATTCACTTCAAGCAGATCAATTGGTAACGGTGAGACAAGAGTTGGACTATATTCATTCCTATCTAATACTTCAAAAAGAGCGCTTTGGTGAAGAGATTGATATTCAATTTTCTATAGGACATGGGGTGGATAATGCATTTATTCCAAGCATGCTTTTGCAACCTTTGGTTGAAAATTATTTTAAGCATAGCTATGAAAGCAATAATGATGAATCAAGATTAGAAATCATCGGTAAAAAAGAAGGGGAAGTTATTCAACTAAAGATAAAAAGCTACGGTCCATCCCTTCAAGAAGAGGAGCTCAGGTTACTTCGCCAGACTATTTATAGCAAGCATCACACGCAAAAAGGCATCGGATTAAAAAATATTTATGATCGGTTATTGCTACACTTTGGGACTGCTGCATCGTTTCACATTGATAATCTAACGGGAAAAGGGTTTGAAGTGGTTATTACAGTTCCTATAAATAAGTAGTATGTACGTTCTTTTTCGCTATTGACGTGACTGCTAAGGGAGGTAAATATAGTGAAAGCGTTAATTGTTGATGATGAAAAAAATGTTCGTAAAGTCTTACGCCAATTGGGAGAATGGGAAAGTGTAGGAATCAATGAAGTATTAGAAGCTACTAACGGTATAGAAGCCTTAAAGATAATTGAAAAAGAAATCCCAGATTTGATTTTTACGGATATTAAAATGCCAAAGATGGGTGGTCTACAGCTGATTGAAAGGTTAAATCAGCAGTCATATACAGGAAAAGTTATACTTGTTACAGGGTATGATGATTATACATTTATGCGAAAAGCTATTCAATTAAATAGCTTTGATTACTTGTTGAAACCCATTGATCCAGAAGCCTTTCAACAGGTACTAACAAAAGCAGTAGACTCTTTCAAAACAGAACAAGAAGGGAACGAGGAACTACTAGCCGAAGCTAAAAAACTTCATCATAGTCAGCTAATGACTTCCTTATGCTTAAATGAAGGAACAGATACAGTATTTTTACATTCGATAATTCCAGAAGCAGAAGAAATAGATTTTACACTTCTATATTTTTATCAAGGGCATCAACCTGACCCTTGTATCAATAAGCTTTCAAATGAATTACAAGCGCGGAATATTGGAGCAACGTTTACGTTTCAGGGGGAGGAGAATCTTTATATTATCCTAACAGCAAAAAATCAATGGATTTATGTAGAGCAGTGGATAAGTGAAAATATTTCAATTCCAATTCGTTTGGTTCAAGATTCATTTTCTTCCTTTACTCAAATTCCAGAAGTGTTTCACAGGTTGTTGACAGCACTAAATAGCAATCGATATCGAGCGATTCGTCAAGTAGATGAGTTAGAAGCACTTAAACGTATGCAAGAAATAGTAGCATATGTAGAAGACTATTATATGGAAGATATTAGCCTAGAGAAACTATCAAAAATGTTTTTTTTAACAAGAGAACATATATCGAGAAAATTTAAAAAAGAAACCGGTATGACGTTATCTAAATATGTAACAAATCTAAGAATAAGACAAGCTAAACAGTGGTTATTGGAAACGGATGAAACCATTTATTCCATTTCGTTAATGCTTGGCTATCAGGATGAAAAGTATTTCTCAAAGTTGTTTAAGAAGGTAGTTGGATTAACCCCTTTTGAATATCGGACTTTATACACCCATGCAAGAGATAATAAAAAATCATCTATATAGTCTAAGAGAGGCAAGGGTGAACAAATGAAAGAAAAAATATGTTATCTGTTTTTTGTCTCTTTTTTACTAAGTGTGTTAACAAGCTGTGATTCTTCAAATGCTCAAACTGAAACGGAAAATAAAGAAACAGAACAGGTCGTCTTAACTATACGTAATCCTAAAGTAGAAATTGCAACACAGTTTGAACAAATGGTACGGGAGTATGAAAAACAGAATCCAGATGTCAAAATCTACGTCGAAACAGTGGGTGGAGCATCAGATGATTTTTCTGATATTATTGCCCAAATTGCTGCAGGTCAAGGGCCTGATATCTTTACGAATATCGGCTATGGTGCGACAAAAGAATGGATTAATTATTTAGAAGACTTGAGCAGCCAGCCTTGGGTTGAAAAAGCATATCCTGATACGCTAAAGCCAATTACGCTAGAAGCAAAGGTATATGGCATGCCGATGGACATTGAAGGTTTTGGAATTGTTTATAATCGAGAACTATTTCAAGAAGCAGGTATTCAATCCGTTCCTCGCACGTATTCAGAGTTAAAAGTGGCAGTAAAGAAGCTTGAAAAAATTGATGTTACGCCTTTTGCAAACGGATATTATGAAGAGTGGAAGTTGGGTTATCACTTGACTAGCCTTGCCTTTGCAATTCAGCAAGATCCAATAAAATTTAATTATCAGCTGAAAAAAGGTGAAGAAAGCTTTGCGACAAACGTAATCGCAAAAGATTTACTATCATTCTTAGATTTAACTCTCCAATACGGAAATCAATCTGCGACAAAAACAGATTATTATAATGAAGTGGAGATGTTAGCAAATGAAGAAGCAGCGATGGTACTGCAGGGAAGCTGGATACAGCCTCTATTAGATGAGGAAGCTCCGGGTAAGTCGTTTGGTATTTTTCCGATTCCATTAAATGATAAAGCTAACAGCAAAATTTTAACAGGTGTTCCAAACTACTGGGTTGTAAATAAAAAATCATCTTCGATCAAAAAGCAAGAAGCCAAAAAATTCTTAAATTGGATGGTGTCATCAAGTGAAGGTCAGCGGTTTATGACTGAACGCTTTAGCTTTGCTCCAGCTTTTAAGCATATAAAAACAAATGATATAGGTCCCATTAGTAAAGAAGTACTGAATGTTTACCACACGAAAGAAACCTATAATTCCAATTGGTTTGCCTACTCATCATCCGCTAAGCGAGAAGCAGGTCGTACGCTAAAAAGATACTTGAATCGAGAGCTTTCACAAAGCGAAACGCTTAGACAGTTAGATGACGTTTTACGGGAAGCTAGCAAGCCATAATCATTAAAGCCCTTTCTCAATTTGAAAAAGGGCTTTTTTATCATTCTTTTGTCATGAATATCAATTTAAGACGAAAACTCAATCAATTTATGCCGTATTCAGCCAAAGCATTGTTTTTTATACTGAATCTATCAGGTATGGAACGAACGATCAATCAAGCCAAAACTAATTAAAGTCAAAGAAGTATCGTCCGTGTCTTGCCAAAGCATGAAAAACTATCTACTAGGAGGAAAACTTGATGAACTTTCGTAATTTTGCGTCAAAAGCAACGGTAGCATCCTTAAGTGCAGCAATTTTATTAGGAGGTAGCTTTACACCTGCTTCTGCTCAAGGTAAAGGTGTAGATGAAGCACAAGCAAAATCCTATAAAGAAACGTACGGTACTTCACAAATTACGCGTGAAGCAATGAAGAACATGGTAAACCAACATGGTGACAAGCGCTATACGGTACCAGGCTTTGATGAATCAACAATTAAAAATGTAGAATCAGCTGTTAAAACAGATAAAAATGGAAACAAAATTAAAATGGATGTATGGGATACGTGGCCATTGCAAAATGCTGACGGTACGGTAGCGGAATATAACGGTTATCACATTGTATTTGGTTTAGCTGGAGATCCTAAGAACCCTAACGATACATTTATCTACATGTTCTATAAAAAAGCAGGAGACAATTCCGTTGACGCTTGGAAAAATGCTGGTCGTGTATTTGACGATAATGACAAGTATGAAGCAAACGACAAATATTTAAAAGGGCAAATAGAGGAATGGTCAGGATCTGCACTATTCACAGATGACGGTGAAATTCGCTTATTCTATACAAACCGCGGTGATTTTAATGAAAGCCAAAAATTATTTGGTAAACAAACCCTTACAACAGCACAGGTGAATGTGTCTGAACAAAAAGAAAATACGCTGAAAGTTGACGGTGTTGAAGATCATAAATCAATTTACGAAGGTGGAGACAGCAAAACGTATGAGTCTGTAAACAAAGCTTTCGAAGACCGTAACTTCATGAACAATCATACGCTACGTGACCCTCACTATATTGAAGATAAAGGGCGCAAATATTTAGTGTTTGAAGCAAATACAGGTACTGAATACGGTTATTCTGGTGAAGAGTCTCTTTACAATCGCGCTTATTACGGTAACGGTATGAAATTCTTCCGAGATGAGTTTAAGAACCTTGAAAATAGTGATAAGAAAGATGAAGCAGAGCTTGCAAATGGTGCAATTGGCATTGTTGAAATTAACGATGACTACACGTTAAAAAATGAAATGAAGCCTCTAATTGTATCGAATACGGTAACAGATGAAATTGAACGTCCAAATATCTTCAAAAAAGATGGCAAGTTCTATCTATTCACAAGTACACGCGGTTCTAAAATGACGACTGATGGTGTCGATGATAAAGACATTTACATGCTTGGCTATGTATCTGATTCTTTAACAGGTCCATATAAACCGATGAATGAAACAGGTATCGTATTGCATCAAGATTTAGATCCAAATGATGTAACATGGACATACGCACACTACGTGATTCCACAAAAAGACTCTGACAAATTTGTTGTGACGAGCTATATGACAAACCGTGGATTCTTTGAAGATAAGAAATCAACGTTTGCACCTTCATTTTTACTTGATATGAAAGGTAACAAATCTTCGGTTGTTCAAAATGGCATTTTAGAACAAGGTCAAATCACGTATGATGAAAAGCAGTAATAATCTTTGATATGAAATGAAAAAGAAAATGTCATGAGCATGGCATTTTCTTTTTATGTATTGGGTAAAAACAGTGAGTAACACAATACTTTTAATAAAGCGTGGTGATAGTATGAGCAGGCTGAATTCAACACAGAGAAGGTGGACTATGCTAGTTATCATTTTAGTAATCATAATAGGCGCCAGCATTTATGTATGGATGAATCAAATGAATAAAGAAGACAAGAGCGAACAAAAGCCTTTGGAATCAACATCCTATCGCTCGTCTTATCATTTTACAGCACCCGATAAATGGAAAAACGATCCCCAAAAACCGATTTTCTACAACGGGAAGTATCACTACTATTACCTTTACAATAAGGATTATCCTAATGGCAATGGAACCGAATGGCGACATGCAACTTCAGAAGACCTTGTTCATTGGAAAGATGAAGGAGTAGCCATTCCGAAGTACACGAATATAAACGGAGATCCATGGTCAGGTTCTGTTGTTGTTGATCGTACTAATACAGCTGGTTTTGGAGAAAACGCGTTTATTGCAGTTGTAACGCAACCTTCAAAAGATGGAGGCAAACAAGAGCAGTATTTATGGTATAGCACAGATGAAGGAAAAACGTTTCAAAGTGCTGGCGATGAACCTGTGTTATCCAATCCTGGAGTAGAAGATTTTCGCGATCCCAAAATTATATGGGACGATGAACGTGATAAATGGTTAATGCTACTTGCAGAAGGTTCTAAGGTTGGGTTTTATGAATCAACGAATCTGAAAGAATGGCAGTTTACTGGTGACTTTCAAACGGAGGATCTTGGCGTATTAGAGTGCCCAGATTTATTTCAAATGAGGGCTCCTGATGGCACCGTTAAGTGGGTACTTGGTGTGAGTGCAAATGGTGAAGCAGTCGATAAACCAAACAACTATGCTTATTGGATTGGTGACTTTAATGGAAAGAATTTTGAAAAAGAGCATGAAGAGCCTCAGTGGCTAGATTACGGTTTTGATTGGTATGGTGGCGTTACGTTTGAAGATGGCCCCGCTGAAGACAAGCTAAACAAACGTTATGGACTTGCATGGATGAACAAATGGTCGTATGCAGATAATACCCCTACTATGGAATTCGACGGATTTAATGGAACGGATTCAATTGTTCGAGAGATCAGGTTACAAGAAGATGAGCAGTACGGTTACGCATTAGCATCTCAGCCCGTGGCTGACTTAAACAAACTTGTACAATCGGAGAAGACATATAATGATATAACATTAACAAATGAATCCAACACGCTGGATGCGAAGCGAGAAACGTACCGAATAGAAGCGGATATCTCTTGGAAAGACAGTAAGAATGTTGGGTTGCGTTTACGAGAATCAAAGGATAAATCTAGACATATTGATGTAGGATTAGCTATTTCTGAGAACTATTCCTACGTAAACCGAGCGTTTGTCAACAATCCAGATGAAGAGAAAAAGTTTCAAGAAAGCCAAGCGCCTTTTGATGGTGATAACAAAAATGCGCGTCTGACGGTTCTTGTTGATAAAACAAGTATAGAAGTGTTTATAGATGACGGGAAAGTGGCACATTCCAATCTAGCATTTCCATTAGCTGACGACCAAGCTATTTCACTGTTTTCTTCCGGTGGTACAGCGACGTTTGAAAATGTGAAGGTTGAAGAGTTAGGAACAAGCCAAAACAGTGAATAAGCATATGAAAAAGCTTCGGCCATAAGTAGCCGAAGTTTTTTTATGTTTGTTCTCTCTCTCAAATCGTTTATACTAAAAAAAGCTTATAAAGTGAATTCTATATGTAACAAGAAACGTTAAATAATAAAAAAGTGAGGAACTATATGTCCAGTTCAATATTTACTGATTATGCAATCAGTGATTCAATTATAAAGGCGCTAGATGCCTTAGAATATAACCAACCAACACCGGTTCAAGCACGTGTTATCCCCAAGGTATTAAAAGGTCAAGACGTAATTGTGACCTCACAAACAGGTAGCGGAAAAACCGCGTCCTTTGCCATTCCACTGTGTGAAAAAGTAGATTGGCTTGAAAATAAACCGCAAGTATTAGTACTGACACCGACTCGTGAGCTAGCGGCACAAGTTAGTGATGAAATGAAGAACATTGGTCGCTATAAGCGTATTAATAGCGTGGCCATCTACGGTCGACAGTCTTTTATGAAGCAAAAGACTATGCTAAAACAAAAAACACATATCGTAGTAGGGACACCTGGTCGCGTCTTAGACCATATTGAAAAAGGTACGTTATCTATTGAGTGTTTAAAATATGTTGTATTAGACGAAGCGGATGAGATGTTAAATATGGGGTTTATTGATCAAGTATCAGCCATTCTAGATAAACTTCCACAAAGTCGTACTACGATGCTTTTCTCTGCAACCTTTCCAGCTGATATTGAAGGTTTAGCTAAAAAATATATGATTAATCCTGAACGTATCCAAATCGAAACAGTAGGAAAAGCCCCTCAGCTTATTACACATCATGTGATGGAAGTGGAGGAAAATAATAAGCTTTCCTTGTTAGCAGACGTCACCGTTGCTGAAAACCCGGATAGCTGCATCATTTTTTGCCGAACACAAGAACGAGTAAAAGAGGTTTTTCAGTACTTAGACGAACATGATTATTCTGCTGATTTACTGCACGGAGCGATGGTTCAAGAAGATCGCTTTGACGTAATGGATGATTTTAAGCGAGGCGAATTTCGCTACCTAGTAGCCACTGACGTTGCTGCTAGAGGAATTGACGTCGAAGAGATTACGCTTGTCATTAACTTTGATTTCCCACTTGAAAAAGAAAAGTACGTGCATCGTACGGGTAGAACAGGCCGTGCTGGTAAGTCAGGAAAAGCGATTACGTTTATGACGTCTTATGAACAAAAATTCTTAGAAGAAATTCGTGAATATAGCCAAGCCGATATTGAGTTAACGAATCCGCCATCTGCTGAACAAGTAAAAGCCAACAGAACGGCTTTTCAAGAGAAAATGGAAGCACCGGTAGTTCTAAGAGAAGAAAAGCGTGAAAAAGTTAACCAAGATATTATGAAGTTATATTTTAATGGCGGTAAGAAAAAGAAAATTCGTGCGGTTGATTTTGTGGGAACCATCGCTAAATTGCCTGGTATGTCTGCTCAAGATATTGGTATTATTACCATCCAAGATAACCATTCGTATGTTGAGATTTTAAACGGTAAAGGTTTAGCTGTATTGAAGGAATTAAAAAATAAAAGTATCAAAGGCAAGAAATTAAAAGTGCATGAAGCGAAAAAATGAAAAATGCTCATCTACACGCTGTAGATGAGCGTTTTCTATTGCTTAATCCAGACGGATACACTTTGACCATTAACCGTGAAAGAACCATAGCCATCCTCATTAATGATGACCTGATCATCTCGTTTTTCAAGCATATCAACCCAAGTACTGCCGGCGTGCTCTTTTCCTACAAACATTTTCTTATATCCTTCATCTCCGTTTGAAAGAACGATAGCACAACCAGATCCTTCAATAGAGGGTTCTCCATGACGAACCCAACCAATTGTATTAGGGTGATCAAAATAGTCATCTTGGTCTCCATACGCTTTGTGATAGCGCACCGATAAAAGCTTTGTAAGCATTTCTTTTTTTGCGTCCATAGGGTTGTCCCCAGAAATGCCAAAGAAATCTCCATAAAATACGCATGGATACCCATCTTTTCTAAAAAGAATTAAGGCGTAGGCTAATTCTTTAAACCAGTCTTCTACCCATGACTCAAGGGACTCATTAGGCTGCGAATCATGATTATCCACAAAGGTAACGACATCTAATGGGTGCGTTTGGACTAGTGTATCATCAAATACTGTTTGTAAATCAAAATCTCTTCCTTTTTGTGAAGCTTCATATAATTTGTAGTGAAGGGGAACGTCGAAAATATCAATACCGTGTTCAACATGATCTAAAAAGTCTGCTGCTGTTCCTAAGTCAGGGTGCCAAAATTCCCCTATAAAATAAAAGTTGTTTCCTTGCTGAGACGTAATTTCTGCTGTAAACTCTTTGATAAAGTTATAGTTGATATGCTTAATAGCATCTAGTCGATAGCCGTCACAATTTAATGTTTTTGCAAGCCACTTTCCCCAGGAAATCATTTCTCTTTTAACATCTGGATGGTCGTAATCAATGTTGGCATACATAAGGTAATCATAATTTCCAAACTCGTGGTCCACCTCTTCATTCCATTTTTTATTTTCACCAAGAATTTTAAAGACGCCTGTACGGTCTTCTTTAGCGTCATAGTCTGTCCCATTAAAATGTGCAAAATTCCATTGGAAATCGGAATATTGACTGTTTCGACCATTAAACGTAAATTTAGTCCATCCTTCAATATCAAAAGGTTCAGATATCTCGTTGTTTCGATTATCAGCATCTACTTCAATGACTTGAAAGGTCTCTGTTTCATCAGCTCCTGCTTTGTGGTTCATGACAATGTCAACATACACGCTGATTCCATGGTCATGACACGCTTGAATTGCTTCATGTAATTGCTCTTTTGTTCCATACTTTGTAGCGGTGCTTCCTTTTTGCTCAAATTCACCTAAGTCATAGACGTCATAGACACTATAACCATTGTCATCAGGTGAAGATGCTTTTGTAACCGGAGGAATCCAAACAGCATCAATGCCAGCTTCTTTTAACTCAGGTGCTATATCCCTTAAACGATTCCAATGTTTTTGATCAGCTGGCAAGTGCCATTCAAAAAATTGAATCATTGTGTGATTACGTTCCATTCATCTCATCCCTTCACACCCGTTTTCTAGTTATATTCCTACTATATGTGTTATCTAAACCATGTATAAAGGTAATAATTTCAAAAATAGAAAGTATCATGTAATGAAAAACCATAAGACTTTTCTCATGAAGTCTGCTATAATTTTTAAAAATTATAAGCTTTTGGAGGAATGAACAGCATGGGGTATCGAGATCAATTACATAGCTGTAAACGTATCGTAGTCAAAGTAGGGACATCAACTTTGACGTATGATAACGGAGAGATTCATTTAGCGCGCATCGAAAAACTAACACGTGTTTTGTCTGATTTAATGAATTCTGGAAAAGAAGTGATTTTGGTTACATCGGGTGCAGTGCAGGTGGGAGTGAAGAAATTAAAGTTAGCGAATCGACCAACGTCAATTCGTGACAAGCAAGCAGCAGCAGCTGTAGGACAGTCTGAATTAATGCATATTTATAGTAAGTTTTTCGGAGAATATAGTCATATTGTTGGGCAAGTGTTGCTAACCAAAGATGTTATTGAAGATGAACACGTTCGAAGCAACGTGGTCAATACATTTGAAAAGTTAATTGAAGATCGTGTCATTCCAATTGTTAATGAGAATGATACCGTAGCAATTGATGAAATCGAGAATATTGTACGCTTTGGAGATAACGATAATTTATCAGCTATTGTTTCAGTACTTATTCAAGCTGATTTGCTAGTTATCTTATCAGATATTGATGGTTTCTTTGACTCGGATCCAACTAAAAATGAAAATTCGATGCTGATTAAAGTTATTGAAAAAGTTACGCCAGAGCTAGAAGAGTTTGCGGGAGGGAGTGGGTCCTCCGTGGGAACAGGCGGCATGGTAACAAAGTTAACGGCTGCGAAACGTGCTACGTTAGAAGGAATCAATGTGATTTTAGCAAATGGAAAAGACCCTGCTATCCTACGCGATTTAATTAATGGTAAAGAGCTAGGAACGTTGTTTTTATCTCAAAAGCAAAAAGTCCGTTAAGAAAAAAGTGTGGGAAATCCACACTTTTTTTAATTAAGCATTGCGTATCATCCTTTATTTCTTATACACTGTATGCTGTAAGAAACAAACCAGACTTTAGACGTTTGGAGTGAGAAGATGAAAGAAAAGAAATTAGATAGATATGACATTATGGATGTATGCTTACTAGCAGGGAAAATCATGTTGGAAAGTGGAGCAGAAACGTATCGAGTGGAAGACACAATGATGAGGATTGCTGCTTCATTTGGCATTAAAACGTCACATAGTTATGTCACTCCAACGGGAATTATGTTTTCTTTGGAGACGAGTGAGCCAACCAAAACAAAGCTTATACGTATTTCAGAACGTACAACAGATCTAAAGAAAGTAACATTAGTTAACAGCGTTTCACGTCAAATCAGCCAAGGTCAATTACAATTAGAAGAAGCATATGATGCTTTAGAAAATATCGCAGAATCAAACGTTGCGTTTCCTCTATGGGTCCAGCTTGCGGCAGCTTCTATTTCAAGCGGCTGTTTTTTAATCATGTTTCAAGGTCAGTGGTTAGATTTTATTCCAGCTATGTTAGCAGGAGGGCTTGGGTTTTTAACACTTGTTTATTTCCATAGGATTATTCCAATTAAATTCTTTGCTGAGTTTACGGCTTCACTAACCATCGGTACGCTCTCACTGCTATTTGTTACGATTGGTGTTGGAAGTGAACTTGATAAAATTATTATTGGTTCGGTTATGCCTCTGGTCCCAGGGCTGTTAATTACAAATGCTGTACGGGACTTAATGGCAGGACATTTGTTGTCAGGCTTATCTAAGGGAGCTGAGGCTTTTTTAACGGCTTTTGCAATTGGTGCTGGAATTGCAGTTGTATTTACATTGTTATAAGAAGGAGGGCTGCATGTGACAATTATCGAGCAAATTATTACAAGCTTCATCGCTTCTGCCGCATTCGGTATTATTTTTAATGTTCCACGTGAATCATTATTAAAATGTGGTTTTGTTGGAATGATTGGCTGGTTAATTTACTTTTTAATGACGATGTACAATATTGATGAAGTGCCAAGTACAGTAGCATCCGCATTTTTTATTGCAATTATTAGTCAAATCTATGCAAAGGTATATCGCATGCCTATTATTATTTTTACAGTTGCGGGTATCATCCCACTTGTACCTGGTGGCATTGCATATGACGCCATGCGAAATTTCGTGGAAAATGATTATAATACAGCAATCAGCTTAGCTGCAAAAGCATTTATGATTTCAGGATCAATTGCCATTGGAATTGTATTCTCGGAAGTAGTTAACCAAATTATTCGACAATCGAAATTAAATGTGAAAGCAAAATATCGTCCATAAAGAAAAAAGGTCCCCCAATCTCATTGAAACAAATCAATGGAGATCAGAGACCTTTTTTTATTTATACAGCAACTCTTTTCCATATTGCTTTCCAGATAACGTATCAAACTCTAGAAGCTGGTATTGCTTCATGAATTGAATAGCGTCTCGTTTTAAAGAAGAAGTCTCGTGAACAACTTCTCCTTCATCATTTACATAAATTTGCTTACGAAAAGCTGGAATATGTTCTTTCATTTTTGATAAATAGCTATAAAATAGCGTTGGCTGATAGTTTAATTCATCTACAATCATCGGTGCAAAATACATCGGACTAATCACTCCTAATTCTTGCTCCATGTTTAAATCAAAGTTCGCCATGAATAAGAGTGGTGTTTCATAAAATTCTTTTGATTTTTGAAATTCGTCTGTGTTGCCAAAGCCGCCTTCTATATAGCCTTGAAGATTTTTACCTAGAGCAGGTAAATGATCTCCCCAAAATACAACTAGAGTGGGTTCATCAAGTTTTTGTATTTCAGTTTCTAATTTTTTCAGAGCTTCATCGGACTGCTTAATACCTTCAGCATAAATTTCAATTTCGCTTTTTATTTCAGGAGATAAGTTGTCTCCTTCAACAGATATCGTTTTTTCGCCACTATACTTTGTAGTCGGATACGGAAGGTGATTTCCAATCGTCACGGCGTGAATAAACGCTGGTTTATCTGATTTCTTTAACGTATCTAAAACTTGATTAACAACTGAGTCGTCTGAAACAAATCCCTCGTTATCCTTTTCTGTAAAGTCCATTTCATCAATAAATAAACTTTTTTCAAATCCTAGATTTGGATAGACGTTTTGGCGCATGTACATAATACCATTATTTGGATGAACTGCTTCCGTGTAGTAGCCTAATTGATTTAGATAAGAAGCAAACGAAGGATATTCTTTTTTGCTCAAAATGTGTTGAAATGGTAAACCTCCAGGGTTAAATGTATCCATTGAATAGCTTGTCAGTGCTTCAAATTCTACATTAGCTGTTTCCCCACCAAATGCAGGGCTGAGCATGGACCCAGAAGGATACTTCTTCATTAGCTCTTTTGTATGCTCTAATGGATCGTGTGAAAAAGAAAGGTTTAGCTTGGTAGGATCCCAAAAAGATTCATTCATGATAAAGACAATGTTTGGCTTTTTGTCTGCTTTAGAATCACCATTGAATGGCTTTACTTCTTTTTTCATATTCTCGATAACGGTTGTGACGCGTTTTTCAGAGTAATCCTCAGGCTCTTCTAGAATATTTGTCTTGATGTTCGAAATCATGCCAATAACAGGGCCGTTGTAGTAATAATTATTTTGCTGATTCCACGGCATGATGGCTGAATATTTTTCATAGTACTTTGCCGCAAAGGTATCTTCAAAAAACAGAAATGATTTGGAGATAAAAACAATTGGAACAATAAGTATAATACGAATTCTCCAATCAATTTTGAGCTTAGGTGAACGGAACCATAGAACAAGCAAGGCTATTAAGCCAATTACCACGAGTATGGTAGTTGAGAGCGAGATGGAATCTCGAATCATTGGTATAACATCTTTTAGTTGCGTAATTTGAATAAAATCATTAGGGAAGACGGGTTCGTTTCTAAAAATCTTTTTATAGTAGTTCGTCAAGGCAAGAATAAAAAACAATAAAATTGAAATTCCACTACCGATATAGACTTCCCCTGCTAAAACAATAACTCCAAAAGTTAATAGAGAAAGAATAAAGGAGCTTAATAAGTAGCGGTCTGTATATTCTTGAATCCACTCAATTGATTTACCAGGTTGATGTAAATCAATATGATAGATAAGAAACAGAAGGGCACCTACTAAACCAATAAAGATTGCAAGTGAAAATGCAGAAGCAAGGTGATAAAGTTTGGATTCGGCAAACTTTGTAACTAGCTCTTTTTTGGCTAGCCCCCAAAAAGTTAGATAGCTTAATATTAAAGAAATAAAACTAACAAGTACGATAAAAGATGCTGTGTGGATTTGCGCCCAATCAAAAGCGAGATTAAAGTCGCCTGTAGATAAAGTTATTGTTATCCCATACAAAAATATGGTTAGGAATAGGTAAAAGATAAAGGTAGGTAAAAACTGAATGATGCGTTGATACATAAAGCATTCCCCCAAAAAAATAATAGCTTTACAATCTTAACATAAATTTAATACTTTTGAAGGGAAAATGTTTTGGAAGGATAGATCAAAGGTAAATAACAAAAGACGGTTTTACCTGTAAAGGTTATAAAAAGCCGTTAAAGGATGGAGACCTCTAACGGCTTTAATTTAATCTAATGTATTTGATTTATAAAAGTGTATACAAGCAAGGTATGCCGCTGTTACAGCAAAATAAATAGTTACAGCGGGTGCCGTAAAGACGTGACCAGCAACAAACGCAATACCTAGCGCCAGTACAACAGATGTGCTATACATCATAAATGACTCATTCCAAAGCTGTGAAGGTTCGCTAATGAATCGTTTTACTACGTATAGAGCAATAATTAGAAGAGGTAAAATCCACAGGATAAACCCGATAATACCAAGTGAGAAGAAAAGGTCATAAAAGTCCATTTCAATCATCTTTGGTGGTTGTTCTTCTGTGTAATTCCCTGCATATCCCATTCCTAAAAGCTTACGAGCGATAGGAGCCTCTTTATACTGTTCCTTATGGTGAGCTAAAAAGTCTTCACGACTACTTAAGATTAAGTTTTCAATATCGCTATTGTCTAACTTTTGTCGCTTTTTCTTTTTCTTGTCAGTAGTACTTTCATCTTCAGGCTGTTGTGGCTGCTGTTCTTTCTTTTTATTTTCTAGTAAATCGATATGCGCATATGTGTTTGTAAAAGCAGGAGAAATAGGAGTTGTTACTCCAACTACTATTAATAAAAGAATCGAGATAATTAAATTAGACTTCACTGCGCGTTGCTTTGTTGCAAATAGTTTCATTACTAATACAACAAATGCAACACCTAACGATAAAATGACAGCTCCTAGCCCTACTTTTGTTCCAATCATAATTGAAGATATGGCAAGCAAGATAAATGGAATCCAAAAGTAAAATTGCTTTAAGGACTGCGTTTTCTTTAATCCAAATAAAAGTGTTAAAGGTAACAGTAGCGCAACGATTGCTCCAAGTTCGTTAGCAGCATAAAACCAGCCTTTGAATCCTGTTTTATTATATTGATAACTCTCTAGGGCTGTTCCTGTAAGCATGGTTACAATGAACACAATGCTGATAATAAGAGAAGCAATCAATAAGTTTTTGTTGAGAGCTTTTGAAACATTTACAGATTGGCGATACATTGTAAAGACTACAATAGCACCTAAGAGCGTTACGTTCATATAAACAACTTTATTAAAGAACTTTATTTCCTGAGCTAAGTAATAAGGATCTTTCCATTGACTGTTAAAGTAAATGTTAACACCCAGGAATAATGCAAAAACAATTAAATAGAGAATTGAATATTTGGCCCACTTGGACTTTTTAAAAAATATCAGTAAAATGATCCCCACAAATACCATATATAAGAACCGGATGATTACACCGATTGAAAGAGGACTTTCTACATTTAAAATCATATATGTTGTTAGCATATCAATAATTGGCTGTATTGAAATAAAACCAACAAACAGAAAAAATAACCAGTATGCGTTCTTCATATAGTAATCTCCTGTTTTAGTAAATTTAACGTTTTCGTTTGCGTAAAACCATCATAATTCCATCTACTTTAAATATAAACGTCGATATTAAGTATACTAAACCTCCCACTAAGCATACAACCGTAAATCGAACCAGAACATGTAAATCGTTTACAAACTGTATATCTTTTAGGATGTACATAGCGATCATAACGGGGATGCTAGCTACTAAAATTTTTGTGGTTTCCGTTAGTAAATAGCGGAAGTGGAAACCATTTATAAGACGGTTTAGCATAATGAATACAATGGCAGTATAGAAAAAACCTACAACAGACATTGAAAGTGCAAGACCTTGGTAACCTAAAAATTGCGTAAATGTTAGGTTGAAAATGATATTCAGCAGGATTGATAGTAGCCCGATGCGCATAATAACATGACCTTTTCCTAATGAATAAAAACCTTTTGCTAAAATTGCTTGTAGTGAATAAAAGAATACGGATCCAAAGTAATAATAGGATGCATCAGTGGTTTTTAAAGTAGAATTAGCGTCAAATGCACCGCGTTCATAAGCAATTTGAACAATATCTTTCATATAAAAGCTCATAATGACAAGTGTTGGAACAAGTAACATCAACATAAATGTTAACCCTTTTTCGATACCTGTTTTGAAACGTTCTTCATTTTTATCGTTAAGAGCTTTTACAATCAGTGGGTAGATAATTGTCGCAACGGTAACACCAAAGATGGCTTGAGGAATACTAACAAGTCGAAACGCATAGTTCAAGTAAGAAATAACACCTTCTCCAAATGCCCCTGCAAAAAAGAAATTGACTGTTAAATTGATCTGTCCCACCATAATGGTAACCCCAACAGGTATAAAGACTTTATAGAAGATTTTAACTTCTTCTCTATCTATCTTCTGCTTCCATAGCAGCAAGTTTTTTGGCTTAAAGTACACAACTTTAATGAGAAACGAAGCAAAAGTCCCTAAGAGATACCCTAATGCAATTGCGTATCCACCCATTACACCCTGAAGTAAAATGGTGCTTAGGATGGTAAACAACACAACAACTGTTTGAGAGAATACGGAGAAGGAATATTGACTGTTAGCATCAAATACACCTTCGTATACCGCGTTTACCCCTACCAAAGAAAGAGACAAAAAATATAGAATTGCGGTATAGATACCAATATCAATCGCTGCTTTAGAAAAGTTAGGGTAACTAGCAGGAAAGTAAAAGAATGCTGCTATTGATCCTATAATAGAAATGGCTAAGCAAATGAAAAACGTAGATTTTACGATGTTTGTAAGATGAGATTTCCCTTTTCCTTCTTTCTCATAGCTCAAGTAGCTGGGGATAAAAGCATCTTTCATTCCCGTAAGCATAAATAAAATAAATGCATTTGGAATAATCATCGCTGCGTTATATGCATCTACGATATAGCTTGTACCGAAGAAGTTAGCGATTACTAAATCTCGAATCATACTGGAAAACTTTAAAAATAAGGTTGAAACAAGTAATAAAATACTTGCAATCTTTAAGCTTTTCATAAATTCAAACTCCTGCCTTTTTGCTGTTTAGCTATTAGCAATAATAAAACAACCAATAATGATAAGAGCACATCCAATCATTTGTTTGACAGTTACTTTTTCTTTTAACAAAAAGTAGCCAAATAATAGTGTCCATACATAAGTAATAGATGTTAACGGAAAAACAACCGAGTAGGGTAACAATGTTAAAACATATACGTTTAAAAGTGCTGATATTCCGTAGAACGAGCCTCCACCTATCAAATAGATAATAGCCATTTTCTTATTTTTAGCGCTCAAAGCTGTAGAAATCTGTTTGAAAAAGACAGCTCCAACTGAACCTAGAAGAGTCATAATGAGTAAAATCGGTATACTAATCATCGTGGCCACCTACCAATAGAACCCCAATAATAATAACTGCTGTACCAATCACTTTTATAAAGCTAACAGCTTCATTTAATAAAAAGAAGCCTAGTGCAATACTAATGACATATCCTAAGCTTAAGAAGGGATGAAGGAGCGAAACTCTTTCATATTTAAACGCTAAAATCATAAAAATAGCTCCACAACCGTAGAGTAAGAAGCCAATAATTAACATAATGTTGAATGAACCGTTGGACAACTTCCAAAGAAGCTGTCCAATGGCTGTAAACATTGAGGCAATAATAATTAAGAAAATGCCTAATTTTCTATTGTATTGTACGTTATTTGTCAAAGTTGACCCCTCTCTTCTTCACCTTTTCTAACAAAAGCTAATCCGACAAAGAAGAAGCTGACAAATACGCTTGCTAGTAAGTAGCGAAAGTCTTGTGCAGGTAACGCTGCTAGTACTGATAGCGTATTTAATAGCCATGGAAATAAAACAATGGAAGACGTGATTCCTTTTCTTGCAATGAAGAAAAGAGAAAACAGTAAGATAACGCAGTGATAAAAAGCAGGCTTCCATAAGAAAAATAAAGAAGGACTTTTAAAGACTTCCAAATATGCTTTTGCTGTGTTTGTAATCAACGGTGAAACTACGGTATTTTCAAGTCCAAATTTATTTCCGTAATATACGTTTGTTACATACGTGTCGGTATAGCCATCTTCAAAGGGTGTTGTTTGCCATACTAATGCCGTTTGTTTTAGAAATCCTTCCATTGCTAGATAAGGATTCTTCATAACAATACTGATGTAATTTTTGAAATATAAACCAAGGTCTTGAAAAATAAATTCCCGGTCGTAATATTCCCACGTGAATTTAATGGGATCACTTTTATATGGATTGTATTTTTCTTTCCAAAGTTCAATTGGGAGAACGTTGTTAAAGTATTCACGCTCAGCTTTAGACATCTCCCCATCATTAACAATAATATTAGCAATTTGTTGCGTCGGAATCGATAGCGCTTCGTTGGGATCCGAAGGTTTAACATCTAACCAGTTAAAGACAGGACCTGTGATAATTTTTTGTAAAATAAAAATGACTAAAAATAAAGGAACCAAACGCTTCCAGTATTTTCTGAACAATACGATTAAACATAAGAATGTAATGATAAAAACAGGAAATCCATTATGTCTAAAAAAGGCTACACCGAATGATGATAAAAGCAGCATAAAGATTCCATATTTAGACTGAATAAATGCTCCGTTTGATAAATACACTCTTGCGATATTTACCGTGAAAAATAGCAAAAACGCGCTGTATAGAATGTCTTTCCAGATAATAATGGAAAAGATTAAAAAGCTTGGTATTAATAATACAAGTAATGTTAGAATTCCTAAAACAATAGGTGGAACTTGCTTTTTAATGAGAAAGTGAAACGTGTATACATAAATACTAGACACGACTAGAATTTGAACAATCGTAATCATTCCAGGGTGATCCCATATTTGAGTTAGTATCATAATTAACCAAGTAATCATAATCGGATGCCAGTCATTAAATTCACGAGTGTGTGCTTGTTCCCACTGAGCCAGAGAATCAGGCGTCATTCCACCTGGGAAAAAGGCTAGCCAATAAAAGGCGCTCATACCTAAAATACAAATTCCGATAATCCATTTATATTTTTTTGAATAACTGACAGACGAATCTGGATTAAAATGTGCTTTAAAGGTTGTTACACAAGCAATTACAAATCCCAGTGCAATCACCCATCTTCCAAGAATATAAAGAATAAAGCTGAAGATAGTGGATGCTGTCATATGCAAGTTACTTAATAAAGAAAACTGTATGATAAAGCTAACTGCTACGATTAGGAGCCATTGTATTGATGTAAATGAAGCATAAGCTCTATTTTTATAAATAAAAATAGAGCTTATGCCTACTAATACTAACAACATGAAAACAGAGGGAAAACTTATCCCGTCAGGGGCTCCAATAAAAATACCTATCAGTGCAAAAGCAGTCGCTATTAAATAAAGAATAGGTTTTTTATTCACGGTGATTACTCCCTTATTTGTTCAATCTTCTTATTTAATTCTAGTTCATATTGCTTTCGGTTTAACGATGCAATTGTATCTAGGATAAGTCCAGAAACAAACGATAGTACACCAAGCAGGATTAAGCCCGTTGCTAGGATTGATGAAGGAACCTTTGTAATAAAGCCTGTTTTGAAAAATTCATAAATAACAGGTGTTCCTACCGCTAATCCAGCTACTAAGAATAGTAGAGTCCAAAGTGAGAAGAACTGTAACGGCTTGTACTCCTTGAATAGAGTAAAAATCATTTTAAGTACTTTGTATCCATCAGAGAAGGTGTTAAGCTTTGATTCACTACCTTCTGGACGGTCACGATAATCGATTGGAATTTCTTTTAAGCGGAAGCGCTTGTCCAGAGCATGTAAGCTCATTTCTGTCTCAATTTCAAAACCAGGACTCATAACAGGAATAGACTTCACAAACAGCTTGTCGTAAGCTCGGTAACCTGTCATGATATCCGTGATGTTGCTTTTATATAGATTATTAATCAGTGAGCGAACTAGGTTATTTCCAAAGTTATGGAATGGACGTTTATTTTCTTCAAAATACGTACCGTTTGAAAGGCGGTCACCAATCGTCATATTTGCTTCTTTGTTTCTGATAGGTTCAATGAGCTGATGAACAAACTCAGCTGGGTAAGTGTCATCACCATCAACCATTACATAACAATCAGCATCTATATCTTGGAACATCGATCGAACCACGTTCCCTTTTCCTTGCTTTAATTCTTTCTTAACAATAGCCCCGTGAGCAAGTGCAATTTCACTCGTTTTGTCTTTTGAATTGTTATCATAGACGTAAATATCAGCTTCGGGTAACTCTTTTTTAAAGTCATCAATTACTTTTCCAATTGTTACTTCTTCATTGTAACAAGGAATTAAAACTGCAATTTTCATCCTTACACCTCATTAAAGAAAATTGTTGGTAGTTGCTGAGAAATCTCATCTACACTGTATAATTTGGCTGTGTTCACAGCATGTAACGACATGTTTTCTTTCTGTTCTGCAGATGATTCCATGAAAAGGCGCAATTTCTCCTTTAGCTCTCCTGCTTGACCAGGTTCAAAGAAAAGACCGTTTTTTCCATCTATAATGTAGTCCTTAAGTCCGCCGATACGGCTACCAATTACAGGAGCACCACAGGCCATTGCTTCTAAGCCAACTAGACCTAGGCTTTCTCCTTTCCGAATCGTCGGAAACACAAATGCATCAATGACATTATAAACATGGGCTAAAGAGGATTGTGGAAGCAAAGGAAAGTGAATAATTTTATCTTTTAAATTTAATTCTCGAACCATTTGCTTAAATTTTGGTTCATCCTTTCCACTACCAACATAAATGTATTTATAATCCGTAGGGTGTTCAGCTTCTAACTGGGCAATGGCTTGTAGATAAAATTCCCAACCTTTACCGACATCAATACGGCTTACACACCCAATATAGCGTTGTTTTTCACTTAAATTTAACTCTTTATAAGCCTTTTCTTTAGTAGAAAATGAATAAAATAATTTAAAATTAACGCCTCCGCTAGGAAATACGTAAATAGGCGTTGTAACTCCATATTTCTCCTGAACTAATTCTTTGTAGTAAGGAGATGGAGTGATAATTTTATGCGAACGATGTAACAGCTCTTTAACCCTTGGCTGAAATTTTTCTTGTGAAGGCACTTCAGGAACGACGTCTGAACCGTGAACGTTTGTTACAATCTTCACACGTTTATTTAACTTTTTTAAAATAAGCAGGGGTAGAGCATTATGAGAAGCATAATGCACGTAAAGATAGTCATACTTCTTTGTTAGTCCACTTGCTATTATTTTTAAATAATGCGAAGCATATCCAACTAGCTTTCCAAATTTGCCTGTTCGCTTCGTCATGATAGCTTTGTCTACTGAAAAACCATTATCAAGTAATATTTGCTCAGTATTTTTGACAAACACACCATAGCTAGGGAAATCTTTAGATGGATACATATTAGAAATGAGCAAAATTTTCATTTTGATTCTGCACCTATCTTCTTTTGATTTTGTATTTTTACCACGTTGATACATGAATTAAATGTTAGATAAGTAAATAAAAGGAATATTAATTCTTGTATTAACAACAACACATTATAGCATATTTATATTTTTAAATGTCAAAGTATTATACAAACAGCAAAGATTTAATCAAGGTTCATGTTATTATCATGTGCATTAACCATAATTCCATGTGAAAAGCTGCTGAAGTCTAGACTCCAACAGCTTTTTTAACTTGACTATGTTAATATGACTTCTACGCCAAAATGATCTGAAACAACAGGTTTATTGTTGCCATTAAAAATAACTTGAGATTGGGCTACTTTGAAAGGATCGCTCGTTAGGATTAAATCAATACGAAGCTTTTCTTTATTTTCATCCCAGCCTGCAATTTTACCTTCAACCGTAACACCTTCATCTTTTTTTAGAGCCAGGTCATAGGTATCATATAAAGGATGCTTTTTCATGTAATCGTATCCTTCGTTTCGAATAAAAGCATTATTGTTAAAGTCACCTAACAAGAAAAAGGGATGATCTTTTTTTACGGAAGTCCACAGAGAGTCAAACTGGTCTTTAAACGGTTCCTTATCATCTTTCCACCAACCTAGATGACAGGAGTAAAATGATAGCAGTTCGTCGTTATAAGAAATTGTTGCTCCCACTACTCTTCTTGTTTTCCAATCATTCACATCAGATGTTTTTGAAATGAAGAAAGAATGTTCTTCAACAATAGGGTGTTTTGTCAAAATCGCTAAACCTTCTTCGTACACTTCGTATCCCATGTGAGCAATATCCCAAACAAGCTCATAATCATGAACACCTAATTTTTTTAATTCCTGCAATAGGACGTATCCATAATTATCCACTTTGATGTGGTCGTCTACGTAAGCAGCTTCAATGTGCTGGCTAACTTCTTGTAGAGCAATTACATCATATTCTTTTTCTTTAATTACAGAAGCTAGACAAGAAATCTTGTCTAGCTGATTTTCTTCTTGCCAAGAATGGCAATTTAAAGTGAGTAGCTTCATGTTCACGCTCCTAGTAAGTCTTGGATATCGGATTTAAGAACATCAGCTTTTGGACCATAAATGGCTTGCACACCTTTGTCTTTTACGATTAAGCCTAGAGCGCCATTTTGTTTCCATTCTGCTTCAGTAGCTACAGAGCTAGTATCTTTTACCGTTACGCGAAGGCGAGTCATACAAGCATCAACATCTTCAATGTTTTGTTGACCACCTAATAATTCAATAATAACAGGTGCTAGAGAATCACTTTTTACGTTTGAAGTGCCGCTAGTTGAAGCTTCATCTTCAATGTAGTTTCCGTTACGTCCCGGAGTAGGGAAGTTGAAACGTTTAATCATAAAGTTTGCTACTGCAAAGTTTAATCCAAAGAATACAAGACATGCGATAATAAAGTTCACTAAATCTAACCATAATCCAGCTTTCACAATCATTGGCGTACGTGTAATCAATTCAATAACACCGAATGCGTGAACACGCACATCAATAATATCAACAATGGCAAATGCCATACCTGTCATGATTGCGTATACAACATAAAGAACTGGAGCAGCAAACATGAACATGAATTCGATTGGCTCTGTAACACCAGTTAAGAATACAGCTAGTGCAGCAGAGAAGAACATTGATTTATACTTTCTGCGTTTATCTGCATCAACGTTGCGGTACATTGCAAAAGCAATACCAATTAACGCAGCACAAGATAGAATCATTTGACCAACTTTAAAGCGAGCTGGCGTTACTTCATTTAATAATTGTTGATAGCTAGCTGTGTCACCAGCTGCTAGGAAGTTGTTTAAGTCAGCAATCCAAGCTAACCATAATGGATCTTGACCAGCTACTGTTGAGCCAGCGCCAGAACCTGTTAAAATTTGATACGTTCCACCAAGTTCAGTGTAGTTGATTGGAACCGTTAACATATGATGTAAACCAAAAGGTAATAAAAGACGTTCTAATGCACCAAAAACAAATGGAGCTAAGATTGGCGCTGTGTCACGAGATGTTGCGATCCACTGCCCAAAGCTGTTTAAAGCACCTTGGATGAATGGCCATACAATCGATAAGATAATTGCTGTAACAATTGATCCACCAATTACGACAAATGGTACAAAACGTTTACCATTAAAGAATGATAAAGCTTCAGGTAACTTATCGTAGTTGTAATACTTGTTAAATAAGTTGGCTCCAAGGAAACCAGCGATAATACCAACAAATACTCCCATGTTTAAAGCAGGAGAACCTAAGATAGATGTAAAGTAATCTTTTACGATAAGTTCTTGTCCAAATAAAGAAGTAATTTTTGCTTCTGGGTCAGCTAACATATCTGCATTAACCCCAAAAATTGCACCAGTAATACGGTTAATTAATACAAAGGCAATCAGCGCAGCAAATGCTCCACCAGCACGTTCTTTTGCCCAAGATCCCCCGATAGCTACAGCGAACAAGATATGGAGGTTTGTGATAATACCCCAACCTATGTCTTCCATAACTCGGGCAATCGTTTGCACAAGTGCCATTTCTCCACCAGTCATACCAACTAGCTTTCCAAGTGAAATCATAATACCTGCAGCTGGCATAACAGCTACAACGACTAATAATGCTTTACCAAACTTCTGCCAAAAATCAAATGAAAAGAATTTCTTCATGACTATTTCCCCTCCCCATTGTATGGGCTTTCAGTATATTGTGTGCGTTTACAGTTATTTTATAGCTGAAACGAATATAAACAGTGCAACCGTTTGCATAAGCTTATTTTAATAAAAGGGCTTTCATAATGCAATACTTTTTTAAAAATAAAAGTAGGAAATTTATTTCAATAATCGATATGATAAAAAAATACATAGTTAAAAAGGGGAGATTTCATATGCAAGTACAGTTTGAAGCGCTTATTTTTGACTTAGATGGTGTAATTGTTGATACAATAAACTTCTACTACCAAGCAAATAAAATGATTGCTGATGAGGCAAATGTTTATTTTACACAAGAATGGAATCAACAAATGCAGGGAATTAGCCGCTATGAGACAGTTAAGCAAATTGTAAGACAAAGTGACAAGGTTTATTCGGAAGAAGAGATACATGCATTAGCAGAAAAGAAAAACCATCATTATCAAGCATTAATTGAAACGTTAGATGAAAAGGCAATCTTACCTGGCATTTTTCAGTTGATAAAAGAAGCAAAAGCAGCTGAAATCAAGCTTGCAATCGCATCTTCTAGTTCAAACGCGATGTATGTATTGGAAAAAATCGGATTGCGGTCTTATTTTGATAAGGTTGTAACCAGTAGAGACGTAAAGCGTGGGAAGCCAAATCCAGAAATTTTTTTAACAGCAGCAAAAGCAATCGGTATCCATTCTAGAAACTGTGTTGCGATTGAGGACGGAATTGCAGGCTTAACCGCCATTAAGCAAACTGATATGTTTTCCATAGGAGTAGGGTTACACGAAGGAATGGAACAAGCGGATTGGCAAGTGTCTTCTACTCATGAACTAACGTTTGAGAGTGTAAACAAGAAGTTTGTAAACCGTTAATTGATTGAATGTAACGTCATCTATACAAATACTTATTATATTGTTTACATAGAAGTCAAAGACTAGGTAATAAAACATGTTAACCTAAAAATAAAACACAGCAGGGGGAATCAGAATGATTAAATGTGTTGCCACTGATATGGATGGAACATTAGTAAATAGTGAACAACAAATTAGTATAGAGAACAGCGAAGCAATTAAAGCTGCACAGCGTGAAGGTGTGGAAGTTATCGTAGCAACTGGGCGTTCATATGAGGAAGCTTCTTATGTATTAAAAGAAGCTGGTATCGAGACGTTCCTTATTTGTACAAACGGGGCAGAGGTTAGAAATAAAAAAGGTGAGAAGCTAGAAGCTTTTGGAATGACCCTTGATAAAATTAAAGCTGTTGAAGCAATTTTTAACAAGCATGAGCTGTACTTTGAAGTTTATACAAGTGATGGCACATACTCCAATGACTATGATAAAGCACTTTCTGTTGTAATGGATATCTATATGAGTGCTAGCTTAAAAAATCAGTATGATGAATTGCTAAAAGCAGCAAAAAAACGATTTGAAGAAGGAAAAGTAAAATTAATTGATGCGTATGAACCACTATTTCAAGATTCAAGTATCTTAATTTATAAAATGTTGGCTTTTTCATTCGATGATGAGAAGTTAAAACGTGCACGTGAAGAACTAAAATCATTTCATGGCATTGCTGTAAGCTCTTCAGGTAAAGAAAACATTGAAGTGAATAGTGAAGAAGCTCAAAAGGGAATTGCATTAGAGAAATTTGTGAAAAGTCGAGGTATCTCTTTACAAGAGACAATGGCAATCGGGGATAACTATAATGATCTTTCGATGTTTCATAAAGTAGGAATGGCCGTTGCAATGGGCAATGCACCCGAAGAAATAAAGCGTCATGCTCATGTCGTGACAAAAACAAACGATGAACACGGTGTAGCTGAAGCAATTCAAAGCATATTCAAGCCCGTATAAAAAAAGCACGCTTACGCGTGCTTTTAATTTGTTATTAACTCGTTTTTACGGCGATAAGCGCCATGATTTGTTGGCCCTACGTATTGATTTAATGGGAAAGAGTGGCGAATTGCTTCGGTAATAAATTCTTTAGCTGTATAAATAGCTGATTTCACATCATTCCCTTTAGCTAATTCCGCCGTAATTGCTGCAGAATATGTGCAGCCAGCTCCATGAGTAAAAGTCGTTTGAATTAGTTCAGACTCTAACAGTTCGAACGTTTCACCGTCGTATAGAACATCTACAGCCTTATCATGATTTAATTTACTTCCACCTTTAACTAATACAAACTGTGCACCTAAACTATGGATTTCTTTCGCAGCTTTTTTCATTTCTTCAATTGTCTTAATTGATCCAATTCCGCTTAATTGTCCTGCCTCAAATAAGTTTGGAGTAACAACCGTTGCTCTTGGTACTAATACATCGCGTAGACTAACTGCTGTTTCTGGGTGTAGTACTTCATCTTCTCCTTTACAAACCATAACAGGATCAATTACTACATTTTTAAGAGCATGCTCATCAATAGTCTTTGCTGCTAGCTCAATAATTTCGACTGAGCCAAGCATACCTGTTTTAAGAGCTTGCACACCTACCCCTTTTACAATGGTATCTAACTGCTTCTCGACAGTTGATGTTTCCTGTGGAAAAACATTATGTGACCAACCGTTTTCTGGATCCATTGTCACAATTGTAGTAAGAGCAGTCATGCCATAAACACCTAACTCTTGAAATGTTTTTAAATCCGCTTGGATGCCTGCACCACCACTAGTATCTGAACCAGCAATTGTAAGCACTTTATTCATACTCATGGAAAATCCTCCTTCGATCTAAGCTACTTATTTTCTTTTATTCTAGCGCTTTTATAGTAGAGATTCAATTTACAAAATTAAACTTTTTGAATCAAAAATAACTATTCAATGAAAGGTAATAATGTTTTACTAATATATAATTTTTGAAAAAATAGCGAAGTGTGAGAGACGAGGGATGTTTTCTTTAAATAATTTGTTATAAACAACAAAGGTCTCTCTAGATAGAGAGACCTTAATTTATTAAATAGAAGTTAACTCTTTGTTTAAGGCAACTTCAACTGGTACATAATCATAGTCTAAGTCGCGTGCCACTGCTTCATATGTGATTGCGCCATTTGCTACGTTTACACCTAATTTAAGTGCAGGGTTTTCTTGAATTGCTTTATAAGCACCTTTGGATGCAATTTGTAAAGCGTATGGTACAGTTACATTTGTAAGAGCAATTGTAGATGTACGAGGTACTGCACCTGGCATATTTGCAACAGCATAGTGAACTACACCGTGCTTTTCGTACGTTGGTTGATCATGAGTGGTGATATGATCTACTGTTTCTACAATACCACCTTGGTCAATTGCTACGTCAACAATCACAGACCCTGGTTTCATTGTTTGTACCATTTCTTCTGTTACAAGTTTAGGTGCTTTTGCACCTGGAATTAACACAGCACCAATTAATAAGTCCGCTTGAGCAACCGCATCGGCGATGTTATAAGGGTTTGAAACCAGCGTATTGATTTGATTGCCGAAAATATCGTCTAATTGGCGAAGACGTTCAGGGCTTAGGTCAATGATTGTTACATCTGCACCAAGTCCGATTGCTAACTTAGCAGCATTTGTTCCAACAACACCGCCGCCGATAATCGTTACTTTGCCACGACTCACTCCAGGTACGCCAGCTAATAGAATACCTTTACCACCGTTTGATTTTTGTAGGAATTGAGCACCGATTTGAGAAGCCATGCGTCCTGCTACTTCACTCATTGGTGTTAATAACGGTAACGTTCTGTTTACTGCAACTGTTTCATATGCGATAGCTGTGACACCTTTATCTTTAAGCGCTTGTGCTAAAGCAGGCTCCGCAGCTAAGTGTAAATAAGTAAATAAAATTAAACCTGGGCGGAAATAATCATATTCGCTAGGTAGAGGCTCTTTTACTTTCATGACCATTTCAGCTTGAGCCCAAACGTCAGCAGCTAATTCAATGATTTCTGCTCCAGCTTTCATGTAGTCTTCATTCGTAAATCCACTTCCGATTCCTGCTTCAGCTTCTACTAAGACGCGATGACCTGTACCAACAAATGATGCTACTCCTGCAGGCGTAATCGCTACACGGTTTTCGTTGTTTTTAATCTCTTTTGGTACACCAATAATCATAATATGTTTCCTCCCTTAAAATAGACGAAATCTTATTTCTAGGTACAGTATATAAAAAACTTTTTTCTTTTTCTTTGTTAGGAAAAAAGAAATCAATCATATTATTTTGTAAAAATACACAAATGGAAGCGGTTACTATTTGGATTTTTCTGATTATTTGTTAGGTGTTCTGACATAGTTTGAGTCTTTTGGTCTATCTGAAGAAAAGAGCCATTCTTCAGGAAGAATGGCTCTGTTACTTAATTTGATGGAGGATTTTTATACTTTTGTAATTTAATATCTAAATAAAGCGTAATTTTTTGGTTTGTATCCTTTAAGTTAATATCACCAATCTCTGAAATGCGCTTTAAACGATAGCTTAAAGTATTAATGTGAACATTTAATACTTTAGCAGCATCGTTAATGTTATTATCCGAATCTAAAAATACTTCGAGAGTTTCCACTAAGTTACTGTTGTGGCGCAAATCGTACTCGTTTAATTTAGCCAATGAGTAATTTTCAAAGCGATCTTGCGTTCTTTTTTCTAGCAGCACGTCTAAAAATTGATAGATACCTAATTCTTGATAGCCCGCGATATGAGCTGTTTCTTTTGGGAACTTCTTCTTAATGTCCAATACGTTTAGTGCTTCATTGTAGCTTTTGGCGATGTGGTCATAAGAAGAATACATGCTGCTAAAGCTAGATTCAATTTGCTCAATTGAGAATCGTTCCTCCATTGTATCTTTAAAGAATGTTACAAACTCATGCTGATCTTTTAATGGAGCTAAAATTGAATCTAAAGAAAGGAACAAAATTAGATCATTGCAGTCAATTGTATATAGAATAATTTTCAAACGGTGCATGGTTTTTAATAAATAAGAAATTTGACGTTCAGCTTCTGGTGTAATATCTTCCTGAAATCGAAATACTGCAATCGAAAAAGACGTAGGTGGAGTAATTTGCGCATCATAAAAAGCTTGCGTAATATCTTCTTTTGACTCCATGTGTCCTGTGAGTAGCTTCCAAAAAAACTCTTGTGAGCGTTCCTCACGCTTGTACTTGCGAATTTGAAGCTGAAGTAATTTATTGCGAAGTACCGTAGCGGCTTTCTTTAATAGAAATAACTCTTCTTCATTTAAGGCCTTATCGACTTCTACAGCCCAAATAAAACCTAGCACCTCTTCGTTTTTCCAAATTGAAATAGCTACGCGATTTCCCAATCCAATTTCATTGATATTTTCGACGCGAATAGGGTCATCTGTTTTTAATAATTGAGGAATGATCCCTTCTTTCCACAAGTTATTAATTACTTTCTCTGGTACACGTCGGCCAATTATTGTTGCGATACGGGCTTGATCTGTCCGTTCGTCATGCGTACTATATGCCAAAAGACGGTGGTTAGAATCTTCAATAGTAATTGGGCATTGTAAAACTTCACTAATACGGTCTGCAAACTCTTCAAGCGTGTCAAAGTTTTCCTTAAATGGATCTCGAATCGGTTTGTTCATATTAAATCCCTCTTTAATAAAAATAATTACATATTGATTTATCATAAATCTTTTGATAATCTTTTGACTATTGATTAAAAACATTTTGTGAAAATAGACAAAAACAAATTAGTCTTTTTAATGATTTTAACAAAAAAACTTGTCTAAGAAAATGTTAAAATTATATCAGGGAATCATTTATTAGAGCTTATTTAGAATGTAAGCGCTAACAGATGGGGAGGAAGCATCAATGGACATTCTAGATATTTTAGGGAAAATCAATGGAGTTCTTTGGGGAACACCTAGCTTAATTCTTTTATTTGGGACAGGCTTATTTTTAACCTTTGCATTAAGAGGCCTACAGTTCCGTAAGTTGATGTATGCGTTCAAATTAGGATTTACAAAAGAAAAGGAAGAAGATGCAAAGGCTGAAGGTGATGTAAGTAACTTTAAAGCTTTGATGACAGCTTTAGCTGCAACAATTGGTAACGGTAATATTGCTGGTGTAGCAACAGCCATCACGCTAGGTGGACCAGGGGCAATCTTCTGGATGTGGATTGTAGGGTTACTGGGAATGGCTACAAAGTATGCTGAAGCCTTATTAGCAATGAAATTCCGTGTGAAAAATGATAAAGGTGAATATTCAGGTGGTCCGATGTATTATGTCGAAAGAGGGTTAGGACCAAAGTTTAAAATTTTAGCTATCGCATTTGCTCTTTTTGGAGCCTTTGCCGCATTAGGTATCGGAAACAGCGTTCAGTCTAATACAATTGCAAGCGTTGTAGACGAAAGTTTTGGGATTAGTGGCATTGTAACAGGGATTGTATTAGCTGTTTTAACAACTTTAATTATCTTTGGTGGTATTCAGCGTATTAGTACAGTGGCAGGGGTTTTTGTACCGCTGATGGCTTTACTATACATTGCTGGTTCACTATTAATTATTTTCTTAAATGTTGATAAAATTATTCCATCATTTGCATTGATTTTCGAATATGCATTTTCACCAGTAGCTGCAACAAGTGGATTTGTTGGCATTGCGGTTTCTGAAGCAATTCGTAGCGGAGTATCACGTGGAATCTTCTCAAATGAAGCAGGTTTAGGAACGGCTGCTTTAATTGCAGGGAATGCTCGTTCAGATCATCCGGTTAAACAAGCCCTTGTGGCGATGACAGGTACATTTATTGTTACTATTGTTGTTTGTACAATGACAGGTTTAGTACTAATTATTACAGGGTTCTGGGACCCAACAGGAGGAGCTATCTCTGGTGTGGCGCACAACGCTAACTTAGATGGAGGAGCCTTAACTTCAGCAGCCTTTGCCGCATCTTTAGGCAAAATTGGTGAATATATTGTTGCATTTTCTGTTATTTTCTTCGGATTCTCAACAATTGTAGGTTGGTATGTATACGGAGAAAAATGTTTTGAATATTTATTTGGCACAAAAGCAACAGGTCTTTATCGTGCAATTTATGTAGCGGCTTGTGGCCTTGGGGCAGTAGCAAACTTAACGGTTGTTTGGGCATTTGCAGATATGGCGAATGCACTGATGATGATTCCAAACTTAATTGCTCTTGTGTTGTTATATAAAGTTGTTGTTCATGAAACAAATGATTATTTTGAAAATCATTACAAAGTAGCAACAATGAAAAAAGCAAGCTGATATCAAAAAAGCGTCTGCATAAGCAGGCGCTTTCGTTTTTTTTTTAAATAAAACCGTGGTACTATACAGATATGTATAATACATGATATGAAGGTTGCTGCTTCTAGCTTGAATGTTTTTGTGTGGTTCAGTTAAGATTAAAGTGGCTAATTCATATTAAAAAACGAAGGGAAGAGAGAACATGACAAAGCAGCAAATTGGTGTTATTGGCTTAGCGGTTATGGGAAAAAACCTTGCGCTAAACATTGAAAGCAGAGGCTATTCAGTATCTGTTTACAACCGTTCACCGGAGAAAACAGAAGAGTTTTTAAAATCCGAGGCAGAAGGTAAAAACTTTGTTGGTACATACAGTGTCGAAGAGTTTGTTAATTCTCTTGAAAAACCACGTAAAATTTTATTAATGGTTAAAGCTGGTGCAGCAACAGATGCAACAATTGATTCGTTAAAACCATACCTTGAAAAAGGCGATATTTTAATTGACGGTGGTAACACATTCTTCCAAGATACAATTCGTCGAAATAAAGAATTAGAAGAGCTTGGTATTAACTTTGTTGGTACAGGCGTTTCAGGCGGAGAAGAAGGCGCATTAAAAGGTCCTTCAATCATGCCTGGTGGTCAAAAAGAAGCTTATAAGCTAGTAGAGCCAATCTTAAAGTCTATCTCTGCTAAAGTAGAAGGAGATGACTGCTGCACATACATCGGACCAAATGGTGCAGGGCACTATGTAAAAATGGTTCATAACGGAATTGAATATGGCGATATGCAGCTGATTTCTGAAGCGTACTTCATTATGAAAAACGTTTTAGGTTTAGAAGCAGATGAATTACACGAGGTATTTGCTGAGTGGAATAAAGGAGAATTAGATAGCTACCTTATCGAAATTACAGCTGATATCTTTACAAAGAAAGATGACGAGACAGGCAAGCCGCTTGTTGACGTGATCTTAGATACAGCAGGACAAAAAGGTACTGGTAAATGGACAAGCCAAAGCTCATTAGACTTAGGTGTGCCTCTACCAATTATTACAGAGTCTGTATTTGCCCGTTTTATTTCAGCAATGAAAGAAGAGCGTGTAAAAGCAAGCAAAGTATTAAGTGGTCCAGAAACAACTTCTTATGAAGGCGATAAAACAGAGCTAATCGAAGCAATTCGAAAAGCGCTATATATGAGTAAAATTTGTTCATACGCACAAGGATTCGCTCAAATGAAAGCTGCGTCTGAAGAGTATGATTGGAATCTACAATATGGCGATATTGCGATGATCTTCCGCGGTGGTTGCATCATTCGTGCACAATTCCTACAAAAGATTAAAGAAGCATACGATCGTGATGCAGACTTAACAAACTTATTGTTAGATCCGTATTTCAAAGATATCGTAGAAGGATATCAATCTGCGCTTCGTGAAGTAATTTCAATCGCAGTTAAACAAGGTATTCCAGTACCAAGTTTCTCAAGCGCGTTAGCTTACTATGACAGCTACCGTACAGAAACACTTCCAGCCAACCTTTTACAAGCACAACGCGACTACTTTGGAGCTCATACGTACCAACGTATTGACAAAGAAGGCGTATTCCACACAGAGTGGTTAAAGTAAAAATAATGAATAAGAAAGCGGGTTGCTTTTGACAGCAACCCGCTTTTTCTATTCGACAAAGCATTTGTCGAATAAAAACGCAGCGAATATTTCGCTGCGTTTTTGCTTTCATTATTTATTGTTTGAGAAGTTACCTTCCCCAACAGGCCACCACTGGAAGCCTTCTTCAGCAAGAAGAGCATCCGATGCTTTTGGTCCCATTGAACCTGATTCATAGTTCGGGAAGTCTGTTGCTTTATTTTGCTCCCAAGCTTCTGAGATAGTATCAACAAATTTCCATGATAGAGCAACTTCATCCCAGTGTGTAAAGTTTGTCGCATCTCCAAGCATGCAATCGTAAATTAAGCGTTCATAAGCTTCTGGCGTATTCATCTTATCTCCGCAGTTATTGCAGTAGTTAAGGTTAATTGGCGTAGAAGCTGTTGCTCCTGGTGTTTTACGCGCATTTAAATGAAGAGTAATCCCTTCTTCTGGTTGAATATGAATAACAAGTAGGTTAGGATGAATATCCTTACCACGATTGAAGTATAAGTTCATTGGTAAATCTTTAAACTGAACAACAATAGTTGTTGCTTTTTCTTTCATGCGTTTACCTGTACGAATATAAATTGGTACACCAGCCCATCTAAAGTTGTCAATCATTAGTTTACCTGAAACAAACGTTGCAGTATTAGACTCTTCATCCACAGAATTTTCTTCACGGTAGCCAATTACTTCGTTTTCTTCCACAATCCCTTTTCCGTACTGGCCGCGTACAAAGTATTGATCTACCTCATCCGTTGACATTGAACGAAGCGCACGTAATACTTTTACTTTTTCGCTACGAATTTCTTCTGGTGTAAGTTTAATTGGTGGCTCCATAGCTAATAGAGCAACCATTTGTAAAATATGGTTTTGAACCATGTCGCGTAGTGCACCTGAAGATTCATAATAGCGTCCACGATCTTCTACACCAAGCGTTTCACTTGATGTAATTTGGATGTTTGAAATATATTGGTTGTTCCAAAGAGGCTCAAATAGCGCATTTGCAAAGCGAATTACTTCAATGTTTTGAACCATTTCTTTTCCAAGGTAGTGGTCAATACGATAAATTTGATCTTCAGAGAAAGCGTGACGAATTTGCTCGTTAAGCTCTTTAGCAGATTCATAATCGTGACCAAATGGCTTTTCAATTACAAGGCGGCTCCAACCTTCAGTAGCTGTTAAACCTTCATTTTTTAAATTAGACGCAATTGTTCCAAAGAATTCTGGGGCCATTGCTAAATAGAAAATACGGTTTCCAGGAACATTGTATTGTGTATCAAGCTCTTCCGTTAATGTTTTTAACTCTTGATATGATTCTACGTTTGTAACATCAAATGGCTGGTAGTAGAAGTGTGAAGCAAACGTATCAATATCAGCGTCTTCTGTTTGCAGATTACCAACAGACTTTTTAACGTTTTCACGTAACTCTTCGTTTGTCCATGGTCTTCTGGCTACTCCAACAACTGCAAAATCTTCGGATAGTTTATTTTCTCTATATAAGCGGAAAATAGATGGAAATAGTTTACGTTTTGCTAAATCACCTGTAGCTCCAAAAATTACAATAATTGATTTTGGCTGTTCATTTGTCATTGCTTCTAGACCCTCTCTTTATCAAAATTACGTTTAGTTTAAGCTAATATATCTAATATAAAATTGTAACGATTTATAAATGGTAAAGCAAATCTATATGATTTGTAGTTATTATTCCATGTTTTGCATGAGTTTAAAAGTATTTTGTTTGGTAAATGAAAAAAGCTACGCCAATTAAACGGCAGTAGCAATGTTTTGAAAGCGCTATTTGTATTGATATAATGCACCTAATGATTTTTTACGATCTAAAAAAGAATGGGCAGAGTCAATATATAAAAAAATAGGACAATGTTCTAGCAGAGGATGCCTTTGAAAGAATGCTTTTTCAGAATGATATAGGGTATTTAAATAAAGCGGCAAAATTTCTAAAAGATGCATATAACGCTCTAGTGCTGTATCTTCTGAAATAGTATGGTCAATATAAAAATAAAGTGACAGTGAGTAGAATCCTTTATTGAATAAAAAAGAAGCCAAGCATTCGTTACGACTTTTACTAATATGATCATAGGCAAATTCTAAACCGACGTAAATGGACGGTATTGACGATTGATGGGATGGGAAAATGGTATATTTTCGAGGAATCATCGGTTCGGTAGGTGTAATTCCTAATCCGTATGTGACATCCACTTGGCGGGGACTAGCAATTATCATATAAACCCCTCCTTAATAGGAAAAGATGCACTCTTTATAGTGTATACAAAAGCAACTTGAACATGACTTTAACTGGAGAAATATGGTGATTATAATGTGTTATTCACTGAAAGCATGCAGTTTAGGTACAATAACAAAAGAATGAAGAATTACATAATGACTAAATATGAAAGGGATGAACGATATGTCTATTTTAAAAAATGATTGGAATGAGTTATTAAAGGCGGAATTCGAAAAGGAATATTATATTCAACTGAGGCAGTTTCTTGTGAATGAATATAATAGCGAAACTGTATATCCTGACCGATATGATATTTTTAACGCTCTACATTATACTCCTTACAAGGATGTTAAAGTTTTATTATTGGGTCAAGACCCTTATCATGGACCTGGTCAAGCTCACGGGTTAAGCTTTTCCGTTCAGCCTGGAGTAAAAACTCCACCTTCACTTGTAAACATTTATAAAGAATTACATCAGGAGCTAGGATGTGAAATTCCTAATAATGGATACTTGACTAAATGGGCTAAGCAAGGGGTATTGCTTTTAAATACGGTATTAACTGTTCGACGCAGCCAGCCGAACTCCCATAAAGGACAAGGTTGGGAGATTTTCACAGACCGTATTATTGAACTGGTTGCTCAAAAAGAGGAGCCCGTGGTTTTTTTACTTTGGGGTAAGCATGCGCAGGCCAAGAAAAGCTTGATTACGGGAAAACATCATTTAATTTTAGAAAGTCCTCATCCAAGTCCATTTTCTGCAAATCGTGGATTCTTTGGTAATAATCATTTTCTCTTAACAAATAATTTTTTACAAGAAAATGATTGTACACCAATTGACTGGCAAATTGATAACATCAAATCGTGAACATTTAGCGAACTACAATTGAATCATCGCTCAACTTATGAATTTTTGATAAACTATAAACAGATTAGATTCGCAATAGGCAAAGTAAAAGAGGTGAAATGGTGGAAATAAAGTTAGAACAGCTATTAGATAAAATGAGTGCGGAGTTAGCAAAAGCGAAACAAGAAGCGCATCATTCTGCTCGCGTGAGGGATCAATTAATCGCAATTAAAACATTATGTGAACTGGCATTAGCTGACGGAAATTCATCTTCTTCAGTCAAATCAACAGCTCCATCAAGCGTTGTCATGCCTTCACAAATTCAAGCTCAGCCTTCGATGCAACAACAAATCATTCAATCATCTAGGCAAAATTTTGAAGGGGAAAAGCTTGCTTCAGACGATGCTAACGGAGATAGCTTATTTGATTTTTAAAAAAGGGGTAGGAACATGAAAATCTTTGTTATTTTAGGTGCTATCAATGCAGCTTTAGCTGTTGCTTTAGGTGCATTCGGAGCTCATGGATTAGAAGGCAAGATATCGGAAAAATATTTAGAAGTATGGAAAACAGGTGTTCAATATCATATGTTCCATGCTATCGGCTTATTTGTAGTCGCTTTCTTACTTGCAAAGGCTCCTCAGTCAACGTTGTTGTCAACGTCAGGTTGGTTGATGATGGGTGGTATTGTATTATTTTCAGGTAGCTTATATGTTTTAAGTACGTCTGGAATCAAGGTATTAGGAGCTATCACACCTTTAGGCGGGGTAGCATTCATCACAGCTTGGGTATTAATTGTTATTGCAGCGTTGAAATGGTGAAAAAAGGCCTCTAGCTTAAAGCTAGAGGCCTTTTTTTAACGAGGTGAGTAATTGCTTAATGGTGGTCCGCCACCATTAAAGGGATAGGTATACTGAATTTCCTCATCGAACGTAATGTAATCTAAGTAAACCATTAATAGTAAGTAACGCTTCCCTGTTTGTGGGTCGCTTAAGATTAAGTGGTCACGCCCAGCGGCTTCAATGATACCTTTGAAGACTTTAGCATTCCATTGATTATTATTTTCAAATGTCATGTAAACCGTTGCAATTTTTCCGCGATTTAAACGCAAAATGTTTTCAATATATGACTCTTCTATTGGTAGCTGGCCAGGGTCTTGAGGAGCACCGGAACCTCCCGATGGAATTTGAGGCGGCATTTGTCCAGATGGACTTTGTTGCTGACCTCCACCACCTCCTTGTTGCTGTTGATAAGGCGTATAGTAAGGATAGTTATAGCTCATATATGGGTTTTGCATATAAGGCTGGGTCTGATTTTGGTTACCTTTTGGTTTTTTCATAGTACCCTCCTTTAATTCTACATGTATTTAGTAAACACTCGGACAATCCGCTTGAGTTGGTGCAAAAAAGCAATGAGACTTGAACCTTCCAGTGTTTGGTTGGTTATACCATGTAGCGGGACAGTTGCCACCTGGTTTAAAAAACCATAAAGAATTTGTAGCTGGTGAAAATCTTTCTCCTCTTAATACACGGCGAGCTAAATCAATATCTGCTTGCCGTGCACGCTGATAAAAATATCCTTTTTGCGTGGCTTCAAAACCTCCAGGGCTTTGGAAGACCATCTGTCTGATGGTTCGAATATCTTTAAAGTCTAAACAAGAAGCTCTTGCTCGGTTCACACCCACGTTACCTACAAGAAGCATTCCTTGTTTTCCTTCACCTTCAGCTTCAGCTCGCAGGAGTCTGGCTAGAAGCTTAACATCTTCTTCGGTGTGCGCGACAACCGCCATTTCCTCACCTCGCTTACCTGTGACGCTATTGTATGTATATGAATAAAAAGAGAGAATATGACCATTAAAAGGGCATAAAAAATGCTTCCCCTTATAAGAGAGGAAGCATAGGATTAGACTGAAAGAAAGTGATTGAATCGATCGACTTCAAGTAAGTTCCCAACGAAGAAACTACCAAACTCTCCATAGCGTGCACTTACTTCATCGAATCTCATTTCATATACGAGTTTTTTAAATTGTAATACGTCATCAGCGAATAACGTAACGCCCCATTCATAGTCATCAAAGCCAACAGAGCCTGTAATAATTTGCTTCACTTTACCTGCATATTGACGGCCAATCATACCGTGACTGCGCATTAAGCTACGGCGCTCTTCCATCGGCAACATGTACCAGTTGTCGTCACCTTGACGACGCTTATCCATTGGATAGAAGCAAACATACTTCGATTTTGGAAGAGTTGGGTATAAGCGTGCACGAATGTGCGGATTTTCATATGGATCTTCACCTGCTGGTAAGTAGTTACTTAACTCAACAACAGATACATATGAATAAGCTGGGACAGTGAATTCTGCTAGCTTTGTTTTATTGAATTCATTTTCAATTTCATTTAGTTCTTCCATCGTTGGACGTACAAGCATGATCATAAAATCTGCTTTTTGACCGACAATACTATATAGTGCATGACTTCCTTCAGCTGCATTTTCCGTACTTGTCCACTTTTCTGTTAAGGCTAAAAATTCATGAATAGCGGTTTCGCGTTCTTCGTTTGATAGCTGTTTCCATGCTGTCCAATTGATTGTTCGAAAATCATGAAGAGCGTACCATCCATCCAGTGTTTGAGCTGCTTCTGCCATATTCTTTCACTCCTAAACTACAGTATAATGACTTCTAGTTTTACTATATCATAGTTTATCCGAATGCTTGGATTGAAAAACTCATGAATTGTGATTAAAAAAGCACAATTTACGCTATGCTAAAAGGGCAGTTGAAAGTATATTTAATTGAATTTTAGAAATTTAAAGACTTTTTACTGTTATCAAATTGTTAAAGGACATGCCTTTGATTTTTTTTCGAAGTGGAGTATCCTATTACATGGAAACTGTTTTTTAACATATTGAGGAGGACTTAGTTTGAGCAATTTATTTACTGGTTTAAAAGAAAAGGTATCTGCAAGCAATGTATCAATCGTATTTCCAGAAGGTTTAGATGAGCGTATTCTTGGAGCGGTAGCTCGTTTAGCTGCAGATAAAGTTGTAACGCCAATCGTTATTGGAAACGAAGAAGAAGTACAGGCTAAAGCAAAAAGCTTGAACGTAATTTTAGATGGAGTGCAAATCTTTGATCCTCATAATTATGATGGATTTGATGAAATGGTAGCTGCATTTGTAGAGCGCCGTAAAGGAAAAGCGACTGAAGAAGCAGCGCGTAAAATTTTATTAGACGAAAATTACTTTGGCACAATGCTTGTTCATATGGGCAAAGCAGATGGCCTTGTAAGCGGAGCTGCACATTCAACAGCTGATACAGTGCGTCCAGCGCTACAAATTATTAAAACAAGAGAAGGCGTAACAAAAACATCAGGCGTATTCATCATGGTTCGTGGTGACGAGAAGTACGTATTTGCTGATTGTGCAATTAATATTGCTCCAAATAGCCAAGATTTAGCTGAAATTGCAATCGAAAGTGCACGCACAGCTAACATGTTTGACGTAGATCCACGTGTTGCAATGCTTAGTTTCTCAACAAAAGGATCAGCTAAATCACCAGAAACTGAAAAAGTAGCAGATGCTGTTAAAATTGCAAAAGAGATGGCACCAAACCTAACTTTAGACGGTGAATTCCAGTTTGACGCAGCATTTGTACCATCTGTTGCTGAAAAGAAAGCACCGGGTTCAGATATTAAAGGTGATGCAAATGTATTTGTATTCCCAAGTCTTGAAGCTGGTAATATTGGATACAAGATCGCTCAACGCTTAGGTAATTTCGAAGCAGTTGGCCCAATTCTTCAAGGTTTAAACAAGCCGGTTAACGACCTTTCACGTGGTTGTAACGAAGAGGATGTATACAAATTAGCTTTAATTACAGCTGCTCAAGCACTGTAAACGCATAAAAAAAACGCCATTTAACGGCGTTTTTTTTATGCGTTTAGAAAAGCCCCTAACGCTTTTTCGTTTCGGTCATACATTCGTTGTAGCTGTGTGTCAAACAATTCAAGTTCTGCTGCTTGTAGGGGAACCATCTCTAAGGAAGCTCCGGTGGATTGTAATGTTTGAAACGTTAGCATCATTACATCGCTTACCGTTAGCTCAACGTTTAACAGCTGTGAAAGAGAGGCCATTGTCTCTGGAACAATCGTTGGATATGTAAACTTTGTCTCAGTATTTGCTAGGCCTCTTTGGTAAAATTCTTTAATAACACTAGCTCTTTTGGCTCCATCACCTGATACGCAGAGATAAATCTGTACAGCAACTCCACCTCGTACACGGCGCTGTGAGATACCTGCAAATTTTTGACCACCGATGCTTAAGTCGTAGCTTCCTGGACAGTATGAACCGACAATTTCTCTTGCTTCAATGTCAGTTGTATAGCCAGCAAACATTGCTTTAATTAAATCAAACATCGCATCATATCCTCGGTCTATATCAATGCCTTTTTCTGCATCCGGAAAGATAAGTGAAATATTTAGAACACCTTCATCAAGTACGACGGCTAGTCCTCCAGAATTCCGAACAATTGGTTTATAGCCTTGTTCTTGCAAATAGCGAATACCTTCAGCTAAACGTGGAAGCTTTGTGTCTTGAATACCAAGAACAATTGTATCGTGATGCACCCAAGAGCGAACTGTCGCGGGAGACTCGGCCTTTCCAACACTTGTACAAAGAGTATCATCTATCGCGAAAGATTGCTTTGCATCAAATTCTGGACCTAAGCTTGATTGATCAATGATGCGCCATTTTGGCTGTTGTAAAAGATTTGATTTATATATAGACATGTTCCATAACTCCTTTATGAAGTAAACGAACATATTATAGCATATTTAAGAATCAGAGTATGACAAGGCGTAAGTTAATTCCAATAAAAAAGGAGGCATAAGGATGCCACCTTTGGATGCATTATTCAGCTAACTTTTCTAAATTTCCGTTACGGTCCATTTTAAACGAAGTAGCTGATCGGTCTTCTTCATCAAATAAAACCAGCTTGCGGGCACGGTTCATGATTTGCATTAATGTTTCATAGTCTTCTTGAATAGTAGTAGCATTTGCTTCAAGCTGCGTTACTTGCTTTTCAAGATCTTGAATTTTGCGGTGTAAGTCATCGTTTTCTTTACGTAAACGAGAATTCTCATGTTGAATTGCCTGCATGTTTCCAGTTTGGCCTCTAAATGTTTCTAAATAGCGTATGACTAAGTCAATCGATAAACTATCATTACTGGCTGTTATAGTGGGAGCAGAGACTGGGATTGCCTCGTACACTTCCTCTGTAACGTGTTCTATAGTTGGTGTAGGTGGTGTATATAAAAGCTTTTTCTTGCCTTGTTCTTGTCCAAGGGCACGCATGCGTTGCTTACGCTGTTTTTTCGCGAGCTGGAGCGCTTTTTCATATTGATGTCTTACCACGGCATTCCAGCGAAATCCGCAAGCCGCAGACGTACGATTTAGTTCATCTCCAACTTCTTCAAACGCGTTTAATTGGGTACTTCCTTCTCTTACATGTCTTAAAACCGTTTCTGCTAAAAGTAAATCATTTTCTTCTGTCCACGCATCTTGTCTATCTTTCACGTATTTCACTCCTCATTTTTATATGATTGGTAGCTACCATGTTTTGTAGTATTTAGTATGTACGGATTAGCGTAGAGTTATACTATTTTTTCTAGAAGTATGATAGATTTTGGCACTTTTCGAAACTTGCACTCCTATGCAAATAGCGGTAAAATACCCTTTAGGCAAAAAAGATATGTGTAAGCACTTTTGAAAGGATTGTGTCAGCATGACAAATGAATTTAGAATTTGTGATGATTGTCAGGCAACAAATGTGAAGACATTGTTACCTCGACTTCAAAAAATAGATGCATGTGCAGATGTAAAAGTGGGCTGTCAATCATACTGTGGTCCAGGACGTAAAAAGTCATTCGCATTTGTAAATAACCGCCCTGTAGCTGCGCCAACAGAGGACGAGCTAATTGAAAAAATTGAGAAAAAACTAAACAAATAAAATAAAATCACCTTTGTCCTAAGCAAAAGGTGATTTTTTATTCTGACTAGGAATTTTTAAACACCTTGTCGAAGAAGACATACTAACAACGTCAAGATAGAGAGGTATGTAAATGGCATATCTAAATGAAAAACTTAGTGAAGAAAAAGTATTTAAAGACCCTGTTCATCGCTATATCCACGTACGAGACCGATTAATCTGGGAGCTCATCGGTACATCTGAATTTCAGCGTTTACGTCGAATTCGTCAGCTAGGAACAACCTATTTAACGTTTCACGGTGCTGAACATAGTCGTTTTAATCATTCTTTAGGTGTATATGAGATTGTGCGTCGAATTATTGATGACGTATTTCGAAACCGCCCAGAATGGGACGACGATGAAAGGCTTCTTTGCTTATGTGCGGCACTTTTACACGATTTAGGACATGGTCCATTCTCTCATTCTTTTGAAAAGGTATTTCACCTGGACCATGAAGAGTTTACTCAAGCAATTATTTTGGGAAATACAGAAGTAAATCGTGTATTGAAAAAAGCGGGAGCAGATTTTCCAAAAAAGGTAGCAGAAGTGATTGCGAAAACGTACAAAAATAAGTTGGTGGTGAGCTTGATTTCAAGCCAAATTGATGCCGACCGAATGGATTATTTACAGCGTGATGCTTATTATACAGGGGTAAGCTATGGACACTTTGATATGGAGCGTATTCTGCGCGTAATGCGGCCACAAGAAGAGCAAGCTGTCATTAAGCATAGCGGTATGCATGCAGTTGAGGATTACATCATGAGTCGTTATCAAATGTATTGGCAAATTTATTTTCATCCTGTAACGCGCAGTGCGGAAGTCATCTTAACTAAAATTCTACATCGTGCGAAAGAGCTTCATCAAAAATCCTATGAGTTTCGCCAGCCGCCTGTTCATTTTTATTCGATTTTTAAAGATGAAATATCACTAGAAGAGTACTTAAGGTTGGACGAGTCTGTTGTCATGTTTTATTTTCAGGCTTGGCAAGATGAAGAAGATAATATTTTAGCAGATTTATGTCGTAGATTTATGAACCGTAACCTTTTTAAATATATCGAGTTCAATCCAAACCTCCAAATGAAAATGTGGATGGAGCTAACAACATTATTTAAAAAAGCTGGAATTGATCCTGATTATTATTTAGTTGTTGATTCATCCAGTGACTTACCGTACGACTTTTATCGTCCAGGTGAAGAAGAGGAGCGCTTGCCAATCCATTTGTTGATGCCAAACGGTGAAGTAAGAGAGCTATCGCGACAGTCTGAAATTGTTGAGTCCATTTCAGGGAAGAAACGAACGGATCATAAACTTTATTTTCCACAAGATCTAATCGATCAGTTATCGTCAAAAAGAAAAGTGAAAGACCAAATTTTACAGCTATTAAAAAGTAATTAGAGTTAAATAGTATAGGAGTTGAAGGGCTGTGTTAAATGATCACGCAAAGATTATTAAAGTGTTCTCAGCAGCGGGAGAAATTGTAGGGAGAAAAAAGCTCCAAAAAATGATTTTTATTGGAAAAAAGCTAGAGTTTCCTTTTTATGAGCGCTATAATTTCCATTTTTTTGGTCCGTATTCAGAGGAACTTACCCTTCGAGTAGAAGAATTGTGTAATCTAGGCTTTTTGCAGGAATTAAAAGAAAATAAGGGGGGCTATATGCAGTACCGATACGCACTAACTCAGGCTGGAAATGAGTTTCTAAGCCATTATGAGCTAGAGTTACCCCATTTACAGGAAGTCATGACGGATATGAACAACCAGTCTTCAAAGTTTTTAGAGCTTGTCTCAACAATTTTATACTTTGATGGATTATCGAAAGAAGAAGTGAGTGAAAAAGTGTTTACGTTAAAGAGTAAACAGAACTATACAGAAGAAGACATTGAACAAGCATATGCATATATTGAAAATCTAAAAGCGGTGACGTTTGACCGTGTTCATTAATAAAAAGCCCTCTGCATCGGTTCAGAGGGCTTTGTTCAATGAATAAACGATATGTATCTTATTGATCGCTTAAGCGTTTACCGTTTACTGCATAGTGGTTTTTTGACATTTCTTCAATAAAAACCGCGATTTTCTCAGAAGGGGCACCTGTTGTTTCAGATACAGCAGCGGTTACTTTCTCAACAAGAGCTCTTTTTTGATCTTCAGTGCGACCTTCAAGCATTTTTACCGTTACATATGGCATAATAATTTCACTCCTTTTCTTCAGTGTCTTCTTCAGTGTAGTCCTTTTACATTGAAAAATACACCCTCATCTAATGATGAAATAATTAAATTATAGTATACTCGATGTATTATTGTAATTCAGAATGATTATAAAGGAGAGAGCGAGTGAATCAATTTTTAGCTTTTCCGCTTGAATATATTCCGTACGTTGCTATTACGCTAATTATCGCATTTACGCTACATGAATTTGCGCATGCTTTTGTTGCATACAAGTTTGGAGACGAGACGGCAAAGAAACAAGGGCGGTTGACGCTATCGCCTCTTTCACATTTAGATCCGCTAGGAACAATTCTTCTACTTGTCGTGGGGTTTGGCTGGGCTAAACCTGTACCTGTTAATCGTTTTTTCTTCAAGAATCCGCGTCTAGCTGGTGTATTAGTTTCAATTGCAGGGCCGCTTAGTAACCTATTGCTTGCATTTTTAGGGGTTCTTGGTTGGTTTTTGGTGCTGCGCTTTGGCTTAGATACAGAGCCAATATATACATTTTTTAATCTGTTTATCACGATTAATCTTGTTTTATTTTTATTTAATCTGCTGCCATTTCCGCCGCTTGATGGCTATCGTATCATAGAAGATCTTGTTCCAAACACAGTGCGCGCAAAAATGACGCAGTATGAGTCGTGGGGAATCTTGTTATTTTTAGTGTTAATTATTACACCGCTTGACCGCTATATTATTGCCCCTATATATGACATTGGGATCCCATTTTTTGTTGAGCTGTTTCAGCAACTTCTGGGACCGTTATTAACTTAAGTAAGGAGCGTTTTAACAATGGATCAACCGAAAAAAAAGAAAAATATTGGATTTAATATTATTAAGAATGATTCAACAGATGGACATGGAGGTTTTGGGGTTGGAGCACTAAGCTTAGAGAACATTTCACCGGTTTTTGTGTGTCCATCAGACGAAGAAGCTTTTGTTGATATCGGTGCGATGCATGCAAGGAGCGTGGTTGAAAAAGGAATTAAGTTTTTACCAAACAAAGACGAAGTTCCTAACGGCAAGCTCTATTGGCTTGTTTGGGTGACAATTGATCGTAATCCAGCAGGCCCTTATTATGCTGGCGTAACGGCATGTGAAATGACTGTAGATCGTGAGATTCGTCGTGGATACAAGTCGCTTCCAGAGCATGTGAATAAAATGGATAAATCTATGAAGCGCCGTATTATGGTAGACGAAATGGATAGTAAGTCAAAAACAATCTTAAAAGATTTTCTATCTGCTCATGATAAGGAAATTTGGGAACGTTCTAGTGACGAATTAAAAGAAGCTTTATCATGAGAAAAAGGCCCTTGGCATTATGCCAAGGGCCTTTTTTAAAACCAATCGCGCAGACGATGAAAAAATCCATCCGCTTCTTCCTTCTTCTTTGGTGCTTGTTTTTTCTCTTCAGAAGCGCCTTTATCTCGACAATACGTAGTCGGTTGAGTACCTGTTAAATAATATGCTTTATATTTCTTCGAACAAGCTTTTGTTGCGATATCACCTGTCTCAGGGTTGATATTTACGCTAACTAACCCTTTAGGTGCTTTAAATCCTTGCTTTTTCTTTCCTTCAAGTGCATCTTCCATAAACAATGCCCACATTTTTTTTGCATAAGCTTTTTCCTCGACACGTTCAATTTGTTTGCCTTGGTCATAACCTACCCAAACGCCTGATACGAGCTGAGGGGTGTATCCAATCATCCAGCTATCCGTCGATGTAGTACCGGATTTACCAGCATAATCTCTTGACAAGTATTTTAAAATTGGCTTTCCTGTTACTGTTGTATATCCATTTAATTCCTTTTGGAACATACCTGTCATCAAATGCGTTGTTAAAAATGCTAATCGCTTGTCAACAATTCTCTTTTTTTCTTGAGGTGCTTCATACACCATGTCTCCATCAGCTGTTTCAATTCGCTTAATGAATGTTGGTGAAATTTCGTTACCACCGTTTGCAAAGATGCCATATGCATTAACCATATCAATCACGCGAACAGGGGATGTGCCAAGAGCTAGGGATGGTACCTGCTTCAGCGGAGTCGAAATGCCTAATGATTTAGCTGTTTCGACCAATCGGTGCTCCCCGATAAATAAATGTGTTTTAACAGCATAAATGTTGTCTGATAGCGCAATGGCCTGTGCTAGTGTAATCGGATTATTTGCATAATAGCTGTTATAGTTACTTGGTTTATATGTTGAAACTCCATCATTTAAGGTAAAGGTTGTCTCTTCACTTTGCATGGCGGTAGATTCCGTAAAGCCGTCTGCTAAAGCAGCATAATATAAAAATGGCTTCATTGTAGAGCCAGGCTGGCGCACAGCTTGAGTTGCTCTGTTAAATGGGCTTTCCTTGTAATCTCTACCGCCAATTAGTGCCTTTACTTCACCTGTTTTTGGATCCATTGCGACAAATGCTGTTTGAATATCAGAAGCTTTATTCATAACGGTATTCATTGCTTCTTCCGCTTTCTTTTGTACGCTACTATCAAGCGTTGTGTAAATTCGCAAGCCGTTTGAATGGATCATCGCCTCTGTAATTCCTAGCTCGTTTGTTAACTGCGATAAAGCTGCACTCATGAAATAAGACGCATCTTGTTTCTTCACATTTGCTTCATCTTGTGTTTTTTTGGCATATACCAAAGGTGTTACGAATGCTTTATCCGCATCTTTTTGCGAAATTTTTCCTTGGTCAACAAGTAAGTTTAAAATGATGCGCTGACGCTCTTTTGCATTTTCTTCATGAAGAAGAGGAGAATAGTAAGTAGGCCCTTTTGGAATTCCGGCTAGCATACTAGCTTCACTTAGGGTTAATTCCTTTGCTTTTTTATTAAAATACGTTTTTGAAGCAGCCTCAACTCCATAGGCGCCGTGTCCATAGTAAATAGTATTTAAATAACCTTCAAAGATTTTATCCTTGTCATAGTTAAATTCCAGGCGAATAGTATAAAGCGCCTCTTGGAATTTCCTTGTCCATGTTTTATCGTGTTCTAAAAAAAGATTTCGTGCATACTGCTGCGTAATTGTGCTAGCACCTTGTACTTTACTCATTGCTTTAATATCAGCAACAATTGCTCCACCAATCCGTTTAATATCAAAGCCATTATGATCATAAAACCGCTTGTCTTCAACTGCTAATGTGGCTTCTTTAATATTGTCAGATACGCTTTCTAGAGGTACCCAATAACGTTTTTCACCGTTATGTAATTCGTCTAATACTTTACCGTTGCTGGAATAGAAAATAGCGGTTTGCGGGACAGTGAGCGTAGGTGGACCGGCAATTTTGGCGTATAAAAATATACTGATATAGGCAATCCCGATACATACAGTACATAGAAGTGCAAGAACAAGTAGAATGCGAAAAAGACGTCTAGCTTTCTTAAAGTGTTCAATTAATACAGTTTCCATTGTCATCACCTCATGAGTTAACTCCTTTGGTTTCTAAAAAAGTTACGTTTTAAAGGGTACCCAGATTGATATGTGCTTTTTATTAAAGAAGGGTTTTTGTGAGCTAAATCCATTTATTTAAGCCTTTTTAATGTGTAGATTTATACAGGTAATTCAGGTAAATACAGGCTTTTAAAATGAGGTTATAGCAATTTAAAGGAATATATAGTTTAGTATGAAAAAGAAAAAGCTCTTTTAAACCTAGAAGTCTAAAAAAAAACCTTTGCTTTTCACTTAAATTCATCTATACTTTTTTTCATGTTTGTATAAATTATGTTAGGGTAATCTATGCATAGGCTAAATTCTCAAAACAGAAGGGAAGAGTTTAAATGGAATTATGGTTTACTGAAAAACAAACGAAGAATTTCGGAATTACGGCGAAAATTAAGCGCACTTTACATACAGAACAAACTGAGTTTCAAAAGCTAGATATGATTGAAACAGAAGAGTTTGGTAACATGCTAGTTCTTGATGGAATGGTAATGACAACTCAAAAAGATGAGTTTGTTTATCACGAAATGGTGGCACACGTGCCTCTATTTACACATCCAAATCCTGAAAATGTTTTAGTAGTAGGCGGCGGAGACGGTGGCGTAATCCGTGAAGTATTAAAACATCCTAGCGTAAAGAAAGCGACGCTAGTTGAAATTGATGGAAAAGTGATTGAATACTCTAAGAAGTATTTACCGGAGATTGCTGGTGAATTAGAAAATGAACGCGTTGAAGTAAAAGTAGGCGACGGTTTCATGCATATCGCAGAAAGTGAAAACGAATACGATGTGATTATGGTTGATTCTACTGAGCCAGTAGGTCCAGCAGTAAATTTATTTACGAAAGGGTTCTACGCTGGAATTTCAAAAGCGTTAAAAGAAGATGGTATCTTTGTAGCTCAAACGGACAACCCTTGGTTTACTCCTGAGTTAATTACAAACGTACAGCGTGATGTAAAAGAAATTTTCCCAATCACTCGTCTTTACGTAGCAAACATCCCAACGTACCCAAGTGGTCTGTGGACGTTCACAATTGGTTCTAAGAAGCATGATCCACTAGAGGTTAGTGAAGATCGCTTTATTGATATCGAAACAAAGTATTATACGAAAGAGCTTCATAAAGCAGCATTTGCTTTACCGAAGTTTGTAGCAGATTTAGTAAAATAAGGTGAAGCTTCAATAATTGAGGAAGTTATTTCTCTCTGATTATTCGTTGAATCACTCGAGCTTTTACAGACAGTTTAGCTGGTGTAAAGCAGACACAATAGACAAGATGTCAGTCGAAAGGCTTGGCGTCTTGTTTTTATGACAAGGAGGCATTCTCATGCGTTTTGATGAGGCATATTCAGGTAATGTATTTATAAAAAGTCATCCTAGCTTTGAAGAAAGTGAAGCCGTACTATACGGTATGCCAATGGATTGGACAGTAAGCTACCGACCAGGATCTCGTTTTGGTCCAACACGCATTCGCGAAGTATCAATTGGATTAGAAGAGTATAGTGCATATTTAGATCGTGAGCTTGAGGAAGTAAAATATTTTGATGCTGGAGATATTCCGCTCCCTTTTGGAAACGCACAGCGAAGCATCGACATGATTGAGGGCTATATCGATGAGCTGCTAGCAGCCGATAAATTTCCGCTTGGGATGGGTGGAGAGCATTTAGTTTCATGGCCAGTTATGAAAGCAATGTATAAGAAGTATCCAGATCTTGCTATCATTCATATGGATGCGCATACGGATTTACGTGAAGAGTATGAAGGTGAACCTCTTTCTCATTCGACACCAATTCGTAAAATTGCCGAGCATATTGGACCAAGCAACGTTTATTCATTTGGTATTCGTTCAGGTATGAAAGAAGAGTTTGTATGGGCGAAAGAGAACGGCATGCACATCTCAAAATTCGAAGTATTAGAGCCGTTAAAAGAAATCTTACCTAAGCTAGCAGGACGTCCAGTTTATGTAACAATTGATATCGATGTGTTAGATCCAGCTCATGCCCCAGGTACAGGTACAGTAGATGCGGGAGGTATAACATCAAAAGAACTGTTAGCCTCTATTCATGAAATTGCTAAATCAGATATTCGCGTTGTAGGTGCAGACTTAGTAGAGGTTGCCCCAATTTATGATTCTTCTGAGCAAACGGCAAATACGGCTAGTAAGCTTATTCGTGAAATGATTTTGGGTTGGGTTCAAAAGCGCTAAACAAATGTATAAAAGAGTAGGTTGCATTGAGAGAAATGTGGCCTACTCTTTTTTTACAAGATGAGCGAAAACTTGAAGTATTATTGAATTCTTGTCTCGGAATGTTTATACTATTTAAGTTATAAAGTATTCGTAAAAATTAAGGAAGTGTCTTGAGATGAATAACGCTTCAACAATTAAAAAGCCAATCGCAATTAAGATTGTGACGGACATTCGAGACGGGCACATGAAGGAAACAACAGCGGTGGAAGCTCAAGGAACGTACTATAAAAAAGACGAAGTCGTTTATTTGACGTATACGGAGCATCAAGAAGAAGTAGGGGATATTAAAACGTTACTGAAGATTAAAGAGGATGAAGTAACGATTAACCGTACCGGTGCTGTGAAAATGAAGCAGTCTTTTCGTAAAAAAGTTAAGCTTGAAGGAACGTATATGAGTCCTTATGGCCGTATGGATATGATGACATATGCTCATAACATTGAATATAAAAAGCTCCAAAAAAGAGGTCATCTCTTTTTTACGTACGATTTGACTTTACAAGGTCAATCAGTAGGTAAGTACGCTGTAACGATAACATTCAAGGAGGAAGAACATGAACATTGTTGAGCAAGTGCAAAGTAAGTTAAAAGCTGAGATTCAAGATGCAGTTGTAAAAGCTGAGCTAGCAACAAAAGATCAGCTGCCGGAAGTCGTGTTAGAAGTACCAAAAGATAAAGCCCACGGTGATTATTCTACAAATATGGCAATGCAGCTTGCACGAATTGCAAAAAAAGCACCTCGCGCTATTGCAGAAGAACTAGTAGCACAGTTTGATAAATCAAAAGCTTCAATTGAAAAAATTGAAATTGCAGGTCCGGGATTTATTAACTTCTACATGAACAATTCATACTTAACAGAGTTAATTCCAACCATCTTAAAAGCCGGAGAAGCTTACGGTGAATCAAACGTTGGAAACGGTGAAAAAGTTCAGGTTGAGTTTGTATCAGCAAATCCAACAGGTGATTTACACTTAGGGCATGCTCGTGGTGCAGCTGTAGGGGACTCTTTATGTAACGTTCTTGCAAAAGCAGGTTATGACGTATCTCGTGAATACTACATTAATGATGCTGGTAATCAGATTAACAACTTAGCTTATTCAGTGGAAGCACGTTATATGCAGGCTTTAGGTATGGATAAGGAAATGCCGGCTGATGGCTACCACGGTGAAGATATTATCAAAATCGGTAAAGAGTTAGCTGAAAAATATGGTAATCAGTATGTACAAGCTGATGAAACAGAACGTTTTGAGTTTTTCCGCCAGTACGGATTAGATTATGAGCTGGAAAAATTAAAGCGTGATTTAGAGCAATTCCGCGTGAAGTTCGATGTATGGTATTCTGAGACATCTCTATATAAAAACGATAAGATTCAAGTTGCACTTGATACGTTAAAGCAACAAGGTCACGTTTATGAAGAAGAAGGAGCAACGTGGTTCCGTTCGACAACATTTGGTGATGATAAAGATCGAGTATTAATTAAAAATGATGGTTCATTTACGTACTTAACACCAGATATCGCTTATCATCAAGACAAAATTCAGCGCGGCTTTGATAAGTTAATCAACATTTGGGGTGCTGACCACCATGGTTACATTCCACGTATGAAAGCTGCAATCCAAGCACTTGGTTATGGAAAAGATACGCTAGAAGTTGAAATTATTCAAATGGTTCAGCTATATCAAAACGGTGAAAAGATGAAGATGAGTAAGCGTACTGGTAAAGCTGTTACGATGCGTGATCTTGTAGAAGAGGTTGGGTTAGACGCAACGCGCTACTTCTTTGCAATGAGAAGTGGAGATACGCACTTAGACTTCGACTTAGACTTAGCAGTTTCTCAATCAAACGAAAACCCAGTGTACTATGCACAATATGCACATGCTCGTATTTGCAGTATCTTAAAGCAAGGTACTGAAGTTGAAGAATTAACAAAAGGAAACGTAGACTATACGCTAATTCAGTCTGAGAAAGAAATGGACTTATTAAAGAAAATTGGTGAGTTCCCGCAAGCTGTTTCTGAAGCAGCAACAAAACGTATTCCTCACCGTATTACAAACTATATCTTTGACTTAGCATCAACGTTCCATAGTTTCTATAACGCAGATAAAGTTATTGATACAGATAACATTGAAACAAGCAAAGCGCGCTTAGAGCTTATCAAAGCAGTGCAAGTTACTTTACAAAATGCATTAAAATTAATTGGTGTTTCGGCTCCTGAAAAGATGTAAAAAAAAATCCCCTTTGAAAGGGGATTTTTTTTTACATCTTTAGCGTAGCTCCACCAATTCTTTTTACACCGCGAATTTTGGATAAGTCCTCTACAAGTTTTAATAGTGCTTGGTCTTTTAGCTTTGCTTCAATCATCACATCAAAATCTTGATTCAGCTCTTTGGCTAGTTGAAAAAACGGCTTCACAAAATCAGCAGATACGTAATCAGCATGACTGCGAAATGCTTTGTCGGACTTTGGTGAAGAAATATGTACCTTAGGTCGAATGTTTACATGCTTCCAAGTTTCAAAAATCCGTGGCAATAAATCTTCAAGAGGCTGTGTTCCCAAATTTGCTTGATGGTGGTGAAAGTCAAATACAAGCGGAATTTGTTCTTTTTCACAAACTGCTAGCGTTTCTTCGGTTGTGTAAGTTTTATCATCGTTTTCAAGTGTCATTTGCTCTTTAATATGCACTGGAAGTTTCTTTAAGTTCTGGTGAAAGCGTTCCAAGGCCTTAATCTTATCTCCGTACGCTCCTCCAACATGAATATTAATTAACGATCCCTCCACGACGTCCATTGCTTCTAGCATTTGATAGTGATAGTTCATATCTAAAACAGCATTATCAGTAATATGCGGCTTATCGCTTGTAAACAACGTGAACTGGTTAGGGTGAAAACTTACTCGTAGCTGATGAGACTTTATTAAGTGACCAAGTTCGTTCCACTCTTGTTGAAAAGGTGTTACAAAATCCCAGGCAACTTCAGGATGAGTCGCCAAAGGAACAAGGGAAGAAGAAAGACGGTAAAGCATGATTTCATGTGCAATGTTATAGTGTAGAGCTCGTTTGGTATGGTACAAGTTCTGCTGAGTAACATCATACAATTTCTCCATACGTTCATCTTTTGAGAGCTTACTCCAGCGTGCAAACGTTAATGTTTTTGCAGGTGAGCAATCCCATAAAGAGAGGGCATGAGAAACATAGCCGAATCTGACATTCATGTTTGTTAACTCCTTTTTCATAGCTATAAAAGCGGGGATATAAACGTAGCTACCCCCTGTTTAAATCTATCAAACCAATTGCGTTTTTTTATATCGGATAAAGAAAGAAGAGGACAATCGTGTAAACACATATGGAACGTTTCTTTTACATGCTTAATAAAAGCAGGGTCAAAGATAAAGCAATTGATTTCGCCATTTAAAAACAAACTTCTTTTATCAAAATTAGCGGTTCCTACATCACAAATTCGCTCATCAGCAATCATCACTTTTCCGTGATAGAAACCATAATAAAATTGATGAACCTGGCACCCCGCTTCGACTAAAGTTGGAAGGTAAGAGAATGCTGCATCGCGAACGAGTGGATGGTCTGCTCGCATCGGGATGAGAATATAAACCATAACCCCTCGTTTTCGTGCTTCTAAAATGGCTGTCATTAAGGCTTCTGTTGGGATAAAGTAAGGAGTTCCAATACAAAGTTCATCTTTTGCTTCGTTAATGATGTGCAAGAAATGATCCTCTAAGGAAACACCTTCCGTTGAGCGAAGCTGAACGGTTTGCATAGAGGGGTCTTTTATTTGCTTACTAATTCCCGCTTCCTCGTGTTCTTCATTGTTCACAGATGAGCCCCAGTCTGTTAAAAACTGCGTTTGCAAATCAGTGACGGCTTCTCCCGTTATTTTTAAATGATAATCTTTCCAAATGCCTAACTTAGGATCTAAGCCCAAATATTCTTGACCAATATTAAACCCTCCAATATAGCCAACGGACTCATCAATAATGGTTATTTTTCGATGATTTCTTGCGTTGATTGTGTAAAATAAGTAAGGGAATTTTATACGGCGGCTAAATGAAAACTTTACTCCGCAAGATTGAAGATGGTTTCTCATCTTTCGATTAAGTTTCATACTACCGATGCGGTCAACGAGTAGGCGAACGTCAACTTGCTGATTGGCTTTTTCGCAGAGAAGATCCACAAATTGTTGGCTAACCTGATCGTTCTTAACAATGTAAAAAGAAATGTGAATGGAATGCTGAGCTTGTTCAATTGACTTAAACAAGTCATTATAAAGCTTTGTTCCATCTGTAAAAAGTTTGAGAGACGCTTGACGCATTGGAAATGTACGCTCTTCTTGCATGAGTTCCTTTTTGCCAACACCTAAATCAATAGCAAACCATGCCACAATCAAAATAACGATTAAAATAATTATAGTAGCCAACATTTCCTTTCCCTCCCTCCATCAAGCGAATAATTTACGATGATTATCTTATTTCTGTTCTTAGTTTCACCTCGTTTAAATAGAATATGAACAAAAAAGAAAGAAAACATGTTGACTGAATGTTCATTCATTATATAAAATGAAGAAAAGTTCATTATTTTCTAAATTTTCATCAGGGAGAGGGAGGGAATTATGTGTCAGCTTTATTGTGGGTCAATCTAATTTTGTTTCTAATTGTAACCGCTTACGCGGCGTCGCTGTTCATTTACTTAATTCGAACCAGGTTGATGTATATTCAATTGGGTAAGAAAGTTGAGTTTGATCAAAAGCTAAAAGAAAGGCTAAACAAAGTCTGGGTTAATGTCTTTGGTCAGAAAAAGTTACTAAAAGATAAGAAAAGTGGAATTATCCACGTTCTTTTTTTCTACGGTTTTATTCTAGTTCAGTTCGGTGCAATTGATTTTATTTTAAAAGGGCTAGTTCCTGGGTCACATCTACCACTAGGTCCGCTATATCCAGGCTTTACATTCTTTCAAGAAATTGTAACTGTATTAATTTTAATTGCTGTTGTATGGGCTTTCCACCGTCGTTATGTTGAAAAGCTTGTTCGATTAAAAAGAGGATTTAAATCAGGATTGGTTCTCCTGTTTATCGGTAGTTTGATGCTTTCGGTACTAATTGGAAACGGAATGTCACTAATCTGGCATGATCATGATTTAGCTTGGACGGAGCCAATTGCGTCATCTGTTGCGTTTCTTTTAAATGGAATCGGTGAAACCGCGTCTATTGTCATTTTTTATGTAGCATGGTGGGTTCATTTACTGGTTTTATTAGCATTTTTAGTGTACGTACCTCAGTCGAAGCATGCACATTTAATTGCAGGTCCAGCGAATGTGTTTTTTAATCGTATTTCTAAGCCGGGGAAGTTAGAGAAAATTGACTTTGAAGACGAGTCTCAAGAAACATTTGGTGTGGGGAAAATTGAAGATTTTACACAGAATCAACTCATTGACTTGTATGCATGTGTAGAGTGTGGACGTTGTACGAATATGTGTCCAGCGACTGGGACAGGAAAAATGCTTTCACCTATGGATTTAATTTTGAAACTGCGCGACCATTTGACTGAAAAAGGAGCTGTCGTGACTTCTAGGGCGCCTTGGGTTCCTACGTATGCTTTTGCCAATACAAAAGGAAATCAGCTTGCTGTTATGGGAGCAAGCCAAAGCAGTAGCGAAGTAGCGGCTACTTTAGAATACAATCCTTCTTTAATTGGAGACGTAATCACAGAAGAAGAAATTTGGGCGTGTACGACCTGTCGAAATTGTGAAGATCAATGTCCTGTAATGAACGAGCATGTGGATAAAATTATTGACCTTCGCCGCTTTTTAGTTTTAACAGAAGGAAAAATGGATCCAGATGCTCAAAGAGCGATGACAAATATCGAGCGTCAAGGAAATCCATGGGGGCTAAATCGTAAAGAAAAAGAAACATGGAGAGAGATGCGAGAAGATATTCATGTACCAACAGTTAAAGAAATGAAGAAAAGCGGAGAGGAATTTGAATATTTATTTTGGGTCGGTTCAATGGGGTCTTATGATAATCGAAGTCAAAAAATTGCGCTTTCCTTTGCTAAGTTGCTAAATGAAGCAGGAGTTAAGTTTGCCATCTTAGGAAACAAAGAAAAGAACTCGGGAGATACGCCTCGTCGACTAGGGAACGAGTTCTTATTTCAAGAGTTAGCTGCGAAGAATATTGAGGAATTTGAAAAGAATGACGTAAAGAAGATTGTCACGATTGATCCTCATGCATATAACATTTTCAAAAATGAGTATTCAGACTTTGGGTTAGAAGCAGAAGTTTATCATCATACAGAGCTTTTAGCACAGCTTGTAAAAGAAGGAAAGTTAAAGCCAAACTTTCCAATTGAAGAAACAGTTACGTTTCACGATTCCTGTTATTTAGGAAGATATAACGAAGTATATGATCCGCCACGTGAAATCTTAAAAGCAATTCCAGGAGTGAAAATAGTTGAGATGGTTCGAAATCGTGAAAGTGGAATGTGCTGTGGTGCAGGAGGAGGGCTCATGTGGGCAGAGGAAACTTCTGGTCAGCGAATTAACGTAGCGCGTACAGAACAAGCGCTAGAAGTAAACCCGGGTATTATTAGTTCTGGTTGCCCTTACTGTTTAACAATGATTAGCGATGGTACAAAAGCGAAAGAAGTTGAAGAAAAAGTAGGAACATATGATGTAGCTGAGCTTTTAGAAAAATCAATCTTTGGAACAAGCGAAGCAAAACAACCTGTTTGATAAGAGAGTTTATTACACAAGCATAAAGGTTTAGAAGCCCCCCAAATGCTACTAAAAGCACGGGGGCTACAACCTTGTAAGGGATAGAAAGTTTGCTTGCCATCAAGTTGAGCAAACGTTCAATCGGAAAAGGGGGAGTTATAGATGAAGAAGTCTGTCATTGTCAGTGCTGTGCGTACGCCTTTTGGTAAATTAGGGGGAGGGCTAAGCTCACTCACTGCCTCAGAGCTCGGTGGCCACGCTATAAAATCGGCGGTTCAGCGTGCTGGTGTAGAGGCAGAAAAGATTGATTCGGTTATTATGGGCTGTGTACTTCAAGGGGGACAAGGACAATTGCCATCTCGTCAAGCGCTGCATCATGCTGGTTTACCTTGGAGTGTGCAAACAGAAACCATTAACAAAGTATGTGCATCAGGGATGAGAAGTGTTATGTTAGCAGACCAGTATATACGTTTAGGTGAAGCTTCGACCATTGTGGCCGGAGGCATGGAGTCTATGAGCAACGCACCATACCTTTTACCAAAAGCAAGATGGGGTTTTCGAATGGGAGATGGCCAAACCAAAGATTTGATGATTCATGATGGTTTAACATGCAGCTTTACAGGAGTTCATATGGGAACTTACGGAAATAGATTAGCAAATGAACTGAATATTTCCCGAGAAAAGCAGGATGAGTGGGCTTTACGTAGTCATCAGTTGGCTGTTCAAGCAGAGAGAGAGGGAAAGTGGCAAGCTGAGCTTGTGGCCATCGATGTAAAAGGACGTAAAGGAACAGAAGTAGTGAAGCAAGATGAGGGGCCACGCCATGATACGTCATATGAAAGACTGAGTACGCTGCGACCAGTATTCGATCATGGTGGAACAATTACGGCAGGCAACGCACCCGGTGTAAATGACGGCGCAGCAGCATTGCTTGTAATGGATGAAGAAGAAGCAAAGCAAAATGGTTATCAACCGATTGCAACGATTATAGGTCATGACTCATTAGCTGTTGAGCCACAAAAATTTCCTGTTACGCCAGGGTTAGTAATAGAGAGAGTGTTAAAGCGTTGTAATAAAACTGTTCAAGATATTGATTTATTTGAGATTAACGAAGCCTTTGCAGCTGTAGCGCTTATGAGCATGCAAGTAGCTAACTTACCTGCTGACAAAGTGAACGTAAACGGAGGAGCTATCGCACTTGGCCATCCAATTGGGGCAAGTGGAGCGAGGATTTTAGTTACCCTTATTCACGAACTAAAGCGCCGTGGGGGTGGCTTAGGAATTGCAGCAATTTGTAGTGGCGGTGGCCAGGGTGATGCTGTGATGGTAGAAGTACATTAAAAAGGGGAGAAGGCCATGGATATTAAGAACGTACTTGTAATTGGAGCAGGACAAATGGGGTTAGGGATTGCCCAAGTTTTTATGACGTCAAATTACCATGTTTCACTTTACGATATGTCAGAAGAACAGATTAAAAAAGGAATCGCATTTATCGATAAGCAGTTAAATCGCCAAGTAGAAAAAGCTGCTATGACACAAGCGGAAAAGGATGAAGTGATGGAGAGATTAAGTCCAATTTCGTCTCTTTCTAAGGCAAAGCAAATAGATTTAGTAGTGGAAGCCGTCGTGGAGAAAATGGAGGTTAAACAAATGCTCTTTAAAGAGTTAGATCAGCTTATGCCACCTCATACAATCTTGGCTACCAATACATCATCCCTACCCATTACCGAAATTGCAGCCGCTACTAATCGGCCTCAACAAGTCATTGGAATGCATTTTATGAACCCAGTGCCTGTGATGAAGTTAGTGGAAATTATTCGAGGGTTAGCTACAAGCGATGAAGTGTATAAAGTAATTCACGAAACGTCTGAGCGTTTAAATAAAGTTCCTGTAGAAGTAGAAGATTTTCCTGGGTTTGTATCAAACCGAATTTTAATGCCAATGATTAATGAAGCAATTTATACGTTATATGAAGGTGTTGCAAGGAAAGAGGATATTGATGCAGTGATGAAGCTTGGCATGCGTCATCCAATGGGGCCGCTGACGCTAGCTGATTTTATTGGCTTAGATACCTGTCTATTTATTATGGAAACACTCCACAAAGGGTTTGGAGATGATAAATATCGACCGTGTCCGTTGTTAAGGAAATATGTAAAAGCGGGTTGGTTAGGGAAGAAAGTAGGTCGTGGCTTTTTTATATATGACAAGTAAGGAGTGATGAAATGCTTGCTTTTACGGATAAACAGCTCAGCTTTCAACAGCTCATTCGTAAATTTGTGGCGGATGAAGTGATAAAAGTGGTGCCCAAAATGGAGAACGGAGAGTTTCCAAAAGAGATGTTAAAAGTCATGGGGAATGCAGGCCTTCTTGGAATTCCTATTCCAAAGGTTTACGGTGGTCAAGAGCTCGATTTTATTTCATATACCATGGCCATCCATGAAATCTCCAAAGTAAGCCCTGCTTTAGGCGTTATTTTATCTGTTCATACGTCCGTTGGTACCAATCCAATTCTTCGCTTTGGAACAGATGAACAAAAGCAGAGGTATGTGACAAAACTATCCAAAGGAGCATATCTGGGCGCTTTTGCTTTAACTGAACCGAATGCAGGCTCTGATGCAGCTAGTTTAAAAACAACTGCTGAAAGAAAAGAAGACCACTATATTGTAAACGGTTCCAAAATTTTTATCACAAATGGTGGAGAAGCAGATACGTACATTATGTTTGCGAAAACTAACAGAAGCTTAGGTTCCAAAGGAATTACCGCGTTTATTGTAGAGAAAAATATGGTTGGGTTTCACGTTGGGAAAGATGAAAAAAAGATGGGGTTAAACGGTTCTCGTACTGTGCAGCTTCACTTTGAAAATATGAAAATACCAGTTGCTAATCGCCTTGGCAACGAAGGAGAGGGCTTTAAGATTGCGATGGCCAATTTAGATGCAGGGAGAATTGGCATTGCAGCGCAGTCCTTAGGGATTGCAGAAGGAGCTCTTTATGAAGCCAAGAAAAATATAGTATTTACTGAAGAAAAAGAGAACATTCTTCAGCAAGGAAAACTTGCTGACATGGAAACTCAAGTGGAAGCAGCTCGACTACTTGTTTATCGCGCAGCTCATTTATATCAACAAGGCATGAAATGTACAAAACAAGCTTCAATGGCAAAGCTTTTTGCTTCACAAGCTGCAATGAATCTTACGACAGAAGCCATTCAGCTTATTGGACTTGGAGGAGCCACACAAGGCCATGCTGTAGAACGTTTATTCCGAGATGCAAAGGTATGTGAAATTTATGAAGGAACAAGTGAAATTCAGCGTATCGTAATCAGTAAATCTTTATAAATTGGGGGAGCTTAACATGTATTTTAAACTATCAGAAGAGCATGAAATGATTCGGAAAATGGTTCGAGATTTTGCTAAGAATGAGGTAGGGCCTACAGCTGAAGAGAGAGATGAAGAAGAGCGTTTTGATCGAGATATCTTTCGAAAGATGAGTGAGCTAGGATTAACTGGCATCCCGTGGCCAGAAGAGTATGGAGGAATTGGAAGCGACTATTTAGCTTATTGTATAGCCGTTGAAGAGCTGTCGCGCGTATGTGCATCAACAGGAGTGACACTGTCAGCCCATACCTCTCTTGCTGGGTGGCCAATCTTTAAGTTTGGTAGCGAAGAGCAAAAGCATAAGTACTTAAAACCGATGGCTCAAGGAGAAAAAATTGGTGCTTACGGACTTACTGAGTCGAGTGCAGGATCTGATGCGGGAGGCATGAAAACGACCGCTGTAAAAGAAGGCGATTTTTATGTATTAAACGGCTCGAAGATCTTCATTACAAACGGTGGAGAAGCGGATATTTATGTCGTGTTTGCCCGTACAAATCCAGCAGAAAAACAAAAAGGAACGAGCGCATTCATCGTGGAGAAGAATACGGAAGGATTCTCTGTTGGAAAGAAAGAAAAGAAGCTAGGTATTCGTTCATCACCCACAACGGAAATTATCTTTGAGAACTGTCGAGTGCCAAAAGAGAATCTACTGGGCAACGAAGGAGAGGGCTTTAAGATTGCCATGATGACGCTGGATGGTGGACGAAACGGTATTGCTGCTCAAGCGGTAGGGATTGCTCAAGGAGCTCTAGACGCAGCGGTGGCGTATGCAAAAGAGCGTCACCAGTTTGGCAAGCCCATTATTGCGCAGCAGGGAATTGCGTTTAAGTTAGCTGATATGGCAACTAGCATTGAGGCAGCACGACTATTAACGTATCAGGCAGCTTGGTTAGAAGGAGAAGGGCTACCTTATGGGAAGGAATCCGCTATGTCAAAACTTTATGCAGGTGATACTGCTATGAAAGTCACGACAGAAGCTGTTCAAGTATTTGGTGGATACGGATATACGAAGGATTATCCTGTTGAGAGATATATGAGAGATGCAAAAATTACCCAAATTTATGAAGGGACTCAAGAGGTTCAGCGTTTGGTTATTTCTCGTTACCTTTCAAAATAAAGAGCGGAGAAGGTGGATGTTGATGAGTAAAAGAGAAGTGCTTACCTCTATTAAGGATGAGCGGTTAATTGAAGAAAGACGGACGCAGATGGTGAAAGGTGCAGTTAGTCTTTTTAAAGAAAAAGGTTTTCATCGAACGACCACGAGAGAAATCGCAAAATCATCAGGATTTAGTATCGGTACGCTTTATGAATACATTCAGTCAAAAGAAGATGTTCTTTATTTAGTTTGCGACAGCATTTATGAAGAAGTAAGAGAGCGCTTAGAAGAGGAAATGCACCTTGAAGGCTATACGGTTCAATGCTTAGAAAAGGCAATTACGCATTATTTTAAGGTGATTAATGAACTTCAAGATGAAGTTCTTGTTATGTACCAAGAAGCAAAATCATTATCAAAAGATGCTCTCCCCTATGTATTAAAAAAAGAGCTTGAGATGGTGGGCATGTTTGAGACATTAATTCGTGGTTGTATCCAAAGCGAGCAATTCCTTCTAGATGACAAAGAGGTAAAGCTGCTAGCCCATCATATTTTTGTCCAGGGGCAGATGTGGGCGTTTAGACGTTGGTGGCTGCAGCAACACTACACGCTGGAAGAATACACAAACATACAGCTGAAGTTTTTGCTAAAAGATTTTTCAGTCCAATCTGTTTAATGGGGAGGCGTCATTATAATGGAGCAAAAGAAAAGAGTACGTTTTGTAACGGCGGCTAGCTTATTTGATGGCCATGATGCGTCTATTAATATTATGCGACGCATTTTGCAATCGTTAGGAGTAGAAGTCATTCACTTAGGCCATAACCGGTCTGTTGAAGAGGTGGTGAATGCTGCTATACAGGAGGATGTTCAAGGAATTGCAATTTCTTCATACCAAGGAGGTCACGTCGAGTACTTTAAATATATGTATGATTTGCTAAAAGAGAAAGGGGCTTCCCACATTCGTATTTATGGAGGAGGTGGTGGAGTTATTATTCCAAGCGAAAGAGAGGAGCTTCACCACTACGGGATTGCTAAAATTTTCTCTCCAGAGGATGGGCGCTTAATGGGGCTACAAGGCATGATTCAGTATATGGTGGACGAGTGTCAGATGGTGGCTGTGCCTGAAGTACCCCCGGTCAATCAGTTAGAAAAAACCAATCATCAAGTCATTGCTCAGTATATTACATTAGTTGAGAATGCGCTTTTAAATGGGGTTATGCAAGAACAAGCGGCAACTCTAGAAGCGATTAAAAGAGATTTAAAATCGGCATCATCTATTCCCATTTTAGGTATAACGGGAACAGGCGGGGCTGGTAAAAGCTCTTTAACAGATGAATTAATTCGGCGCTTTCTAGAAGAAAATGAATCTCTTCATATTGCTGTATTATCAATTGATCCAACTAAGCAAAAAACAGGTGGAGCGCTGTTAGGAGACCGAATTCGAATGAATAGCGTTTCATCGAATCGAGTTTATATGAGGAGTTTAGCAACACGTTCTTCTAAACATGAGCTATCAGCAGCTATTAAAGATGCAGTTGATATTGTAACGACAGCGGGCTTCGACATGATTATCGTCGAAACGAGTGGTATTGGGCAAGCGGATGCTGAAATTAAAGATTTAGCCAATCTATCCATGTATGTCATGACTAGTGAATTTGGTGCCCCATCGCAGCTTGAAAAGATTGAGATGCTTGATTATGCCGACTTTGTTGTTATTAATAAATTTGAGAAAAAAGGGTCTGAAGATGCGAAGCGCCAAGTTCAAAAGCAATATCAGCGTAACCATGAACGATTTGAGGAATCACCAGGCAATATGCCTGTATATGGAACTATTGCCAGTCAATTTAACGACCCGGGAACTAATTATTTATATAATGAGTTGATTCGCACTATTAATCAACAGTTCAATACTCAGCTTAAACCAACTCTATCTACAGATGAAAAACAATCACATACCATTATTCCTCCAGATAAACAGCAATATTTACAGGAGATTGTAAATACAGTGCGAGGCTATCATAGCTATGCAAAAGAGCAAGGGGACTTTGCGCATAAAGTCCATCAAGTAAAAAGCGTTATAAATGAGGTTAGACATAAAGAAAGTCAGCATGAGCTAAAGGAACTTTTGCAAAAATATGAAAACCAGTTATCTAAAGAATCAAAAGAGAAGTTAGAAAGGTGGGAAGAATTAAAGATTAACTATCGTCAACCTACGTTGACAACTTACGTGCGAGGAAAAGAAATCAAAACAGATTTACAAATTGAGACATTGTCAGGATTGAAAATTCCAAAGGTAGCGTTGCCTACATTACGAGATGATGGAGATGTTTTACAGTGGTTATATAGAGAAAACGTTCCAGGTGGATTTCCTTTTACAGCCGGAGTTTTCCCATTTAAGCGAAAAGGTGAAGACCCTAAACGACAGTTTGCTGGAGAAGGCACACCAGAAAGAACGAACCGTCGCTTTCATTATTTGTCAAAAGATGATAACGCGAAGCGTCTAAGCACAGCCTTTGATTCCGTGACGCTATATGGTGAAAATCCAGCGGAACGTCCTGATATTTTCGGGAAAATCGGTGAAAGTGGCGTTAGTATATGTACATTAGACGATATGAAAAAGTTATATGAAGGCTTTGATTTATGTGCACCTTCTACATCGGTTTCTATGACGATTAACGGACCAGCTCCTATTTTATTAGCTATGTTCATGAACGTAGCTATTGCTCAAAAGGTAGATAAAAAAGAAAAAGAGTTGAAACGTCAGCTGAGTCTAGAAGAATACGAAGTGGTAAAAAACGAAGCCTTAACCACGGTTAGAGGAACTGTCCAAGCAGATATTTTAAAAGAAGACCAAGGACAGAATACATGTATTTTCTCTACAGAGTTTGCTTTGAAGATGATGGGAGATATTCAAGAATACTTTACGCAGAATCAAGTTCGTAACTATTACTCTGTGTCAATTTCGGGCTATCATATTGCAGAGGCAGGAGCTAACCCCATTTCTCAGCTTGCTTTTACGCTTGCTAATGGATTTACGTATGTAGAGTATTACTTAAGTCGTGGTATGAATATCGATGACTTTGCACCAAACCTTTCCTTCTTTTTCAGTAATGGACTTGATCCCGAGTATACGGTAATTGGTCGCGTAGCTCGACGTATATGGGCCATTGTTATGCGTGATAAATATGGAGCAAACGAACGGAGTCAAAAGTTAAAGTACCATGTACAAACGTCTGGGCGTTCACTTCATGCTCAAGAAATTCAGTTTAACGACATTCGTACAACACTACAGGCATTAATGGCTCTTCATGATAACTGTAACTCTTTGCATACGAATGCGTATGATGAAGCTATTACAACACCTACGGAAGAATCAGTACGTCGTGCGATGGCTATTCAATTAATTATTACGAAAGAAAATGGGTTAACAAAGAATGAAAACCCGCTTCAAGGTTCTTATATTGTAGAAGAGTTAACAGATTTAGTGGAGGAAGCTGTTTTACAAGAATTTGAACGTATCAATACACGAGGTGGAGTATTAGGTGCTATGGAGCTACAGTACCAGCGCGGCAAAATTCAAGATGAATCAATGGAATATGAGATGAGAAAGCATAATGGTTCCTTACCAATCATTGGAGTAAATACGTATCGTAACCCCAATGAGCAAGGTGATATAAGCGTTAATGATATGCAGCTTGCTCGCGCATCTTGGGAAGAAAAGAATTATCAAATCGAGCAGCTTAAAGCGTTTCAAAAAAAACATATTGGTGATGCAAAGCCAGCGCTTGAAAGGTTAAAAAAGGTTGCCAACAATGGAGAGAATATCTTTGCTGAGCTTATGAATACCGTCCAAGTTGCCAGCCTCGGTGAAATTACACAGGCGCTTTACGAATGTGGTGGGCAGTATCGTCGAAATATGTAAATTGTTTTAGAAACAGAAACTATTAGCTATATAGAGCTAGTAGTTTCTGTTTCATTTTGCAATTTCCAAGAGATTTTTAGAATCGAGGCTAGCATAAATGTATTGAATTTGTTTATAATGAATGGTATGTATTTATTCGTGTCCATCATTTGAACTTATGATGAATTGATTTAATAGATTTTAGATATACATAGAAAGGGCGTGTCACCTTTGAGTTTAGAAAAATACTCAAAAGAAGAATTAAAAGAGATGTCAATGATCGAAATTGCGTATGCGCTGTTAAGTGAGAAAACAGACCGTCAAGCTATTTCATTTCAAGAAATTATTGATGAAATTGTAAAAGCAACAGAGATGTCAGATACAGAATTAAAATCAAGAATTGCTCAGTTCTATACAGATATTAATATCGATGGCCGTTTCCTAACAATTGGTGAAAACTATTGGGGTTTAAGAGGTTGGTATCCTTTTGATCAGGCAGAAGAAGATATTGTACCAGCAGCGAAGCCTAAGAAGAAGAAAGCGAAAAAAGCTGTTGTAGACGAGTTAGATGATTTTGATGATTTAGAAGAAGAAGATCTAGATTTCGATGATCTTGATGAACTAGCTGAAGAAGACGATGACGATGATTTTGACGATTTAGATGAAGAAGATGTTATTGAAGAAGACGAAGAAGAATTTGATGACTTAGATGAAGATCTAGATGAAGAAGATGATGAAGAAGACGAAGAAGACCTTGAATATGAGGATGGAAAATAATCTATCATAATGGTTCTTGACTTTTGTCATTGAAATATGTAGAATCTTTTTTGGGCTCTTTAAACGAGTATTTAAGAAGTTTAAACATATTATATAGAACATTGCTCCCAATCCTGTTATGGCATTGGGAGCAATTTTTTTTTAAAAACTTGGCAACTTGGAGTTAAAAACTATAAAGGCTCTTTGTGCTATCGGGTTTTTGCTTTTTCGTACTGAACAGTTGAATTCTTATTCAAGCATTCTTAGTCATGCTTTCAATAATTTCATACATGATGAATGAATTGTGATTGTTTATGTAAAAACTTTTAGTATTGTACACTTTAACAAATTTAGAGGGGGAAGACCAAATGACAAAATATATTTTCGTAACAGGTGGCGTTGTATCTTCTTTGGGGAAAGGGATTACTGCTGCTTCTCTAGGTAGACTATTAAAAAATCGTGGATTAAATGTAACCATTCAAAAGTTTGATCCATACATTAACGTAGACCCAGGAACAATGAGCCCTTATCAGCATGGTGAAGTATTCGTTACAGATGATGGTGCAGAAACAGATTTAGACTTAGGGCACTATGAGCGCTTTATTGATATTAACTTAAATCGCTATAGTAACGTAACAACAGGGAAGGTTTACTCAACTGTATTGAAAAAAGAGCGCCGTGGTGACTACCTAGGTGGAACAGTTCAAGTAATTCCTCATATTACAAATGAAATCAAAGAAAAAGTATTCCGTGCAGGTAAAGAGACAAACGCAGACGTTGTTATTACTGAAATTGGTGGAACAGTAGGAGATATCGAATCTCTGCCATTCTTAGAAGCTATTCGTCAAATTAAAAGCGATATCGGTCGCGATAACGTAATGTACATTCATTGTACATTAGTGCCATATTTAAAGGCTGCAGGTGAGATGAAAACAAAGCCAACACAGCATAGTGTTAAAGAACTTCGTAGCTTAGGGATTCAGCCAAACGTTATTGTTGTACGTACAGAAATGCCAATTTCTGAAGATATGAAAGAAAAGCTAGCTTTATTCTGCGATATCGATAAAAAAGCAGTTATTGAATGTGCAGATGCAGAAACGCTATACGAAATTCCATTATCTCTACAAGACCAACACTTAGACCAAATCACGTGCGATCACTTAAAGCTAGATTGTAAAGAAGCGGATATGACAGAGTGGAAAGAGCTTGTAGCTAAAGTAAAAGGCTTATCTAAAACAACAAAGATTGCTCTTGTTGGTAAATATGTAGAGCTTCAAGATGCTTACATTTCAGTTGTTGAAGCAATGCGACATGCTGGCTATGCGTTCGATGCAGATGTAAACATCCAATGGATTAACTCAGAGCACGTTACGCAAGAAAACGTAAGTGAACTATTAGGTGATGTTGATGGAATTCTAGTACCAGGTGGATTTGGTGACCGCGGTATTGAAGGTAAGATCGTAGCTACTCAATATGCTCGTGAGCAAAAAGTGCCATTCTTAGGTATTTGCTTAGGTATGCAACTTGCATCTGTAGAGTTTGCTCGCAACGTATTAGGTTTAGAAGGAGCACACTCTGCTGAAATTGCTCCAAGCACAAATTATCCAATCATCGACTTATTACCAGAACAAAAAGATGTTGAGGATTTAGGTGGAACACTTCGCTTAGGCTTATATCCTTGTAAGCTAACAGAAGGAACATTAGCTCATCAAGCGTACCAAGATGAAGTTATTTATGAGCGTCATCGCCACCGTTACGAGTTCAATAACGAATATCGTCAGGAGATGGAGAAGAAAGGCTTTATCTTCTCTGGTACAAGTCCAGACGGTCGTTTAGTGGAAATTGTTGAGTTAAAAGACCACCCATGGTTCTTAGCAGCTCAATTCCATCCAGAATTTACTTCTCGTCCGAACCGTCCACAACCTCTATTTAGAGAGTTCATTCGCGCATCAATTGAATTAGGACAACAACAATAAAATGTGATAAAAAAGACGCTGTGTTACAGCGTCTTTTTGTTATTCGTTTTCATCTAGGATTTCTTTTAATGTAAACGATAAACCATAATAAGCATAAAGGGCCGTCATGAGAGCTGGAAAGCCAAAGCGTTCACCATTATCATCAGGTATAAGAGGTTGTAAAAGATAAGTATTAATGTGAACATCTGATAGGTCATGAATGCTATCACTTTGTACTTCTTTAGGAACGGCACCGATGCTAACAAACGGAATTCCTTCTTTAAGTAGCATATGTGCAACTTCAACTGCTTTTTCATCTGTGGAAAATCTTGTAACAATGAGGACTCGATCGACTGATGTTAAACTGCGAATGTCATCGAGAACTAAAGGTTTTGCATGAGTTAAAGGTTCTGCACTCTGCGTCGCTTCGTACGTCACAGCTTGCATTTCATTTACTCCATAAATATAAATATTGCCTTGTCCAACGGCTGCTTGAGCTAAAATACGAGACCCATCTTCTAAGTTGAGTTCTTCTTTTTCGCCTATGCGTTTAAAATAGCTAGACAATTGTGTTGTGAAAATTTTAAGCATGATAAATTCACCTTTCTCTTTCTCAAGAGTGTTTGCTAATCATTATAGCGAAAAAATATATCCATATTCTAGTGTAAAACAAGTTATAATAAAAAGGTATTAAAAAACGAGGTAAGAATAATGACTGAAATTCCTGTATTTTGTAAGATTTTCTTAAATGAGCAGGGATTTGTCGCTTTATAACGAAATACATATGTTAGTTTTGTCTCAACAAGAGGCGGTATAGAAGGTGGGATTATGTTGACTGAAAAAATCTTAATTGTAGATGACCAGTACGGAATTCGTATTTTACTAACAGAAGTATTGCAAAAGGAAGGGTATCAAACTTTTCAAGCAGCGAATGGGTTTCAAGCGATTGACATTGCAAAAGAACAACAACTTGATCTTGTCTTACTTGACATGAAGATTCCAGGAATGGACGGAATTGAAATTCTAAAAAGATTAAAAGAGTATGACAAGACAATAAAAGTAATTATAATGACCGCTTATGGTGAATTAGATATGATTCAAGAAGCAAAAGATTTAGGTGCATTAACGCACTTTGCAAAACCGTTTGATATTGATGAAATTAGGCAGGTTGTTAGGGAATATATACCATTAAAGTCTAAGTAAGTGCTTACAAACAAGCGTGTTTCTAAGAAATTTTTAATATTAACCTAAAAATCTTGCTGTTTTGTTTTTAAGTTGGTATCCTAATTACTGTATTAATCATTCGACAACATATTGTGTGCAGATACACCGCATTTCTACATGGAATGTCAGATTCAAGAGCATACTACTTTAGGTAGGCTTTTGGTTAGTATCTAACTCACATAGATTATTAAGGAGGATTTCAACATGCCTTTAGTATCAATGAAAGACATGCTTATTAAAGCAAAAGAGGAAGGCTACGCAGTAGGCCAATTTAACCTAAACAACTTAGAGTTCACTCAAGCTATCTTAAAAGCAGCTCAAGAAGAAAACTCTCCAGTTATCCTAGGTGTATCTGAAGGTGCAGCACGTTACATGGGCGGTTTCAAAACTGTAGTATCAATGGTTAAAGGTTTAATCGAAGACTACAATGTAACAGTGCCAGTTGCAATTCACTTAGACCATGGTTCAAGCTTTGAATCATGTGCAAAAGCAATTCATGCAGGATTTACTTCTGTAATGATCGATGCTTCTCACCACCCATTCGAAGAAAACATTGCAACTACTGCTCAAGTAGTTGAATTAGCACACTTCCACGGTGTATCTGTAGAAGCTGAGTTAGGAACTGTTGGTGGACAAGAAGATGACGTAATCGCTGATGGCGTTATCTACGCTGATGCAAAAGAGTGTGAAGAGCTTGTTAAACGTACAGGTATCGACTGTCTTGCTCCAGCATTAGGTTCAGTTCACGGTCCTTACAAAGGTGAGCCAAACTTAGGTTTTGCTGAAATGGAAGAAATCGGTCAAATTACTGGTTTACCATTAGTATTACACGGTGGTACTGGTATCCCAACAAAAGATATTCAAAAAGCTGTTTCTTTAGGAACTGCTAAAATTAACGTAAATACAGAAAACCAAATTGCTTCAGCTAAAGCTGTACGCGAAGTACTAGCTGCACAACCTGAGCAATATGACCCACGTAAATACTTAGGACCAGCTCGCGATGCAATTCAAGCGACAGTTCAAGGGAAAATGCGTGAGTTTGGTTCTTCAAACAAAGCATAATTACCATTCCGCATTAAGTGATTAATGATGAGATGGTGCAAAGCCGCCTTGCTCAATAGTTGTAAGGCGGCTTTGTTTTAATTATAATTTTCATATAATTAAGAAAAAAGGGGATGGGGACAGGTGAAATTTTTTATTGATACAGCTAACTTATCAGAAATAAAGGAAGCGTATTCATTAGGTGTAGTTGCTGGTGTTACAACGAATCCAAGTTTGGTAGCAAAAGAGAATATTACATTTGAAGATCGCCTTCGAGAGATTACGGAGCTGGTTGAAGGGTCAGTAAGTGCCGAGGTCATTTCTTTAGATGCAGAAGGAATGATACGAGAAGGTAAAGAGTTGGCAGCCATTGCGCCAAATATTACGATTAAAGTGCCAATGACTCCAGACGGCCTAAAAGCAGTAAACGAATTCACTAGTCTTGGAATTAAAACCAACGTAACGCTTATTTTTTCTGCTAACCAAGCATTGTTAGCTGCAAGAGCTGGAGCTACATATGTTTCGCCATTTTTAGGACGCCTTGATGATATCGGATTTAATGGTATGAACTTAATTTCAGATATTGCAGAGATTTTTGCTATTCACGATATTCCAACTGAAATCATTGCTGCTTCCATTCGTCACCCAATGCATGTAACGGAAGCTGCTAAGCAAGGAGCTCATATTGCAACAATTCCTTACAAGGTTATTATGCAACTTTTTAAGCACCCTTTAACAGAAGCAGGAATAGAACAGTTTCTATCAGATTGGGAAACACGACAAAAATAATGTAGATAAGATGATATGGCATTTACGAATAAACTGAGTAAATGCCATATTTTCTTTAAAATTGTCGAAATTATACATGATTTTTGGATTTTCGTGTACACTAGTAGATAAGAGGAAAAATACAAGTAGTCTACATAGTGGTAGTTCCAATTTTTTCCTTAACTACAGAGTGGAAAACTTTCTTTCGCTGGAAGGGAGCTATAAATGGAAAAGCTGAAAATACAAGGTGGCTTTACTCTAAGTGGAACAGTTCGTGTAAGCGGTGCTAAAAATAGCGCTGTGGCACTGATTCCAGCTACAATTTTAGCGGAGTCACCTGTTACAATAGAGGGGTTACCTCGTATATCAGATGTTGAATTGCTGAGTGATTTAATTGAAGAAATTGGTGGCAGTGTCACAAGTGATAATGAAGAATTAACGGTAAACCCGACTCATATGACGGCAATGCCTTTACCGAGTGGAAAGGTAAAAAAACTGCGCGCTTCTTATTATTTAATGGGAGCAATGTTAGGACGCTTTAAAAAAGCGGTTGTTGGTCTTCCTGGCGGTTGTTATTTAGGACCTCGCCCAATCGACCAGCATATCAAAGGTTTTGAGGCGCTAGGTGCGACTGTTACAAATGAACAAGGAGCTATTTATTTACGTGCTGAAGAACTAAAAGGAGCTCGAATTTATTTAGACGTAGTAAGTGTCGGTGCAACTATAAATATCATGCTAGCTGCTGTCAGAGCAAAGGGACGTACTGTTATTGAAAATGCAGCTAAAGAGCCTGAGATTATTGATGTTGCAACACTATTAACAAGTATGGGAGCAAAAATTAAAGGTGCGGGAACAGACGTTATTAGGATTGATGGTGTAGATACTTTACACGGCTGCCGTCATTCAATTATTCCAGATCGTATTGAGGCCGGTACTTATATGGTAATGGGTGCTAGCATGGGAAAAGAAGTGATTGTGGATAATGTAATTCCGCAGCACTTGGAATCCTTGACTGCTAAAATGAGAGAAATGGGCATTCATATTGAAACAAGTTCGGACCAAATTTTGGTGGCTACAAGAGAATTATTAAAGCCTGTAGACATTAAAACATTAGTGTATCCAGGATTCCCAACAGATTTGCAACAACCGTTTACTACTTTATTGACAAAAGCATCTGGTACAAGCGTAGTAACAGATACAATTTATGGTGCTCGTTTTAAACACATTGATGAACTAAGACGAATGAATGCTTCCGTAAAAGTAGAAGGTCGCTCTGCAATTATTAATGGCCCTGTACAGTTGCAAGGTGCACGTGTTAAAGCTTCAGACTTACGCGCAGGAGCCGCTTTAGTGACAGCTGGTTTAATGGCTAAAGGAATTACTGAAGTTACTGGATTAGAGCATATTGATCGTGGATATAGTCACTTAGTGGACAAGTTATCAACTCTAGGTGCAATGATTTGGCGAGAAGAAATGACTGAGGAAGAAATTGAGCAATTTCAAAATTCTTAATCATAGTCTTTCTCATCAGGTAAGCTACTAGACATTATGCAAATTTGGTCTATAATAGAGTAAGTTGAAAATCAGTGAGGGAAATCCCTCACTGATTATTCGTTATAAATAATAAATTGGTGTGTGCAATGCATTTGTACCTATCATTTCTTATTTAATATGAATTGAAAAGGTTTTCAGTCGAAGCTAGTAAACTATAACGTGTTTTTTGGATTTGACCGTTATGCGTCAAAAAAAGATTGATTAAAAAGATAGAAAAAGGTTAGAATATAAGTTGCTACATCAAACAATTCGTGGTTTTGGCCACTTCGTTATGAAAGTAACCTGTTTTTTCTTCTAATAAGTGTATAATTATAATTGATTCTACTTATGTATACTTCTAGATTACCTTCTCCATCTTTAACACACTGTTCCGACCGTATCATTTTCTGCTAGATAGTAACTTAATATGGAAGGAAACTCAAAAATTATTCATTAAAAGCGTGGTGTCCTAATGAACTTAACATTATCCAGTTTAGAAAATATGAAATTAAAAGAGCTATATGAACATGCGAAAGCATATAAAGTTTCTTATTATAGCAAGCTAACGAAAAAAGAGCTTGTTTTTGCAATTTTAAAAGCACAGGCAGAACAAGACGGTCTGCTTTTCATGGAAGGTGTCCTTGAAATTATTCAATCGGAAGGGTTTGGTTTTTTAAGACCAATCAACTATTCTCCAAGTTCTGAGGATATCTATATTTCTGCCTCTCAGATTCGACGTTTTGATTTAAGAAACGGAGATAAAGTATCTGGTAAGGTTCGTCCCCCTAAAGAAAACGAGCGTTACTATGGCTTGTTACACGTAGAAGCAGTTAATGGCGAAGATCCAGAGACATCAAAAGAGCGCGTGCATTTCCCGGCCCTAACACCTATTTATCCAAATGAGCAAATGCGTCTAGAAACACAACCTAGAAGTTTCTCAACCCGAATTATTGATCTCATTTCACCAATTGGTTTTGGCCAAAGGGGATTAATTGTTGCGCCACCTAAGGCTGGTAAAACAATGCTTTTAAAAGAAATTGCCAACAGCATTACAACAAATCACCCAGAAGCAGAGCTTATTGTTCTCTTAATTGACGAGCGCCCTGAAGAAGTAACCGATATTGAACGATCTGTTGATGGAGATGTTGTCAGCTCAACGTTTGATGAGGTGCCAGAAAATCATATTAAAGTCGCAGAGCTTGTACTGGAACGTGCAATGAGACTAGTAGAGCATAAAAAAGACGTTGTCATCTTAATGGATAGTATTACTCGTCTAGCTCGTGCTTATAACCTCGTTATTCCGCCAAGTGGACGAACGTTGTCAGGTGGTATTGACCCAGCAGCTTTCCATCGTCCAAAACGATTCTTTGGTGCGGCTAGAAACATTGAAGATGGTGGAAGCTTGACCATTCTTGCAACAGCTTTAATTGATACAGGCTCTCGTATGGACGACGTAATTTACGAAGAGTTTAAAGGAACTGGAAATATGGAGCTTCACCTTGATCGCTCACTTGCTGAAAAACGTATTTTCCCAGCAATTGATATTCGTCGTTCAGGTACACGTAAAGAAGAGCTTCTTATTCCAAAAGAGCAGCTTGATCATCTATGGGCTATTCGTAAGTCGATGGCTGATGCACCTGATTTTGCTGAAAAGTTCTTAAAGCGTCTTCGTCAAACCAAGTCAAATGAAGAATTTTTTGCTTTATTGACTGAAGAGAAGAAAGCTTTATTAGCTAATAAAAGATAAAAGAAAACAGACCAAATTAATTTTATATAAGTTTTAAATGAAGTGTTAGTTGATGGAAAAAAGATGTTTTGAATAGGTGGTTGCAAAACGAAACAACCCTTGTTATAATTTCATCATGTGTGTTGATAAGATACACGATGTTGCAATTATGCTCATCATTTTTCTTATCAATAAACTCTGTTTCAGAATGATTCAGGGCGGAAGGAGATGAAAAGAATGAAAACAGGAATTCATCCAAAGTACAACAAAATCATGGTGAAATGCAGCTGTGGTAATGAGTTTGAAACTGGTTCTGTAAAAGAAGAGATGCGCGTTGAGACTTGTTCACAATGTCACCCATTCTATACGGGCCGTCAAAAATTCGCTGAAGCTGGTGGCCGTGTTGATCGTTTCAACAAAAAATACGGTCTTAAATAATCAAGATTGTCGAAGCAAACAGGCAAGTGGCTTATCTCTTGCCTGTTTTTTTACTTCTTAAAATAGGAAAAAAGTTAAAGATTTCCATTGTAGGTGAAGAAATCTTTTCTATATACATGTTCTACATAATTAAAGGTAGACTAGATAAAGTTAGTAGCGGTTCGCTCATAATGGAGTGATAGGAAGGGAGAGTCCCGCATGGTGTACGTAATGAAACAAAGCGGTTGGATTGAAGTAATTTGTGGAAGTATGTTCTCAGGGAAATCAGAAGAGTTAATTCGTCGTGTTCGTCGCACGCAGTTTGCTAAACAAAATGTGCAGGTATTTAAACCTGCAATTGATGATCGATACAGTGAAGAAGCAGTTGTGTCACATAATGGAACATCAGTTATTGCGCATCCAATATCCATCTCTACCGATATTTTAGATAAGGTTAGCGCTGAAACAGACGTAGTGGCAATCGATGAGATTCAATTCTTTGATAATCAAATTGTTGAAGTTGTACAAGCTCTTGCAGATAAAGGGTTTCGTGTCATTGTAGCAGGACTTGATCAAGACTTTCGTGGTGAGCCTTTTGGACATGTACCTCAGCTGATGGCAATAGCTGAATCAGTTACAAAATTGCAAGCTGTTTGTGCATCATGTGGATCTCCAGCAAGTCGTACTCAACGCTTAATTAATGGAGAGCCAGCTTCTTATGATGATCCCATTATATTAGTGGGTGCATCAGAATCTTACGAACCTCGCTGCCGTCATTGTCATGTGGTGAAAAGTTCAAAAACAGCAAGTAACTTTCAAGAGTTAACAAAGTAAAAAAGCAAGGCCAAACGGCCTTGCTTTTTTTTATGGAATTGGATGAAAAGAGAGGAATGCGGAAAGCTAACAAGATAGGAGGGTGATAGTATGAAACACTTAATCATAATACTGTTTACAGCTTTTCTTGTAACCGCATGTAATCAAGGAAACAATTCTCAAGAAGCTCAATCAAAAAAAGAGTGGGCTGAGCTTGAAAATTATGAAGAATTTACGGATCAAAACCCTAATTTTTTAAATACAACGAATAAACAAACTGCAGTAAAAGATGATGCAGCTAAGATTGAGGAAATTATTAACGTTAAAACTCCCTATAAGCCTGGAAATATTGTTATCAGTGGAAAAGATGCTTGGGTGACGGTCTATGTTGGAAAAGAATATAACGTTCACGAGAAGAAAAAGATTATAAAAAATCTCAATGAGGCTTTCTATGAGGGTTTGCCTAGACTTCAATTTCATGTAAACGTCAAGCCATAATCCATGTTAAGACTCACTTTGTTTTGACTGAATCCATGAGCTATACTATAATTAGAACGTTATGGATAAAAAATGAGGTGAATGACGTGTTTGATCGTTTAGAAGCCGTGGAGGCACGCTATGAGAAGTTGAATGAGCTTCTTAGCGACCCTGAAATCGTAAATGACCCATCTAAATTAAGAGAGTATTCAAAAGAACAATCAGATATACAAGAGACTGTTACGTGTTACCGAGAGTATAAAGAAGTAAAAGAGCAGCTACAAGATGCAAAAGCGATGCTTGAAGAAAAACTTGATGCGGATATGCGTGAAATGGTTAAAGAAGAAATTCAAGAGCTAGAGCCACAGGCAGAAGAATTAGAAGATAAACTTCGCATTCTGTTAATCCCGAAAGATCCAAATGATGACAAAAACGTTATTATGGAGATTCGTGGTGCTGCAGGAGGCGATGAAGCAGCTTTATTTGCTGGTAACCTGTACCGCATGTACTCCCGTTTTGCCGAGACTCAAGGCTGGAAAATTGACGTAATGGAAGCTAACACAACAGGTGTTGGTGGATATAAAGAAATTATTTTCATGATTAACGGTAAAGGTGCATATTCAAAAATGAAGTTTGAAAACGGCGCACATCGCGTTCAACGTGTACCTGAAACGGAATCTGGTGGACGTATTCATACTTCAACAGCAACCGTTGCATGTTTACCGGAAGCAGAAGAGGTAGAAGTAGAGATTCACGAAAAAGATATTCGTGTTGATACGTTCGCATCTAGTGGACCAGGTGGACAAAGTGTAAATACAACTATGTCCGCTGTTCGTTTAACTCATTTACCAACAGGAACAGTTGTGTCGTGTCAAGATGAAAAGTCCCAAATTAAGAATAAAGAAAAAGCAATGAAAGTATTACGTGCGCGTGTTTATGATAAATTTCAGCAGGAAGCCCAAGCTGAATACGATGCAAATCGTAAGCAAGCAGTAGGTTCTGGGGATCGTTCAGAGCGTATTCGTACGTATAACTTCCCTCAAAACCGTGTAACGGATCACCGAATTGGTTTAACAATTCAAAAGCTTGATCAAATTCTAGAAGGTAAGCTAGATGAAGTCATTGATGCATTAATCATGGAAGATCAAGCGAGAAGAATGGAAGATTCGAACTAACAATGAAAGTTTTTGAAGCCCTAAAATGGGCTTCTTCTTGTTTAAAAGAAGCGAAACGAGATGAAAATGCGGGGGAAATGCTGTTGCGTCATCACCTTGGCATGACTCGAACTTACCTACTTGCTTCATTACAAGAAGAAGTTCCAGCAGTAACAATAAAAAAATTCCAATATGATGTTAACAAACATGTAGATGGTATCCCGGTACAATATCTCATTGGTTCGGAAGAGTTCTATGGAAGGACGTTTCAAGTAAATGAGGAAGTGCTAATACCGCGTCCCGAAACGGAAGAGCTTGTATTAGGTTTAATTGAACGTATGAAACAAAAGTTTGGGCATAATCCAATTCAAGCTGTTGATATTGGAACAGGTAGTGGTGCAATTGGTGTTACACTTGCTTTAGAAGTTCCAGCAATAGAAATGACGTGCACTGATATTGCAGAAGAATCTTTAGCGGTAGCAAAAAAAAATGCTAAATGCTTGGGTGCGAAGGTTCAATTTGTACATGGTGATTTATTAAAGCCTTTTATTGAGACAGCTCAACGGTTTGATGTTGTGGTATCTAATCCTCCTTATATTCCTGATAGTGATGAGTTATCAACCGTTGTAAAGGACTATGAGCCTAATCGAGCTCTTTTTGGTGGTCAAGATGGTTTGAATTTCTATCGACGCTTTATGGAAGAGCTCCCGCTTGTTATTAACAAACAAGGAATTATTGCATTTGAAGTAGGGGCTGGACAAGCTAATGTCGTAGCAGATATGTTAAAAAAGAAGTTTCACAGTGCGAAAGTTGAAGTTGTTTTTGATATCAACGGAAAAGATCGAATGGTATTTGCTTCTTTATAAAAATAATAGATTTTAATAAGTTGCTAGTTTAGGATAGAAAATGATTGTCCATACTGTCTTGTGAAGGGATGGTGGACATAATGAAAAAACAAGCAATCATTTATTTTCTTTTACTTATTATTGGAGCAAATATCCAAATTCTATATACAAACCAAAAGGTCGAAGCTAATGAGCCCATGGTAATTCCAGATGAAGCGATTCGTTTGCGTATTCTAGCAAACAGCGATAGTGAGAAAGATCAGCATGTAAAGCGATTGATTAGAGATGAAGTAAATGCACAAATCACTACGTGGGTACAAGAGCTTACGTCAGTGGATGATGCCAGAGATGTTATTAAAAGCAACTTGCCAGCATTAGAAGCAATTGCTAAGGAAGTTATGAAAGAACAAGGTATGAATGAGTCTATACACGTTGATTTTGGAAAGGTGAGCTTTCCAACAAAGTTATATGGCCAGTTTCTTTATCCTGCTGGTGAATATGAGGCAGTACTAATCACTTTAGGTGAAGGTGAAGGAGCAAACTGGTGGTGCGTACTATTTCCACCCATGTGCTTTTTGGATTTCTCAAATGGTGAAGCTATTCAATCACCAATGCCAGAGGAAGAGCAACCTGTAGAAAAGAAAGAAGTGATTGAATCGGTCGCTGAAGAAGTAGCGAAAGTAGATGCTAATCATATTGATCATTCAAACCTTGTTGCATCGACTTCAAATTTAGCACAAGAAGTAGCTGTAAAAGAAGCGAAAAAAGAAAAGCAGCAGAAGAAGTCTAGTAAAAAAGTACAGAAAAAAGAAGAAGAAGTAGAAGTGAAATTCTTTATTGTAGAACTAGCTTCATCTTTATTCAAATGATAGAAAGTAAAAGTATATAGTTCTATTTGTTTCTCATATTTCATAGTTTTGTTACTAGAAACTAAAATGAGGTGATGAGAAATGAAGGAACAATTAAAGTTAGCAGAAGTGAAAGATTGTGGGCGAATTCAATCTTTCTTAACAAAAGCAGGTATTAGTTCAGAAGGTGTAGCAGAAAGTATTCATCATTTTGTTATTATGGAAGATGAGAATGACGAGCTGTTAGCAACTGTTGGATTTGAAAAAGATGGAGAGCATGGGTTATTACGTTCTCTTGTTGTTTCGCCTTCCCTCATGAGATCGGACATTTTATTATTATTTAAAAGTATTGTACAACTAGCAAAAAAAAATGATGTGCATCAATTATATTTAGTGACCAATAAGGCTTCATCTGTACAGTTTTTTTCTATGATGAATTTTCAGCAAATCCACTACGAAGAATTGCCGGGTGGCTTGAAACATCACTCTTATCTACGAAATCTTCCAAGCTTAGAGCAAGTATATGTGATGGCTTATCAAGATTAACTTTTACACATGTGAATAAATGTCATCCACAAAGTTATTAACAAACAAACAAGCTTTATCCACATTTTGTGGATAAAGCTTGTTTGTTGCAATCGTCTATTGATAAAATAAGTTAAAATCTTGTATAAATAGTAGGTAATATAGATGGTTTTGCCTATATATAGTTGTGCTAATAGGAGTGAATGAAATGAATACAAAAATCTGGTCTGTGGATAAAGAAATGAAAGAACATGATAGTTATCCACAGATAGAAAAAGCAGCTTCTTTATTAAGAAATCAAGAAGTGGTTGCGTTTCCTACAGAAACAGTCTATGGATTAGGAGCGGATGCAACCTCTGAAGAGGCTGTGGATAAAATTTTTAAGGCAAAAGGGCGTCCAAGTGATAACCCACTTATTGTACACATTGGCGACATGAAACAGTTAGATAGGATTGTAACCGAGGTTTCAGAAACGGCTCGAAAAATAATGAACGCTTTTTGGCCAGGACCAATTACGCTTATCTTTCCTAAAAAAGGATTTGTAGCGGAAAACGTAACCGCTGGATTAGATAGTGTTGCTGTTCGAATGCCTTCGCATCCCGTAGCTCTAGCTTTATTAAAAAAGGCAAATGTACCAGTAGCTGCACCAAGCGCAAATCTATCGGGAAAGCCCAGTCCAACAAGCGCTCAGCATGTTGTGAGCGATTTAGAAGGTAGAATTAGTGGAATTGTCGATGGGGGAGTGACAGGAGTGGGTCTAGAATCTACTGTTTTAGACTGTACAGAAGATATTCCAGTGATTTTACGACCTGGTGGCGTTACAAAAGAACAATTAGAAGCTTTAATTGGAGAAGTAAGGGTAGACCAAGCTCTTAAAGATGAGAAGGAAGCGCCGAAATCCCCTGGGATGAAGTATACCCACTATGCTCCTAACGCGCCGCTCATCATTGTAAAGGGTTCAAAGGAATTTTTGCAGAAGCAAGTTGAATATTTTCAAAAACAAGGAAAGAAAGTTGGAGTTTTAACAACGCATGAACATCAAGACTTTTATCATGCAAATCAGATTTTAACTTGCGGCTATCGAAGTAAGTTAGAGACGGTCGCAAGTGAACTATATCATGTTTTACGTTCCTTTAATGACTATGACGTAGATATTATTTTAAGTGAGAGCTTCCCTGAACATGGAGTAGGTCAAGCTTTAATGAATCGGTTAGTAAAAGCGGCTGGTCATCAGTTTATTGTTCAATAATTTTAGATTCATCTTCTAAACCATTTCGTGCGTGCATAAGGTGAAATAGGCACGTCCGAGGAGGTTGAAGATGGATATTTCAGGATTGATTAGTGAACTGATTACATTAGTTATTATGGCATTTGCGTTAGGAATGGACGCCTTTTCGGTCGGACTCGGTATGGGTCTAGTCCGTTTACGCTTTCGCCAAATTTTCTACATTGGAGTAATAATAGGTCTTTTCCATATATGGATGCCCCTTTTGGGTATGTTTATTGGAAAGTTGTTGTCTGATAAGCTGGGAATGTTGGCTACATATGGTGGAGGCGTGTTATTACTCATATTAGGAATCCAAATGATTTACTCATCCTTCAAGCGTGACGAGGAACCGTTTATTAAACCAGTAGGATGGGGATTAATTATCTTTGCATTAAGTGTTAGCTTAGATAGCTTTTCCGTGGGCTTAAGCCTTGGAATCTTTGGAGCACGAACATTTTTAACAATTATGATTTTTGGCGTAGTAAGTATGCTTTTAACATGGTTAGGTCTTTTGCTTGGAAGGCGTGTTCAAGGCTGGCTAGGTTCATACAGTGAAGCGTTAGGTGGAAGCATCCTCCTTGCATTTGGAATCAAGCTTCTTTTTCAATTATAAATAGTTTACTAATTCAGTATCCTATAGAAGCAAGCTCAATTCACATAGAGCTTGCTTTTTTATGCTTACATTTAATGAAAAGTATCATAGGTCATGGGTGTTGAACTCTTCTATATATTAAGGATAAAATAAAGGCAATGTAGAAAGGGTTTATTAGTAGTAAAATAAGGAGAGATTTTAGATTGAAAAAAGTCTTATTTGTTTGTACAGGAAATACATGTCGAAGCCCTATGGCAGCAGCTTGGTTAAGGAACCAAAAAAAGCATGAGATGGAAGTGAAATCAGCGGGTTTATTTGCAATGGACGGCCAACCGATTTCCACGCACGCAGCAGCTGTTTTAGCACAGCAAGGTATTGATGCATCACATACATCATCTAGTATAACAAGAGAGATGTTAGATTGGGCAACTCATATCTTTACCATGACGAGTAGTCATAAGCAGATGCTAGCAAGTCAAGCTCCTGATACGCTAGATAAACTGTTTACGCTAAAAGAATTTGTAGGTGAAAATGGAGACGTTGCCGATCCTTACGGAGGCAATTTATCTGTTTATCAAATGACATTTGAGGAAATACAGCAGCTTATTAATCGAGCAGTTAAAAAATTAGAAAATTAAAAATGGTAGTTTTAAAAAATACCTTTAACAGTCTATAGGGAGGATTCATTATGAAAGTAGCAATTGCATCAGATCATGGCGGTATAAATATTAGGAAAGAAATTATGCAATTAATGGAGGAACTAAACATTGAGTATATTGATTTCGGTTGTGAATGCAGCGATTCAGTAGACTATCCAGACTATGCAATTCCAGTTGCTGAAAAAGTAGCAGGTGGAGAAGTTGACAAAGGAATTCTAATTTGTGGAACAGGAATTGGAATGAGCATTGCTGCTAATAAAGTAAAAGGTGTTCGTTGTGCACTTGTCCACGATACGTTTAGTGCTAAAGCGACTAGAGAACATAATGATACAAATGTACTAGCTATGGGTGAACGGGTGATTGGCCCAGGTTTAGCTAGAGATATTGCTAAAATATGGTTGACGACGAGTTTTGAAGGTGGACGTCACGAAAATCGTGTAAACAAAATTAAAGCATATGAAGAGTAAATGATGTAAAGGAGGCGCTTTAGAATGTCTAATGCTCAAGATTGGGGCCAAGAACTAGAAGTGGTGCTAGCAGACTTTTCAAATCAGGTAAAACTTCCGCAACATAGTTTATTTGTAGTTGGTTGCAGTACAAGTGAAGTAGTTGGAGAGCGAATCGGAACATCGGGAACCGAAGAAGCAGCAGAGGTAATCTATGGTAAGCTTGAAGAATTTGCAGAGAACAAAGGCATCTATTTAGCGTTTCAATGCTGTGAACATTTAAATCGAGCGCTAGTGGTAGAAAGAGAAGTAGCGTTGAAGCAAAGTTTAGACCTGGTAACCGTTGTACCTGTTCGAAAAGCAGGTGGAGCGATGGCCACTTATGCATATCATCATTTCAAGGATCCTGTTATTGTTGAATTCATTAAAGCTGATGCAGGCATTGATATTGGAGATACATTCATTGGTATGCACTTAAAGCATGTGGCTGTTCCTGTTAGGTGTTCTTTGAAGCAAATTGGTCAAGCGCACATGACTATTGCTTATACTCGACCAAAATTAATTGGTGGACCAAGAGCCATTTACGAACGATTGTAAATAAATATATTAATATAATGCACATTTTTTGTTTTTTATTCTAAATAAACCATGTTACAATGTAGATGAATTAATAAAAAACGAACATTGTTCATACGAAACGAAACGAGGAGAGGATTTCGATGGAGAAAAAGTTAGTGCAGCAAGATCCAGCAGTCTATAATGCAATTCAAGATGAATTAGGTCGTCAACGTACAAAAATTGAGTTAATTGCATCAGAGAACTTCGTAACAACGGCAGTAATGGAAGCTCAAGGTTCTGTACTTACAAATAAATATGCAGAAGGTTATCCAGCTAAGCGTTATTATGGTGGCTGTGAACACGTAGACGTAGTAGAAGATTTAGCTCGTGACCGTGCAAAAGAAATCTTTGGTGCAGAACATGTGAATGTTCAACCTCACTCAGGTGCTCAAGCAAACATGGCTGTGTACTTTACAATTTTAGAGACAGGAGATACAGTTCTTGGTATGAACTTATCTCACGGTGGACATTTAACGCATGGTAGTCCAGTAAACTTTAGCGGCGTGCAGTACAATTTCATTGAATATGGTGTAGACGCAGAAACACATCGTATTAACTATGAAGATGTATTGGAAAAAGCACGTACTCATAAGCCGAAGTTGATTGTTGCTGGTGCTAGTGCGTATCCTCGTGAAATTGACTTTAAAAAATTCCGTGAAATTGCAGATGAAGTGGGAGCATATTTAATGGTGGATATGGCTCATATCGCTGGACTTGTAGCAGCAGGCCTTCATCCGAATCCAGTTCCACATGCTCATTTCGTTACAACAACTACGCATAAAACATTACGCGGACCGCGTGGTGGAATGATTTTATGTAAAGAAGAATTTGCAAAAGCAATTGATAAATCAATCTTCCCTGGAATTCAAGGTGGGCCATTAATGCACGTTATTGCTGCTAAAGCAGTAGCATTTGGTGAAGCGTTACAAGAAGAATTTAAGCAATATGCACAAAACATCATTGATAATGCAAATCGCTTAGCTGAAGGCCTAACAAAAGAAGGTTTTACATTAGTTTCTGGTGGTACAGATAATCATCTTGTTTTAATCGATGTAAGCTCAATGGGACTAACAGGTAAAGTGGCTGAAAAAGCGTTAGATGAAGTTGGAATTACAACGAATAAAAACACAATTCCTTACGACCAACAAAGTCCATTTGTAACAAGTGGAATTCGTATTGGAACAGCTGCTGTGACGACTCGCGGATTTGGTGCTGAAGAAATGGATGAAATCGCTGCTATCATTGGCTTAACATTAAAAAACATTGATAATGAAGAAAAGTTAGCAGAAGCAACAGCTCGTGTAGAAGCATTAACAAGTAAATTTGAAATGTATGCATCTCTATAATCTATATAAGATAAATAGTAAAATACAAAAAGAAAAGTTGGGAAGTTACCCAACTTTTCTTTTTGTATCAACGTTTAAAGGTGAATAATATGGTTACAAAATTGTTATAGAAAAATATCTATTTTTGGATTAAGCTTGAACTCAAAAATAATTTTCTGTAAAATAGATGCAATGCTTAAGTTATGTTAACGTTATCGTTTTTTTTAAAGTAGGTACCATTCAAGGGCTTGAATGGTATTTCAATGTGGACATTTTTAAATTCAAAGGAGAGATTTTAATGGGCAAAGTATACGTATTCGATCATCCTCTTATTCAACACAAATTAACATACATACGTGATGTAAAGACGGGAACAAAAGAATTTCGTGAGCTAGTAGATGAAGTAGCGAGCTTAATGGCGTTCGAAGCAACTCGTGATCTACCTTTACAAGATGTAGAAATTGATACACCAGTATGTAGAACAACTTCTAAAGTAATTGCTGGTAAAAAGTTAGGAATTGTACCGATTTTACGTGCAGGTATCGGAATGGTTGACGGTTTCTTAAAACTAATGCCTGCAGCAAAAGTAGGGCATGTTGGCCTATACCGTGATCCAGAAACACTGCAACCAGTTGAATACTATGTAAAATTACCAAATGATGTAGAAGAGCGTGATTTTATTGTTGTAGACCCAATGCTTGCAACAGGTGGTTCAGCAGTTGAAGCAATCAATTCGTTGAAAAAGCGCGGTGCAAAAAACATTAAATTTATGTGCTTAATTGCTGCTCCAGAGGGAGTAGAAATTGTAAAAGAAGCGCACCCAGATGTTGATATTTATATCGCAGCTTTAGACGAAAAATTAAATGACCATGGTTACATTGTTCCAGGTTTAGGAGATGCGGGAGACCGTTTATTCGGCACAAAATAATTTCTCAGATACGGGTGATAAATAATGAAGCAACCAATTAAAGTAATGACGATATTTGGTACTAGACCGGAAGCTATTAAAATGGCACCACTTGTTCTTGAGCTAAAGAAACGTCCCGAGGAATTTGAAGCAATTGTGACTGTTACTGCTCAGCATCGTCAAATGCTTGATCAAGTGCTATCCATCTTTAATATTGAACCAGATTATGACTTAAACATTATGAAAGACCGTCAAACATTAATGGATGTAACAACTAGGGGATTAGAAGGTTTAAACGATGTAATGCAAAAAGTAAAGCCAGATATTGTGTTGGTTCATGGAGATACAACAACAACATTTATTGCGGGACTAGCAGCGTTTTATAACCAAATTCCTGTAGGGCATGTAGAAGCAGGTCTTCGTACATGGAATAAATATTCACCTTATCCTGAAGAGATGAATCGACAGTTGACGGGTGTACTAGCAGATTTACACTTTGCTCCAACAACGAAGTCTTCTGTTAATTTGAGAACAGAAAACAAGAATGAAGAAAATATTTTTGTGACAGGAAACACAGCTATTGATGCGCTGAAAACAACTGTAAAAGATTCGTATGAGCATGAAGTCTTACGTAACCTTGGTACTGATCGTCTTATCTTATTAACCGCTCATCGTCGTGAAAATTTAGGTGAGCCAATGAAAAATATGTTTAGAGCCGTAAAGCGCATTGTAACTGAACATGATGACGTACAAGTTGTTTATCCTGTGCACTTAAATCCTGTTGTACGTGAAACAGCCAATGAAATATTAGGCGATGATGATCGTATTCATCTTATTGAGCCATTGGATGTAATTGACTTCCATAACTTTGCGAATCGAGCACATCTTATTCTAACGGATTCCGGTGGCGTTCAGGAAGAAGCACCTTCTCTTGGTGTACCTGTGTTAGTATTACGTGATACAACGGAGCGTCCAGAGGGTATTGAAGCAGGAACGTTAAAGTTAGCTGGTACAGAAGAAGAAACGATTTACACCTTAGCGAAAGAGTTATTAATCGACACATCCGTTTATGAAACAATGTCGAAAGCATCTAATCCTTATGGAGATGGTCATGCTTCTGAACGTATTTGCGATGCAATTAGCTACTATTTTAAACATCGTGAAGAAAGACCTGAAGAATTTAAGCCGTTATAAAAATAAACCTAACACCTCTCACATGAATGCAGTCTATTTGTGACACGCTATGTTGAGAGGTGTTTTTATGTGGAAAATAACCATTTTATTATTATTAATATTTGGAGTAAACAGTACAATCACGTACAGTGAAGGCGTAGAGTTTCCAGATATTCAATCATTTGAAAAACAGGTGCAAAAAACATACATTCTCATACTGAACGAGCAGAATGTGGCAGTTGCAAAACAAGAAATAAAGAAAAAATATCCCAACGTAAGCATTAACCACGAATTTCGAGAAGTATTTATAGGTCTATCCGTATCGGGGACTTTATACGACTTACAAAGACTGCGAGAAGAATCTTATATTGATAGTTCACATGCTTCTGTTTCGTATCATGCAAAAAATGAAGGAAGCGCATCTTATATTGGCAGTGAAAAGGTAAGGGGCATGTTTGATAAAAAAAACCAACGTTTAACAGGTAGAGGGATAAAAGTTGGAGTGATTGATACAGGAATTGACTTTAATCACCCTGATTTAAAGTCAAATTATCGAGGTGGATATGACGTTGTCGACCAAGATTACTCTCCAATGGAAACAGTAAGTAAGCAAGGAGAGCCTACGCTTCATGGTACGCATGTGGCTGGTATTATCGGAGCAAACGGGAAGATGCGTGGAGTGGCACCTGAAGCTGAAATTTATGCTTATCGAGCATTAGGTCCAGGCGGTTCTGGTTCTTCTGAAAACGTTATTCTAGCTGTTGAAAAAGCCATTCAAGATGGAGTCGATGTTATCAACTTATCCCTAGGAAACGATATTAATGGGCCAGATTTACCGACTAGTTTAGCTCTGAATAAGGCCGTTGAAAAAGGAATCGTAACGGTAACGTCCAGCGGTAATTCAGGGCCAGGATTGTGGACTGTCGGATCTCCTGGAACAGCTCGAGAAGCAATTTCAGTTGGTGCATCCGTTTCTCCAACAAGCATTCCATTTATAAAAATGGAAAGTTTCCCACATGATATTTCTCTATCTCCATTACCCAATGCTGAGAAATGGGATATGGATCAGAAAATTGTATTAAAGGACGCGGGAAGCGGAAGGGAAATGATTGATGTTGGAAATAAGGTCGTCCTTATGCATACCGGGGAAATTCCTCTATCGAATAAAATAAACAAAGCTAAAAAAGCTGGAGCTAAAGCGGTAATTGTATACCATGCTATCAACGGAGTGGTAGATGAGACTGTAAGCGAATTGTTTTCAATTCCAGTAGTTATCGTTTCGAGTGATGTGGGGGAAGTCATAAAGAAAGAAATTCAAAAAGGAAACGTGTATGCATCTACTTTCTCCAAGACTATAGAAGATATTATTACCCCTTTTAGTTCAAGGGGCCCGGTTACAAGCACATGGGACATTAAGCCTGATGTAGTAGCGCCAGGCTATCAAATCATGAGTACGGTACCGAACGGGTATGAGCCTTTAAATGGAACGAGCATGGCAGCACCTCACGTAGCGGGAGCCTGTGCTTTACTTTTACAGGCTCACCCTGATTGGTCTCCTGAACAAGTAAAAGCTGCACTGATGAGTACGGCAAAGCCAATTAGGAATTTGAAGGGTGAATTATATCACGTATATGAACAAGGCGCAGGAAGGATTCAAGTGGAACGTGCAGTAAAAGCAACAACGCTGTTATCACCTAGCACGTTACCTTTTGGAATTTTTGAAGGACAAAGTAGTAAAAGAATTAAAATGAGCATCTTTAATGAATCAAATTATAAAAACGTTTATCATGTTACGCCTCCAACAAAAAAGTCTGGTGAAACTTGGAGAGTACCGCTTTCTTTCACATTAAAGCCTAAAGAAGCGAAGACTATTTCATTTGATCTTCAGGTAAACAGCCATCAAAAGAAAAAAGGCATATATGATGGACGGTTGGAAATTCGTGATTCACGTGAAACAATATCAATACCGTATTTGTATATGGTCGAAAAGCCAAATTACCCTCGAGTTATGGGACTGCAGGCTATGCAAGGAAGTGATGCTAATACTTATATATATGAAGCATTTTTACCTGAAGGAGCGGATGAATTTGGAATTGCTGTTTATGACACGGATACCCTTCGATTCGTCTCTTATTTAGATGTAGATAAGAAATTAGAAAGAGGAATGTTAAAGCGGAAAATTCAACTGCAGGAAGAGCTACCTAAAGGTGATTATAAAGTATTCGCATATGCTAAAAAAGATGGTAAAACAGAGGTAGTAAATGCGAGGCTGATGATTGAGTAAAAGGGCATCAAACCAAGGTTTGATGCCCTTTTACATTGTTCTTATTTAATTATGAAATATGTGTGGCAAAAATGTGAACATCCCTTTTTAGATTGTGAAGTTTTTAGCTTAAACACATTGACATTAAATATGTGCTATTGTATGCTAACAATGGATATAAATGATAAGGTTTTCAACACTTGAAAATCAAGGTTCGCTTGTGTTTTCGACTAACTGTTTTTAACTTTTTTGGTAATTTATACATAAGTTTGCATAGCTTTAGAGTATGTAGATTTTTTTGAAAAAAAAGAATTTACCAAAAAGGGGTTTTCTAAATGACTAAGCAAAAACGGCAGTCATTACAAGCGATTGCATTAATGTCCACCATTCTTTCTCAGTTAGCAGGTTCCGTATTAATCGGTCTATTTGGTGGCAAATGGATTGATGGAAAAGTTGGGACTGAGCCACTTTTTTTAGTTTTAGGCCTTCTTTTAGGGCTTGCAGTTGGCGTCTATGCCATGCTGCGCACAGTCCGACAATTTTTTTCAGGAGATTAATAATCCATGCAAGAATTGCAACATTTATTTCCAAGACTTCGATCCTACATATTTTATTTATTAGCAATATACGTTCTCGGATGGGGATTTACTCCTTATCAAACCGTGTTTTTAGGCCTGATTTTAGGTACAGCACTCAGTTTGTATAACCTTTGGGTTTTAGTAAGAAGGGCTAAACAGTTTGGACAAGCGCTGGATGAAGGAAAACGACCTCGTTCAGTAGGAACATTTGCAAGGTTTGCAACCGCTGCGCTAGCAGTTGTAATTACAATCTCTTATCCAAATACTTTTCATATTATTGGTGTAGTTATGGGATTAATGACATCCTATCTTGTCATTATCATAGATTTAGTTGTTCAAAATATACGCAGGAGATGGGAAGAGAGGTGAATATAGTTGGGTCATGAATCACCAACTCAAGATTTCTTTGGTCTTACGTTTAATCTCAGTAACATGTTGATGATTACCGTGGCGTCAGTCATTGTGTTTTTAATTGCAGTTTTATGTACTCGTACTTTAGCAATGAAGCCTACAGGTATGCAAAACTTCCTGGAGTGGGTATTAGACTTTGTAAAAGGCCTCATTAACAGCACAATGGATTGGAAGACAGGTGGACGCTTCTTAACACTAGGTGTAACGCTCTTAATGTATATCTTCGTTGCCAATATGTTAGGATTGCCATTTGCCGTTGTTGTCGATCACGAATTATGGTGGAAATCACCGACTGCTGATCCGACGATTACATTGACTCTAGCAGCAATGGTCGTTGTCTTATCACATTATTATGGTATTAAGATGAAGGGGTTCGCAGAATATGGTCGAGATTACTTCAAACCAATGCCTTTTCTATTCCCATTAAAGATTATTGAAGAGTTTGCAAATACGCTAACGCTTGGTCTACGTCTTTTCGGGAATATCTATGCAGGAGAAATTCTGTTAACTTTATTAGCAGGGCTTGCTACAAGTGGTACTGCTCTTGGATTATTTGGGGCGGTTGTGCCAACATTGGCATGGCAAGGCTTCAGTATTTTCGTAGGTGCAATTCAAGCATTTATCTTTACAATGTTAACAATGGTTTACCTGGCACACAAAGTGAGTCAAGACCATTAATTTATAAAACCTTCGCTCAAGCTTTACCCGTTTTGAGCGAGTTTAAAACATGTTGAAAAAATTCTATTTCACTAAGGGAGGACTTTATAAAATGGGTTTATTAGCAGCTGCAATTGCAATTGGTTTAGCGGCACTAGGTGCTGGTATCGGTAACGGTCTTATCGTATCAAAAACAGTAGAAGGTATCGCTCGCCAACCAGAAGCACGTGGTACATTAACAACAACAATGTTCATCGGGGTTGCATTAGTAGAGGCGATTCCTATCATCGCTGTAGTAATCGCGTTCATGGTTCAAGGTCAATAATTAGTAACTTAAAACGTTTAAAAGTGGCGAAGATCATTCGAAAAGAACCTTCGCCATTGCTTTATGTCTTTAATGAGCAAAATCATAGATGTTAAGTCTTTGAAGGGAGTGAAGCAGCCGTGTCAAATACGTTTGTATTAGGAGCATCAGGCTTTAACGGTGGAGATATTTTATTCCAATTAGTAATGTTCCTTATCTTGCTAGCATTGTTACGAAAGTTCGCGTTTGGTCCAGTAATGGGTATCATGAAACAGCGTGAAGAGCATATTGCAAGTGAAATTGATTCAGCTGAACAGCAGAATCAACAAGCACAAAAGCTTGTTGAAGAGCAACGCGAGCTGTTAAAACAGTCTCGTGAAGAGGTTCAAGTTTTAATGGAAAACGCAAGAAAATCCGCTGAAGAGAAAAAAGAAGAAATTGTTGCTGCTGCGCGTGAAGAGTCTGAGCGCTTAAAAGCATTAGCAAAACAAGAAATTCAGCAAGAAAAAGATCAAGCAGTTACTGCACTTCGTGAGCAAGTTGCATCATTATCTGTATTAATCGCGTCGAAAGTGATTGAAAAAGAATTGTCAGAGCAAGATCAAGAGAAGTTGATCAATGAGTACATTCAAGAAGTAGGGGATGTACGATGAGTCAGCCGGCAGTCGCGAAGCGTTATGCATTAGCTCTTTTTCAATTAGCTTCTGAAAAGCAATCTATCGATGCTTTACAAGAAGAATTAGACGTAGTGGAAGCAGTTTTCGCTCAAAACGATGATTTAATTGAAGTGTTAACGCATCCAAAGATTTCAAACAACCGAAAAAAAGACTTAGTTCGCCAAACGTTTTCAACGTTGACAGAAACGGTTCAAAATACGCTCCTTTTATTATTAGATCGTCATCGTATTCAAGTAGTAGGGGAGATCACTCGTGAGTATCGTGCTCTTGCAAATGAAGCACGAGGTGTGGCTGAAGCTACCGTTTACTCTGTAAAAGCATTATCTTCAGATGAAGAGCGTGCTATTTCTGAAACATTTGCACCAAAGGTAGGAAAGCATTCATTATATATTACAAATGTAATCGATAAAAGCCTAATCGGCGGCGTGAAGCTTCGCATCGGCAACCGTATTTATGACGGAAGTATTTCCGGGAAATTAGAATCGGTACATCGCGAACTTCTTGCACATAGATCGTAGATAGGGGTGAAATTCATGAGCATCAAAGCTGAAGAAATTAGTGCGCTGATAAAACAGCAAATTGAAAACTATCAGTCTGAGATTAAAGTGAGTGATGTAGGTACTGTTATCCAAGTAGGGGATGGTATCGCACGTGCTCATGGCCTCGACAATGTCATGGCTGGAGAGTTAGTTGAATTTTCAAACGGTGTCATGGGTATGGCACAAAACTTAGAGGAAAACAATGTCGGTATCATTATCTTAGGACCTTACACTGGAATTCGTGAAGGGGATGAGGTACGTCGTACGGGAAGAATCATGGAAGTTCCTGTAGGAGAACAATTAATTGGTCGTGTTGTAAACTCGTTAGGTCAACCTGTAGACGGTTTAGGCCCAATTGGAACAACAAAAACACGTCCAATTGAAAGTCAAGCTCCTGGTGTTATGGATCGTAAATCTGTACACGAGCCACTTCAAACAGGTATTAAAGCGATTGACGCGCTTGTACCAATTGGCCGTGGTCAACGTGAGCTTATCATTGGTGACCGCCAAACAGGTAAAACATCTGTGGCAATCGATACAATTTTAAATCAAAAAGACCAAGATATGGTTTGTATTTACGTAGCTATTGGTCAAAAAGAATCAACAGTACGTAACGTAGTAGAGACATTGCGTAAGCATGGAGCACTTGATTACACAATCGTTGTAACAGCATCTGCTTCTCAACCAGCACCAATGCTGTTCTTAGCACCTTATGCTGGTGTAACAATGGGTGAAGAGTTCATGTATAACGGCAAACACGTACTTGTTATCTATGATGATTTAACAAAACAAGCATCTGCATACCGTGAACTTTCATTATTACTTCGTCGTCCTCCAGGTCGTGAAGCATATCCAGGGGATGTATTCTACTTACACTCTCGTTTATTAGAGCGTGCTGCAAAATTATCAGATGCTAAAGGTGGAGGATCATTAACAGCTCTTCCATTTATTGAAACACAAGCAGGAGACGTATCTGCTTATATTCCAACAAACGTAATCTCGATTACGGATGGACAAATTTTCTTACAGTCTGACTTATTCTTCTCAGGTGTACGTCCAGCGATTAACGCAGGTCTTTCAGTATCACGTGTAGGTGGGTCAGCTCAGGTTAAAGCGATGAAGAAAGTAGCTGGAACGCTACGCTTGGATTTAGCATCTTATCGCGAGCTTGAATCATTTGCTCAGTTTGGATCAGACCTTGACCAAGCTACACAAGCAAAGCTTAACCGTGGTGCGCGTACAGTAGAGGTATTAAAACAAGGCTTACACAAGCCGCTTCGCGTAGAAAAACAAGTAGCGATTTTATATGCGTTAACAAAAGGCTTCTTAGATGATGTACCAGTTGCTGATATCACTCGTTTCGAAGATGAGTACTTAGCATGGTTGGATTCAAATCGTAAAGAAGTTCTTGAAACAATTCGTACAACTGGCGGACTGCCTGAAGATGGTGCGTTTGAGTCTGCTCTTGAAGCGTTCAAGAAAACATTTGTAGCATCTGAGTAATCGTTAACTTTGTCAAAATGGTATGTTAAGACAAGCTTTTATTAAGGTAAAGGTGAACTTACGTTCACCTTTCATACCACGTGATCTTCTAAAACAAGGTGGTGAAACCTGTGGCATCATTACGTGATATACAAACGAGAATTACATCAACGAAAAAAACGAGTCAAATTACAAAAGCAATGGAAATGGTTTCAGCTGCAAAGTTAAACCGTGCCGAGCAAAACGCTAAGTCTTTCGTTCCTTATATGGAAAAGATTCAAGAAGTAGTTGCAAGCGTAGCAGGAGGCAGCAAAGGCGCTGCACATCCAATGCTAACGGCTCGTCCTGTAAAGAAAACAGGATACATTGTCATTACTTCAGATCGTGGCTTAGCAGGAGCTTATAATAGTAACGTTTTACGCGCTGTCTCACAAGCAATCGAAAAACGTCATGCATCTTCCGATGAATATGGTGTAATTGCAATTGGGAAAGTTGGGCGTGACTTCTTTATCAAGCGTGGTATTCCAGTGTTTTTAGAAATTACTGGTTTATCCGACCAACCATCTTTTGCTGATATTCAAGGAATTACTTCGCAAACGGTGCATATGTTCGCAGACGGTACATTTGATGAATTGTATTTATACTATAACCATTTTATTAATACAATCTCTCAAGAAGTAACGGAAAAGAAGCTGTTGCCGTTAGCTGATTTAGCTCCAACAGGGAAGCTTGTATCCTATGAGTTCGAGCCTTCTCAAGAGGAGATATTAGAAGTGCTATTGCCACAATATGCAGAAAGCCTTATTTATGGTGGCTTACTGGATGGAAAAGCAAGTGAGCACGCAGCGCGTATGACAGCGATGAAAAATGCAACGGATAATGCAAAAGACCTTATTAATAATCTTACCTTATCATATAACCGTGCTCGTCAAGCAGCAATCACGCAAGAAATTACGGAGATTGTTGGTGGAGCAGCGGCTTTAGAATAGAAATAAGACTTGAAAAGCAAGTTAGGAGGGAACACGATGGCAAAAGGACGCGTTACTCAAATCATGGGTCCAGTTGTAGACGTAAAGTTTGACAGCGGACACCTTCCAGCAATCTATAACGCCCTTAAAATTTCTCATAAACCTGTTAGTGAAAGTGAAGTAGCAATCGAATTAACATTAGAAGTTGCAATTCACTTAGGTGATAATACAGTTCGTGCAGTAGCAATGTCTTCAACTGATGGACTAGTTCGTGGACTAGAAGTAGAAGATACAGGCGCACCAATTTCTGTACCGGTTGGTGATGTAACGTTAGGTCGTGTGTTTAACGTATTAGGTGAGCATATCGATTTAGATGGACCAATCAGTGCGGGAGCTCGTCGTGATCCAATTCACCGCGAAGCACCAAAATTTGAAAACTTATCTACACAAGCTGAAATCCTAGAAACGGGAATTAAAGTAGTTGACCTTTTAGCTCCTTATATTAAAGGTGGTAAAATCGGTCTGTTCGGTGGAGCAGGTGTAGGTAAAACTGTACTTATTCAAGAACTAATCAATAACATCGCACAAGAACACGGCGGGATCTCAGTGTTCGCAGGTGTAGGTGAGCGTACTCGTGAGGGTAACGATCTATACCACGAAATGACAGATTCTGGTGTTATTAAAAAGACAGCGATGGTATTTGGTCAAATGAACGAGCCACCTGGAGCACGTCAACGTGTTGCATTAACTGGTTTAACAATGGCTGAATATTTCCGTGATGAGCAAGGACAAGACGTTCTGTTCTTTATCGATAACATCTTCCGTTTTACTCAAGCTGGTTCAGAGGTATCAGCCCTACTTGGTCGTATGCCTTCAGCGGTAGGTTACCAGCCTACACTAGCAACGGAAATGGGTCAATTACAAGAGCGTATTACATCTACTAGCGTTGGTTCTGTAACATCGATCCAAGCGATTTATGTACCAGCCGATGACTATACGGATCCGGCTCCTGCAACAACATTTGCTCACTTAGATGCAACAACTAACTTAGAGCGTAAGCTATCTGAGATGGGTATTTACCCAGCGGTGGATCCGTTAGCTTCGACTTCGCGCGCGCTTTCTCCGGAAATCGTAGGTGAAGAGCACTATAACGTTGCACGTCAAGTTCAGCAAACGTTACAGCGCTATAAAGAATTACAAGATATTATTGCAATCTTAGGTATGGACGAGTTATCTGATGAAGATAAGCTTGTTGTACAACGTGCTCGTCGTGTTCAATTCTTCTTATCTCAAAACTTCCACGTTGCGGAGCAATTTACTGGTCAGAAAGGTTCATACGTACCAGTTAAAGAAACGGTTCAAGGATTTAAAGAAATTCTTGAAGGTAAATATGATCATTTACCAGAAGATGCTTTCCGTTTAGTAGGACGTATTGAAGAAGTAGTTGAAAAAGCGAAAAGCATGGGAGTAGAAGTATAATATAGGGACATAGGAGGTTTTTTGAATGAAGACAATCCATGTCAGTGTAGTCACTCCTGATGGCCCAGTTTACGATTCGGAAGTGGAAATGGTCAGTGCTAGAGCTCAAAGTGGTGAGCTTGGTATCTTACATGGACATATTCCGATGGTAGCTCCATTACAAATTGGAGCCGTCCGCTTGAAAAAAGGAAGCAGCAGTGATGAAGTTGTAGCTGTTAGTGGAGGCTTTCTTGAAGTAAGACCTGACAAAGTAACAATCTTAGCACAAGCAGCAGAGACGTCAGATATGATTGATGTTTCTCGTGCAGAAGAAGCAAAAAAGAGAGCAGAAACACGACTGCAAAGCAAACAAGATGACGTTGATCATAAACGTGCTGAGTTAGCTTTAAAGCGTGCTTTAAATCGCATAGAAGTTACTAAACAAAAAATGTAATAACTAAAGCCTCCTTAAGCTTTTAAGGAGGCTTTTTACATGTAAATAAAAAGATTATATTAAGTTAAAATATGTAAATTAAGTTATATAGAGGTAAATCTTTGCACATTGCGCTGGACTGTGATTAAATGAGATAGTGGCTTTTCTTTGTTTTTTATCATTATGTTAAGGAGGTGTGATCATGCTAATTGGTGGTATTGGTCCACAGGCGCTATTAGCGATGGTTTCTCACCTTATTTTTATTGTCATTACATGGTATGCGCTTCAAGGTTTTCAGATTGAGAAATTAATGAAGCCAAACCGGATAGTACAAGCAAGAATCATGTTAATCTTGCTAACTATTACAATCGCTTCTACTGTTAGTAATTTCTTTTTGGATTACTTATTCTGGTCGCAGCGAATTCCTTCCTTATTTCAATAGAAAGTAGTGCTACCCTCTTAAAAGGCTGTCTAAAAATGACGACGAAACAGGTGTATTCATCTGGTTAATTTGGACAGGCTGATAGTAAGAAGAGGGAGTGAGGAAATGGGGAAAAAAATTAGTGTCTTTTTGGCTATTTTCATTGCAGGTATAATCGTATATTATGGAAGTTACGTGACCAATGCACAAGCTTCGAATTCAACGCTTGAAAAAATGGTTAACGTCTTAAATAAAGAAGCTGTAGAGATGAAAGAATGGTCATTGTATGCACGTGAAGAAGCTATGGACGTTACTAGTCTAGTAAACTTCCAAATGAAATCAAAACAGCTTCAAAGTAAATTTAGAGGTTTTAAATGGGACATTAAAAGGGAAAACGATGTATGGAAAGCTAAGGGTACAAGACAAACGGAATCTGTGAAAGAGTTGATTATGTTAACCTATACGGGAGATGAAAAAAGTAAGGGTGGATATATCTCATATGAGTTAATAGGACAAGGATTCACGACTCGGAATGTCAACGATGCCGAAGAGATTTTTAAAGACAATTATGAGCAACTTTTCCTAACAAATCCATTAATTTTCTCTTGTATAAAAGGTGAAATAAATGATAAGATGGAAAGTGTTTTGTCTTTACAAGTCAAGCAATTATTAACAGCATTCAATGCCCAGCAGATTGAATCGCTAATGGAAGAGTCATTTGTATCAGTATCAGCATATACTGGACTGTGGGAAGAAGCTCTTTCAAGTCAACAGCAGGAAATGAACTTACAAATTGCATTACGCAAGACAGGAATGGGCGGTCAAACAACCCTAGTTGTTGGCACACCTATTATTACGTCTGAATATTAATATATAGAAAATGGACGCGGAGGGGAATACCTTGGAAAAAATCATCGTCCGCGGTGGAAATAGATTAAACGGTACAGTAAAAGTAGAAGGTGCAAAGAATGCCGTTTTACCTATTATCACTGCAACATTATTAGCTAGTGATGGAAAAAGCATTTTAAATGATGTACCAGCTCTCTCCGATGTATTTACGATTGGCGAAGTTTTAAGACATCTGAATGCAGAAGTGGATTTTGAAACAAATCGTGTAGTTGTAGATGCATCAAGAGAATTAGAAACAGATGCACCTTTTGAGTATGTAAGAAAAATGCGAGCATCTGTATTAGTAATGGGTTCTTTATTAGCCCGTACTGGTAAAGCGCGTGTTGCGTTACCAGGTGGATGTGCAATTGGTTCTCGTCCAATTGATCAGCACCTTAAAGGCTTTGAAGCAATGGGAGCCAAAGTTACGGTTGGAAACGGCTTTATCTATGCTGAAGTTGAAGGAAGATTACAAGGTGCAAAGATTTATTTAGATTTCCCAAGTGTAGGTGCCACTGAAAATATCATGATGGCGGCAACGCTTGCTGAAGGTACAACAATTATTGAAAACGTAGCAAAAGAGCCTGAAATTGTGGATTTAGCAAACTTCTTAAATGCGATGGGTGCGAAAGTACGTGGAGCTGGAACTGGTACAATCCGAATTGAGGGTGTTAACAAATTATATGGTGCCGAACATTCAATTATTCCTGATCGCGTTGAAGCAGGTACGTTCATGGTAGCAGCAGCGATTACAGGTGGAGATGTGCTTGTACGTGGAGCTGTATCTGAACATTTGAGCTCGTTGGTAGCAAAAATGGAAGAGATGGGCGTGAAGATTATTGAAGAAGGCGACGGTTTACGTGTTATTGGACCGGAGAAATTAAAGCCTGTTGATATTAAAACGATGCCACACCCTGGCTTCCCAACAGATATGCAATCTCAAATGATGGCATTATTGTTAGCAGCTGAAGGCACAAGTATGATTACAGAAACAGTTTTCGAAAATCGCTTTATGCATGTCGAAGAGTTTCGTCGTATGAATGCAGATATTAAAATTGAAGGTCGTTCTGTGATTATTAATGGTCCTTCAAAACTACAAGGCGCAGAAGTAGCAGCAACAGATTTACGTGCTGCAGCAGCATTAACGCTTGCTGGCTTAGTGGCTGATGGCTATACGCGCGTTACTGAATTAAAGCATTTAGATCGTGGCTATGTGAACTTCCACCAAAAGCTAGCGGGATTAGGTGCTGATATTGAACGTGTAAATGATAAAACACATCAAGTGGAAACATCACAACAAGTATCTGATGTAAATATGTAATAAAAAAGTATCTCGCTTTGTCGAGATACTTTTTTTTATGGACAAATTTAGAAAAGGTTTTGGAGTGTCATAAAAGCTTGTCCCTATCCATAAATATGAATTATAAGGATTATTGAGTTCCTTGATAAATTCATAGATATGGAGGCTCTGTGTACATGAAGCAAATAAAGCCAATGATTATTCTAGCAGCGATCTTCTTTCTCGTCATTCTTTTAATTCCAACTTTATTGGTGATACCTTTTATTGAAAACGAAAGCGATTCATTAATGAATAAAGAGAATAAAAAAGCGGAACAGTCTGAGGTAGAGGAAGCGCCTAGTTCACAGCTAGATATTGATGTAGGTGTATATCGCTCTCAATCAGAGCAGGTAGAGACGTTGCCTCTTGAAGAATATCTAGTAGGAGTCGTAGCTGCTGAAATGCCTGCAGAGTTTGAATTGGAAGCATTGAAAGCCCAAAGCCTTGCAGCGCGCACTTATACTGTTCAAAAGCTTATGAATAGAGCAAATGCAGGCTTACCAGCCGGAGCAGACATTACAGATACTGTAAACGATCAAGTATATTTAAGTGAAAAAGAATTAAAAGAGCAATGGGGAAAAGAGTATGAGTGGAAAATCAAAAAAGTAAAAGATGCGGTTAAAAAAACAGAGGGACAAATCTTGACGTATAAAAATAAGCCCATTGATGCCACATTTTTTTCAACTAGCAATGGTTATACGGAAAATTCAGAGTCGGTGTGGTCAAATTCTATCCCTTATTTAAAGAGTGTCGAGAGTCATTGGGACACGAAATCACCTAAGTTTAAAAATCAAAAGATGGTATCTATTTCAGAGTTTGAACAGAAGCTAGACGTCAACATCTCACAATCTGGTGATGTAGGTAATATTATTTCAAAAACGCCTGGAAAACGAGTAGATTATGTGCAGGTTGGCAATAAAAAGATAGCTGGAACTGTGGTACGTAATAAGCTAAATCTTTCATCAGCTGATTTTACATGGAAGCGTGAGAATGACCATATTGTCATTGAAACTAAGGGATATGGGCATGGAATTGGTATGAGTCAATACGGTGCTAACGGTATGGCTATGGAGGGTAAATCTTATAAAGACATAGTGACTCATTATTATACAGGTGTAGCAATCGCCGGCTCAGACCAGTATGTTACACAGCTAACGGCTAAAAAGTAAATAAAAAAGCTTACTCTAGACATAGATCTAGAGTAAGCTTTTTTTGGGGAAATAAATAGCTTTATGTATATTTTTAAAACGTTTGTCGAAAAATAATCGAAAAAAACTTTTAGGTTGTGTATATATTCTTAAAATTGTGTTCAAACTGGTTGCTGAGGTGATGATACATGAGAGAGGAAGAAAAGAAACGTACTTCTCAACAATCAAAGGTTCACAAACTTTTTAGAAAGCGTTGGATTTTCCCAGCAATCTATCTGGCAAGCGCAGCAATTATCCTTACAGCCGTTCTTTGGTTTCAAGCGAATGGAAATAGTAACCTAAGCGAAGATGCTAAAGATCGTTATGGACAAGATGGGACTGCATATACAGAAGATGCAATGGAAGTAAATGCATCGCTTGAGAATTTAAAGATGCCACTTGTAAATGATAAGGATGCTGTTGTGAAGAAACCATTTTACGATGATCAAGCATCAAAGAAACAACAAGAAGCAGCACTCGTATTTTATAATAATACGTATCACCCAAACACAGGTATTGACTTAGCGGTAGAAGGTGATAAATCATTTGATGTAACAGCAGCTGCAAGTGGAACTGTTACAAAAGCCGAAAAAGACCCGTTGCTTGGATTTGTAATTGAAGTGGATCACAAAGATGGACTTGTTACGCAGTACCAATCGTTAGATGAAGCGACTGTTGAAGTAGGAGATGTTGTGAAACAAGGTCAAGTGCTTGCTAAAGCTGGAAAGAGCTTATATAACCAAGAAGCAAATAACCATGTTCACTTTGAAATTCGTAAAGATGGCGTTGCTATGAATCCTAGCGATTACTTTGGTAAATCAGTCTCTTCTATTAAAGAAGTGAAAGCTGCTGAAGTGACAGAACCGACTACAGCTGATGAGCCATCAAAGGATAAAGAAGAGTCAAAGCAGGAAGATAAAACTGGTGACGAAGCACCTAAAGCTCCTGAAAAGAAAGAGCAATCTGCGGATGAATTAAAATCAAATGCATAATATAAACTAATAAAAGCCTACCTTCTCTTAAACTCAGTTTTGGGTTAAGAGAAGGAGGTTTTTCTCTATTTTTTGATAAAATAGATGGAATTTTTAAAAAAATAAAATAAATCACTTGTCCCTCTTGACTTTTATAGCATATATCTTCGTATAAGCTAATACACTGTTACAAACCTACAAAGAGAATGGTGGAAAAATATAGAATGTTTTTCATCATCTCACATCCAATTTAGGGAGGGCGAGTAGAGTGCACGATTACATCAAAGAGAGAACTATCAAGATTGGGAAGTATATCGTGGAAACCAAAAAGACCGTTCGTGTAATTGCGAAAGAGTTTGGTGTTTCTAAAAGTACTGTCCATAAAGATTTAACAGAAAGACTACCTGAAATAAACCCTGAACTAGCAAATGAAGTAAAAGAAATACTTGATTACCATAAATCAATTCGACATCTGCGTGGAGGGGAAGCAACAAAATTAAAATACAAAAAAGAAGAAGAAATTGTAAAGTAGTACGATTCCCCTTTACTATCGTAAGCAATAGGGTAGGAAAGGGGAATTTATATTGGTTAAAAAAGTAAAAAAATAAAAATTTTTATTAATAAATACATACATATACAATTTGTGATAAAATAGTAAATTAGGAAAAAAGAATGGTATGCATGCAATGATATGTAAACTGAAGGAGGATTTAAGGTATGTTAGCAAAAGACATCGGTATCGACCTTGGTACGGCTAACGTCTTAATTCATGTAAAAGGCAAAGGAATTGTATTAAATGAACCATCGGTTGTAGCAATCGATAAAAATACAAATAAAGTGTTAGCAGTTGGGGAAGAAGCACGTCAGATGGTTGGACGTACACCTAGTAATATTGTAGCAATTCGTCCTCTTAAAGATGGTGTAATCGCGGACTTTGATATTACAGAATCTATGTTGAAATATTTCATTAATAAGTTAAATGTAAAAGGTTTTTTATCGAAACCTCGCATTTTAATTTGCTGTCCTACGAATATTACATCCGTAGAACAAAAGGCAATACGTGAAGCAGCCGAAAAAAGTGGCGGCAAAACCATTTATTTAGAAGAAGAGCCAAAAGTAGCAGCTATTGGTGCGGGAATGGATATCTTTCAACCAAGCGGTAATATGGTAGTGGATATTGGTGGTGGAACAACAGATGTGGCTGTGTTATCAATGGGCGATATTGTAACAGCTTCATCTATTAAAATGGCTGGAGATCGTTTTGATGCTGAAATCTTACAGTATATAAAAAGCAAATATAAGCTGTTAATTGGTGAGAGAACAGCTGAAGAAATTAAGGTGAAAATTGGTACAGTTTTCCCTAACTCAAGAGAAGAAGAATTAGATATTAGAGGTCGAGATATGGTGTCAGGCCTTCCTCGTACAGTCACAGTAAAATCTCATGAGGTAGAGGAAGCGCTTAGAGAATCTGTTAGCGTCATTGTACAAGCATCAAAAAGTGTCTTAGAACGTACACCTCCAGAGCTTTCTGCCGATATTATAGATAGAGGTGTTATCTTAACAGGCGGAGGAGCTTTACTACACGGTATTGATCAGTTGCTAGCAGAAGAACTAAAAGTTCCCGTACTGATTGCTGAGAGTCCAATGGATTGTGTTGCAGTTGGTACAGGTATTATGCTAGACAATATCGATCGACTTTCTCGCCGAAGTATTATTTAATAATGAAATTCTTATCATACGCTTTTTGTAAAAGCGTAAATAAGATGATAACTCCTCTTTGTAAAGTATTACAAGAGGAGTTTTATTATTTCTAAAAGTGTGAGGTGGACAAGTTGTTTAAAGGTTTTTATACAGCGACAGCAGGAATGCTATCCCAACAGCGAAGAACAGATATGCTTACAAATAATATTGCTAATGCAAATACTCCAGGCTTTAAAGAGGATCAAGGAGTTATTAGAGCGTTTCCGGAGATGTTATTGCAGCGTATCGAAGAGCAGCAAAAAGGAAAAACTGTAACTCGTTCTCAAGAGAACATTGGAAGCTTAAATACAGGAGTATACTTACAAGAAACGGTTCCTAATTTTGTGCAAGGAGATCTCCAGCAAACCGATTACCAAACAGATCTCGCACTGTTACAAACGAACTTACCAGACCAGAATGGTGGCTTATTTTTCGTAGTACAGAGTTCTGAGGATAACCTTTCTTATACACGAAATGGTAATTTTTCAGTAGACCCGGCAGGATTTTTAACCACTAATAATGGTGAATATGTGCTTAATATAAATAATGAACCTATCAATGTCGGAAGTGAAGAATTTAAAGTGGATAATCAAGGGAATGTAATGGTTAATGGTGAAGTAACGGGGCAATTAAATATTGCGTATGCTGATTCTATGGAAACAATCATTAAAACAGGAAACGGACTATACCAAACTGAAAATGGTGAGCCGTTGCCTTCAACTATTGAAAACAGTGACGCTTCTTACGAAATTAAACAGGGCTTTGTGGAGCGCTCTAATGTAAATATGTCACAAACTATGACTGAACTACTTACTGCTTATCGTACATTTGAAGCAAATCAAAAAGTGATGCAAGCTTACGATCGCAGCATGGAAAAAGCAGCCAATGAAATTGGTAAAGTAAGATAAGCATTGTATCAAATAATTGGAGGAATAATACGTGAATCGCTCGATGATTAATGCTACAAACACAATGACTCAATTGCAACAGCGCTTAGATTTAGTTGGAAGCAACTTGGCAAACGTAAATACAGTTGGTTACAAAAAGCGTGACGCGTCATTTAGTGATATGTTGTATCAACAAATCACTAATCAGTCGGATAAAGCAAGTGAACAAGGAAGAAAGACACCGCTTGGCATTCGTCAAGGAGCAGGAGCCATTCTTTCTCAAACGAAACTTGTTACTACACAAGGTTCACTTCAAGAAACAGGGCGACAACTAGATGTTGCATTAACCAACCCAAACGTTTTCTTTCAGGTGCAGAGAGATAATAATGGTACAGTAGAAACGTACTATACAAAAAGCGGTTCCTTTTATCTTACCCCACTTGGAAACGGAGAAGTACAGTTAGTGAACGCAGATGGAAATGCAGTCTTAGATAGTGAAGGCAATATTATTTCCTTTAGCAAGGACTTTCGTGAGCTTCAAATTAATAAAGCTGGTGAATTAACTGTTGTTGGAAGTGAAGAAAATGAAGTTATTACCCTAGGTTTAACTCGAGTAAACCGTCCGCAGTCACTTGAGGCAGTTGGTTTATCTTTATTTAAGGTTCCTGATGCTCTAAATCAAGAAAATAGTATTCAAAGCTTACAGGGTGATGAACGTATGGAATCGGGGATTCGGCAAGGGGTCTTGGAACAATCGAACGTTGATATGAGCAAAGAAATAACGGATATGACATTGACGCAAAGAGCCTACCAGTTTAATTCGCAATCCATTTCAATTGCTGATCAAATGATGGGACTGGTAAACAGTATACGTTAATTATTCGCTTTGCTTTTTATAAAATAGTAAATTATAACTAATTTTTTAATTTGTTCATAAACTATACCTTCACGTGGCATTCTAAGTACGTAGATTGAATTTATGTAAAAGGAGAGTTGCTACGATGAAGAAAAAAATACTTATGGGTTTAGGTTCAGCTGTGTTTGCACTTGCAACACTAGGGGCGTGTAACACGCAAGACCCACCGCCAGAAGAAGAGCAAATGGAAGAGCAAGAAAACATGGATGAGCAAAAAGAAGAAAATATGCAAGAACAAGAGATGCAAGACGAAAACGATATGAACAACATGGATGATAACCAGAATCAAAATGATGATGAAAACAATGAGAATGACCAAGAAGACCCAGTAGAAGATATGAATGATATGGAAGATAAAGATCGTAAAGATGAATAGAATGAGTATAAACAAACATGTCAGCTTAGGTTGTCATGTTTGTTTTTTGTTTGAAAGCGTATACAATTTCCGGAATAAAGGGGTGATGGTATTTAAGAGCTCTTTTTGAGGTACTTCTGGTAAAGAGTGCAGTTTTTGTAAAGCTTTTTTTAAATCAGGGTATTTTTGAAAGAGCATAAGTAGAGTGTGAACATCGTTGTCGGAAACATGATAAGTAGCAGGTGAAGAGTTGAGTTTGTGGGGTTGTTGAAGGTGAGGTTCAGATTCTAAAAACTCATCTAGATTTATTTGGAAATGACTTTTAAGCAAAAGGCAGTCTGCTATATCGGGATATTGAATGGAAGTTTCCCATTTGGAAACTTTAGAGCGAGAAATATTAAGCAATTTTGCAAATTGATCTTGAGTCAAACCTGCATTAGCACGAAGCATTTTAATCTTAACAGCAATTTCTAACATAAGTACCACTTCTTTCTTCATATAGATTGTGTTCGGAATTAGGTCTAAAGTCATGTAAATGAGTAATATTCGAACTTAATTAAAAAAATACAGCAAAATGACAGAAAATTCAAGGTAATATTCGTTTATTTTTAAATTAAATAAAGTAAGATAGGGGTTTTTTAAAAAAAAGTGGTGAAAAAAATAAAGCTTAACTGATAAGTAAAAAAAGGTGAAGAAAAAGCTGTTGAATCATGGTAAAAAATATATTAATATACATAATACAAACAAGAAAGGAGTAGAGAAATGGCGAAATATTACTTGAAACGTAATCAAATAAAACATCGCAAAAGAAAGAATAGTCGAATGAATGATTTACCTTTATTTTTGGGGAAGCATAGAGAGTTTAAGCCTATTAATCCTTTACCCTCCAACCATAACCTTCACCGTATGACTCAACACCCTTTTAAGTAATATAAATTTTTTAATCTTCACGTGTTCTTTATATTTTCTCGTTCATTAGTAGGAAGAGTTTTGTTATTTCGTTTTTTATTATGAAGCTGATATTTAAACTGTGCTAATAATTCAGAACCTGTTAAACCTTGTTCAATCAAGTTAGCGAGAATCATTTCAGCAAAGTGTAGTTTTCTTTCAAGTAATGTACCTTTCATTAATACGCTTATCTGCTTATCGTTAATTGCTTTGACTGAAACAACCTGAACCGAAAACAAGGCAGGATCGTTGGTTGGTTTTGAGATAAGTGCCTCAATTTGTACAGGTTGATGATCTTTTAGTGGCAGCTCAAATAAGCGTGTAAACTGCTGATCAATAACAGCTTCGAGAATCCAATGGTTATCTGTATCTTCTTTATTAATAATTAACCCTTTATTTAATTCTAAATTATGTTTCTCTCCTTCATGATCAATTAGTTGTAGGCCGACTAATCGAAATGTTTTCATACAGAAGCTTCCTCCTTTAACAAATATGTTACTCGTATACCACTATTATAACATGAGGTATAAGAATATTCTTATTATTCAACCTTTTGATTGTGTAGAAATTGAATAAAGAGGTGATCAATTGATTAATGAAGTAGTGTTAGTAGGGCGTTTGACACGAGCTCCTGAACTAAAATATACTTCCGAAGGAATTCCTTTTTCTCACATTACAGTAGCTGTGAACAGAAATTTTCGTAACCAGGAAGGAGAAGTGGACGCAGATTTTGTATCAATAACGCTATGGCGGAAAAACGCTGAAAACATGACGAAATACTGTGATAAGGGGTCTATTATAGGAGTCGTAGGTCGTGTGCAAACACGTACGTTTGAAAACAACTTGCATCAACGCGCTTATGTTACAGAAATTATCGCAGAATATGTTCGGTTTTTAAGCGGTAAGCCTTCCTCACCTGAAAATCAGCCATGATGTTTTTCAGCACTATAAGCTAAATGGAATTGCTTCATTATCTCTTTTATCCAAGATCAGAAAAACTTACTTTCCTCTCTTTATTATAATCCCCACTTTGCCATTGAACTCTCATCAATGGTTCTTTTTTGTGAAAAACTCCTCTAGCTGCAAGTAACAACTAGAGGAGTTTAGCTTTTATTTTGAGAAACGTTTCGCTCCTAGGTAGCGTTTGTTCCAATAGCTATTATCTAAGCTTGAAATAGTTACACCTGTTGAAGAGCCAGCATGAATAAACTGACGATTTCCTAGGTAAATTCCTAGATGTGAAGGTCCTGACGTATATGTAGTAAAGAACACCAAATCTCCAGGTTGTGGCTGACTTACCGACTTTGAAGCATTCCAAAAGCCCATTGTTGTATAACGAGGCATTGAAACTTGTTCTTTCATTACATAGTAAATAAATCCACTGCAATCAAAGCCAGATGGTGTTGTACCACCCCATTTATAAGGAACACCTATATATTTCTTTGCATCAGTAATCATTTTAGAAACATTTAGTTGTCCATTGGTTGGCGTTGTAGTTGAAGGAGTGCCAGTGCTTGGCGTAGATGGCGCTGCTCCAGATGTAGTTACTTTTAAGACCTGGTTGACATAAATAATATCAGATTTTAAGTTATTTGCTGTTTTAAGAGCAGAGACGCTCATTTTAAACTGAGCTGCAATTTTAGAAAGCGTATCACCCTGCTGAACTTTGTATGTACCATTTGTTGAAACCGACGGCGTTTGTGGTTCCGTTACTTCCGGCTTGGGGTTAGAAGATGTAGCTTGTCCATTTACTTTTAATGTTTGGTTGACATAAATAACATTTGATAAGAGTGAATTTAACCTTTTTAAATCTGAAACGCTCATTTTAAATTGAGCTGCAATCTTATATAGCGTATCGCCACTTTGTACTTTATAAGTAGAAGCAGTACTCGGTGTGGAAGGTGTTGGTTTTGCTGTCTCAACAGGTTTCGTAGGCTCTGATGGTTTTGATGCATTAGACGAAATCACGAGTGTTTGTCCTATATGGATAACATCAGACTTTAGGTTATTTTGAGTCTTTAAGTTTTGTACACTTGTTTGATATTTAGTAGCTATTGACCACAAAGTATCGCCTGACTTTACCTGAACAGAAGTAGAAGCAGCGTCAGTAGACGTTTGAAAAAGGGTAATTCCTCCTAATATCGATCCTATCGACAGGACAATTTGCTTTTTTTTCACTAGTAATCCTCCTTTTGTATATGAATCTTTTAGACTATTTTCGACTCGTTTTAATCATAATCTAAAAAAAAAGAAGAAGTAAAGGGTATTTTGTCACACAAAACACCTTTTTTCTTCTTTTGAAGCTGAATTTAATAAGGAGTTGGCTTTTTCTTTTATTAATTGTATTGAAATAATTCTTGCAGTTCTTGCTGTGACAATTCTGTGATCCACTTGTCATTTTGAACTAACTGTTCACTTAGCGCGTATTTTTTCATCATCATATCATCAATCTTTTCTTCAATCGTCCCTAAGGAAATAAATTTATGAATATGGACAAATTTTTGTTGACCAATTCGATATACGCGATCTGTCGCTTGATTTTCGACTGCTGGATTCCACCAACGATCAAAATGAATTACGTGATTCGCGGTTGTTAGGTTCAAACCAACTCCACCTGATCGTAAGGATAAGATGAAAATGGAATGCTGACCAGATTGAAAAGATGCTACCATGTCATCACGCTCTGCTTTTGATAAACCTCCATGCAAGAATAATACATCTTCTTTTAAAGCTCTTTTCAAAGTACGTTTTAGCATGTTCCCTGTTTCAAGATATTGAGTGAAGATTAAGCAGCTTTCATTTTGTAGTTTAATTTGTTTTAGTAGCTCAACTGTCTTCTCAAGCTTAGGTGATCGAGTAATAGCTTGCTTATTAATTGGCTCTTTTAACAACAAAGCAGGGTGGTTACAAAGTAGTTTGAGCTTTGTTAGAAGTTGAAGAACCTGACCGCTTCGTTCAATTCCTTTTTGTTCTTTAAGATCGTTAAGAGTCGAATGAACAAGCTCTTCGTACAGCACTTTTTGTTCAGCTGTTAACTCAATATGCACTTTTTCTTCTTGTTTATCAGGTAGGTCTAAAGCAATTTTTTTATCTGATTTAGTACGTCTTAATAAAATGGGAGAAAGCAATGCTTTTAACTGTTTCGATTTTTTTAGGTCTTGTTCTTTCTCAATTGGAATAACAAATTCTTTCTTAAACCTTTCTAAGCTATCTAGATAACCAGGATTTAGAAAATCAACAATAGACCATAGCTCGGTTAACCGATTTTCGATTGGTGTACCGGTCAGAGCAAATCGATGAGCTGTATTTAATTTTTTAACTGCTTTTGCCTGTTTAGTATGAGGGTTCTTAATATGTTGGGCTTCGTCCAAACATACTGTATCCCAAACTTTCGCTTGAAAAAGTCCGACTTCTTGAGCCACCAATTGATAAGTTGTAATGACTAGATCATAATCACTTATTTCATCTAGACTTGTTGTGTTTTCTGACGCTAATCGGTTTTTACCATAGTGAGTATACACTTTGAGGTAAGGTGAAAATTTACTCAGCTCTTTCTCCCAATTCCCAATCAGTGAAGTTGGGCAAATAAGTAAAAAGGGCTTTTGTGCAGCGGCTAGTTCATTTGCCTTTGTAAAATAACTAATCAACTGAATCGTTTTACCAAGACCCATGTCGTCTGCTAACAAGCCGCCTATCCCTATTTGACGTAGGTGGATTAACCAATTTAATCCTACCTGTTGATAATGGCGCAGTTTTCCTTTAAAAGCAGAAGAAAGTTGGATAGGTGGAAGTGTATGAGCTTGCTTTAATTGATTAACAATTGATTGAGAGTGTGAATTTAAGTAATATTCAATGGGCACGTTATTGCAATCATTATCAAATGAAAAAGGCTGTTTTAGATGCGAACGCAATACTTGATGGACGCTAACGCCTTGTTGCTTTGCTTCTTTTAGCAGCTTTTTCGCTTTTCTGATAAGCGTACTGTCTACATGAATCCATTGACCATCTAATTTTAGCAACTGTTTTTTCTTTTTAATCAAGTCGTTGAGCTCATCTTCCGTTAACCTATGTGAGTCTATAGAAACCGACCATTGAAAGTTTGTTAAAGCTTCTATTCCAAACGAAGACGCTTGGTTTTCTTCATGGACAGCGTGTACTTGAATTCGACCTTTTTTAATTCCTTTCCACCAGCTAGGTAGCTGCATGTGCACACCTTTTTGAATTAATTCATTGCTTTCCTGGGTCAGGAAGTTCCATAGCTCTTCATCAGATAACGTAGGTACTTTTCCTGATAAGGCATGTCGTAAGGTAGGTGATGAGTGCTTAATTCGTTGAACTTCATATAAAATAGCTTTTTCATTTTGATACTCATGAATCATGTCATCACGAATAAGAAAAGGGTCTTGATCGCTATCTGCAGGAATGGCTACTAGCTGAACTTCCCAAAAAGAACCTTCAAATAACGGTTCTTCAAATCGCACAGATACGGTATATTCACTTTGAGGATAAGGGATATTAGCCTCCTCGAGCAGCTGATAAGTATGATTGAGAAAAAGAAATTCAAGCACATTTTTTTCCCAAGTTGAATTGCTATTTACCAATAAAGGCTGTGTTAATCCATCGACAGTTAATAGGTTCTCTTTTAGCTTTAAAGCTCTATTAAAGTAATCCTGAACTTCTTCTGAAAACGTTGGTGTTAATAAGTGTCCTTTTTCAATGGACAAAAAGAATGTGAAGCTATCCCATGCTGACAATAGAATACCACTCTTGCCGTCCAGCTCAAAAGGAGATAGAGTTGTACCGTAATAAGAAGAAGAATGCCATAAAAATAGGGAATTCTTCCATTTGGCTGGCTGTAGAAGCTGTTGGTTTCTGTCGGTGCAGTATAAAAACAACTTATCTTCGTATTTATCAATATGGAGCGTTAGTTCAAATAAATCAAACATCAGCATGAAGCCCTCTTTCTTTTAGTAGCTTTTGAAATAAGGATAGTGATTTTGTTTCACCATGTAAATAGTGTATATAACGATGAAACAACTTCTCTTTATTTGTTTTAATATAAATTTCTTGTAGTTTTAGTAAGTAATCACATGCAAGTGCATAGCTTGTTTTCTTACGCTCTGAAATAAAGTGACTAATAATTTGATGCAGGATTGGAATCGCATAATCTGCACGTTGTTGAATAACATATTCAGCTATTTCACTTGCTTGTTGGGCATCATCAAAGTCTAGCAGTACTTGAAGTTCCATCCATTCTTTTAAATATCCTTTGTTATGTAGATACTGGCTATATTCAATAAAGCTATACGGTAATAAAAGCTGAAGGCACACGATATAAGGATCTTCCTTCTTTATGAGAAGTGCGTATTGTTTAAAAAGGTTCACTAAGATTGAAACCATATTTCGACTTCCTTGATAAGTGGAGGGAACAGTCCTTACATACTCACCCATTTTATTTGAAAGATAGGTTATCCACACTGGCAAGCGCTCCGTTTCTTTTTGAGAAAGCAGTTCCTTTACCCAAGAGATATAGTAAGGAAGCTTTGATAAGTCATCTGGTTTTAGAGTTAGGATAGCACCTTCATCGTTTCCATTTAAAAATAATAAATAGCTACGGGCAATAGTCGCGTGAATAGAGGTAAAAGGTTTAAGAATGGTTAATTCTTTGTTGATCCATTCCTCGTCATTTAATACATTTGCCCATATAACCTCATATAACTTCATCAATTCATATTGTAATGAATCACTTTCATCTAGTAATAAGCGAATAAAAGATAAACTATTTTCAATAATGAATTTCTTATCATCTGGAATGGAACTTAGCTTATTAACTTTAGCTAATTCACTTACTTTATTAGTTAGTTTATAAAGGTGCACATATAAGAAGGATTCTTTTGTGTTAGCAGAGAGCTGAATCTGCTTTAGCTCATCATTAAATTTTAAGACGGCGTATAGACCTCCATATAAAAGAAAAAGGTTTCGTAAGGTCGGTTCAGTTGGAGCTGTCTTAGTTAATGACATAAAAAACTCCTCATATAGATTTTGAAAAATAGAAAGGTTTTTGGTGGATTGTGCTTGCGAGAATTGATCGTATACTATATCAAACTGCTCGATCCACGCCTTAAAAGAAAGATCAATGGAAAGAGAAGAAGGTTTTTTTGGTTGAATGAATAAGCTTGTCTCCCCTGCGCTTCGCCACTCTTGAAATAGTATTGTTAGGGGCTCATATTGGGCCCAAAGAAAGAAAACCAAAGCGAATTGATGTTTGCAAAATTCACCATCATTGCACGTGCACGAGCTTTTGAGTAAGTTGCTTGTATTAATTGTTGTGGTAAATCCATCTACACGGTTAGAGATGGTCTCTGTGTCTTGCTTTATGCCATTGTTTGAAATCTGCTTATATAATTGAAGCCCATCAGCAGCTTTTGCTTTATAAATTGGATTATTGTAGGGAAGAGTAGAAATAAATTTTGATTTTAATTTATAAATAAACTCGGTCATTTGACTCATCCTTTCAAAATGGAAGCGATGTAGAATTTCGTGACAGTTATGATAAGGTTATTATAAAATACATTTATATGAATTGTAACAACCATGAATTTAATGGGAGGTAAATGAAATGACAGTACGTAAAGCAATCATACCAGCTGCAGGATTAGGAACACGATTTTTACCTGCAACGAAAGCGCAACCAAAAGAAATGTTACCGATTGTTGATAAACCAACGATTCAATATATTATTGAAGAGGCAGTAGCTTCTGGTATTGAAGATATTCTAATTATTAGCGGTCGCGGTAAGCGCGCGATTGAAGATCACTTTGATAAATCATATGAATTAGAAGAAACGTTAGCAGCTAAAGAAAAATGGGACATGCTTAAAGAAATCCAAGAAATTTCAAGCTTAGCCAATATTCATTACATTCGCCAAAAGGAACCAAAGGGGTTAGGGCATGCGATTAACTGTGCACAAAGCTTTATTGGTAATGAACCTTTTGCAGTTTTACTCGGTGATGATATTGTACAATCGGAAAAGCCTTGCTTAAAACAACTTATGGATGTTTATGAAGAACACCAATGTACGGTAGTAGGTGTTCAGGAAGTACCTCGTCAAGAAACGAATAAATATGGAATTATTGGAATTGAAGAGTCAATACAAGATGATGTTTTTGAAGTAAATACGTTAGTAGAAAAGCCAAATCCGGCTGATGCACCTTCTACGTACGCAATTATGGGAAGATACATTTTAACACCTGAGATTTTTGATATTTTAAGTCAAGAGAAAATTGGTGCTGGGGGAGAAGTGCAGTTGACAGATGCAATTTTACAACTGAATGAATCTCAGCGCGTGTTGGCTCACTATTTCCAAGGTAATCGCTATGATGTAGGAGATAAGTTTGGTTTTATTAAGGCTACGGTAGATTTTGGTTTGCAAAGAGATGAACTGAAAGAAAAACTAATGGACTACTTTCAAACGATTGTAAAAGACAAATGATTATAGTAGATGAACTAGCGCACTGCAACTAGTGCGTTAGTTCTTTTGGTTTAGAAAAAGCTTAAAAAGATAAATCATTTGTTCGGTGATGAACAAAACAAAACTGATGCATAATATAAATAAGAAGACAATTTGAATAGTGTTTTTATATAAAAGCTATCATGATGCAACAATTTTCGCTATAATATCATGTAGGTTTCATTTATAAAGTATGTCATATAAAGGAGATTTTCTGTAATGGCAAAAAAATTATGTGTAGTTGGCTTAGGGTATATTGGTTTACCGACAGCCGTTATGTTTGCAAATCATGGTTTACAGGTTCACGGCGTTGACGTAAACGAGCATGCAGTCAACTTAATTAAAAATAAACAGCTTCATATAGAAGAGAATGGACTACAAGAGCGCTTAGAAGAAGCAGTCGACGAAGGCTTATTCACGGTTAGTACAAAACCTGAAGAAGCAGATGTATTCATTATTGCAGTACCTTCGCCAATTAATAGTGATAAAACAGCTAATTTAAATTATGTAAGAGAAGCAACCAAATCAATCGTTCCTTATGTTCGTAAAGGGAATTTGGTTATTTTAGAGTCAACAGTTCCTCCTCGTACTGTAGAGGATGTTATGCTACCTGTTTTAAAAGAAACAGGACTAGCGTTTGGAACAGAATTATTTGTGTCTCATTCACCTGAGCGTGTTATTCCAGGTAAGGTATTTGAAGAACTGGTAAACAATGATCGCATTGTGGGTGGAATTAACGAAGAATCAAGTCGATTAACAGTGGAATTATATAAAGTATTCGTAAAAGGCAATATTCACGTAACAGATGCTACAACGGCTGAAATGGTCAAGGTTATTGAAAATACGTACCGCGATGTGAACATTGCTTTCGCGAATGAGTTAGCAAAAATTAGTGAAAAACTAGGTGTTAATGCTTGGGAAGCGATTAAGTTAGCGAACTATCATCCACGTGTAAACATTCATTTACCAGGGCCGGGTGTAGGGGGACACTGTATCGCAGTTGACCCATGGTTCTTAACAGAACTACAACCTGAGTTAGCGAAAATCATTTCTCTTTCTCGCCAAACAAATGATTCAATGCCAGAATATACCGCGCTAAAAGCAAAAAGCATTCTTGATGCAAAAGGCATTCAGCACGGTCGTGTTGCCGTATTAGGCCTAGCATTTAAAGGGAATATTGATGATATGCGTGAAAGTCCATCAACGGATGTATTGGCACATTTAGATAAGTTAAATGTTGATTACACGGCGTTCGACCCGCACATTAAAGAAAATAAAATTGAAAAGCAAACACAAGACTTAGAGGAAGCTGTAGCTCATGCAGACTTAATCTTAATTCTCACAGACCATAACGAATTTAAAGAAATGCTTCCGTCTGCAGTTGAAGATAAAATGCGTACCAAAGCTATCTTTGATACGAAAAATTGTATTCAGCGTGATGCATGGAAACAAGCAGGATTTGATGTTATTTTATTAGGTGATTCTAAAGTTTCTACAATGTAAGCATAATAAAGATAACAATGAAAGACGGGCTATAGCCTGTCTTTCATTACGAATAAACACAAAATTTTAGTATCTTTAAATAGGTGATTTGATGAAAGAGAATATCTTAGGTGTAGATGTATGTCACGACACATATGATGAGTTAGCAGTAAAGCTAATGGAAGATATTAATCAACGTAACACCTCGTTTATTGTAGCCATTAATCCAGAAAAGATCATGAAAGCCCAAGAAGATCAGGAGCTACGTACATTGCTAAATAAAGCAACGTATCAAATTCCAGACGGTATTGGTGTTATTTTGGCTTCTAAGCTTCGCAAAGGTAAAATCCGCGAACGAGTAACGGGAATTGATATGATGATGAAGCTTTGTGAAACAGCTGCTGTAGAAGGCAAGAAAATCTTCTTGTATGGTGCCAAGCCAGGCATAGCTGAAGAGGCGAAAGTCAAGCTAGAAGAGAAGTTTCCAGGTATTCAAATTGTGGGTGTACTTGATGGTTATGAAAAAGACGAGCATGTAATTGAAACAACTATTAATGAATCAAAAGCAGAGATCGTTTTTGTTGCATTAGGAAGCCCAGCACAAGAAAACTGGATTTTAGCAAACAAAGATCATTTATACCCTTCCGTTTACCAAGGGGTAGGAGGATCGTTTGATGTAATTTCTGGTCGCTTAAACCGTGCTCCAGAATTTTTTCAACGATTCGGGTTAGAATGGTTATATCGCTTAATAAAAGAGCCATGGCGTTTAAAAAGACAACTAGCACTACCAAAGTTCTTACTTAAAGCGCTAAAAGGATAATAAAAAAGAGAGCCTAGGCAAAAGGCTCTCTTTTTTATTACGCTTCTTTTTTATCTTTAATTTCTTCTGTTAGCTGATCTAAGCTGTGACGAACGTTTCCTTTTCCAGAGAAGTTTTCAATCAATTCTTTAACATCTAACCCAGATGAAGCTTTTAACGATTCTTGTAAAGTAGACATTAGGTTGGTAGCATAGCCAGTTACTTTATTGGCACCGCCATTTTCACCTGAGCTACCTGTATCAACGACTGTAATCTTATCAATATTAGATAAAGGTGCAGCAACTTGCTTCGCATATTCTGGTAGCATTTTGATAATCATATCCAATATAGCTGCTTGACCGAACTGTTCAAACGCTTCTGCGACTTTTTGTTTTGCTTCCGCTTCTGCAAGTCCTTTTAAACGAATAATTTCTGCTTCTGATTCACCCTGAGCACGCTCAGCATCCGCTTTTGCAAGACCATCAATACGAACGCGTTCAGCTTCTGCTTTAGCCATTGTTTCAACACGATACTTATTTGCATCCGCTTCTGCAAGTTGCTTCGCTTTTTCAGCAGCAGCAGCCTGCTCAACTGCGTAGCGATCCGCATCTGCTTTCTTTTTAACTTCAGAATCATATTGGCGTTCACGACGAAGAATTTCTTTTTCTTCTAACTCAATTTGTTTTTGACGCTCAATGATACGAATTTGCATTTCATGTTCTGTTACTTCCTGTTTTGCACGAGCTGTTTCTAAATCATATGCTTGGTCAGCACGAGCTTTTGCAATATCTTGTTCACGGCGGTATTCAGCCGTTTTTAATTGGTTTGCTTTTTCGGCTTCCGCAATTTCAGTATTTCGCTCTAGTTCCGCTTTTTGAGCATCTTTGTGTGCTTCTGCGCGCTTAATTCTCGTTTCTTTTTCAGCTTCAGCAGTAGCAATGTCAGCGTCACGTTTTACTTGGGCGATACGAGGTTTACCAAGGGATTCTAAGTATCCATTTTTATCACGTACATCCTTGATTGTAAATGAGACGATAACAAGCCCCATTTTTGCTAAGTCTTGAGAGGCTACGCGCTGTACTTCTTGTGAAAATTTCTCTCGATTTTTATAAATTTCTTCCACAGTCATTGATCCTAAAATCGAACGTAAATGTCCTTCAAGAACTTCACGCGCTTCCGTTTCACGATCTTCTTTTGCTTTACCTAAGAACTGTTCAGCTGCTGTAGCAATTTCTGATATAGAACCGCCTATTTTAATAATAGATACACCATCGGCCATCACGGGTACACCTTGTTCTGTATATACTTCAGGTGTTGATACTTCTAATTTACTTGATAATAAACTCAATGGTTCAGCTTGTTGAAATACGGGTAATACAAATGTACCTCCGCCTCGAACAATTTTGATTCTATTTCCAGATTCATCAACGTGAACATTCTTTGATCCTAAATAGCTACCTGTGACAATCAGTGCTTCATCAGGACCTGCAGTACGATATTTGGTAATAAATACTCCAATCAATACGATTAATAAAAAGACAACGATTCCAGCAATAATAAAAATGGACATAAATATCCTCCTCTTGATTATGAATTTGGTAGTGTGTAGTTGGTCGATTCGTAAGTAACAACAACCGCATTTCCGTTTTTGATTTCAACAATCAATACTTTGGTACCTGACAAAATTTCTTGATTTTTTAAGCTAATAGCTGGTTTTGAAATAGTACCACTTACGTCTTTAACAACAACTTCACCGTATCCGTCAATAGGAATAGGAATGATGAGTTCGCCAATTCGGCCTTGAAGAGATGACTCTGTAAAAGCAATTGATTCTTCAGCAGATGATAAAGGAATAAGAACAAAAATATTAAGTAGTGTTACGAGTAATAGGGCAATAATTGCAGAGACAATCAGATTTAAAATACTAGAAAATAGCTGTAATTGTTCTAAGATATAGCCGCTTGCACTGAAGATTGTAAAAAAGGAAAAAATGAGCGTAGGATTTAATCCAGGAATACCCTCAAATAATGCATCTAGTACGTCACCGAATAAAATGTATAAAAAGGTAAGGGTACCAAAACCAATTAGCGTGTAAAGGTAAATTGTCTGAATAGGTACCGAGAACAGTTCCAATTTGAAAACCTCCCTTCATTTAATTCTTATAAAAGGTAATACGCTCAAAAAATGGAAAAGTTTCATTTTTTATAAAAATAATAATTTTTTTTCAACTTTAAGGTTGAGATGATGCAGTAGATAAGCAATTGGTTCATTCATCCATTCGAATGTTCGTATATTTGCAAAGACGGTTAAATACAATAGATAGGGTGTTGGTTAGCAAGAGAAAGATAGAAGAAAAATATAAGAGTGCAGGTGTGTATTAAATGATAGATACATAGAAAAAGTTAGTTTAAGCTTTATAAAGACAAATTCTTATTTAAGTAGTAAAATCAATATGGTATAATCCAGTTTAGGAGAAAACTAGTCAAAAAATTTTGTGCAATAGCTCGCTCATATGTAATATTATCCAAATCTAAATAACAGTAACATTTACTGCGATTTTGGTTAACATAAACCTGAGGAGGGTCTACATGTTATATTTGACCTTGTTTATTTGTTTTATTTCGTCTATTTTAGTCACTCCGCTTGTTAAAAAATTAGCATTTAAAATAGGTGCAACAGATAAGCCAAATCAACGAAAAGTTCACCAGAAAATTATGCCTCGTCTTGGAGGATTAGCAATATTTATTAGTTTTTTAATCGGTTATTTCCTTTTACAACCAACTAGCCCTTACGCTTTAGCAATTATCATCGGAAGTTTTATCATCATTATCACAGGTGTGTTGGATGATATGATGGAACTTTCAGCAAAAATTAAGCTAGGCGGTCAATTGCTTGCAGCATTAATCGTGGTGGTATATGGCGGTGTACAAGTTCAGTATATCAACCTTCCTTTTAACGGCAGTCTTGAGTTTGGCGTTTTGAGTATTCCTCTTACTATCATTTGGATTGTAGGGATTACCAATGCCATCAACTTAATTGACGGATTAGATGGTCTTGCAGCTGGAGTTTCTTCAATTGTGTTAATTACAATTTCAGGAATGGCCATTATGATGAACGACGTGTTCGTAACGAGTATGGGCTTTATCCTGTTAGGCAGTACGCTTGGGTTCTTGTTTTATAATTTTCATCCTGCCAAAATCTTTATGGGAGATACAGGGGCACTGTTCTTAGGGTACATGATTTCGGTTTTATCTCTGTTAGGATTTAAAAATGTTACGTTAATTTCATTGATTGTACCCGTTATTATTCTCGGTGTACCGATTTCAGACACGTTCTTTGCAATTATTCGCCGTATCGTTAAAAATCAGCCGCTTTCGGCTCCTGACAAGTCGCACCTGCATCACTGCCTGTTGCGCTTAGGGTACAGCCATCGCCAAACAGTTTTAATTATTTACGGTATGAGTGCAATCTTTGGCCTAGCAGCGGTTATCTTTTCTCAGGTACAAACCATGTGGGGATCGTTCCTCGTTCTCGCCATTTTAATTTTTGCAATTGAAATTATTGTGGAGAAAATTGGTCTGGTAGATAAAACATATCGACCACTACTCAATATGTTTCAAGCTCTGCGATATAAATAAAAAAAGCCTGTCGGCTCGGGGACTGACCCCGTAAAGTGAGACAAATAAAAAACACCTTTAAGTTGAAAACTGGGTATGTAGTACCTAACCATCACTTGGAGGTGTTTTTTCTATGGGAACAAGAGTTAGTTATCCAGTCGAACTAAAGTTAAAGGCAATTGAAATGAGATTAGCCGGTGTACCTGTAAAAGAAGTCTTATCACAACTAAACATTCGAAATCCTACCCAATTAAAAACGTGGATGAAGTGGTATCAAACTGGGGATGTACACCGGTTGGAACAGCCAGTAGGCAAGCAATATGCCTATGGAAAAGGTCCTGATTTTGAAAGCGAGACAGCGAAGTTAGAGGCTGAGAACCGACAGTTAAAGCAACAAATCGAGATTTTAAAAAAGTACAAGGAATTGGAAAGGAAGTGGTACCAGAAATCGCAGTGAACCTAGTGGAAGAGTTAAAAGAACAAATCCCTATTTATCAAATCTGTTTCCATCTTGGTATTCCCCGATCCACTTACTACCGTTGGAAGCAGCATAGTCAACAGGATACACGAAAGAAATGGATGGAACAGCAAGTGGGTGAACAATGTCGTGCACACAAGTTTCGATATGGCTATCGAAAAATCACAGCTGTACTCAAGCGAACCATGAAGATTAACCACAAGTTTGTGCAGCGTACCATGCAGAAATACGGTTGGCAATGTCGTGTTAAACGGAAGAAACGGCAGCGAACAGGGCAACCTTATCAGGTTGCAGAGAATGTATTAAATCGTGACTTTCAAGCTGAACGCCCTCTTCAAAAGCTCGTGACCGATATTACGTACTTGCCTTTTGGGCCGAAACCATTGTATCTTTCAAGTATTCAAGATTTATTTAACGGAGAGATTATTGCGTATTCCATAGGTGATTGTCAAAATGTCGCGTTTGTTTTAGACACGCTTAACCAACTCCCTTCTCTACCGGAAGGGTGTACGTTGCATAGTGATCAAGGCTCTGTGTACACATCGTATGCTTATCAACAAACAATTAAAGAGAAAGGCATTATCATGAGTATGTCCCGAAAAGGGACGCCCGCAGATAATGCCTCAATTGAATCGTTTCATTCCTCACTAAAGTCTGAAACGTTCTACCTTGACGAGTTGACATACACTACGACTACCATCGTAGAGCAAACCGTCAAAAGCTATATTACGTATTATAACCATGCCCGTATTCAAACAAAATTAAACAACCAGTCTCCTGTACAATACAGAAAACTGGTTGTTTAAAAGGTGTTTTGATTCCTGTCTCAAAAACAGGGGTCAGTCCCTCGGCCGACAGGCTTTTTTCTATTCTTTGCTTTCTTCGTCTAGACCTAAATGTTCGTGTAGCGTATCGCTTACTTCTTGAACAGCCATATCATCCAAGTCATAATAATAAACCCCATTAATCGTATCATCTGTCCCAGCAAGGTTTAATGTTTCAATCTCAATATTTTTTGAAGCGTAATCGTAGAACGAAAGCATCTCGCCAAACATTAAGTTTGTTTTCATGTTATCACCAACAGCTTCGATTAAGTTACCATACTTTGTCATAGACCCAATTGACGACGCTTCCTTAGCGATAGCTTGCATAAGCTGCTGCTGTCGCTTGCCTCGTTCAATGTCACTATCTTGTTTTCTTGTTCGAGCAATGGCTAGTGCTTCTTCACCGTTTAAGTGCTGTTTACCAGCTTTTAGTACGACCCCTTCATGATGGTCACTAGAGTCTTTTTCTTTTAAGTCGTAAGGTACATCAAATTCGATGCCTCCTAAAGAATCAACAATTTCAGTAAAAGCCTGAAAATTAAGCTTTACATAGTAGTCTACGGGAACATCGAATAGCTCTTCAACTGTTTCGACCGTTGCTTTCGGTCCACCATATGCATGAGCATGCGTAATCTTATCTTTTTTGCTGACTTCTGGAATATATACACGAGAGTCGCGAGGAATACTCACAAGCTTCACCGTTTTTTCTTTTTCGTTTAGCGTCGCTAAAATTAGTGCATCTGTACGAGCAGATTTCCCGAAATTTCGCGATTCGCTGTCATCAACCCCCATAAATAAAATGGAGATGTTGTCTTTCTTAGGGTCGATTTTTCGATCGCGCATCGGTGAAGAGTCACGATCTCCTAAGCTTTGAAATGAATCAGATGCAACGCTTTTTGCTTTAGCGAACAAATAAGAGCCGTACGCCGTAGCGGATAATCCAATGATTAAGATTGGCAAAAGAAAAAAAGAAAGCAATCTTCTTTTTCGCTTTTTTCGATTTACTCGTTTTTCAAAACGCCTATGCTGAGCCATATACGTTCTCCTTTAGTTTAGTAAGTTTTTACATAATTTTATTGTTTGTTGTTAGAATTCAATTTAAACGGTATGGTTTCAATATTACCTTATATTTTAGTAAGGAAAAGAACGACGCACTGTGACTCAGTGCGCTGTCTTTCATTTTACAATGTTTTTAATTCACAGTAAATAATTCATTATATCTCTTCTTCTAAATAGGTCACTTCGCCTGCTGAAATGTCTGCTTGGCCATTTGTAAGTTCCGTCATCCATGCTGTAAATGCATCTTTTTGACTCTCTTCGACAAATGTATCTACAATCACGTTATCTGCATAATGAATTTCTTTTAAGGCATAAGGTGAATTGCGTAATTCATTTTCTAGCTTGCCAAGCCACGTATAATCGACTTTTGTATGCATGATTTGCATAAGTGTACATTTTACGATGCCAATGTTTGTAAGGCCTTCAGATACTGAGTTGCTATATGCGCGAACGAGTCCTCCAGCCCCAAGTTTAATGCCGCCAAAATAACGCGTTACTACCACAACAGTATCCTTTAGCTCTTTTCGCTTCAGTACTTCAAGCATTGGTACACCGGCAGTACCACTAGGCTCACCGTCATCATTAGCTTTTTGAAACTGATCCCGCTCTCCGATTAAATAGGCAGAACAGTTGTGGTTTGCGCTCCAATGTTCTTTTTTTATCCCTTGAATAAAGTCTTGTGCTTCTTTTTCCGTTGTCACACGCTTTGCATGGCAGATAAAGCGCGATTTTTGAATCACAATTTCATGTGCACCAGACTGTTTTACAGTATAATATTGAGGTAACAAGGTAGTAAAATGCCTCCTGTTTATATGATTTTATGTGTTTATTAAAGAAAAGTGGGTAATAGGTAATTAAAATTAAGAATAAAAGCAATTTTTTCTTATCTCACTTATTATAAAGCTTCAAAACTGATACATCAATTTGGAGCCTTGAATTGTTACAGTGTTGTAAAGTATTTATCAATGATAATGGACAGACTAACTAAACCAAAAGTTTTAAAAAAATAATCACATAAATGTTACGAATGACATGTAATTGTTAAACGAAACAGGATGTTTGTCCCTGTTAATGGTGAGATAGAAATGGTAGTCTTTTGGAGTAGAGTGTATATCATGCATGAAAAAAGTAGTGAGCAAAGATGTACACCAAAAGAACTTATTCTATTCTAATATAAGAAAAACAAGAAGGTATCTCATATGTTTTTCTATAGCCATGCTGTTTCTATAGATGCTGTCTTAATCATGTAAACTGGAGTCTATCCAGATTTCCTCGCAGTTCAAGTAAGTCGTACGAGAAAGCGTAATAACGTATTGGCATTTCTTCGAATGTGAGTGTAAGCTTGAGGTGAACAAATGTCAAAACATAAATTAACAAGTAAAATGTTAGATGAAATATTAGACAAAATCATTGGCACAGTTGGAAATAGTAAAGATGAAGTATATCGCTTATCTGAAAGTGCACGACAGGAATATGAAGAGATAAAAGAAGAACTAGAAGGTTTAAAAGCCAAAGTTTTGCATGTTATTGAACAAGGAGATCGCTTAGAGGCTCAGGCACGTTTAGCACGAAAGCGCTTAGCTGAGGTAAGTAAGCATTTTCAAATTTATTCTGAGCCAGAGGTGAAAGATGCCTACGAAAAGGCTCATGAACTGCAAACAAAGCTTTTGATGAATCAGCAGTCAGAACACCAGCTTAGAAGTAGGCGAGATGAACTTGAGCGTCGATTGATGTCGTTGGAAGAAACCATTAAGCGTGCAGATCACCTGGTAGGACAGATTTCAGTAGTATTAAACTATTTAACCAGCGATTTGAAACAAGTTGGAGAAATTGTTGAAGATGCTATTCAAAAAGAGTATTTTGGCTTTCGGATTATTGAAGCACAAGAGGAAGAGCGGAAAAGATTATCCCGTGAAATTCATGATGGTCCAGCTCAAATGCTAGCTAACGTGATGATGAGGTCGGAATTAATTGAGCGTATTTACCGAGAGCGCAGTGCTCAGGAAGCTATGGATGAAATTCGAGATTTACGAAAAATGGTGCGTTCAGCACTTTATGAAGTGCGAAGAATTATTTACGACTTAAGACCAATGGCATTGGATGATCTCGGGTTAATTCCAACGCTCAGAAAATATTTAGATACGATTGAAGACTATAATGACGGTAAACCACGCATTACTTTCATTTCGATTGGACAAGAAAAACGTACTGCGTCAAAGCTGGAAGTAGCACTGTTTCGACTTGTACAAGAAGCTGTTACAAATGCGTTAAAGCATGCGGATGCCTCGGAAGTTCAAGTGAAAATTGAGTTTAATAACGAACAAGCAATTTTACTTGTAAAAGATGATGGATGTGGCTTTGATCAAAATCAAAAAAAAGAAAATTCCTTTGGTTTAATTGGAATGAAGGAAAGAGTAGATTTGTTGGGTGGAAGCATTGCTGTCCATTCAAAATTAAATCAAGGTACACTTGTTATGATTAAAGTACCGATTCTAAATAAATAATAAAAATAACAATAACATCAAATTAATATAGTAAATAACTATTCACTGTTAGATTTGGGGAGGAACCGAACATGCAAACAAGAATTGTCATCATTGATGACCATCAATTATTCCGCGAAGGAGTAAAACGTATTTTAGATTTTGAAAAAGATTTTGAAGTAGTAGCAGAAGGTGACGATGGTAACGAAGCGATTGGTCTTGTTGAAGAACATCAACCTGACGTTGTTATCATGGATATCAATATGCCAGCTGTAAATGGTGTTGAAGCAACAAAGCAGCTAGTAGAGATGAATCCAGATACGAAAGTTATCATTTTATCTATTCATGATGATGAAACATATGTGACTCATGCACTTCAAACAGGAGCAAGAGGCTACCTATTAAAAGAAATGGATGCAGATGCATTAATTGAAGCTGTTAAAGTGGTAGCAGAAGGTGGATCTTACCTACACCCGAAGGTAACGCATAGCCTAGTAAAAGAATATCGTCGCCTGGCAGCTCAAGGTCAATCATCTTCATATCCACATGAGCCAATTGAAATCCGTCGTCCACTTCACTTATTAACTCGCCGTGAATGTGAAGTACTCCAGCTTTTAGCTGATGGAAAGAGCAACCGTGGAATTGGTGAAGCTCTATATATTAGTGAAAAAACAGTTAAAAATCATGTAAGTAATATCTTACAAAAGATGAACGTAAACGACCGTACGCAAGCCGTTGTTGTAGCAATTAAAAACGGTTGGGTAGAAGTACGATAAAAAAAAGCTCCGCATACATTTGTATGCGGAGCTTTTTTAGGTGAAAAGACATATGAAAAGCAAAAAAAAGTAGCCGATACATACCGTAGAGAACATATGTCGTAAAGCGACTTAATGGAGCGTGAATCTATGAAAATTCAGCAGTCATCCCATTCGTTGCATCACGCGATTGCGCCTTCGGCAACTACAGTTGCAACAGAAGATACGCTGCAAGGAATAGTTAAGGAAGTAATGAATGAAAAAGAAGTGCTTATGCAGGTAAAGGGACGTGAAGTACCCGTTTGGCTAGACCAGCCAGTACATGAAAATGATCATATTAAAATAAAAGTAACGCATATAAAAGAAGGTTATATAGAAGGACAAGTTTTATCGAAAACACCAACAGAGGTTTTTGAAGAACCGATTACAAGGCCAAATATGGCAGCTCCTTCAGAACAAGTACAAAAAGCTGCTCAAAGACTTAGAAATGCTGGATATCGAATAACAGAATCTTCGATAATAGCACTTGAACGTTTTTTCACTATAATAAATCGCTCCGCTTCACAAACAGATGAAACGATTTCTGCTCTTGTGAATAAAGAGTTAGAAGTTACGGTAACGCATCTTACTGCAATTGATGAAGCTCTTCATGGTGATGGATTAAAGGAGCTTTTTAAAGAAGCGGTTACCAATCGACCGAATTTGTCATTAGAGCTACAGATTAAGGTTGAAGAAGCTTTAGAAAGTGTAAAAGGAGCGACTCAATCTTCTTTTACCCAAGAGGAAATCAGCGTACTGCTTCAACGTCTAAAAACAAGTGATAACGTAGAGAGTATTCTTCAGCAATTAAAAAAGGTAGAAGAAATACCTAAGAATATCGTAGAGCAATTACAGCGTATTTTCCGAACGAGTCAAGAAGTCACAGCGAGCATTCTTAAAGAATTGAATCGAGACGACCTGCTGAAAAACATGCCCCTAACAAAACAAGAAATGCAGACTTTGCTTCTTGAATTAAAGAGTAGCGGTGTATCGCAAGAAGTTCAGCGAAAGCTACTAGAAGGCTTAAAGCTACAAGAACTTGTTCTTCAGCGCACCAGTGATTTGGTAACAGCGTTACAAACAAAACAAGCAGATATAAAAAACGTTCAAGAAGTACTTCATTTGGCGGTGCGTAAGTTTAGTCGTGAGCCGAATATAAAAGTTGCTCTTGAGCATCTTTCCAATCAAGTGTTATCAGTTTTAAAATCTCATCCGGAACACGCTGAAAAAGTAAGTGAAGCTCTTGTTGAGGCAAGTAAATTAGCAGATCAGCATAAAGAAATGGCTGCTAGAAAGCAAATAAATGAAGTTATATTGGCCATTAGCGAGAGTTCTGAGCAATCATCAGCAAAAGACCTACCTTTTCATGCTGCTACAAAAGATGTAGTTGTAACGGTTGTGACAGAAAAACTTGCGCATATCACAAAAGAATTTAAAAATATACAGCAGCAAGTAAATCGTCAGCTTCTCAATGTGTCGGATTTGCTTCAAGAATCAGCACCTTCAGCAAGAATGAAGGCTTCACAACTGTTAGAAGCAACCGTTAAGCAGCTAGATAAAGCGATTTTACAAAGTGATTTCATGTTATATGCTGATATGAAGTCTGAAAAAGAAATGTTGAAGGCTAGTCAGCTTCTTCAAGAAGCCAAACGTCTATTAGCACAAGGGGATCGCTCTCAAGCTCACAGCTTAGTTATGCAAATTAAAGAGATGATTAAAGGAATGGACTATAAGCCTTCTCACCAAAAGATGCTGCATTTTGTTCAAGACGATTTGTTTTCAAAAGCTGCTTTACCAGGAATTAGCATCGTTGATGAGTCAGAAATAGGAGCTAGAGATATCTATGAAACGGTAAAGAGATTGGGGTTTCAGCGTGAAAAAGAGGCATTACATGTATTACAAGGACAACAGCAAGCATCCACAGCTGATGTTAAAAGTGGTCTGTTAAAAGGAGAATATGTGGGCGTGTCGGCTCAAACAACTGATTCAGCCCTTCAGCATATTACAGGACAGCAGCTCTTAAATAAGCAGGATTCCTCATCAGCGCAGCAGCTTTATATGCAGATACCTTTTACGTTAAAAGGTGAAATAGGAACCATGAAAGTATTTGTTCAGTCAAATAAGCAGCATGAAAAAATTGACTGGGAAAATACAAGCTTATACTTTCTATTTGAGACGAAGCAACTCGGTGAAATTGGCGTGATGTTAAAAGCAGCAGATCGTAATTTGTCCATTTCATTTGAAACGAACAGTGACGTTTTTGTATCAAACGCTGATACGGTTGTGGATGAATTAAAGGATAAAATTACAGCAATTGGTTACGCAATTACAGGGGTCTCCTATTCAGAGTTACGAAAAGGAAGCGAAGAAGAAGTGAAAGCACCAATTAAGAAACAAATCCCGCTTCTGTCAATGAAAGGATTTGATTATTCAATATGAACTATCAGTATATTAATACAGGGAATAGAAGGCAAAAGAGAGGACCTTCTGCAACAGTTATTCGCTATGAGCAAGGGGAAGGAGCACCAAAAGTCGTTGCGCAAGGTTCAGGTTTGACGGCAAATCGAATTCTTAGTCTTGCAAAGCAACATGATATTCCTCTGCAAGAAGACGAAACGCTTCTGACAAATTTGATGGATATTGAGCTAGGAGATCAAATCCCCCCACAGCTATACGGAGTTATTGCTGAAATTCTTTTATTTGTAAAAAAAGTCGAGGACATGAATGAAAATGGCTACTAGACGTGCCGATAAGTAAAAAAAGGACTACACAAGGGAGATATGATGAATTGGACTTTTTAACGGAAGAGCTTCTTTATCAAAAAACATCGCAGCAGCTCACGTCCATGCTGTATGAAAAAGCGATTTTAAATATCGAAGAAAGCATTGAACATATTCATAACAAAGATTTCTATACAGCGAATGAAAATTTAAAAAATACAAGTGATATTCTTCATCGCCTAGGCGTCGGTTTAAAGTATGAAGCAGGCGTTATCGCGGAGCAGCTGGATACGATTTATAACTACGTAGCAGAACGAGTGGTAGAAGGAAACATGAAGAAAGATATTACGATTTTACAAGACGCGCATCACGTTTTAAAGGAAATTTCAGTTGCTTGGAATAAGGCAATGAGTGAAGAGGTAGCCCAAAAGCGACCAAGCATTCGTAGAAAATTATCGTCTTATGAGAGCCAAATTAGTACAACGACATTATAAAGAGGAGCTTATTAAATGAGAATCAATCATAATATTCAAGCGTTAAATGCTTATAAAAACTTATCCACGAATCAAATGAATACGTCGAAAAGCTTAGAGAAACTATCATCTGGACTTCGTATTAACCGCGCAGCAGACGATGCAGCAGGATTAGCTATCTCAGAGAAAATGCGCTCTCAAATTCGCGCTTTAGATATGGCAGAGCGTAATGCGTTAGACGGAATTTCACTCATTCAAACAGCAGAAGGTGGCATGCAGGAAGTGCACAGTATGCTTCAGCGCATGCGCGAACTAGCCGTTCAATCTTCAAACGGCACATATCAAGATGCTGAAGACCGTGCGTATTTAGATGCTGAAGTGCAGCAGTTAAAGCAGGAAATCGACCGTATCGCACAAACAACACAATTTAACGGTACAAATTTATTAGATGGGAAAACAACGAATATTCAATTTCAAATTTCACCAGAGGCTCCGAGCTTAGCGCTAAAGTTAGCTAAAATTGGTGACGTTACGACGGCAACTTTAGGTCTTACGACAACTTCTATTACAACCGCAACAAATGCAACAACTGCTATTACTCAGCTTGATAAAGCGATTGCTGCTGTGTCAAAAGATCGCTCAACGCTTGGTGCTGCACAAAACCGCCTTGAGCATGCCATGAGCAATATCAGTACAATGAGTGAAAACTTAACGGCTTCTGAATCGCGCATTCGTGACGTGGATATGGCACAGGAGATGACGGAGTTTACGAAAAACAACATTTTAAACCAAGCTGCGCAAGCGATGCTTGCACAGGCTAACCAGCTTCCACAAGGAATTTTACAGTTGTTAAAATAATGGATTATGAAAAAGAGAGAAAAGCACGGTGCTTTTCTCTTTTTCCTGTATAATACAAGTAAAAATGAAAGAGGAATAGAAATGGATGTTCAGCGAATTAACGGACTGACAAATCAACTAAACGTTTCTAAAGCGAAAGAGGTTCAAGAATCAATTACGTTCACGGACGTTATGGCTAAAAAGCAGCGTGACCTCACCCATGAGCGTTTATCACAACTGGTGACAAAAATCGATGAACAAGGTCGTCACTTAGCCAAGAATCAGACGGTTGATGTGCTTCGAAAGTACAAAGCCCTGGTGAAAGAGTTTATGGATGATGCAGTTAAAAATGGCTTTGAACTGCATGAAGAGAGGGGCTTTAACAGAAGAGGAACGACAAAGGTATATAAGCTTGTAAAAGAAGTCGATCGTAAGCTTGTTGATTTAACAAACGACGTGCTAAATAAATCAACGAATGAGCTTCAGCTTTTAGCAAGAGTAGGTGAAATCCAAGGTTTATTGGTCAACATCTATACGTGAAAAGAGGGAAAGGTTAAAAGGACTTTCTTTGTTTTTGTAAACATGCATTTTAAATTGAAATGTTGTAAAATAGAGTGAACTTATTTTTAAATAATAAAAAAGGATGGACCCTTTCAAATGAAAACGGCAATTATTACTGATAGTACAGCGTATATATCAGAAGAAGTGCGCGCTCAACATGACATACATATGGTACCGCTTAGCGTTATTTTTGGTAGTGAAACTTATCGTGAAGAAATAGACGTAACGGCGGAAGAATATTTTCATAAAATTAAAGATGCCAAAACATTGCCAACAACCTCTCAGCCTCCAATTGGTGAGTTTGTTGAACTGTATGAGCAGCTACAGCGTGATGGTTATGAGTCGGCGGTCGTTGTGACGCTCTCAAGTGGGATTAGTGGAACCTATCAAGGGGCACTTTCAGCAAGCGAAATGGTTTCAGGTTTTGACGTACAAGTATATGATTCTGAAATTAGCTGCATGGTGCAAGGCTTTTATGTTCTTGAAGGAGCTAAAATGGCGAAAGCTGGTCGTACGCCAGCAGAGATTGTAAATCGTTTTGATGAAATGAAAAAGTCTATACGTGCTTATTTTATGGCAGACGATCTTTCACATTTGCAGCGTGGAGGTCGCTTAAATGCAGCTCAAGCGATTATTGGAAGCTTGTTGCAAGTTAAGCCACTGCTCCACTTTGTTGATAAAAAAATTGTCCCTTATGAAAAAATCCGTACAAGAAAGCGCGCGTTAAAACGTATCGTAGAATTACTGGATGAGGATGCACGTGAGCTTGCGCCAATGAAAGGCGTAGTGATTCATGCCAATCGCCCTTCAGAAGCAGCAGAATTTAAAGCAGAGCTGCAAGAAACGTACCCTCACATTGAGTGGACCCTGTCATACTTTGGACCAGTTATTGGTACTCATCTAGGAGAAGGTGCCATCGGTGTTGGTTGGTATAAAGAATAAAGCCAAACTAACTTTTTGTTAGTTTGGTTTTTTTTATTGCAGGAATTTAGTCAACGTATCTCGTACTAGTTAGGATGAAAGGAGCGATGTTTTTGCGTTTTATTCTACATGCCAATCAGTTAGTACCAAATGCCTCACGGGAAGCGAAGGCGATCTCACAGCTTCCGGAGTGGTATACCCCCTCTGTTAACCCTGCATTTTTATTTAGTTCAAGTCTCCAACAATTCCTCGTTGGGAAGCAATTACTCCCTGATGAACTCACTTCATTTTCTTTTTCTACTCTTCATGAACATTACGAACAAGGCTATATTCGCTATCATAAGTCAATCATTAAAAAAGACGTGATGACCTGCATGCGCTGTGGAAATCAGCAGCAGCACCTATTTGCTTCGTTTCATTGTGGTCGCTGTTACAGCACGTGTACGTATTGTCGCGCTTGCATTGGGATGGGGCGTGTATCAGAATGTACGCCGCTTATCACATGGAAAGGTCCTCTTTTACGCAAGGTTTCGTCCCCAGCTCTTACATGGAAAGGCAAGCTTTCTCCTGCTCAGCAAACGGCTTCTAGCCAAATGGTAGAAGCCGTAAATTCAAATCAAGAGCTGCTCGTATGGGCCGTTTGTGGCGCTGGGAAAACGGAAGTTCTCTTTGAAGGTATTGCCAAAGCACTTGGTTTGGGTAAATCAGTATGCGTCGCCACGCCGAGAACGGACGTAGTCCTGGAGCTTCATCCAAGGCTTCAACAAGCATTTCAAGGATTGGAAGTAGTGGCGCTTTACGGTGGAAGTGCTGATAAAGGGAAGCACTCTTCCTTAATCCTCGCAACCACGCATCAGCTTTTGCGTTACCATGAAGCATTTGACGTCGTGATCATTGACGAAGTAGACGCATTTCCTTATTCAGCAGAACCAATGTTGCATTATGCTTCCAACAAAGCTCGTAAAGTAGAATCAACCCTTATTTACTTAACAGCAACTCCCAGTGAAAATCTTAAGCAACAGGTTAAAGAAAATAAGCTAGCAGCTGTCAAAATATCGGCTCGCTATCACCGGTATCCCATTCCGATACCTCGTTTTGTATGGTGTGGCAACTGGCAGAAGAGGCTTGTTAAAAAGAAGTTACCTTTTTCTATATCAAGCTGGATCAAGCAGCGAGTATGTGATGATAAGCAGTGCTTTGTGTTTGTACCAAAGGTCAAATGGGTTCAGCCCGTTGTAGAACTCATTCAACAGCTAACGCCAAGCGTGGCTGGGGTGCACGCAGAAGATAAGGAGCGAAAAGAAAAAGTAAAAGCATTTCGTGAGCGGCAATATACCATTTTGGTTACAACAACCATTTTAGAACGAGGGGTGACTGTCCCTAATATTGATGTCGCTGTAGTAGGTGCTGAAAATGAAATTTTCACTGAAAGCGCACTTGTGCAAATTTCAGGCCGAGTTGGTAGAAGCGCAAACTTTCCAACAGGAGACGTGGTCTTCTTTCACTATGGGCAAACGGGTGAAATGAAAAAAGCGAAAAAGCATATGGTAGATATGAACGATATGGCAAAAAAACAAGGTCTAATTCAGATATGATATGGTGTTTACTGTGCCATGAATCAATTGAACCCGCTCATAGCTTCTCGTCTCTGATTTCTCCACAGCAAAAAAAGTGGCTGTGTGAAACGTGCCAGTCATCTTTTAAAGGGCTTTCAGAGCCACTTTGTAGACGTTGTGGAAGGATGCTTAATGAGCTTCCTATAGCTTATTATAAGGGTGAATATTGCATCGACTGCGTTCAATGGAACAAGAAGAAATCACCTTTAATTCGTAACTATTCATTATATAAATATAATAAATTCGCAAAAGAGGTAATGGCTTTGTTTAAATACCGAGGTGACTACGAACTTCATAAAATATTTACTGACGATTTCGCTCAGCTTTATAAGGTATATAGTCCCGAGAATCCCGTACTGGTTCCCATCCCTTTAAGCAAGGAACGAATGTATGAACGAGGGTTTAATCAAGCGGAAGCGTTGGCATCTTTACTCCCGGCAGAAGTAGCTTATCCTCTTACTCGTAAGCATACGGAGAAACAAGCGAAGAAAACGAGAGAAGAAAGGCTACAAAACCATAGGGTGTTTGAGCTTGTGGAGCCAGCTTCGGTTACAAAAAGAAACGTCATTTTAATTGATGATTTGTACACAACAGGCGTTACGTTACACGAAGCAGCGCTTTGTCTAAAAGATGTGGCGGCAGCAATCTATTCTTTTACAATTTACCGTTGAAAAAATAAGCGGTTCAGCCGATACAAAAGGAAATGAGAAGAGAAAGGGAAAAGGAGCATGTTAACGAATTGTTTACGTTGTGGAAGCTTATATGTTCAAAGTGGAGCACGCAACATTTGCCCAAGTTGTTATCAGGAAGAAGAAGACCAGTATGAGCGCGTGGTTACCTTTTTACGAAAGCGAGAAAATCGAACTGCAACCATGTATGAAGTCGTTAAAAAAACGAAAGTACCGGATCTGCGCATTCGGCAGTTTATTCAACAGGGGAGGCTACTAATAGCCAAATTTCCAAACCTAAGCTACCCTTGCCTAGAGTGTGGGCAAAATATTAGAGAGGGAAAGCTTTGTCATAGTTGCGCTCAGCAGTTGAAAAATGATTTAGCGAAGCACGAAATAGAAACAAAACGTCAAAGTGAACGACAGGATCGATTATCAACTTATCGTTTGAAAGATAAATAATCTAGATAGAAAGAACTGGTTATCTTCTTTTAATAAAAATAATGGTTCTTAAGACCTTTTTAGTTTGGGTACAAAATCGCACTTATTTTGAAGCTTTTTAGTATGTTTGTGCATTTAGCCTCAACTTTGAATCAGTTGCTAAATGTTTAATTCAAAGCTCCGATATAATGAGTAATAGATAGCGGATACAAACTTTAAAGAGGTGACGAAAAATGAAGATAAATTCAACTCATTCTAGCAGAATAAATCCATATCAAAAGGCAGCTGAAAAAATGGAAAAAGCTCAGCAAACAGGAAAACGAGATGGTGTACAAATTTCAAAAGAAGCGAAAGAGCTTCAGCAAATGAGTACGAAAGCGACAGAGCATTCAGCAAAGGTTGAACAGCTAAAGCAGCAGATTGAAAATGGAACATATAAAGTTAACGCAGAAGAAGTGGCAAAAGGGCTTATCAACTTTTATAAAAAGTAAAGGGAATGACAAAAATTGAATAGCGGCAAACTGAATGAAATTTTAACAAAGCAAATTGCATTGCATAAGAGCTTATTAGCTTTAACAGACCAGAAGACGGCAATTATTATTAGCCAAGATATCAAAAATTTAACCCATGTGCTTAAAGATGAGCAAACACATGTTGCGGCGATAGAAGCATTGGAAAAACAGCGTATGTTGCTCATGGGAAATATCGAACAGATCGATCAAGCCATTACCCTTCAACCACTTCAAAGCCAGCTCATTGAACTTATTGAAAGCATTCAGAAAAAAAATGAGTTAAATCAACAACTGCTAACACAATCTCTGCAGCTCATTAATCTTGAGCTTGACTTATTAACCTCATCTCAACAAGTAGATTCATATAATTATACAAAAGTAGAAAACGATGTACCACCACTTACACCAGCATCTACCTTTCAGTCAAAAGCGTAGAGAATGAAGGAGAGAATGTAATGATTTCAACTTTTCATGGGCTACAGGTTGCAAAGCGAGGCATGAATGCGCAGCAGTCAGCGCTATACACAGTGGGGCAAAATATCGCCAATGCCAACACGCCAGGCTATACCCGTCAGCGCGTTACGTTTGAAGCGAGTACGCCTTACCCAACACCAGGAATGAACCGTCCAGGAGTGACCGGCCAACTTGGCACGGGGGTGGATGCCAAAACGATTGAGCGTGTGCGCGATCAGTTCCTTGATGTACAGTACAGAGGGGAAACGGTTAAGGTAGGTTATTGGAATGCTAAATCGGCAGCCATTGACAAAATGGAAGAAATTCTAAATGAGCCATCTGAAGACGGACTGTCGGCAACGTTTGATCAATTCTTCGAAGCGCTTCAAGACGTTGCCGCAAATCCATCAAATGCCGGTGCTCGATCTGTTGCACGTGAGAGGGCAAATGCGATTGCTGATACATTTACGTATCTGTCCACATCGCTGGAAGTTATTCAAGGTGATTTACAATCTGAAATTGACGTTACCGTCACGCAAATGAACTCGGTTCTTGAGCAAATCAATAACGTTAATAAACAAATTAATGACATTGAAGCGCACGGCTATTTGCCAAATGATTTATACGATGAGCGTGACCGCTTATTAGACGAGCTTTCACAGTTTGTAGAATTTGACGTACAGTACAATCAAACAAGCGGTAACAGTCTGCCCGTAGCTGAAGGAACCGTGACGGTTACGATGCAAACTGCAAACGGCCCTGTTACGTTAGTAAATGGTCAAACTCGTCAAGCTGCAGCGTTTACGATAAACGATAGGGACGGAATCGTAACGGATATTCGTGTAGGTGGCCAAACACTTTCGCCAGCTAACCTTTCACAAGGTAAGCTTAAAGGATTGATTGAATCAGCAGGTTACGTAGATGAAAGTGGCCAAACTAAAGGCGTATATTCGGATATGCTGGCGTCACTTGATAAAATGGCCTTTGAGTTTGTAAACTGGTTTAACGGCCAGCACGAACAGGGCGTAACGTTAGATGGCCAAACGGGTGTATCTTTCTTTAATCCAATTAACGAGGAAAAAGGCGCAGCGAAAAACATTACGCTATCAAATGAAATTATTCAAAGTACTAACAATATAGCGGCTGCTTCTCAATCAGAAATAGATGGAGACCGTAAAGGAGACGGAAGCAATGCGCTAGAGCTGGCTAACTTTCGTGATAGTATTCGTATTCAGCTTACTAACGATCAAACTGTATCCATGAAAGAATATTATCAATCTCTTATTGGACAAATGGCTGTTAACGGCCAGCAGGCAAACCGTCTAAAAGGAAACTCAGAAACGCTTCAACAAGCTGTGGAGCAGCGAAAACAATCAACAAGCTCCGTTTCAATTGACGAAGAAATGAGCAACATGATTCAGTTTCAGCACGCATACAATGCGAGTGCTCGCATGGTGACAGTAATTGATGAAATGTTAGATCGTATTATTAACGGATTGGGAACGGGTGGTAGATAAAGATGCGAATTACACAAAGCATGTTGGCGGCCAACTCATTACGACATATTAACAGCAGCTATAATCAGCTCCAAACCTTGCAAAATCAGCTATCAACGGGTAAGAAAATTACGCGTCCGTCAGATGATCCCGTTGTCGCTACGAAGGGGATGGCATACAGGTCTAACCTATCTGAAATTGATCAATACAAGCGAAACTTAACCGAGGCCTATTCGTGGTTTGATAACTCTGAAGCAGGGCTTGAACAAGTTAACTCCATTTTTCAACGTGCTAAAGAGCTTATGGTTCAAGGAACAAACGGCACGAACGATGGACAAGATCGCCAAGCAATTGCTCGTGAAATTGAACAGCTGAAGCTCGATTTTATGCAGGTAGCAAATACGCAAGTAGCGGGCAGATATATCTTTAACGGCGTGAACGTAGGGAACGCGCCCGTTACTCAAAGTGCGGATGGCTCCATTGCATCTGAAATTAATGCCGACCCTTTTTCAGTTGAAGTATCAAAAGGCGTCAGCCTACGTGTCAACATTAATGCTGACCGTATCTTTTCGCAAGAAGCGTTTGATTTCATCAATAATATTCAAGTTGGTTTTGAAAACAACGACGTTGAATCGCTTCAACAATTATCAACACAAGTGGATGACTATTTATCAACTCTATCAGCAGAGCGTTCAGAGCTTGGTGCAAGAAACAATCGCCTGGAGCTCATTGAAAATCGCATTGCTTCTCAAGAAATTATCGCTAGCCGTATGATTTCAGATAACGAAGATGCTGACATTGAGAAAGTCATTACGGACTTAACCATTCAAGAAAGCGTGCACCGTGCTTCCTTATCAGTTGGTGCCAAGCTCATTCAGCCAACGCTTCTTGACTTTTTACGCTAAACCAAAACTCCTTCTTTGAAGGGGTTTTTTTAGGAGGAATACTGATGCAAGTTAGTGCCACCCAGGCCTCTTACGCCATGCCATCCATCACTCAGCCCCAGCCAGTCGACGTTTCGACAGAAAAAATCCAGATCATTGTCGAAAAAACACCGTCCCGGCTTACTATTGATCAAACTAAGGCATGGGAAGAAATGAACCTGCAATCAATTTTAAAAAGAATGGCCGAAGAAGCAAATGAAGGAAAACAGGCGGTGATGGAATCTATTACAAAAGCAACCCAAGAAGGAAAAGAGTTAATGAAAATTGAACAGGAGGGTAATCCAATCGCTGATCAAGCCAAGCGCAACAGCGAAAAGCCCATCTATCCAAGCAACATAACCTTTATTCCAAGTCCGTTTAGTGTCAAAATAAACTATGTACCTGAAACACTATCAATCTCAACAATTAAACAAGAGGTGTAGCTCATGCTTAAAACAGCTTATCACGGTGATGTTCAAATTGAACAACCCTCATTAACATTTGAAAAAGGTCTTCCCGGGTTTCCACACGAAACGCAATTTGTGATTTTGCCGCTTCCAAACGCTGATATGTTCCACGTGTTACAGTCTACGAAAACGCAGGAAGTTGCGTTTGTGATGACCGAGCCATTTCAATTCTTCCCAGACTATGACTTTAAATTAGATGAGACAACGGTCAAGCAGCTTCAGCTTGAAAGTAGCAGTGACGCTGCGGTATACGTCATTTTAACGATGCATGACGACGTGACTAAAATTACGGCAAACCTGCAGGCACCAATCGTTTTTAACACCAAAAACAATCAAGCTAAGCAAGTTATCTTAAATAACGAAGTCTACCAAACAAAGCACCCGCTGTTTCAGCCCGTCAACAACTAAGGAGGGAACGACCATGCTAGTCCTAACGCGTAAAACGAACGAAACGATTAAAATCGGTGAAAACATTGAAGTGACCGTTCTCTCTATTAGCGGTGATCAAGTCAAACTTGGTATCAAGGCCCCGCGTGACGTTGAAGTCCATCGCCAAGAAATCTATGAAGAAATACAGCTGGAAAACCGCCAGGCATCCAAGCCGGTAGCTAATATGATGGACATCTTAAAAATAATAAATGACACCAAACCAAGACTCTAAACCGTCTTGGTTTTTCTTTTGAAAAAAGTAAAGAAACCGCTAAACAATCTAAAAAAGAAGACGATATCATTCTTGTAAAGACAAACTGCCAGGCGGCCGATTGGCGGGGAGTCAAAATAAGCTCACACGGACGTGGGCGAAAACATATTCAAGGAGGAAATTATAATGAGAATTAATCATAATATTGCGGCTTTAAACACATACCGTCAGTTCGGTAATGCAAATGCTGCTCAATCAAAATCAATGGAGAAATTGTCTTCTGGTCTTGCAATTAATAAAGCTGGAGATAATGCAGCTGGGCTAGCAATCTCAGAAAAAATGCGCGGGCAAATTCGTGGTTTAGACCAAGCTGGGAAAAATGCACAAGATTCAATCTCAATGATTCAAACAGCAGAAGGTGCTTTAAACGAAACTCACGACATTCTTCAACGTATGCGTGAACTAGCTGTTCAAGCTGGTAATGATACAAACACAGGTACAGACCGTGGTGAAATTCAAAAAGAGATTAACCAATTAACATCGGAAATTAACAGAATTGGTAATACTACTGAATTTAATAACCAAAAATTATTAAATGCTACATCAGGTACTCAAGTAGGAGGTTCACCAGCTGTTCCAGGAACACCAGCAACTACAATTGCATCAGCAACTGATATGACAGCTGGGGGTACTAATACTGCTTCAGGTGAAGCTACTATTAGTGGGACATTTACAGGAGCTGCTGATGAAACTCTAACACTTCAAAAAACAGCTACTGGTTGGTCTGTAGATGGAGGAACTTCTGATGTATCTTTAACAGGAGATACATTTACTTACAAAGGTATGACAATTGACATTTCAGCTGCAAAAGGTGATGCAGCAACTGGTGATACTTGGACTCAAGACTTAACTGCAGCAGTAGCAGGAACACCAGCAACTGGTGCAAAGTCTCAATTTACAACACAAATTGGTGCGAATGAAAACCAAACCATGACGCTTGAATTTGAGGATATGCGTGCAGCAGCTCTAGGAATTACTGGTACAGCAGGAAATGCCGGTTTTACAACAGCAGCCACAGTTACTGATGGTACTAACAATACTGCTAATGAAGCTGCCCTAGACGTATCATCAGCTGAAAATGCAGGTAAAGCTGTTACAGCAATTCAAAGTGCTATTGAAAAAGTTTCCGCAGAACGTTCTAAACTAGGTGCGAACCAAAACCGCCTAGAGCACACGATTAATAATCTAGCTACATCTTCTGAAAACCTAACAGCTGCGGAATCTCGTATCCGTGACGTTGATATGGCGAAAGAAATGATGAATCAAACGAAAAACTCAATTCTTTCTCAAGCTGCTCAAGCAATGCTTGCTCAAGCTAACCAACAGCCACAAGGAGTTCTTCAACTTCTACGTTAATTTTAAGCTGAATAGAAAGACTCTAGTCTATGTACTAGAGTCTTTTTTTACTATGAAAAGGTATAAATGACAGCAATCCAGCCCATACTAATATCAAGGTATTCCCCTATCCCCTTTTTTATTGATCTTCTCCCGTGAGAAGGTCTTTTTTTATGAAAAAGGCTGAAACAGAAGTATTTCAGCCAATGGTAAGCTTGAACGATTGAGAGTTCGCAACTCTTAGTTGTCCAGGCTTTTTTGTGATTGGGCAAGCCTAGTTTGGAGACGGAGTGGAATGGAGAGAAAGGCACTCGACTCCTCTGCGCGGAAAGCGAGTGGCCGTGGCGCAATGGAGCGAACGTGTTGAGCCAAACCATAGAGAGGGGAGCGGCTATTGTTTGGCTCTTAGAAGCAATCATTTTGTTATATTCCAAACTCTTGCTTATGTATAAATAGACGATAAAGCCGATTTGTCTTCGATTTGAGCGGGTTCTTGGGTAGAGATGTATTCAATCTTATAGCGGTTTAAGTAGTTTTTTTGAAGAATGGCACAGCCAATTTGCTTATCGGTTGTGGTGAACAAAATGATACGCTTTTCTCCGTTGATCGTTTCGTCTTTTTGTATTTCTTGAATGGACAAGCTGGGTTCTTCTTTTTTCGCATAGGTTTCAATTTTCGCTTGAATAGTAGAATACGAGTCGGTTTCTTTAATTGCTTTTTCGTTTGTATGAATAACGGCAAAGGCCGTGAGCATCCCGGCAAGTAGAAAAGGAATGATCGTTTTTTTCATGGCTGAGTAGCTCCTTTATAGAGGATCGTAACAATGTGGAATTTTAACAGCATTGTAGCACGAAAAGCCCCCAATGAAGGTCTAGATTTAAAGAAATAGGAAAATAAAACAGATTAATGGATAACAAAGGTAGCGCTCGTGACCTTCATCCCTGTCGAAAAAACAAGCCTTATCTCATGCGAAATCGTGTTTTTAAAGCGAAAAAGTACTGCGAACTACCTATAAACAATAAATAAATGCTTCCGATAACAATAGAAAAGAGTGCTTTTTAAGGGGTGGCTGTGATGGAGGGGACATCATTTTCAGCTAAAACGCTTCATTCAATTGCGTTAAGCTATGCCAATGTTCAGCAATCAAAAGAAACAAAACAGCTAGAAACAGAGTCAAAAGCGCTGGAAAGCAGCAATGAAGTAATCATTGCACAGCTTGAAAAAGCAGTGGAAGAGATTAATCGAAAGCTCGCGCCTACGTTTGTTTCGGTGCGTTTTCAGCTTCATGAAAAGTCTCATACGTATTTCGCTCAGGTTGTAAATGCAGAAACAAACGAAGTGATTCGTGAGATACCTCCCGAAAAGCTTTTAGATATGCATGCCGAGATGGAGCGGCTTGCAGGGTTAGTCATTGATCAAAAAATGTAATTGGCGGTGAAACAATGGTTCGTATTGGTGGATTAGCAAGTGGAATGGATATTGACCAAATCGTAAGTGACTTAATGAAAGCGGAGCGTATGCCGCTGGATAAAATAAAGCAAAAAAAGCAAACAACAGAATGGCAGCGCGACCAGTATCGCGAAATGAACCGATTGCTAACGGAATTTCGTGATTCGGCTTTTAACATGACGCTCCAGTCAACATATATGGTGAAAAGCTCATCTTCAGCAGATGAATCGAAAGTTACGGCTACTGCGACAACTTCAGCAGGTAACGCGTCGTATACGTTATCAAACGTAACGATGGCGACGGCTGCCAAAAATATTAGCGGGGCAGTTTCAGGAACAACGAAAATTGATCCATCCAAAAGCTTATGGTCTCAGCAAAGTGCGTTTTCAGGTGGTCTAACGTGGCAGACTAAAACGATCAATCAAAGCGCGATTACGGTAGCGAGTGACACGACGAAGGTTTCGTTAGGAAAAGGAGCTATTTCTAATTTACCGACTTCTATTACGGTCAATGATGCGGACGGTGCTTCTACTAATTATACGGTTGTTAACAGCGCGGATAACCTAGGTGCAAACGATGTATTTATTGACGCGGCAACCGGTGAAATGACGTTTGGTACGCAACTTGCAAAAGATAGCGTGGTACAAGGGTTTGATTATGAACAAAACTATGTTTCATTTGCCATTATAACCTATGATGAAAATGGAAAAGCGATTGAAGATGATCAAAAGAATGGGAAAATGAACTTTGAGTTTGATGGTACAAAATCTTTAAACGACGTTATTTCTACGATTAATAACTCCAAGGTTGGAATTTCTGCATTTTACGATTCAGGAACGGATAAAATCATGTTTACTCGTAAAGACACGGGTAAATTGACGAGCAGTACGGATGCGGCGGGTCCTCAAATGAAGCTTGAAGGTGATTTTCTGACCCAGACGCTAAAGCTCGATCAAACGAATGAACAAAGCGGAACTGACGCAACGTTTGAAATTAACGGCTTACAAACAACGCGAAAGTCCAATACGTTTACAATAAGCGGCGTGAGCTTTACCCTGCAAGATAACTTTACAGCCCCTGTGCGCGTAAATGTCAGCAATAACACGGATAAAGCCGTGGAATCAATTAAAAATTTTGTGACGAAATACAATGAGCTCATTGCCACTCTTAATGGTAAAATCACCGAAGAGCGCTACCGCGATTACGGTCCTTTAACGGATGCGCAGCGTGAAGGCTTAACGGACAAACAAGCGGAGCAGTGGGAAGAAAAAGCGAAAAGTGGGTTATTAAAAAACGATTCAATTCTTTCAAGCGGCTTAAATCAAATGCGTTCCAACTGGTATTCAGCTGTTTCAGGCCTTACGGGTGAATTTAAGCAGCTAACGGATATTGGAATTACGACAAGTACGAACTATATGGACCGTGGAAAGCTTGTTATTAACGAGACAAAGCTAAAGGAAGCACTTGAGAAAGATCCGCAGTCTGTTATGGACTTATTTTCAAAGAATGGTGAAACGACAAGCGAAAAAGGAATTGTCCGAAGACTTCGTGAATCCGTTACGGATACGGTATCTAAAATTGAGCAGCGTGCAGGTCGCTCAACTTGGACGAATACGCAGTTTGTGCTCGGCCGTAATTTACGTGACATGGATGATCAAATTAGTCGATTTGAAAGTCGTCTTGTGCAGGTGGAAGATCGTTACTGGCGCCAATTTACAGCAATGGAAAAAGCCATTCAAAATTCAAACGCACAAAGCATGCAGCTATCGCAATATTTTGCTTAAACATAGAAAAAGTACGAGAAGGAGTGAAGGAAATGGCAGCAAATCCTTATCAAGCGTATCAGCAAGGGGCAGTTCAAACCGCTTCACCTGGTGAACTTACGCTGATGCTTTACAACGGATGTATTAAATTTATTAAAATGGCCCGTATGGGGTTTGAACAACATAATATCGAAGTGAAAAACGAAAACTTACTTAAAGCACAAAAGATTATTCAAGAGCTAATGGTTACGTTGGATACAAGTGCTACGGTTGGAAAAGAAATGATGGCGATGTATGACTATATGAATCAGCGTTTAATTGAAGCCAATGTTCAAAATCGCGTAGAAATCCTCGACGAAGTAGAGGAATATGCCGTTGAGTTTCGCGATACGTGGAAGCAGGTTATTCAAATGAATCGTAAGCAAACCCATGGTTCAGGTGGCCAAGCGTGACGTCTCTGGACTCCTTATATGACTTGACGGCTGAGCTCTATGGGGTTGTACAAAAGCCGCTTCTGGCAGAAGAACGTGAGGATATGATTACGAAAGTGGAATCTTTGCTTCAAGAGCGAAGTCAATATATTGACGAGCTTGTTCAGTCGAAAGAAAGCCAAAAAGATTCGAGAGGGAAAATCATCGTTAGCATGAATGCCATCATTGATTCAACATTGTTAAAATGGAAAAAAAGTGTTGAAGAGGACCTTCAAAAAACAAAGGCCAAAAAACAGCATGTTAATCGTTATGTTAACCCGTATGGAAATGAAACATTCGATGGAAGTTTTTACGATAAGCGAAACTGAATAGAAAGCATAAAAAATTGAAAAAATAAGGCCTTCTTCTCTTTGAAGAAGGTCTTTTTTTTGAGTTCCAACATACACTTTCTTAAATTTGAAAATTTATTCGCTGAATTTTCAAAAAAATATAGGTTTAAGAAGGGAAAGTGTCGGGTATTGTAGAAATATAGAGGTATAGCAATGATTAAAGGAGGAGTTCGAATATGATGTACAACATTCGTGGCGAAAACATTGAGGTAACTCCAGCAATCAGGGAATATGTAGAGAAAAAGCTCGGCAAGTTAGAGCGCTATTTCGATGGTACACCTAATGCTGATGTAAACGTAAACTTAAAAGTATACAACAACGACCAAAAAATAGAAGTTACAATTCCAATGACTGATCTTGTATTACGTGCTGAAGAGACGCATACAGATTTATATGCCGCAGTCGACCTTGTCCTTGATAAACTTGAGCGCCAAATTCGCAAGCATAAAACAAAAGTGAACCGTAAAATGCGTGAAAAAGGTGCTGAAAAATACCTATTCGCTGCGTTGGAAGGTGACTCAAGCGTTGCCGTTGCAGCTGAAACGGATGAAGAAGAGCTAGAGCTTGTCCGTACAAAACGATTTAACTTAAAACCAATGGATAGTGAAGAAGCAATTTTACAGATGAATATGCTTGGTCATAGCTTCTTTGTCTTCACAAATGCCGACACAAATACAACCAATGTCGTTTATCGCCGAAAAGATGGGCGATACGGACTGATTGAACCAAACTAAATACAGTAACTCCTAAGGCAGCGAGCTTTATTCGCTGTCTTTTTTAGCGATGTCTAGTTTACTTTGCTTATCCTGGTTCTTCTGGGCAATATTGAGTAAATGATCAATTCCGTAATATGAGTATAAGTTGCTACTTGTCTAGCCCCGATGTTACAATTTTATTCAGAATGTTTTATAATAAGGAAATAACAAGTACAAAATGTATTGATTATAAATAGAGGAGCGTTTAATATGCTTGGATTATTTAAAAAAGTGTTTGACGGAAATCAACGCCAAATCGGTCGTTTAGAACGAATGGCTGAACAGATTGATGCGTTGGGTCCTGATATTGCATCGCTGACAGATGATCAGCTTCGTGAGAAAACGGTAGACTTTAAAGAGCGTTATCAAAATGGTGAATCTGTAGACGATATGCTGACGGAAGCTTTTGCAGTTGTACGTGAAGCAGCAAAGCGTGTATTAGGCATGTATCCTTATAAAGTGCAGCTAATGGGTGGTATCTCCTTACATGAGGGGAATATCTCTGAGATGAAAACAGGGGAAGGTAAAACGTTAACTGCAACAATGCCTGTTTATTTAAATGCAATTACTGGAAAAGGCGTGCATGTTGTAACGGTCAATGAATACTTAGCAAGCCGTGACGCAACTGAAATGGGACGCCTTTATGAGTTTTTAGGCTTAACAGTTGGCTTAAATCTAAACAGCTTAACAAAAGATGAAAAACAAGAAGCGTACGCTGCTGACATTACGTATACAACAAACAACGAGCTAGGATTTGATTATTTACGTGATAATATGGTGCTTTATAAAGAGCAAATGGTACAACGTCCGCTTCACTTCGCTGTAATCGATGAGGTTGACTCCATTTTAATTGACGAAGCGCGTACACCGTTGATTATCTCTGGAACTGCTCAAAAGTCGACGGCTCTTTACATTCAAGCTAACGCATTCGTTCGCACGCTTGATAAAGAAACGGATTATACGTTTGATGTGAAGACGAAGAGTGTTCAGTTAACTGAAGACGGAATGTCTAAAGCTGAAAAAGCGTTTGGTATCGAAAACCTTTTTGATATCTCGCACGTCGCTTTAAATCATCATATTAACCAAGCGTTAAAAGCACACGTAACGATGCAAAATGATGTTGATTATGTGGTAGAAGACGGGAAAGTCGTAATCGTCGACCAATTTACGGGTCGTTTAATGAAAGGTCGTCGCTTTAGCGATGGGCTTCACCAAGCAATCGAAGCAAAAGAAAATGTTGATATTCAAAACGAAAGTATGACGCTTGCAACAATCACGTTCCAGAACTACTTCCGTATGTATGAAAAGCTAGCGGGTATGACGGGAACAGCGAAGACGGAAGAGGAAGAGTTCCGAAACATCTACAACATGCAGGTAGTTGTAATCCCAACGAATAAAGACATTGCCCGTGATGACAAAGCAGACTTAATTTATAAAACAATGGAAGGCAAGTTCAAGGCCGTTGTAGAAGATATTGCTGAGCGCTATGCGAACGGACAGCCTGTGCTTGTTGGTACAGTAGCCATTGAAACGTCTGAGCTGTTGTCTTCATTATTAAAGAAAAAAGGCATTAAACACCACGTTTTAAATGCAAAGCAGCATGAGCGTGAAGCTGATATTATTGAAAATGCTGGTCAAAAAGGCGCGGTGACAATTGCAACAAACATGGCTGGACGTGGAACAGATATTAAATTAGGCGAAGGTGTTATTGAAGCAGGCGGCTTAGCTGTAATTGGTACAGAACGTCATGAATCTCGTCGTATTGATAACCAGCTGCGTGGTCGTGCTGGTCGTCAAGGGGACCCTGGGGTTTCTCAATTTTATCTTTCAATGGAAGATGAGCTAATGCGTCGCTTTGGCTCTGATAACATGATGTCCATGATGGATCGCCTTGGTATGGACGATTCACAGCCAATTCAAAGTAAAATCGTGACAAGAGCCGTTGAATCTGCACAAAAACGAGTAGAAGGTAACAACTTCGATGCGCGTAAACAATTGCTTCAATATGATGATGTATTACGTCAGCAGCGTGAAGTAATCTACAAGCAGCGTTTTGAAGTATTGGATTCAGAAAATCTGCGTGATATTGTAGAGCGTATGATCCAATCAACAGTTGAACGAGTTGTCGCTACGTATACACCAGGTGATGAGTTAGAAGAAGATTGGAATTTACAAGGTATCGTTGATTATGTAAATGCTAATATTCTAGATGAAGGGCAAATTACGGAAGAAATGTTACGCCGTAAAGAGCCTGAAGAAATTGTAGAAATGCTTGTTGATTATGCAAAAGCACGCTATAACGAAAAAGAAGATCAGCTTGAGCCAGAACAAATGCGTGAGTTTGAAAAAGTTGTTGTTCTTCGCGCGGTTGATTCAAAATGGATGGATCATATTGATGCGATGGATCAGCTGCGTCAAGGTATTCATCTTCGTGCATATGGTCAAACGGATCCACTTCGCGAGTATCAAATGGAAGGCTTTGCAATGTTTGAAAACATGATTGCCACAATTGAAGAAGAAGTGACGAAGTACATGATGAAAGCGGAGATTAACAACAACCTTGAGCGTCAAGAAGTAGCGAAAGGACAAGCTGCCGTGCACCCGAAAGAAGGGGATGCACCTGCGAAAAAAAAGCCAAAAGTTAACGCGGTTGATGTAGGTCGTAACGATACGTGCATTTGCGGAAGCGGTAAGAAGTATAAAAACTGCTGCGGAAAAGAAGCATAAAAGTACGGAAGCGTTATTGGTTTAGCGGCAAACTGTGTTACAATCACATACAGATAAGTAACCCACAGGAAGGAAATGGGCAGCCCCCATTTCCTTCCTGTGTGTCAAAAATATGATAGAGGTGTTTGAACGATGGATTTAGTAGAAATTAAGCAAGAGTTAGAGAAAACAGCTAAGCGATTAGCGGACTTTAGGGGGTCTCTTTGACCTCGATAACAAGCAAGCTCGTATCGATGAGCTAGATGAAAGAATGGCTGATCCAAGCTTTTGGGATGATCAGCAAGCAGCACAAACAGTCATCAATGAAGCAAATGGCTTAAAAGATGCTGTAAATCAATTTAATCACTTAGATGAAACATATGAAAATTTACAAGTATCGTATGAGCTTGTAAAAGAAGAATACGATGAAGATTTAGCTAGCGAGCTGGTTGACGAGTTAAAAGAGTTAACGTCAGGTATGAATGAATTTGAGCTGCAGCTTCTATTAAGTGAGCCTTACGATAAGAATAACGCCATTTTAGAGCTTCACCCTGGTGCAGGTGGAACGGAATCTCAAGACTGGGGCTCAATGCTACTGCGTATGTATACGCGCTGGGCAGAGAAAAAAGGCTTTAAGGTTGAGACGTTAGACTATCTTCCTGGAGATGAAGCTGGAATTAAAAGCGTTACGTTACTAATTAAGGGTCATAATGCATATGGCTATTTAAAAGCAGAAAAAGGCGTACACCGCCTTGTGCGTATTTCACCGTTCGATTCATCTGGTCGTCGTCACACATCGTTCGTATCATGTGATGTCATGCCGGAGTTTAACGACGAAATCAATATTGATATTCGTACAGAGGATTTAAAAGTGGATACGTATCGTGCAAGTGGTGCGGGTGGTCAGCATATCAATACGACGGATTCGGCTGTTCGTATTACCCATCTACCAACTAATGTAGTTGTTTCTTGTCAAACAGAGCGTTCACAGATTAAAAACCGTGAGCAAGCAATGAAAATGTTAAAATCAAAGCTTTATCAGTTAGAGATTGAAAAGCAGCAAGAGCAGCTAGCTGAAATTCGTGGTGAGCAAAAGGATATCGGTTGGGGAAGTCAGATTCGTTCTTATGTATTCCATCCATATTCCCTTGTAAAAGACCACCGTACGAATACTGAGATCGGAAATACACAAAGCGTAATGGATGGAGATATTAATTTATTCATTGATGCGTACTTACGTTCACATATTTAAGAGTAGTATTATCCCCTGGATTTTCGCGCAAGCGCGGAACCAGGGGTTTTTTCTGACAGCATGAGTTGCTTAAAAGTTACATACGCTATGGTAAAAGTCGTTAACTGAGGTGACTATTATGAAAAGATCGCAAAGAGACGTATTTTCTGCATCTGACCGATTGCTGCAAATTGTCTATGTTATTGTTGGTGCAAGTATCGTGGCGGTAGCTTTTAATATATTTCTACTACCTAATCGTATTGCATCGGGTGGTGTGAGCGGGATCAGTACGATTTTAAATGCTTTATTTGGGTGGTCTCCTGCTTATGTACAGTGGGCTTTTAACGTACCGCTTTTTCTTTTAGGAGCTTTGTTACTTGGGTGGCAATTTGGAGCTAGAACTTTAGTTGGTACGGTTTTTTTACCCTTTGTTGTCTTGTTAACAAGTGATATTCAACCAGCTACAACGGATCCTCTTCTTGGAGCGTTGTTTGGTGGCATTGGTGTGGGGGGGGGATTAGGCCTTGTGTTTTGAGGGCATGCATCCACCGGAGGCACGGATTTAGCTGCACAAATTATTCACAAGTATACGTCGTTATCGCTCGGTATTTGTGTGGCTTTAATTGATGGGCTCATTGTGATTGCAGCTGCTTTGGTATTTGATTTAGAGCGAGGACTATATGCACTAATCGGCCTTTATGTCACAAGTAAAACTATTGATCTTGTCCAAGTAGGCGTCGGGCGTTCGAAAATGGCACTTATTATTACGAATAAAGAGAAAGAAGTGCGACACGAAATTTTACATACAATTGATCGCGGAGTGACACGCTTGTCAGCCTATGGAGGATATACGGATGAAGAACGACCAATCTTAATGGTTGTTGTTGAACAAACAGAATTCACAAAATTGAAACAAACGGTTAAAGCAATTGACCCGTCTGCATTTGTCATTGTTGCAGACGCTTCAGAGGTACTGGGAGAGGGTTTTAAACGTTCGTAAGTAGGTTATAATAGAGTGAAAAACTTCACAAAAATGGTTAATTTTATTGTGGAATGAGGAGGGATAGCCATGAAGAAATTAGCATTAGCAATCATTGCAGGAGCATCTCTTACATTGGCAGCGTGCGGTGGAGGTAATGAGTCTTCTGAAACAGCTTCTGAAGCAAGTGGAGAAGAGCTTTATCAACAAAACTGTTCAGGTTGTCATGGGCAAAATCTTGAAGGTGCAAGAGGACCAAACCTTGAGAAGGCTGGCGCGAAATATTCACAAGAAGAAATTGAAGACATTATCAATAATGGTAAAGGAAGTATGCCAAAAGGCTTGGTAAATGAACAGGAAGCGAGTAAAATTGCGGAATGGTTAGCTGAAAAGAAATGATATAGAACGAGGAGCAAAGAGCTTCTCGTTTTATTTTTTTACAAAAGTTTAGGCGGAAATAGTCCCGCTATTTCTTTTAATTTCCTTGATAGAAGACGTCTTTTTAGGGAGATAAAACAGGTTATGTGAATCCGACTATTGTCATATTTGAAATGAAAATGTAATATTTTTAGGGCTTAAATTCTCGAAAAGTGATGTTATAATGAGAAAGCAACTGAAATGAGTCGTTTTTTTTGATTTTTTTTGTAATTCTTTGTCGAAAGACGGGAATGAAAATAACACACTTGATTAGGTGATAACTGATGATTGAAATGCAAAATGTTTATAAAACGTATCCGAACGGTGTGAAAGCAATCAATGGGATTAGCATCAAGATTAATCAAGGTGAATTTGCTTATATCGTAGGACCAAGTGGAGCGGGTAAATCCACATTCATTAAAATGATGTACCGTGAGGAAAAACCTTCTACCGGCGACATCATTGTCAATGGCTCTAACGTAGCCAAAATTAAAAGTCACAAGGTACCAATCTTCCGTCGTAATATTGGGGTTGTTTTCCAAGACTTTAAACTTTTACCGAAGTTAACGGTATATGAAAACGTGGCGTTTGCTTTAGAAGTTATTGAGCAGCACCCAGAGGAAATTAAAAAGCGCGTAATGGAAGTGCTTGACCTTGTAAAGTTGAAAAATAAAATGCGTGCATTCCCAGATGAATTATCTGGTGGAGAGCAGCAGCGGGTGTCAATTGCGCGTTCTATTGTAAATAAACCAAAAGTGGTCATTGCAGATGAGCCGACAGGGAACTTAGATCCTGAAACATCTTGGGAGATTATGGACATTTTTGAAGAAATTAATAAAAGCGGTACAACAATTTTAATGGCAACTCACAATCGTGAAATTGTAAATGCAATTCGTAAACGAGTAATTGCTATTGAAAATGGAAAAGTTGTGCGTGATGAAGTAAGAGGTGATTACGGATATGAAGGCTAGAACATTCGGTCGCCACTTACGAGAAGGAGCAAAAAGTCTTAGTCGAAACGGGTGGATGACTTTTGCATCAGCTAGTGCGGTAACAGTTACCTTACTACTAGTTGGTGTCTTTTTAACGCTTATGCTTAACCTAAATCATGTAGCCAATTTAATTGAAAACGACGTTGAGATTCGAGTACATGTCGATCCAGCAGCTACAGACGAAGAGCAGTCGGCTATTGAAGAGGAATTAAAAGCAATTAGCCGTGTTGATACGGTGTCTTTTTCTTCTAAAGACAAAGAGCTCAAAAGTTTAATTGATAGCATGGGTGAAGAAGGTAAAGCATTTGAACCTTTTGAACAACAAAACCCATTAAATGACGTATTTATTGTGAAAACAAAAACACCAAACGATGTGGCTAAGGTTGCTACAGAGATTGAAAAATATTCAAATGTTACAAATGTGCAATACGGACAAGGAGAAGTTGAAAAGCTGTTTAACGTCCTAGAAGTTGCCCGTAACATTGGAATTGCTTTAATTATCGGTTTGCTTTTCACAGCAATGTTCTTAATTTCTAATACAATTAAGATTACCATCGTTGCTCGTCGTGAAGAAATTGAGATTATGAGATTAGTAGGAGCAACAAACCTATTTATTCGCTGGCCATTCTTCATTGAAGGGTTGTTGCTTGGATTATTAGGTTCAATTGTACCAATTGGTGTCTTAATTGGTGTGTATACGTTTGTATTCAATCAATCTGAGCCAAAATTCAACGGATATTTTGAGCTTTTACCAACGTTCCCATTCACGCTTCAAATTGCGCTATTACTTGCTGTAATCGGTGGATTTATCGGCGTTTGGGGAAGTATGCTATCAGTTCGAAAATTCTTAAAAAAATAAACTATATTATTCAGTACCACGACAAATCTAGCCTAAACGTTAGATTTGTCTTCTTACATATAAAGATGATAAGCACATAAAAAACATGTACAAATGAGGAGAACAGGCAAATGAAACGCAAAGTATTAACGGTTACAGCAGCGGCTTTTGTCGGGCTAAGTGGTGTATGGTTAAGTTCGGGGAATATCGCTTATGCAAACGGAGACATTGATAAAAAGATTAGCGATTTAAATGAAAAAAGTTCAAATGTAAACAAAAACATTAATGAAGGTAAAGAAGAACTAAAATCTTTACAAGAGCAACAGAAAAAAACAGAAGCCGAAATGAAGCGTTTAGATGCAAAAATTGGTGAGACAAATGAGAAAATTCGCAGTCGTGAGTCTGAAATATCAGAAACAAAGAAAGAAATTGAAAAATTAAAAAAAGAAATTGAAGAAGTAAAAGAACGCATTGAAAAGCGAAACGAACTGCTAAAAGATCGAGCTGTAGCACTACAGGAAAGCGGTGGCTCAGTAGATTACATGCAAGTTCTACTAGGTTCACAAAGCTTTGGTGACTTCATTAGCCGTGTTAGTGCAGTGTCTACGATTGTAGAAGCGGACCGTGAGTTATTAATTCAGCATGAGCAAGACAAAAAAGAGCTTCAAACAAAAGAAACCGCTGTTCAAACAAAGCTAGATTCACTTGAAAAAGCGTTAAAAGAACTTGAAACATTGTCGGCAGACCTTGAGAAGCAAGTCGCTGAAAAAGATAAATTAATTGCTACTTTACAATCCCAAGAACAATCAGCCAACGATGAAATTGTTGGTTTAGAAGAAGAAGCAGCTCTATTAGCTGACCAAAAGAAAGCGGCAGAAGGTGAAAAGGCAGCTTGGGAACAAGCGCAGCGTGAAAAAGCGAAAGCAGCAGCAGAAGCAAAGGCAAAAGCTGAAGCAGAAGCGAAAGCTAGTCAATCACAGCCAGCAGCAAAATCTGCACCAAGCGCAGCACCAGCTCAAAAAGCAGCAGCTGCACCAGCACCAGCAGTAACAAGTGGTTCGTTCATGCGCCCAGCTAACGGCCCAGTTACATCTCGATTTGGTTATCGTGAAACATTTGGTCGCATGCACTACGGAATTGATATTGGAAAACGTGGCGGTAGCGTACCAATTGTCTCTGTAGCGGATGGAACAGTTATTCGAGCATATTATTCATCATCTTTCGGAAATGTTGTATTTGTACGTCACAACGTCAACGGTCAAACTTGGGTATCAGTCTATGCGCACTTAGAAAGTTATAATGTGTCTAGCGGTCAATCAATCGGAAAAGGCCAACAGTTAGGCTACATGGGTAATACAGGTCGTTCATTTGGTGCACATTTGCACTTTGAACTTCATAAAGGAGATTGGCAAGGAAGCAGCTCTGCTGTAAACCCTGAAAATTATATTAACTTCTAATTTTGTGCATATGTTGTACAAGCTTATCATAAAATCTTAACAAAAAGGCATCACACTTGATTTGTGTGGTGCCTTTTGCTACAAATAACACATGCATCCTTTTTATTACATAGTTTCAAGGCTATCTATTATAATAAAAAGAGATGGGTCAGGGTTGAGGAGGATGAAAGAGCTTGAATCGAAAAATAGTGGCATTATTAATGATACTCTCTCTTGTAGTTGGGGCAGCAGGTACTTATTTTGGATTACAATATGCAAGTGCTCAAAGCGCTGGTTTATCAAGTCTCTCGTCTGCTACAGGGACAAACAATGTAGATGTAAATGGTGAGTTTGAAAAGATTAAGCAAGCCTATGACCTTATATCATCCCAATATTATAAGGATGTAGATGAAAAAAAATTACTAGAAGGTGCTATTCAAGGAATGGTACAGACGCTTGATGACCCTCATTCATCCTATATGAATAAGGAAACAGCAAAGCAATTTGAACAATCACTTGACTCATCCTTTGAAGGAATTGGTGCAGAAGTTAGCATGGTAGATGGCAAGGTTACAATCGTAGCACCATTTAAGGAATCACCGGCTGAGAAAGCTGGTTTAAAACCAAACGATCAAATTTTAAAAATTGATGGTAAAAGCATTGAAGGATTAGAGCTTTATGATGCAGTATTAAAAATTCGCGGTAAAAAAGGGTCAACAGTTAAATTAGATGTTCAGCGTCCCGGTGTAAAAGAAACGATGAAAGTTGATGTGGTCCGTGACGAAATTCCAATTGAAACTGTTTATTCATCTGTAAAGAAAGTAAATGGTAAATCAATTGGCTACATGGAGATTACTTCATTTTCTGAATCAACCCAGGATGAATTTAAAAAGCAGCTAAAAGAACTTGAAAAGAAAAACATTGAGGGACTTGTCCTTGATGTGCGTGGAAACCCAGGTGGCTATCTCCAAAGTGTAGAGAAAATGTTAGATGAGCTTGTAACAGGTAAAAAGCCGTATGTACAAATTGAAGAGCGTGACGGTGATCGCCAAACGGTTAAGTCTTCTTTAAAAGAACCAAAAGATTATCCAATTGTAGGATTAATCGATGGTGGTAGCGCATCTGCTTCAGAAATCTTAGCCGGTGCGTTAAAAGAAGCTGGTGGATATGACATCGTCGGTGAAAAGTCATATGGCAAAGGAACAGTTCAGCAAGCGGTGCCAATGGAAGATGGCAGTAACTTAAAGCTGACATTCTATAAATGGTTAACACCCGATGGCAACTGGATTAATGAAAAAGGAATTAAGCCAACTGTTGAAGTAAAGCAGCCTGACTATTACTACACAAATCCAATTCAAGTTACCAAAACACTGAAATTTGATATGACAGATGATCAAATTAAAAATGCACAGCAAATGTTAAAGGGATTAGGTTTTGAACCTGGCCGGACCGATGGATATTTTGGTAAAGAAACAGAAACAGCTGTAAAAGCGTTCCAAAAAACAAATGACCAAAAAGTGACAGGAGAAATTGACGAAGATACAGCAGCACTACTTCAGACGAAGCTGCTGGAAAAAATAAAGTCTAAAGAAGATGATCGTCAATTAGAAACGGCTCTAAAGCTTGCGAGCGAATAATGAATACAAAAACCCCCTCTTTGCAGACCTGCAAAGAGGGGGTTTTTGTAGAAATAGTGAGCATGTTTATTCCCTATTTCTGTTACAATAAGTGAACAAGTTGTTTTTTCATCCATATTAATAAAGGAGGATCTCACTAATATGGAAGAACAAAAAGAGTTACAGCCAAAGGTAGAGAAGAGTTTTGAATTGATTGGTAAAAAATGGACGGGTTTAATCATTTATGTGCTGATGAGCGGTCCAAAGCGTTTTAGCGAGCTCAATGAGGCAATTCCGGCTTTAAGTAGAAGATTATTAACTGAGCGAGTTAAAGAGTTAGAAGAGCATGATATTGTATTACGCACAGTTATACCCGATCGTCCAATTCGAACAGAATATACTCTTACACAAAAAGGAAAAGAGCTAGGGCAGATTTTAGGACCCATTACGCAATGGGCAGAAAGCTGGATTAAAGATTAACAAGTACAGGAGTAGAAGCCTAGCTACAGAAAGGAAGACCAAAGATGGCAAACGTTCTTTATATTACTGCACATCCACTAAGTGAAGATGAATCATTAAGTATGGCGGTAGGCCAGCAATTTATTGAAGCCTACCAAAAAACAAACCCTAATGATGAAGTCGTTCATTTGGATTTATATAAGGCTGACATACCATTTTTAGATAAGGACGTATTTAACGGATGGAAAAAGTTGCGTACAATGGGCTCTTTAGAAAATTTATCATCAGATGAGCGAATGAAAGTAGGACGACTGGCAGAATTAGGCGCACAATTTTTATTAGCAGATAAATACGTGTTTGTTACGCCCATGTGGAATTTTTCAGTCCCTGCCATTATGAAAGCTTACATTGATGCAATTGCTGTATCAGGCAAGACGTTTACATATACAAAAGAAGGTGCGGAAGGTTTGTTAAAAGGAAAGAAAGCACTTCATATTCAAGCTCGAGGAGATGTGTATTCAGAAGGCCCAGAAGTAAACCGTGAAATGGGACATCGCTATCTAGAAGTCATGATGGACTTTTTTGGGATTGAATCCTTTGAGAGCATTATTATTGAAGGTCAGGTAAAGTTTCCAACTAAAGCACAAGAACTTAAAGAAAAAGCAATAAATCAAGCGTTGAATATTGCTACTACTTTTTAAAAAGACTTTTACCAGTCTTTTTTTTATATTTAAAAGACATAATAAAAAACAGAGTAACCATTTAAACGCAAATAAAACAGTTGACTAAAAAGGTTACCTAGGTTATTATTAGTAACATAGTTATCAAAAAAGTGAAAGAAAGGTGCGAATTCAACATGGCAAAAGTATTATATATTACAGCACATCCGCATGACCATCAAACTTCATTTAGTATGGCTGCAGGAAAAGCATTTATCGACACATATAAAGAAGAAAATCCTAGCGACGAGGTTGTACACATTGACCTTTATAAAGAGGATATCCCACAATTAGATGCAGATATCTTTGGTGGATGGGGAAAACTAGGAGCAGGTGAAGCATTTGATAAGCTATCCGCTGACCAACAGCGTAAAATCGCTCGTTTAAACGAATTAAGCGATCAATTTGCGAATGCTGATAAATATGTATTTGTAAATCCAATGTGGAACTTCTCATTCCCACCGGTTATGAAAGCATACTTAGATTCTGTTGCTGTAGCAGGAAAAGCATTCCGTTATACAGAGCAGGGAGCAATTGGGTTATTAACAGATAAAAAAGCATTCCATATCCAAGCAAACGGTGGTATCTATTCAGAGGGCCCAGCAGCAGATGTGGAGATGGGACATCGCTATATTGGCATTATCATGAATTTCTTTGGGGTTCCTTCATTTGAGGGATTATTTGTCGAAGGTCATAATGCAATGCCTGCAAAAGCAGAAGAAATTAAAGCAAGCGGCATTGAAAAAGCAAAAGAAGCAGCACGCAAATTTTAATGAAGAAGTAAAAAAAAGGGTATCTACACAGTAGATGCCCTTTTTTTGGGTAAATAGAATTGAACACATATGTGTAGAACAGACAGTTACCATACAAAAATGAATGATTTGTTCCTTTTCTCATAGTGCTTGGAGGACTGTTTTTTAGAAAAAAACAACATTGGCGGTTGTTCTCATACTTTGTTAAAATGAAATTACTGGTTATACATATAAATCTGCGTTGATAAATAAAAATAAGAAGTTGAGGGAGTAGTAGGCGGTGGAAAGATGGAAGTCGTAACAGAGATTCTAAAAGGAGCGGGAAAGCTTTTTATACATCCGCTCACCTATTTATTTTTACTGGTTTCATTCTTTGTTGGTCTGGCACGCGTTAAGCGTGAACGAAAAAACTTTCACGTTCGAGTATTTGATTTTATTTTAGAAGCGAAGTATTTATTTTTTCCTGGCATTATTATTGGCTTAATCCTTTCAATTATCACTGTTTTAGTAGGGACATACGTAACAATTGGAACGCTTGTGTTTATTGCTTTAATCACGTTTCTTCTGAGTGGACCGTGGACATTCCGATGGTTATCGCCCGCTTATGTGTTAGGTGTAACCATTTTTGCTACGCTAGTTATTCCAAACGTAGGAATTGGAAGTGGGATTGTTCATACATGGTCACTTGAATTAAAGGATGCACATTTACCATCGCTAACGTTTTTGTTAGCGCTACTAGTAGTAGCAGAAGGATATTTGATTTGGAAGTTTGGTGTAAAAGGAACCTCTCCTGCTATTATTAAGAGCAAACGAGGCCAAGAGATTGGTGCTCATTTCTCTCAAAAGCTTTGGGTTGTTCCGGTGTTTTTATTAGTTCCTGGTGATGCAATTACGTCCACTTTCAGCTGGTGGCCAGTACTTACGGTGGGGCAAACGTCGTTTAGCTTATTTTTTGTTCCATTTGCGATAGGATTTAGTCAACGAATTCAAAGCATGTTGCCAAGCGCATCAATTTCATTCACTGGAAAAAGAGTACTATTTTTAGGTGTTGGTTTAGTTTTAGTGGCATTTATAACATTGGTTGTTCCACTATTTTCACTTGTTGTGGCGGCTCTTGGTATCGTAGTTCGACAGTGGATTAGTACAAAACAACGTGTGGTAGATGAAAATTCAGCACCATTTTTCACAAAAAAATTAGAGGGTGTTATCATATTGGGAGTTATTCCAGGATCACCCGCTGAAAAAATGGGCTTACAAGTTGGAGAGTTAATTACAAAAGTAAACGGTGTGCCTGTATCAGAAGTTGCAAAATTCTACGAAGCGCTTCAAGTGAATAATCGCGCTTTCTGTAAATTAGAAGTGCTTGATTATTCGGATGAGGTTCGCTTTGCTCAGCGCGCTTTGTATGATAATGAACATCATGAGCTAGGAATTTTATTTGTTCATAACTACAAGAAGCTAACATCGGAAGCTGTTTAATTCAGAAACCCTATTTCTTTATCATAAAGAAGTAGGGTTTTTTGTTTGAAAAAGTATGACAGATGTCTTAACAAACTTCTAGTATATTCCTATTATGTTAGATATAATCAAATTATCGATTGAACAAAAGTGTATATTTTATAAAAAATAAACAAATTTGTTCAAAAAATACACAGAAAGCGTTTACAAAATTGTAGAGAGGAGAGTATACTGAACATATAGTAAGTTAAGAATCTTTTAAATCTTAATGTGATGAAGGAGGCTTGGTATTGATGGAGGTTTTAATGAGAACGATGTTTCAATCGTTAGGCAAAAATCACTCAATGAATAAATTAGCAAAAAGGTATGGTCTACGGATGGGTGCAGCAAGATTTGTGGCAGGTGATTCAATTGAATCTGCTATTAATACTTGTAGAGAGCTTAACGCTGCAGGTAAGGTTGCAACGTTAGATCATCTTGGGGAATTTGTATATACCAAAGAGGAAGCGGCTGAATCCACTGATATGTGTGTGCAGACATTACATGCAATTGCGCACTCAAATGTTAATTCAAATTTATCACTGAAGATGACATCTCTTGGTTTAGATATTAGCGAACAACTCTGCATGGACAATATGCGCAAAATTCTTGAGGTTGCCAAAATGCATGGAATTTTTGTTCGAATTGATATGGAAGATTATGCTCACTGTCAGCAGTCACTAGGTATATATAAAGAGCTGCGAAAAGAGTATGATAACGTTGGAATTGTGATTCAAGCATATCTGTATCGCACACAGCAGGACATTAAAGACCTAAATCAATATCAAGCAAACTTGCGCTTAGTAAAAGGGGCATATAAAGAGTCACCTGAAGTAGCATTTCCAGCAAAAAAAGATGTAGATGAAAATCTTAAAGAAATTATTAAAATGCACTTGGAAAACGGCAATTATACAGCCGTGGCAAGCCACGATGAAGCAATGATTGACTATACAAAAGAGTTAGTTAAAAAACTGAATATTCCAAATGAACAATTTGAATTTCAGATGCTATACGGTATTTGTGTGGAGTTACAAGATAAGCTTGTTAAAGAAGGTTATAAAGTGCGCGTATATGTACCGTACGGTGTAGATTGGTTTGGGTACTTCATGCGCCGATTAGCTGAGCGCCCAGCGAATGTATGGTTTGTATTAAAGAACTTTGTAAAATAATTTCACGTAAAGGGGTAGATGAATATGACAATTACAACAAAACCATCTGTATTTAAAAATGAGCCTTTCACTGATTTCACAGTTGAAGCAAATAAGGTAGCGATGGAAAAATCGTTGAAAAAAGTAAAGGGTGAGCTAGGGAGAACTTACCCAATTTCAATTGGTAGCGAAACAATTGATACGGGAGATTATATTGTTTCAATTAACCCTGGGAGTAAAGATGACGTCATTGGGCGTGTGAGCAAAGGAACAACGGCTTTAGCAGAACAAGCAATGCAACAGGCGTTAACAACGTTTGAAACGTGGAAGAACGTTTCACCGGCTGAGCGTGCAGATTATTTATTTAAAGCAGCAGATTTAATGCGTCAGCGCAAGCATGAATTCTCTGCAATGCTCGTTTATGAAGTAGGGAAAAATTGGGCTGAAGCAGATGCAGATACAGCAGAAGCGATTGATTTTATGGAGTTTTATGCAAGAGAAATGCTTCGCCTTAGCGAGACGCACATTAATCAGCCATTAACGCCTGTAGATGGTGAAAAGACGCAAATGACGTATATTCCACTTGGAGTAGGCGTAATCATCTCGCCATTTAACTTCCCACTTGCTATTATGGCAGGGACTACCGTAGCGGCAATTGTATCAGGGAACACTGTTATCTTAAAACCGGCTGATTCAGCTCCGGTTATTGCGGCTAAATTTGTAGAGCTTATGAAAGAAGTAGGTTTACCAGAAGGCGTCTTAAACTTTGTGCCGGGAGACGGTATTGAAGTAGGCGAATACTTGGTTGAGCATCCAAAAACACGCTTTGTTTCTTTTACAGGTTCACGTGAAGTTGGTTGTCGTATTTACGAAAGAGCGTCTAAAGTACAGCCTGGACAGATTTGGTTAAAGCGTGTCATTGCTGAAATGGGCGGTAAAGATGGAATTGTGGTAGATGAAACAGCTGATTTAGATGCAGCTGCTGATGGAATTGTTGCAGCAGCATTTGGCTTCCAAGGACAAAAGTGCTCAGCAGGATCTCGAGCAATTATTGTGGAGTCTGTTTACGATGAAGTGGTAAATAAGGTTGTCGAACGCACGAAAAAGCTTAGTATTGGACTTCCGGAAAAAAATCATGCAGTCGGTCCAGTCATTGATCAAAAAGCATATAATAAAATTTTGTCGTATATCGAGGTTGGAAAAGGTGAAGGAACGCTTCTAACAGGGGGTAGCCCTGCCGAAGGGAATGGCTTCTATATTGAACCAACTATCTTTGGAGATGTGAGTCCGCAGGCACGTATTATGAAAGAAGAAATCTTTGGTCCTGTGCTTGCGATGGCAAAAGCAGCTGACTGGAAAGAAGCAATTGAAATTTATAACGATACAGATTACGGATTAACGGGTGGGTTCTTCTCTCAGGATGAGAGTCGTATTTCAACTGCGCTAAATGAAATGCATTGCGGTAACTTGTACATCAACAAAAAATGTACTGGTGCGTTGGTAGGAGTACATCCTTTTGGTGGCTTCAATATGTCAGGAACGGATTCTAAAGCAGGTGGATATGACTACCTACTTCTATTTACACAAGGGAAAATGACAGCTAGAAAGATTTAATGGGATTTAATCAGAGGGGCCCTGGGCCCTTTCTGATTATTTTTTTATCATAAAATTTTTGGTTACTTCTGAATTAAAATCTAGTATATTATTTCTATGCAAATTTGAGAGGAGAGATTTGATGGAGATTCAGCTGTTAAGTTCCATTGTGGTATACATGATCGGTATGTTATTAATTGGTTATTATGCTTACCGAAGGACTTCTAATCTATCAGACTATGTATTAGGAGGACGCTCGCTAGGCCCGGGCGTAACGGCTTTAAGTGCAGGAGCCTCTGATATGAGTGGATGGCTAATGATGGGATTACCTGGTGCTATGTTTGTTCAGGGGGTAAGTGCTTCGTGGATTGTAATTGGGCTTACGTTAGGTGCATATGCTAACTGGTTATTTGTTGCACCTCGTCTTCGTAAGTATACAGAAGTGGCTAATAATTCAATGACAATTCCAGCATTTTTAGAAAATCGCTTTAACGATGATTCCAAAATGTTACGCATGATATCAGCTATTGTTATTATTTTATTTTTTACTTTTTATGTCTCATCAGGAATTGTATCAGGAGGCGTTCTTTTTGAAACAACGCTTAATCTAGACTACGAGATAGGCCTATGGGTTGTAGCTGGAGTAGTCGTAGCTTATACGTTGTTTGGTGGCTTTTTAGCCGTTAGTTGGACCGATTTCGTTCAAGGAATTATTATGTTTGTTGCTTTAATCCTTGTGCCAATTGTGGTTCTTACACAAATAGGTGGATTTGATACGGCAATGAATGAGGTTCGAAACATTGATACGGACTTATTCAATATTTTTAGTGGCACAAGCTTCTTAGGCATCATTTCGTTGTTTGCATGGGGATTAGGTTATTTTGGACAGCCTCATATTATTGTTCGATTTATGGCTATCTCATCAGTAAAAGAAATTAAGCCTGCTCGTCGCATTGGGATGAGTTGGATGCTTGTTTCAGTGGTTGGAGCTATGCTAACGGGCTTTGTAGGCTTAGCCTATTATACAAAACAAGGGTTGGACATTGCCGATCCTGAAACGGTATTCATCGGATTAAGTACGATTTTATTTCATCCAATTATTACAGGTTTCTTATTAGCAGCTTTGCTAGCTGCCGTAATGAGTACCATTTCATCACAACTTCTTGTAACGTCAAGTTCATTAACAGAAGATTTGTACAAAACATTTTTCCGACGTTCAGCAAGTGATAAAGAACTAATGTTGGTTGGACGTGGATTTGTACTTCTTGTATCCATCATTGGTGTCATGATTGCATTTAATAAAAGCGGTACAATCCTATCCTTAGTCGGTTATGCGTGGGCAGGGTTTGGAGCTGCTTTTGGTCCTGTTATCTTATTGAGCCTTTATTGGAAACGAATGAATAAATGGGGAGCGTTAGCAGGTATGGTTCTTGGTGCCGTGACGGTTGTTGTATGGACAAAGATCCCTGGGCTATCGGATTTATTATACGAAATGATTCCAGGTTTTTTAATTAGCTTAGTTGGAATTGTAGTAGTAAGTCTATTAACACCTGCTCCGAACGAGAAAACGCAAAGCGAGTTTGAAGAATATAATCAATCAGCGTAACCAAAAAGACCTTTCTAATTTAGAAAGGTCTTTTTGGTTACAAGCCGTATTCTTTAATTTTGTTATACAATGTTCCTCTTGAAATTCCCAATAAATCAGCTGCGGCGCTCTTATTGCCATAGGTTCTTTTTAGCGTATCTTGAATAAGCTGCTTTTCAGAGGATGCTTCATTCAAAGGCTCATGAAGATTGATTTGACGTTTTAATTCAGCTGGTAAGTGTTGTGCCGTGATGGTTGGCAAATCGTTAAGTAAGATTAGTCGTTCTATAGTATTTCGAAGTTCTCGTACATTACCGGGCCACTCTTGATGACAAAGCGTTTCCACAATATCTTCATCAAGAATCGGTTTTGCCTTTTCGTACTTTATGCTAAATTCTTCAATAAATTGTGTAATGAGCGTTGGAATTTCATTCTGACGCTCTTTTAAAGGTGGAATATGAATATTGATGACCGTTAGCTGATAATAAAGGCCCTCATAAAATTCTCCTTGCTCGATTAAGCTCTCTAATAGGATAGATGTTGAAGCCATAATCCTTGTATTAACTTGAACTTGCTCATTACTTCCCGTCATGTAATAAGCAGCGTTTTCGAGATAGTCACACAGTTTAATTTGAACATCTAAAGGCATCTTATGAACATCTTGAATAAATAAGGTTCCGTTAGCTGCTAGCTCTAATTTTCCAGGCCTTTTATCGGTTGTAGGCTGTGAGAATACGCCTTGCTGATATCCGAAAAGCTCCATATCGATGAGGCCAGGAGGAATAGTTGCGCAGTTTAGCGTAATAAAGGGTTCGTTTCGTCTTGTACTATCGTAATGAATAGCCTGAGCAAGTAGTTCTTTTCCAGACCCTACCTCTCCGGTTAATAAAATAGGAATATTTGTAGACGAGACCTTTTTAGCCATTTCTATCTCTTCTTCAAGGGAAGAGTTCTCCCCAATAATAGAAGAAAATAAGCTCTTATCACCTACCAATGGGTCTTGTTCGACTTCTTCGTGCAGTCGAATAATATTGGTAATATCATGCTCGGTTGCCACTGCACCAATCACTTTATGACCTTTTACAATAGGTGAAGCATTTACTAACACATGCGTTTCTTTATTTGGCTTATGGTATGCGCCTCGGATTGGTCGACCTTCGTTTAAGATTTTATGTAGCACAATGGATTCATCATCGAAGTACGTATTAATAAACTCGCCAACAATTGCTTGTTTAGCGATTTTGTACGTATTTTCAGCCGCTGTATTCCACAGTACTACTTTTCCTTTATCATCAACAACCGTCACAGCATCGTTAATGGTTTCTCCCAGCGTTTCAAAATAAGAGAAAACATCTTCATTTTCAGCTTGTAGATAGTGAATCCAATCGGAAGGATGAAGTACACCGTGAATAGAATTAGTTTCGTATGCTTGGATAAGAACTGGACGCTCCCAGTTAACCTTTGATGTTTTGAGGTCAAGCCAAGTAGATATAGTAGAAGGAGACCAGTTGGTTTTATAAATCCAATCAATAATAGGCATGCTCATCGAAGCACTCTGGAGGGCAAACTGTTCTGTTGTATGAAAGATGTAATAATGTTTATCAAAAACGATAACATATTCAAAGTTAGAAAGTTCGGATTTTATCTGGGACATGGATGTAGATGGACTGGTTAAAATAAAGGAGTCGTTTATTTTAATTGAGCTCATTGGATTGTACTAAACCCCTTTCATATTCTTACTTTTCATTAAATGTATCATACTTTTTAAAAGGTCGCAAAGCGCTTCTTTTGATCTATTTTATAGCTAATTTGCAAAGGGATTATATATTTGCTCAGACTGGGTATACAAATGAGAGATGAAGAAACAAGGAAAATTTGAACAGTCAAATACTATTGAGTTCCATTATATAAAAAGAAGTGATAAAATACGAATATAAGTTCGTGTTTTAGGAGATTACGGTACTATAATTTTTAACACTAAGGGAATGGAGGCCTCTCTGTGGCAGATCAATTTAAGCTAGTATCCTCATATGAACCTCAAGGGGATCAGCCTAAGGCAATCGAAAAAATTGTCAAAGGTATTCAGGAAGGAAAACAGCAGCAGGTGTTATTAGGTGCAACAGGAACAGGTAAGACCTTTACGATTTCTAACGTAATTAAGGAAGTTAATAAGCCTACCTTAATTATTGCTCATAATAAAACGTTAGCTGGTCAGTTGTATAGCGAGTTTAAAGAGTTCTTTCCGGATAATGCAGTAGAATATTTTGTAAGCTATTACGACTATTATCAGCCGGAAGCCTATGTTCCACAAACCGATACGTTTATTGAAAAAGATGCAAGCATTAATGACGAAATCGATAAGCTGCGGCACTCTGCAACGTCTTCGTTGTTTGAGCGAAAAGACGTTATCATTATTGCCAGCGTTTCTTGTATTTATGGATTAGGTTCACCGGAAGAATATAAAGAAATGGTTGTCTCGCTTCGTGTCGGCATGGAAAAAGAGCGAAATCAACTACTTCGAGATCTTGTTGACGTACAGTATGAACGAAATGACATCGACTTTAAACGCGGGACGTTTCGCGTGCGTGGAGATGTAGTGGAAATTTTTCCAGCGTCAAGAGATGAGCGCTGCATTCGCGTTGAGTTTTTTGGTGATGAAATCGATCGGATTCGTGAAGTCGATGCTTTAACTGGAGAAGTACTTGGCGACAGAGAGCATGTTGCTATCTTCCCAGCGTCTCACTTCGTAACTCGTGAAGAAAAGATGAAAGTAGCCATTAAAAATATCGAGAAAGAGCTTCAAGAACAGCTTGAAAAGATGCGAGAAGCAGGCAAGTTACTAGAAGCTCAGCGCCTTGAACAGCGCACAAATTATGATTTAGAAATGATGAGAGAGATGGGGTTTTGTTCTGGAATTGAAAATTACTCTCGCCATTTAACACTACGTCCACCAGGATCAACACCATACACGCTGCTAGACTTCTTTCCAGAAGACTTTCTTCTTGTGGTAGATGAATCACACGTGACTATTCCACAAATTCGCGGAATGTATAACGGAGACCAAGCGCGTAAACAAGTGCTGGTTGACCACGGCTTTCGCCTTCCGTCCGCGCTTGATAACCGCCCGTTAAAATTCGATGAATTTGAAGATCATATTCATCAAATTGTTCATGTTTCAGCAACACCAGGGCCTTATGAGCTTGAGAAAGCGCCTGATGTCATTGAACAAATTATTCGACCAACAGGATTACTAGATCCGAATATTGAAGTGAGACCAATTGAAGGCCAGATTGATGATTTGATTGGTGAACTTCAAGATCGAATTGCGAAAAACGAGCGCGTTCTCATTACAACGTTAACGAAAAAAATGTCAGAGGACTTAACCAATTACTTAAAAGAAATAGGCATTAAAGTACAGTATTTGCATTCTGAAATTAAAACGCTTGAGCGAATTGAAATTATTCGAGATTTACGACTTGGTAAGTTTGATGTTTTAGTTGGAATCAACCTTCTAAGAGAAGGGCTCGACATTCCTGAAGTGTCACTTGTTACAATATTGGACGCAGATAAAGAAGGATTTCTACGATCAGAACGATCACTTATCCAAACGATTGGTCGAGCAGCGCGTAATGCCAATGGGCATGTTATTATGTACGCAGACCGTATTACTAACTCAATGGAAATTGCGATTAGTGAAACAAAGCGTCGTCGTAGCATCCAAGAAGAATATAACGAAAAACACGGCATTACGCCGCAGACGATTCAAAAAGAAGTTCGCGGTGCCATCCGAGCAACAATTGTAGCTGAGGATACTGAAAGTTACGATCAAGCACCTGCATTCGATAAAATGACTGGAAAAGAAAAACATAAAGTAATTCAAGAAATGGAAGAAGAGATGAAGGAAGCAGCTAAAGCTCTTAACTTTGAACGAGCCGCTGAGCTTCGTGACCTCATTTTAGAACTAAAAGCAGAAGGGTGATAGCAAGATGGCGATGGAGAAAATCGTAATAAAAGGCGCGCGCGCTCATAATTTAAAAAATATCGATATTGAAATTCCGCGTGATAAGCTGGTCGTACTAACCGGCTTATCAGGTTCTGGTAAATCATCGCTTGCTTTTGATACGATTTATGCAGAAGGTCAGAGACGTTACGTGGAGTCACTATCCGCATATGCTCGACAGTTCCTTGGTCAGATGGACAAGCCGGACGTGGATTCCATTGAAGGTTTGTCTCCGGCTATCTCAATTGATCAAAAAACAACGAGTCGTAACCCTCGTTCAACTGTAGGAACGGTTACAGAGATTTATGATTATTTACGTTTACTGTTTGCGCGTGTAGGGAGACCAACTTGTCCAAACCATGGAATTGAAATCACGTCTCAGACCATTGAACAGATGGTCGACCGTATTTTAGAGTATGAAGAGCGTACAAAATTACAAGTGCTTGCTCCCGTTGTATCTGGACGAAAAGGTGCACATGTAAAAGCTTTAGAAGACATTAAAAAGCAAGGCTATGTGCGCATACGTGTAGACGGAGAAATGCGTGAAGTAACAGAAGAAATTGAGTTAGATAAAAATAAAAAGCATTCGATTGAAGTAGTTATCGATCGAATCGTCGTAAAAGAAGGCGTACAATCTCGTTTATCTGACTCTTTAGAAACGGCTCTAAAACTTGGTGATGGAAAAGTTATTATCGATATTATCGGTGAAGAAGAGCTCTTATTTAGTGAGCATCATGCATGCCCGAAATGTGGTTTTTCCATTGGGGAGCTTGAACCTAGAATGTTTTCATTTAACAGTCCTTATGGCGCTTGTACAGCATGTGATGGATTAGGCATGAAGCTTAAAGTGGACGCTGAGCTGGTGATTCCGGATGATACATTAACATTACGAGAGAATGGTATTGCTCCTTGGGCTCCAACAAGCTCTCAGTACTATCCACAAATGCTAGAAGCAGTCTGTGCTCACTATGGCATTGATATGGATGTAGCGGTAAAAGACTTACCTAAGCATTTGTTAGATAAGATTTTGTATGGAAGCGATGGAGACAAAATATATTTCCGGTACGAAAATGACTTTGGACAAGTGCGTGAAAACGAAATTTTGTTCGAAGGTGTAATTCCAAACGTAGAGCGTCGTTATCACGAAACAAGTTCTGATTATATTCGTGAGCAAATGGAAAAATATATGGCTGAACAGCCTTGTTCAACATGTAAAGGCCACCGCTTAAAGAAAGAAGCACTTGCCGTTTTAATTGATTCGAAACATATTGGTAACGTGACTCGCTTTTCTGTTCAAGAAGCGTACAATTTCTTTAGCAGCCTGCAGCTTTCTGATAAAGAAATGAAAATCGCAGACATGATTTTAAGAGAAATTAAAGAACGACTCGGATTCTTAGTAAATGTTGGACTAGATTACCTCACGATTAATCGTTCAGCTGGAACATTGTCTGGTGGAGAAGCACAGCGTATTCGACTAGCAACGCAAATTGGCTCACGCTTAACAGGAGTCCTGTATATTCTAGATGAACCATCAATTGGTCTGCATCAGCGTGATAATGACCGCCTTATTCGAACAATGCAAGATATGAGAGACATTGGCAACACGCTAATTGTTGTTGAGCACGATGAAGATACGATGCTTGCTGCTGATTATTTAATTGATATTGGTCCCGGTGCCGGTGTCCATGGAGGAGCAGTTGTGTCACAGGGTACGCCAAAAGAAGTGATGGCAGATCCAAATTCATTAACGGGTCAGTATCTATCCGGAGACCGTTTTATTCCGTTGCCAACAGAGCGCCGCTCAGTTGACAAAAGTCGAATGATTGACATTGTAGGTGCAAAAGAAAATAATTTGAAAAATGTAAAGGCAAGTATTCCACTTGGAACGTTTACAGCCGTGACAGGCGTATCAGGGTCAGGGAAAAGTACGCTAGTAAATGATATTTTACACAAAACGCTTGCTCAAAAGCTTCATAAAGCAAAAAGTAAAGCTGGCGAACATAAAGAAATCAAAGGAATTGAGCACTTAGATAAAGTGATTGATATTGATCAGTCTCCAATTGGGCGTACACCTCGCTCTAATCCTGCTACGTATACGGGCGTCTTTGATGATATTCGTGACGTGTTTGCCCAAACAAACGAAGCAAAAGTGCGAGGTTATAAAAAAGGCCGCTTTAGTTTTAACGTAAAGGGAGGCCGCTGTGAAGCTTGCCGTGGAGACGGAATTATTAAAATTGAAATGCACTTTTTACCGGATGTATATGTACCGTGTGAAGTTTGTCATGGGAAGCGCTATAACCGTGAAACATTAGAGGTTAAGTATAAAGATCATAATATTTCAGACGTGCTGGATATGACGGTTGAGGATGCTTTGCATTTCTTTGAAAACATTCCGAAAATCAAGCGTAAGCTACAAACGATTTATGATGTAGGTCTTGGATATATTACGCTTGGGCAACCTGCTACAACGCTATCAGGGGGAGAAGCACAGCGCGTAAAACTAGCTTCAGAGCTTCATCGTCGATCAACGGGCCGAACGCTTTATATTTTAGATGAGCCAACAACTGGTCTCCATATTGACGACATTGCGCGACTTCTAAAAGTACTGCAACGCCTCGTTGAAAATGGTGACACAGTCCTTGTGATTGAACATAATCTGGATATTATTAAAGCAGCAGATTATTTAATTGATTTAGGACCTGAAGGTGGGGATAAAGGCGGTCAGATTGTTGGTACAGGTACACCAGAAGAAGTCGCGGAAGTGAAAGGGTCCTATACAGGCAAATATTTAAAACCGATTTTAGAACGGGATCGAAAGCGTATGGATGAGAAGATAAAAGAAGTTCAAACTGTTGGTAAAGCATAGAAGAAAGGAAAAGGCGCTAAAGGTAGCGCCTTTTTTCTATTTTATGTATATTGAAACTTTTTACAGCATAAACCGTATTACATAATAGTCTGCTTTTTCTTTAATAAAAAGGCAGTAAAAGTATGAAATAATGGGTTAAGATAGATGAATTTATAAACCAAAAGGGGAGAGTTGCATGCTAGAAAAGCGCAAGCAAATTTTACAAATGGTAGAAGAGGGAAAGTTGACCGTAGATGAAGCGTTAACGCTTTTAAATTCACTTGAAGCAAATCCTGAAGCAAATCCTGAACCAGCTGTGAACGTAAACACTTCATCACAACTGACGCCTTATGTTGGTAAATCGAGTAGCAGTTCTTCAACTTTTAAACCTTCGTCTGCATCTTTTAAAGAAAAGTTATTTAGCTTTGTGGATCAAACAGTCAAAAAAGTAAAGGATGTTGATCTAGACTTTAATTTTGGTCCATCGTTTAAAGTTCAGCATATTTTCCAACAAACAGAAGCTTATATTCAAGCAATCGATATTGATATTGCAAACGGAAGCGTGAAGGTAAAACCATGGGGAAGCCCTGACGTACGAATTGAGTGTGAATCAGATGTTTATAAGGTAGAGGGACAAGAGCAAGCACGGCAGGCTTTCTTAAAAGATGTCTTATTTTCAATTGAAAACGGTAAGCTGAAATTTAATGTGCAAAAAAAACATATGAAGGTAAAAGCAACGGTTTATATACCCGAAACCGAGTATGAGAGAGTGAATTTACGTGTGTTTAATGGTCCTATCGAAGGGGAAAGATTAAATGTAAGAGAATTAAAGGCTAAAACAGCCAACGGTTTAATTCGCTTTTATGAAGTGAATAGTGGACAGCTTGAAGCGGAAACATCCAATGGTCACATTGAGCTCTCACGTGTTTTCTCATCAAAATGTGAGATGGAGACAATTAATGGCTCTATAAAGTTTGATGGAGATTATAAAAAAATTGATGCGCAAACTTTTAATGGTGATATTGAAGGGTACCTAAAAGGAGAGCGCATTGAGTTAGCATTTTTAAAAACGACTACGGGACATATTGAGTTTTATACGCCGTCTCATCTTGGTATTGAAGGAGATTTAAAATCGAATTTAGGTAAATTCGTATGTAACTTACCTCAAATGGAGGTCATAGAAGAGAAAAAAGAGACGGTTATGAAACAGATGCGCTTCCGAGCATACCTTGAAGCAGCTAAATCGTATAAATTATTAGCGGAGTCCAAAGCTGGTTCAATCACAGTTAAGTAAAACGTTGGCATACACTAAAGCCTTTTGTAATCAGAATGATTAGGAAAAGGAGAAGATTGATAAATGAAAAAGTTATATAGATCACGCAAAAACAGAAAATTAGCCGGGATTATCGGCGGGATTTCAGAGTATACAGGGGTTAGTGCAACAATCCTTCGATTGATTTTTGCATTAAGCGTTCTATTCGTGATTGGAACACCACTTGTGGTTATCTATATCATTTTAATCTTTGTATTGCCAAATGAAGAAGGAGCCTATTAAGCATGTTTGTGAGAGGGATTATTAGCATTTTAATTAATGCACTTGTACTCATAGTAATTGCCGGTTATATCGATGCTTTTCAATTATCATCGCTTGGTGCCGCCATTATTGCCAGCATTATTTTATCCATTTTAAATATTATCGTGAAACCCATTTTAATTCTTTTGACGTTACCAGTGACATTTTTGACACTCGGACTGTTCTTATTCGTTATTAATGCAGCAACGTTAATGATTACGCAAGGTATTATGGGTGATTCGTTTATTATTGATGGATTCGGAACGGCTATTTTAGCAGCAATTATTATGTCTATTCTTAACTTATTAATCCAAAAGGTTATCATCGATCCTTTACGTTCTAAATAAAAGTAGCGCTAGCTTCATCGAAGCTAGCGCTACTTTGTTTTCTCTTCTCTTGCTTTTAGTGATAAAATAGAGAGAACCTTTAATGGTAAATACTATCATAGACAAAAAGCTATTGGGTACATGGTTTTAAACTAAAGGAGGATTTCAGGTGGTAACAGTTCGTACTAAAGATTTAGTTGAAAAGTTTAATTTAGAATTAATTAGTGGAGAAGAAGGAATTGACCGTCCAATTGCAACAAGTGATATTTCACGTCCGGGAATTGAAATGGCCGGCTATTTTACATATTATCCAGCAGAGCGCATACAGCTATTAGGGAAAACCGAACTATCATTCTTTGATCGCTTAGACGATGAAGAGAAGAAAATCCGAATGGAAAAAATGTGTACAGATATTACGCCAGCCATTATTATCTCTCGTGATATGTCTGTCCCAAAAGAATTGATTGAAGCTTCTGAACGCGAAGCAGTTCCTGTACTACGATCACCTTCTAAAACAACAAGACTATCAAGTCATTTAACGAACTTCTTAGAAAGCCGTTTAGCACCGTCTACTGCTCTTCATGGAGTGCTTGTGGATATTTATGGAATTGGTGTCTTAATCATGGGTAAAAGTGGCGTTGGTAAAAGTGAAACTGCGCTTGAGCTTGTAAAACGTGGCCATCGTCTAGTAGCAGATGACTGTGTAGAAATTCGTCAAGAAGACCAAGATACACTGGTAGGTAATGCTCCAGGATTGATTGAACACTTACTTGAAATTCGCGGTCTTGGTATTATCAACGTGATGACGCTGTTCGGTGCAGGTTCAGTACGTAGCTACAAGCGCATTTCATTAGTTATTCAGCTTGAAACATGGGATCAAAATAAGCACTATGATCGCTTAGGTCTTGAGGAAGATAAAATGAAGATTATTGACACAGACGTGACAAAAATCACGTTACCTGTTCGTCCAGGACGTAACTTAGCTGTTATTATTGAGGTGGCAGCAATGAACTTCCGTTTGAAACGAATGGGAATTAACGCAGCTGAACAATTCTCAAATCGTTTAACGGATGTTATTGAAGACGGTGACAGAGAAGACATTTAAGAAAGGGTGGTTCGATGGAAGCAAATATTCAGCCGCTTGATCGCGTGTTTTTAGAGCTTGGTCCACTGACAATTTATTGGTATGGTGTCATTATTGGAGCGGGTGTTCTACTTGCTCTTTATATTGCTACAAAGGAAAGCACGAAGCGCGGATTACCTAAAGACACATTTATCGATTTAGTACTATTTGCAGTACCAATCGCCATTATTTGTGCGCGCATATACTATGTGGCGTTTGAGTGGGATTATTACTCACAGCATTTGAATGAGATACCTCAAATTTGGAACGGTGGCATTGCTATTCATGGTGGCTTAATTGGGGCCGTTTTAACTGGAATTGTTTTTTCACGCGTAAAAAAGATTTCATTTTGGAAGCTAGCGGACATTGCGGCACCAAGTATCATTCTTGGGCAGGCAATCGGACGCTGGGGGAATTTTATGAATCAAGAAGCGCATGGTGGTGAAGTATCACGTGCTTTTCTAGAAAGTTTACATTTGCCAGAATTTATCATTAATCAAATGTATATTAACGGTACATATTATCATCCTACGTTCTTATATGAATCGCTGTGGAACTTAGCTGGATTTGCGCTGTTAATTGCGCTGAGACGCGTAAACCTACGTAGAGGTGAACTGTTCTTAACGTACGTTATTTGGTATTCGATTGGACGATACTTTATTGAAGGAATGCGTACAGACAGCTTGATGTTGACGGATACGCTACGCATTGCACAAGTCATTTCACTTGTTTTAATTGCAGTAGCAGTCATTATTATCGCTATCCGTCGAAAAACAAATAAGGAAACGTATTTGGAAACAAGCAAAAAGAAACAGGGGTGAGGGAATGCTTAGGTCGATACAAAAGGGGATTATGGGAGGACTCAAAACAACGCTGACACTTGGGAAAGTCATTTTTCCAGTAACGCTAATTGTTTCACTCCTTCAATACACGCCGGTTCTGGATTGGTTTGCTAGGTTAATTTCACCTTTGATGAAGTTGTTTGGTCTATCAGGAGATGCAGCCATCCCACTTGTGCTGGGGAACTTGTTAAATTTATATGCGGGAATTGCAGGGATTTTATCACTGGATTTAACGGTAAAAGAAGTATTTATTCTAGCTGTTATGTTGTCTTTCTCTCATAATTTATTAATTGAAACGAGCGTAGCTTTAAAAGTTGGTGTGAAGCTATGGGTTATTTTATCCGTTCGTATCGGGCTCGCTGTGATTTCAGCTATCGTCATCAACTTGGTATGGAATGGCGGAGGCGAACAGGCACAGTACGGATTTTTAGCAACAAAACATGAAGAGGTAAGCGGATGGGGAGCAATCATCTGGCAGTCAATTGAAAAAGCAGGTTTTGGAATTCTACAGCTGGCTCTCATTGTGATTCCAGTCATGGTAGGAATTCAAATCCTTAAAGATATCGGGTGGCTAGATAAGCTTTCTTCAATGCTTGGTCCTTTTACACGCTTATTAGGCATGAAAGAAAATACGTCTACAACGCTTGTGACGGGTCTCTTACTAGGATTGGCATATGGAGCTGGCGTTATGATTCAAGCTGTACAAGAAGAAGGAGTTAGTAAACGTGATGCGACGCTTGCATTCATCTTTTTGGTCGCTTGTCATGCTGTAGTAGAAGATACGTTAATCTTTATTCCGCTAGGTATTCCTGTACTGCCGCTGCTTATTATTCGAGTAGTTGTTGCGCTCGTATTAACCATCGTTATTTCACGAATGTGGAAAGAGAATGAAGTAAGGCATAGAAAGGAAGTTTCATATGAGCATTAACACCGTTCTTTTTGATTTAGACGGAACGCTAATTGATACAAACGAATTAATTATTTCATCTTTTATGCACACATTAGACCATTATTATCCGAAGCAATACAAACGTGAAGATGTCCTGGCATTTATGGGCCCGCCTCTTTACGATACCTTTGTAAGGATGGATAAAGAACGAGTACATGAAATGATTGACACATACCGTACACATAACTTAAGTCATCATGATGAGCTTGTAACAGAGTTTGAAGGCGTATTTGAAACGGTGAAATGGTTACATGAACAGAAGTACAAGTTGGCTATTGTTACCACAAAACAGATTAATACGGTTATGATGGGACTAAAGTTAACGAAGTTAGATCAATTTTTTGATGTAATTGTTGCAATTGATGATGTTCAGCATGCGAAACCTCATCCAGAGCCAGTTGAAAAAGCATTGGCACTTTTAAATGCACAGCCGGAAGAAGCTGTCATGGTAGGAGATAATCATCATGATATTCTATCTGGTAAAAATGCAGGTGCGAAAACAGCTGGTGTGGCTTGGAGTGCAAAAGGAAGAGAGCATATTGCTTCTTATGAGCCAGATGTAATCTTAGAAGAGATGAAAGATCTGATTTCATGGCTAAGAGGAAAAGAGCAGTGAGAAAGACGAAACGGTTTCCTGTCGAAGGACCTAATTCGCTCTGGCACGTCTACAAAACCGTTCCATTTTGGAAGGTGATGCGTAATTTTATTGTGATTCAGCTCGCTCGCTATGCTCCTTTTTTATCATTTAAAAACTGGCTTTACCGCACGTTCTTACGGATGAAGGTAGGGCCTCAAACTTCTTTTGGATTGATGGTTATGCTTGATATTATGTTTCCAGAGAAGATCACGGTTGGAAGAAACTCAGTTATTGGATACAATACAACGATCCTCGCCCATGAATATTTAATTAAAGAATATCGACTTGGTGATGTGATCATTGGTGATGAGGTAATGGTTGGAGCTAATAGCACAATCTTACCTGGAGTAATAATCGGTAACGGAGCAATTGTTGCTGCTGGCACAGTTGTACATAGAAACGTAGAGCCTGGCTCTTTTGTTGGAGGAAATCCAATGAGGGTCATTTATACAAAAGAAGAAATGCAAAAGCGCACAGAAGAAAACAAATCAGCCACGACTTATCGCTAAGGAGTGGCTTTTTCTGTAAGAAAATAGCGCTATATGAGTTGACGATTAACTATAAGGGGTGTAAACTACTAATAACTTTAATTTATTATTTCGCTAATACATTAGTGTGATAAAGTAAAAACCTTTTATGATTAAAAGTAGTGGTTTATATAGAGATAGATGCAACCAAGTTGAGAAAAGGAAGTGTCATAATGTCAAAGCTGTTTATGTTTGAAAAACCCTTAGGGATGAGAGATACATTACCATCTCTTTTTGAAAAGAAAAAGCAAGTTCGAAATCAGTTAGCAGAAGAAATTAGTAGCTGGGGCTATCAATATATGGCGACTCCTACTCTTGAATACTTTGAAACAGTTGGAAGCGCATCGGCCATTTTAGATCAACAATTATTTAAATTATTAGATAAAGAAGGTCATACGCTTGTTTTACGCCCTGATATGACGACGCCCTTTGCACGCGTGGCCGCTTCAAAACTTTTGAATAACTCACCGCTTCGCCTGGCGTATGAAGCAAATGTGTTTCGCGCTCAGCAGCGTGAAGGTGGTCGACCGGCAGAGTTTGAGCAAATCGGTGTTGAGTTAATTGGTGATGCAACAATGAGTAGCGATGCAGAAGTGATTGCGCTGATGATTAATGCATTGAAACGTGCTGGGCTAAAATCGTTTAAAGTAGCCATCGGCCACATTGGATTTGTGAACTCATTGTTCTTAGAAATTGTTGGGAATGAAGAACGTGCCAATGTGTTACGTCGCTTTTTATATGAGAAAAATTATGTTGGTTATCGTAACCATGTGAAGAGTTTAAACCTCTCTTCCATTGACAAGCAGCGCCTTTTACAACTTTTAAACTTACGTGGTGGAGAAGAAAAAATTAAAGAAGCCATTGAGCTTGTTGAAAATAAAGAAGGTAAAAAGCTTGCTGAGGATCTTCAGAGCCTTTGGAACATGCTGGCCGCTTATGGCGTAACGGAAGAAATTAAAATTGACTTCAACCTTGTAAGTCACATGAGCTATTATACTGGCATTCTATTTGAAGTGTTTGCTGAGCACGTAGGTTTTCATATCGGAAACGGTGGGCGTTATGATCAATTATTAGAACAATTTTCAACGAAAACACCGGCAACTGGATTTGGCATTCAGCTTGACCGTTTAATTGAAGCACTAGATGAAGAAGTATACGAAGAAGTATCTGTTTACGGTGTTTTATATAGTCAAGAACGGTTATCAGAAGCGTTAGCACTTGCGGCTGAACAAAGACGTGCAGGCAAACGCGTCGTTGTGCAAGACATTGTAGGTGTTGATGATGTCGATGTGTTTACAGCTGGTTTTGAAGAAGTATCGTTTCTTATTGGTAAACGTGGCAAGGGGGGACAATAATGACTGAACTACTAACAATTGCGATGCCAAAAGGAAGAATATTTGAAGAAGCTGCCCAGCTTTTGCGTCAAGCAGGTTTTCAACTTCCGCCAGAGTTTGATGACTCACGTAAATTAATTGTTGATATTCCAGAAGAGAACATGCGCTTTATTTTAGCAAAGCCAATGGACGTAACGACTTATGTAGAATACGGCGTAGCTGATTTAGGTATTGCAGGAAAAGACGTAATGCTTGAAGAAGAAAGAGATGTCTATGAACTCTTAGACTTACAAATTAGCAAATGTCATCTTGCTGTGGCTGGCTTACCCAATACGAAAAATTCAGAGATTGCTCAAAAAGTAGCGACAAAATATCCGAACGTTGCTTCCACTTACTTTCGAGAGCAAGGAGAGCAGGTTGAAATTATTAAGCTAAATGGATCAATTGAGTTAGCACCGCTTATCGGCTTAGCTGATCGTATTGTTGATATCGTTTCGACAGGAAGAACGCTACAGGAAAACGGCTTGGTTGAACTAGAGCATATCGGTGATATTACGTCTCGATTAATTGTAAACCCAGTTAGCTACCGGTTAAAAGATGAACGAATTGATGATTTAGTCAACCGACTATCAAAAGTTGTCGAAGCATCATGAATGAGGTGAATTTGATGAAGATTACACGCGTGACGGAAAACGTTAGTTTAAAACGTACGATTGATCAGGGGACAGGAGCACAGCGTGAAGCCGTGCTTACCATTCTTAAAGACGTTAAAGATACAGGAGATCAAGCTCTGTTTTCATATACAGAAAAATTTGACGGTGTATCGTTAGAAGCGCTGAAAGTGTCGGATGCAGAGCGTAAGCATGCGTACGAAGCTATCGATAATGAAACCATTCAGATTATTAACGAGGCTGCGGCTAATATCCGTGACTACCATGAGCGCATGATTACGCAATCTTGGATGGTAACAAAAGAAGATGGCACGATCCTGGGGCAGAAGGTGACCCCTTTAGATGCCGTTGGTGTCTACGTTCCGGGCGGTTTAGCTGCGTATCCATCATCCGTGTTGATGAACGTTATTCCTGCTCAGGTAGCGGGTGTTAAGCGTATTGTCATGGTATCACCTGTGCAAAAAGACGGTTCATTACCGGCTGGTGTTCTTGTTGCTGCTACGGAACTAGGTGTAGAAGAAATTTATAAAGTTGGCGGAGCACAAGCCATCGGAGCATTGGCATATGGAACAGAAACAATTGAAGCGGTCGATAAAATTGTGGGCCCAGGAAACATTTATGTGGCTTTAGCCAAAAGAGAAGTATACGGATTAGTTGATATTGATTCGATTGCTGGACCGAGTGAAATTGTTGTATTAGCAGACGATACAGCAAGACCAAATGAAGTGGCAGCTGATTTGTTATCACAAGCAGAACATGATCGGTTGGCATCTAGCGTTTTGGTAACACCTTCTTTAAATCTAGCAGAAGCCGTAGCACAAGAGGTTCAAAAACAGCTTGAAACGCTACCTCGAAAAGCAATTGCTGAAGCATCTATTCAAGAGTATGGTGCAATTTATGTCACAGAAGAGCTTAATCAAGCGATTGATGTAGTTAATAAATTGGCTCCGGAACATCTTGAAATTATGACAGATGAACCGATGACGATACTCGGGAAAATTCGTCATGCTGGAGCTATCTTTCTAGGTAGATATAGCTCAGAGCCCGTAGGAGATTATTTTGCTGGCCCAAACCATGTACTACCAACGAACGGAACGGCTAAGTTTTCAAGTCCGCTATCCGTTGATTCATTTGTAAAAAAATCAAGCATCATTTCATATAGCGAGCAGGCGCTCAAAGATAATAGTTCGAAAATTGCCGCTTTTGCAAGGTTAGAAGGATTAGAGGCACACGCTCGAGCAGTCGAAGAACGATTCAAAAAATAAAGCAAAGAGAGGGTTACATGATGAGAGAAGCTAGTATTAAACGCACAACAAATGAGACGGATATTTCACTGGCCATTGGCATTGATGGAGAAGGGGAAGCAGGAATTGATACGGGTGTTCCGTTTTTAAACCACATGCTGGATTTATTCACAAAGCATGGTCAGTTTAACTTAGATGTAAAAGCTGTAGGGGACATTGAAATTGATGATCACCACACAACAGAAGATATTGGCATCTGTTTAGGACATGCGTTTAAAGAAGCACTTGGTGATAAAAAAGGGATTAAGCGCTACGGAAATGCATTTGTTCCAATGGATGATGCGTTAGCACAAGTCGTAGTTGATTTAAGTAACCGACCTCATTTTGAATTTAAAGGCGATATTCCAGCATCACGCGTGGGTACCTTTGATACGGAACTAGTATATGAATTTTTATGGAAGTTTGCGCTTGAATCACGCATGAACCTGCACGTTATCGTTCACTATGGCCAAAATACACACCATATCATTGAAGCGGTATTCAAAGCATTGGCGAGAGCATTAGATGAAGCAACAACGGTTGATCCTCGCGTCAAAGGAGTACCATCAACGAAAGGAATGTTGTAAATGATTGGTATTATTGACTATGGGATGGGGAACTTGTATAGCGTAAGCAAAGCGCTTGAACGTTTAGACTATGACTACTTTATTTCATCTGAGCCAAGCGAATTGCGTAAAGCAAAAGGGTATATCTTGCCTGGTGTTGGATCATTTAAAGATGCAATGGAACAGCTGAATGAAACAAACCTTACAGCTTTTATAAAAGAAGAAGTGAAAAGTGGCAAGCCACTTTTAGGGATTTGTTTGGGAATGCAGCTTCTGTTTGAGGAAAGTGATGAAAATGGTAAGACGACGGGCCTTGGTTTCTTAAAAGGACGTGTTGAACTGCTGCCTGGAGTGACTCCAGAAGGTGAAGCTTATAAAGTCCCTCATATGGGATGGAATTCCTTACATATGCATGTAAACTCACCTTTGCTAGCAGGCATTGAGGAAGGCCACGTATATTTCGTGCATTCTTATTATGTAAAGACAGATGATCAAGACGTGCTTCTAGCAACAAGCTCATATGATGTTGACGTTCCAGCAGTTGTTGGAAAAGAAAACGTATTTGGCACGCAGTTTCACCCTGAGAAGAGCAGTGAAATTGGCATGGCGATTTTACAAAACTATGCAAACTTTGTAGAAGGAAGAGGTTGAACTCATGAATAACTTTTCAATTTATCCAGCAATCGATATGCGTGGCGGAAAATGCGTTCGTCTTTTGCAAGGAGATTATGATAAAGAAACGGTATACGGAGATTCACCAGTCGATATGGCAGCACAATTTGCTGGTGAAGGTGCGAAGTGGATTCACATGGTGGACTTAGACGGTGCCAAAGCAGCAAAACGAGTAAACAATGAGTTTGTTCTTGAGGTTAAGAAAAAGCTTGGAGTCAATGTACAGATTGGTGGCGGGATTCGTTCTGAAGAAGACGTAGCGTACTACTTGGAAAACGGAATTGACCGAGTGATTTTAGGAAGCGCAGCGATTTCTAATCCTGAGTTTGTCAAAAAGATGCTTCGTCAATACGGTGAAAAAATTGCAATTGGAATCGATGCTCGTGATGGCTATGTAGCAACGGAAGGGTGGCTTGAAACGTCAACCGTAAAAGCAACGGAGCTTGGAAAAGAGCTTGCAGAAGCAGGTGCTGAAACGTTTATTTTCACGGATATTTCAACAGATGGTATGCTTTCAGGTCCAAACATTGAAGGTATTGTCAGCATGGCGAAAGCAACAGGTAAAAGCGTTATCGCATCAGGAGGCGTAAGTAAATTAGAAGATTTAAAAGCACTACAAGCGTATGAAAAAGACGGAGTGGTGGGTGCGATTGTTGGGAAAGCACTGTACACAAATCAATTTACGGTAAGCCAAGCGCTTGAAGAGGTGACATCATGATTACGAAGCGTATTATTCCTTGCTTAGACGTAAAGGAAGGGCGCGTAGTAAAGGGTGTTCAGTTTGTAGAGTTAAAAGATGCTGGTGATCCTGTAGAATTGGCAAAATTCTATGATGAAGAAGGCGCGGATGAGCTTGTTTTCTTAGATATTTCAGCATCTCACGAAGGCCGTAAAACCATGGTTCACGTAGTGGAAGAAGTAGCGGCACAGCTGGCCATTCCGTTTACAGTAGGTGGAGGCATTAATGCGGTTGAGGATATGAAGCGAATGCTGCGAGCAGGTGCAGATAAAGTATCGTTAAACACCGCTGCCGTCTTAAATCCAGATCTTATTACGGAAGGGTCAAACTTTTTTGGAGCACAGTGCATTGTAGTAGCTATTGATGCAAAATATGATGAAGAATTGGGCTCTTGGCGCGTATATACGCACGGTGGACGCAACGCAACAGAATGGGAAGTTGTTGCTTGGGCGCAAGAAGTTGTTAAACGCGGTGCCGGTGAGATCTTGTTAACAAGTATGGACCAAGACGGTGCCAAGTCCGGCTTTAACTTAGCATTAACAAAGGCCGTAAGTGAAGCGGTAAGCATCCCTGTTATTGCTTCAGGAGGCGCAGGAAATGGTCAGGATTTCGTGGATGTATTTACGGAAGGAAAAGCGGATGCAGGCCTAGCAGCATCTATTTTTCACTATAAAGAAACGTCTGTTAAAGAAATTAAAACCTATGCAAAACAACAAGGAGTGAGCATTCGATGAAGATTGAAAACGTTAAATTCAATGAAGATGGATTAGTTCCAGCAATTGTCCAGGACGCGGTTAGTAAAGAAGTGCTGACTCTAGCTTATATGAATGAAGAATCGCTAAAAAAATCTATTGAAACAAAAGAAACATGGTTTTTCAGCCGCTCTCGCCAAGAACTTTGGCACAAGGGAGCAACATCTGGAAATACACAGCAAATCGTCGCGATGACATATGATTGTGATGCGGATTCGATTGTTGTAAAAGTAAATCCAAATGGACCTGCTTGTCATACAGGTGCGTACAGCTGCTTTAATGAAAACTTGTTAGAAGATGAAAGTGCGTCTCCTCAATCAGGGCGTTTTGATATTATTAATGAATTGGAATCAGTAATCGCGAAGCGCGAAGTGGAAATGCCAGAAGGTGCATACACAACTTATTTATTTGATAAAGGTGTCGATAAAATCTTAAAAAAAGTCGGTGAGGAAGCAGGCGAAGTAATTATTGCTGCCAAAAACCGTGATCATGAAGAATTAAAATGGGAAGTAGCGGACTTGTTCTATCACGTATTGGTACTTCTTCGTGAGCAAAAGCTTCCGCTTGATGATGTCTTAGCGGTATTAAAAGAAAGACATGCGAAGTAATAGGAAAGCTGACCTTTCAGGTCAGCTTTTTCATTAGCCAATATTTCTTTGGCTTTACTAAATACAGGTGTTACCGTAAGCTCCAAACTATGATATACTACCAACGTTGAAATCATGGACTTATCGGAGGACTTAATGAGAAAAAACTCAAAAGTGCACGAGAAGAAAGCAAAGGTAATTCCGTTTTTCAAAACGGGAGAAGAATATTTTGAAAAAGCACTTAAAGCATATCAATACAAAGATTTATATAAAGCAAAACGATACCTTCAACGAGCATCAGAGTTGGACCGAGATGAGCCGTTAATTTTATATCAGCTAGCCACTATTTTAAATGAGTTAGGTGACTATAAAGAATCAAATGAATTATTACTTCATATTATCAACGATTTGGATTCTACAATGGTCAATTGTTACTATGTAATTGCGAACAATTTTGCGCATCTTGGATTATTTCAAGAAGCCTATAAATACGTTCAATGTTATTTACAAGAAGATGAAACTGGGGAGCTCCTAGAGGAAGCGGAAGAGCTTGAAGACCTCCTTTCCATTGACTTAGAATCAGATGAAGAATATGAGGAAGATGCGCTTATTTTAAAACAGGAGCAGGCAAAACAGTTGCTGCAAGATGCTCAGTTTGAAAAAGCCATTCATCTACTAGAAGAAATTATTCGGGACTATCCTGAGTTTTGGTCAGCTTACAATAATTTAGCATTAGCTCATTTTTATCTTAATCAAACAAATAAAGCTATTAGCTTATTAGATGAAGTGTTAGAAAGAAATCCTGGAAATCTACATGCTTTGTGTAATCAATTGGTGTTTCATTATTACGGACATAATCAGGCCGCTGTGAATCATTTGATTAAACAATTAAGCTGCGTGTACCCTTTATCTCTTGAGCATCAATATAAACTAGGATCGACGTTTGCTCTTGTTGGAGAATACAAGTTGGCATATAGGTGGTTAAAGGGGCTATATAAAAAAGGGTTTCAAGCAGACTCTTCTTTTCACTATTGGCTTTCTTACGCTGCTTATCATGTAGGATTTGAACAGTTTGCTAAGGATATATGGAAAAATGTTGGAGATTCAGGTTCGACAGTAAAGTTGGAAGCTCCTTGGCAATTTAACGAGAAGAATAATCGTCGTTTTTATTCTGAAATCGATGTTGTTGCTCAAGAGAAATGTGAAAGTACACATATTCATGATCAGCTGTATAGCCTGTACATGGCCAAGAAACTTCCCGATAAAGAACGGCTGCTTCTATTAGAAAAAATTAAACCATACATACATACAAGTTCGTTACTTGATGAAGTATATACGTATGTATGGCAGAACAAGCAGCATGTCATGTTTGAAATTGCAGATTTAATCCAAGCTGAAATTGAATCCGAAGTAGAGGCAGCTGGTATCATTCAGTTTTGGTTTAACATATATGTAGAGTTGAACAATACAAAGGCTGCTAAATGGGACCATGTTAATGTAAATGGATGGGCATCTGCAGCGACTTATTGTTACCAAAAGCAAGAGCAACAAGCTGTTTCTCAGGCAAAGATAGCTCACCTATATAGTATTTCTTTATCAACGGTACGCAAATACGTTAAAATCGTAAATAACCTGCTGAGTTGAGCAAAAAAATAGACGGTAGTGTCGTTAGCGTATTAGGATAAAATTAATCAAAAAAATATGAATAGATTCCTAAAAGGAGTGTTACTCAATGACAGAAGAAAAAATCTATGATGTCATTATTATTGGAGCTGGTCCAGCAGGAATGACTGCTGCTGTATATACGTCTCGTGCGGATTTATCAACATTAATGATTGAACGAGGAATTCCTGGTGGTCAAATGGCAAATACAGAAGACGTAGAAAACTACCCTGGATATGACCATATTCTAGGTCCAGATCTTTCAAATAAAATGTTTGAACATGCGAAAAAATTCGGTGCTGAATATGCATATGGTGACATTAAAGAAATTATTGAAGGTGAAGAATATAAGACGGTTGTAGCTGGCAAAAAAGAATACAAAGCGCGCGCTATTATTATCGCAACAGGTGCAGAGTACAAAAAATTAGGTGCTCCTGGTGAAAAAGAATTAGGCGGACGCGGTGTTTCTTACTGTGCAGTATGTGACGGAGCTTTCTTTAAAGGAAAAGAGCTTGTCGTTGTTGGTGGAGGAGACTCTGCTGTTGAAGAGGGCGTTTATTTAACACGCTTTGCAACAAAAGTAACGATTGTTCACCGTCGCGAGGAGCTTCGTGCTCAAAAAATCTTACAACAGCGTGCATTTGATAATGAGAAAGTAGACTTTATCTGGAATCACACTGTAAAAGAAGTGAACGAAAAAGACGGTAAAGTAGGCAGCGTAACGCTTGTGAATACCCAAACTGGTGAAGAACAAGAATTTGGAGCTGACGGCGTATTCATTTATATTGGCATGGTTCCTTTAACAAAGCCGTTTGAAGGCTTAAACATCACAAATGCTGAAGGTTATATTGAAACGAACGAGCAAATGGAAACGCGTGTCCCAGGAATTTTTGCTGCTGGTGATGTTCGTGAAAAAGCACTTCGTCAAATCGTTACAGCAACAGGTGATGGAAGTATTGCTGCCCAAGCAGCTCAACACTATATTGAAGAACTGAAAGAAAAGTTAAAAGCCGTTAACTAATTTGTTACGTGCATCTTTACAAAAAGTTATTCTGTTTTAAAGTATTTGTAACGTACGTGCAATGTTTATGGGGTATTATATAAATAGTAATTGACCCCCTTTTATAAAAAAGTAAATTTGACGGGCGTAGGACTTGTTCCTAGGCCTTTTTTTTTGGACTATTTTTTGCACTATCGACATATATTTTCAGAAAATTTAGTATTAAATAAGTGTCTTCGTTGTGAGGGTTGTTTGTTTCGTAGTATAATGATAGACAGAAAAGTGAAGAGAAGAAGAGGTGGAAAGATGCAACGAGTTACGAATTGTGTATTAGTGAAAGATGGAAAAGTGCTATTACTTCAAAAGCCAAGGCGGAATTGGTGGGTAGCTCCCGGTGGAAAAATGGAACAAGGGGAATCTGTAAAGGATTCTGTTGTTCGAGAATTTCGTGAAGAAACAGGCATCTACCTGAAGAATCCAACTGTAAAAGGTATTTTTACATTTACAATGAAAGAAAATGATAAAATTGCATCCGAGTGGATGATGTTTACTTTTTTTGCTACCGACTTTGATGGGACAAATGTGCTAGAATCAGAAGAAGGAAAGCTAGGTTGGCATAATTTAAATGATGTTAGTGAATTACCAATGGCACCAGGAGATCACCATATTATTGATTACGTGGCAAAAGGGTCTGGTGTAATCTATGGTAATTTTACATACACGACTGATTTTGAATTATTGTCTTATCGAATCGATCCTTGCTAATGATTTATTTGGATAAACAATGAAAAATTTCGGTTTTAATAGGGGGTAAACAAATGAGTACTGGATCTGTAAGCGATATTCAATTAGTTATTATTACTGGAATGTCAGGTGCAGGAAAAACAGTGGCGATTCAAAGTTTTGAAGATTTAGGTTTTTTTTGCGTGGACAATCTTCCCCCAACGCTATTACCTAAGTTCCTTGAACTTATGAAAGAATCTGGAAATAAGATGAACAAAGTAGCGCTTGTTATGGATTTAAGAGGACGAGAATTCTTTGATAGCTTATTTGAAGCTCTAGATAATATGAGTGAAACAACATGGGTTATGCCTCAAATCCTCTTTTTAGATGCCAAAGACTCTGTTCTTGTAACAAGATACAAAGAAACAAGGCGTTCACATCCTCTTGCTCCTTCTGGATTACCGTTAGAAGGTATTAGTATGGAACGTGAGCTATTAGAGGAGCTAAAAGGACGTGCTCAGTTAATTTATGAAACCTCTGACTTAAAACCAAGAGAACTGCGAGAGAAAATTCTTACGCAGTTTGCTTCACATGCTTCACCTGTTTTTACAGTGAACGTTATGTCATTTGGATTTAAGTATGGGGTGCCAATCGATGCGGACCTTGTTTTTGATGTTCGCTTTCTGCCAAACCCGCACTATATTGATCATATGAGGCCAAAAACAGGACTTGAAGAAGAAGTTTCTTCTTATGTGTTGAAATGGAGCGAAACGCAGAAGTTTGTTGAAAAAGTGCTTGATCTTTTAACATTTATGCTACCGCAGTATAAACGTGAAGGGAAAAGTCAACTTGTCATCGCGATTGGCTGTACGGGTGGTCAACACCGATCGGTTACTTTGGCTGAACATATCGGCCATCACTTTGAAAAAGACTATAAAACACATATTTCTCATCGAGACATCGAGAAGAGGAAGGAAAAATATAGATGAATAGTGAACAGCCTGCAAAAGTCGTTGTCATTGGAGGAGGAACAGGGTTGCCTGTATTATTAAGGGGATTGAAAGAATATCCTCTTGATATTACAGCAATTGTAACGGTTGCTGACGACGGCGGAAGTTCTGGGAGGCTTCGAGATGAGCTAGAGATTCCCGCTCCTGGTGATATTCGAAATGTGTTAGCGGCATTATCTGATGTTGAGCCGTTGGTAGAAGAGCTGTTTCAACATCGTTTTGAAACTGGAAATGAATTGATTGGTCACTCACTGGGGAATTTGCTTTTAGCTGCAATGACATCTATTACAGGTGATTTTGTGCATGCGATTCGTGAGATGAGCAAAGTGCTAAATGTTCGTGGTAAAGTATTACCTTCAGCTAATCGGAGCGTAGTGCTACATGCAGAAATGGAAGACGGAGTAATTGTCACAGGAGAGTCTAAGATTCCGGAGTATGGAAAAAGAATTAAGCGCGTATTTTTATCTCCAGAAGATATCAAGCCTTCTGCTGAAGCGTTAAAAGCAATTCGTAAAGCTGACTTAATTATATTAGGTCCAGGTAGCTTATATACAAGCATCTTACCTAATTTACTTGTTCCAGATATCCGAGATGAGCTGTGTACGACAAAAGCGAGAAAAGTGTATGTGTGTAATGTGATGACGCAGCAAGGCGAAACATTAGGCTTTAAAGCAAGTGATCACGTAAAGGCTTTATATGATCATATGCCTTGTGCATTCTTAGACGCAATTATTGTCAATAATGCGCCAATTCCTGCGCCGTTAAAAAAGCGCTATGAAGTTGAACAAGCACAGCCTGTAGAGTATGACAGAGAAGTGCTGACTGAATTAGGGCTAGAAGTGTTGGAAGAACAAATTATTCAATACGATGGTAGCGTTATTCGTCATGATACGAAAAAAGTAGCACGTCTTATCTTTAATATGTTGCGTAACATCAATTGACCCAGCTTATTATGACAAAAGAACGGAGGTGAGAACGGTGTCGTTTGCTTCAGAAACAAAAAAAGAACTTACTAATTTAGAAGTGAAAGACTGCTGTGCAAAAGCAGAGCTTTCAGCTTTAATTCGAATGAATGGGTCTTTAGCATTTTCCAATCGTAACTTGACAGTGGATGTGCAAACCGAAAATGCAGCCATTGCTAGAAGAATTTATGTCCTTTTAAAAAAATCGTATAACGTAACGGTGGAGCTATTAGTTCGTAAAAAAATGAGGCTAAAAAAGAACAATGTTTATATTGTTCGCCTTGTAGAAAAAGCTCGGTTTCTATTGGAGGACTTAAAAATTCTAAATGAAGGCTTCACATTTACTCATAATATCTCAGAGGAGCTCGTCAAAAAGAAGTGTTGTAAGCGTTCATATTTAAGAGGAGCTTTCTTAGCTGGAGGATCGATTAATAATCCAGAGACATCCTCTTATCATTTAGAAATCTTTTCTCTTTATAAAGAGCATAACGAAGCGCTTTGTGAATTAATGAATACGTTTGGCTTAAACAGTAAAACACTTGAGCGGAAAAAAGGATATATTAATTATTTAAAAGAAGCAGAGAAAATCACAGAATTCTTAAGTATTGTTGGTGCACATAGCGCCTTGTTACGCTTTGAAGACGTTCGTATTGTACGAGATATGCGTAACTCTGTTAATCGACTCGTCAATTGTGAAACAGCGAACTTAAACAAAACCATTGGTGCTGCGATTCGGCAGGTAGAAAATATTCGTTATATTCAAGAGACGGTGGGGCTTGAAGTACTGCCTGAAAAGCTTCGAGAAATTGCGCGCTTACGAGTAGAATATCAAGATGTAACGTTAAAAGAGCTAGGGGAAATGGTATCTGGCGGGCAAATTAGCAAATCTGGAATTAATCATCGTCTACGCAAGATTGATGAAATTGCTGATAAACTGCGTGCTGGACAACCGGTTACGTAAAGCAAGGGACATGGGAGGGAAACGTAGTGGAAAAACAAGTAGAAATCAAATTGAGAACAGGCTTACAAGCAAGAGTGGCAGCCATGTTTGTTCAAGAGGCTAATCGTTTTACATCGGACGTATTTTTAAAGAAAGATGAAAAAGTAGTAAATGCTAAGAGTATTATGGGGTTGATGAGCTTAGCACTAAACCGTGGCACCGTTATTACGTTAATTGCTGAAGGTAGCGATGAAGAGGAAGCAGTTGAAGCTCTTTGTGCTTACGTAGAAAATGATGCATAAAAAAACCGTCCCTACTCGGGGACGGTTTTTCCTATTACTTCGGATCATTTGTTAAAATTTTATCAATTAATCCGTATTCAAGAGCACGTTCAGCAGTCATAAAGTTATCGCGATCTGTATCACGTTGAAGAACTTCTAATGGTTGACCAGTGCGCTCAGCTAAAATGTGATTTAATTTCTCACGTAAGAAAAGAATACGTTTAGCAGCAATTTCAATTTCTGTTGCTTGACCTTGCGCTCCACCTAAAGGTTGGTGAATCATTACTTCACTATTTGGTAATGCAAAACGTTTGCCTTTTTCACCTGCAGCAAGTAAGAAAGCACCCATTGAAGCAGCCATTCCGATACAAATTGTTGATACTTTTGGCTTGATAAATTGCATTGTATCGTAAATCGCCATACCTGCTGTAATTGATCCACCAGGACTGTTAATGTAAAGTGAAATATCTTTTTCTGGGTCTTCTGCTGCTAAGAATAGAAGCTGTGATACAATTGAGTTTGCAACGTTATCATCAATTGCACTTCCAAGCATAATGATACGGTCTTTTAACAGACGTGAATAAATGTCGTATGCACGCTCGCCGCGGTTTGTTTGTTCAATAACTGTAGGAATTAGATTCATATAAAATTCCTCCTTAACAAGAATAATTTGTTATGTACCTTATAATACATGTAAGGTCAATAAAGGTCAAACAAAAGAACTGTTCTTTACACATATTCGCTTTATCTCGTATGTATTCCTCTTCTGTACTCTATAAATTTTTCCCGATTGCTCTAAAAATAAACGTTGTATACTTGAAAAGATTGGTTTTCTTTCCTATAATAAAAGCAGTCATCATAGGAATAATGATTTATTTTATGCCCTCGTAGTGTAGTGGATAGCACAAGAGATTCCGGTTCTCTTAGGGTGGGTTCGAATCCTGTCGAGGGCGTCTTAAAGCGTTGCAAACTTGCAACGCTTTTTTGTTTGTTCTGTAAAAACTGTATATTTTATATGTGGATAGACCTAATAATTCCTAAGTTAATTCGTTTGTCACGGTTGCCAATTTTGGCAGAATACTATAAAACAAGTATATAAGGAAAAGTAAAACTAAGGAGGAAAAATTGTGAAATCCCTTAACAAGTTTTTTATTGTCAGTGCATCTCTTGCGTTGTTGCTTTCCGCATGTGGTTCGAATGAAGAAGCATCAACACAAGAAAAGTCTCAGCAAGTTCAACAAGAAGATGAAGCATCAGTGTCAGAGGAGCAGTCTGACAGTAAAGATTCTCAGGCGAATAAAGAGCCAGAAGAGACTGAAAGTAATGACGTGGAGTCAAAAGGCGAAGTAACACCAGATAAAGAAGAGCCAGTAGTCGAAGAGAAAACAAATGAGAATGTAAAAGAAAAGCCTTCCAACGAAAAGTCTTCAACCGAGTCACCTGAAGATAAGGAACAAACAGAAGTAACGAAAGAAGAGCAAGAAGCAAAGCCAGCAGAAGAACAAAAGGATGCTGTATCAAATGAAAAGCCAAAAGAAGAGCAACCGGTAGAAAATCCTGAAGTTCAAGACAAAGAATTAGTTCAAAGTGATAATCAAGAGTATGCAATTAAAGTACTGGAAGGCTACGAACTAGCTGGAGAAGAGCCTGGTCGTGATACGGTAATGTATAAAGAAGATGGCTCTCAATTTATGCGTATTGAACTTTTATCAGATATCTCCGAAAAACAAGCAGTAGAAGTAGTAAAGCAAACCGCAATGGCAGTTGACCCTAACGCTTCACAAAAAGCAAGCGTTCCAGCTGAAGGAAAGCTTGCGAATGCAGAGTGGTATGAAGCAAAGTCTAATGACATGAATGTACAAGTTATTGTAACGAAAGGAACAAAGCCTGTTAAGATTACAATCTTTTCTAAATCAGCTGAGCAAACGGATAAATTTATTGAAATGGCAAATACGATTCAATAAACCGTTAGAAAAAGGCTGAAGGGTAAGCGTTTCAGCTAATTATACATCCGAACCATCAGCAGTAGTAGCTGTTGATAGTTGGGGTGTTTTTTGTTAGTTCGGAAAGCAAACAAAAAATAACGGAGCGCAATGAAACGAACTTATTCTTACACCCTAACTACTGTAGAAAAGTCAGTATTTGTCTTTAGGGAAGAAACCATTTAGTAATTTTTCAGCCTCTCTTTGTTTCGAGATATTTCTTCTTCTAACTCTTCTTGTAAGCGTTGCTAAGTGACAAAGTTCAAAGTAGAATAAACAGTGGGAGGGAGAAACAATGGAGGTAGGTTTATTTCAACAGCAGTCTTTAAAGCTTTCCATGTCGAAAGAGTTATCGCAGGCAATTTCTCTTTTACAATATTCATCGCTGGATATTGCATCATTTATACAAGAGCAAGCGATGCAAAACCCACTTATTGATTTTGGTGATGCCCCGTTATTTACAAGTAGACCTTCAGTTTATAAGCAAAGTGTTAATGATGATAAAGACTTACTAAACTCAATTGCTTCTAAGCAAGAAACATTAACTGAGCATTTGCTAAGTCAACTTGTTTTTTTGGAATTAACGATGAAGGAACAAGATATCATTTGCTATATGATTGAGAACTTGGATGAGCATGGGTACCTAAAGGAGGACTTAGTGCTTGTAGCACAAGCATGTAGTTGCACCTTGGAAGAAGTGGAAATAGTGCTAAATTCCCTTCAACAGCTAGATCCTATAGGGGTAGGAGCAAGAAATCTTCAGGAATGTTTACTGATACAGCTAGAGCAAAGCGGACAGCTTTCTGATGACTTAGAAATAATTTTGACAGAATATTTTCAAGAGTTTGCGTATAAAAAGTGGAATAAAATTTCAAAAGAGTGCGGCATATCGCTTGAGCAAGTTCAGAAATACCATGATCAAATTAAGCGTTTGAATCCTCGTCCAGGATTACTATATGCCACTCAAGCAGAGCGCTTTATCATTCCCGATTATATTATAAAGAAAGAGGGCGATGAGCTAGTCGCTTACGCCAATGAAGAGCTGGACTTCCGGTTATCGGTTAATGATGCGTATAGACAAAGTTTAACGCTTCAAGATAATCATGCGGTTAAGCCATACTTGCAAGAAAAATACCGAGAGTTTCAATGGATTTTAAAAGGACTTCAGACCCGGAAACAGACGCTAAACGCAATTGTTCATGGACTACTAGAAAAGCAGCAAAGGTTTTTTCAACATGGGCCATCTTTTTTACAACCATTAACGATGAAGGAACTAGCAGACTATATTAACGTTCACGAGTCAACGGTGAGTCGAGCGACAACGCATAAGTATATTCAAACACCTTTTGGAACTTTTTCTATGAAGTCGTTTTTTACAGCGAGCTTAAAACAGGGTAACACTGAAGAAACCTCCGTCGTGACGGTAAAAGAGCTTATTAAACAGTTAGTAGAAAAAGAAGATAAAAAGAAGCCTTTATCTGATCAACAGCTCACGAATCAGTTATTAACACAGTATGATGTGAAAATATCAAGAAGAACGGTAGCTAAATACCGTGAACAGCTAAACATTGCTTCATCTAGTCAAAGAAAGGTTTATGTATAATCCGATTAAAAAGAAGGTGATGTCGATGCAGGTTGTTTTATATACAAGAAAAACATGTCCTTTATGTGAAGAAGCTAAAGAAATGTTAACTGCTTTACAGCATGACCTTGATTTTAGGGTGATTGAAAAGGATATTTACTTAGATGAACGTTTGCTAGAACAATTTCACCTTATGATTCCGGTTATAGAAATTGATGGTGAGGTTGTTATGTATGGCAAAATTCAAAGAGAAAATATAAGAAAGCGTTTACTTTTGAAAAAGGCCATCAGATGAGTTGAATAAAGGATTCACTCCTGTTAGAATAAAAAATGTAACAGGGTGAATTTTTTTTTGCGTAGGTGGGACAAAATATGTCTATGTGGGACTTTGATTGTCCAACGAGCTTGCACCTTAAGGAGATTTAAACATGCGTTCATTAATAGAAGTACAACGAAAATTATTGCCTGAACTTCTATCTGTTATGCAAAAGCGATATCAAATCTTGCAGTACATACGTCTAATGCAACCAATCGGTAGACGCAACTTAGCTGTTAGTTTAGGATTAACAGAGCGTGTGTTACGCAGTGAGGTTACATTCTTGAAAGAGCAAGATTTAATCGATGTGCAGACAACTGGAATGACACTTACCACAGAAGGTGAGCTACTGCTACACGATTTAGAAATCGTAATGAAAGAAGTTTCAGGACTTCGATTATTGGAAACAACATTAAAAGAGACTTTTTCTTTAGCAGAAGTCGTTGTTGTTTCTGGAGATAGCGATTCTTCACTTTTTGTTAAAAACGAAATGGGTAGAGCTGCTGTGTCGTGCATCAAAGAGCGCCTTGTTGATTCCAAAAAGATTGTCGCTGTTACAGGTGGTACAACGCTTGCCGCTGTTGCTAATATGATGACACCCGATATTAAGCACCCTGATGTTCTATTTGTGCCAGCTCGTGGTGGGCTTGGTGAAAATGTTCAAAACCAAGCGAACACTATTTGCGCAAAAATGGCTGAAAAATCGATGGGTCAGTATCGTCTTCTTCATGTGCCAGACCAGCTAAGTGACGAAGCCTACAAGTCAATTGTAGGTGAACCTTCCATTCGGGAGATGATTCAATTAATTAAGTCAGCAAGTATGGTTGTTCATGGAATAGGAGACGCTATGACAATGGCGGAGCGTCGAAGGACATCTTCAGAAGACTTAGAAAAAGTCAAAAAAGGACATGCTGTTGGTGAAGCTTTTGGATACTACTTCAATCAAAAAGGAGAAGTTGTTCATAAAGTGAAAACAGTTGGCATACAACTCGATGATTTAAAGAACAATAAATGTGTCATCGCAGTAGCAGGTGGTTCTTCGAAGGCAAAGGCAATTCGAGCATTTATGCAACAAGCACATCATTCGATTCTCATTACAGATGAAGGTGCTGCAAAAGAGTTAGTAAGGGATTTTAATTAATCCCTGATTATAAAAAATACTTTTTACATTCAAGGAGGAAATACCCATGGTAGTAAAAATTGGTATTAACGGATTTGGTCGTATCGGCCGTAACGTATTCCGCGCAGCTTTAAAAAACGATAACGTTGAGGTAGTAGCAATTAACGACTTAACTGACGCTAACATGCTTGCTCATCTTTTAAAATATGATTCTGTACACGGTAAATTAGATGCAGAAGTAGTAGTAGATGGCAACAATTTAGTAGTAAATGGTAAAACAATCGAAATCTCTGCTGAGCGTGACCCAGCTCAATTATCTTGGGGTAAACAAGGCGTAGATATCGTTGTTGAATCTACTGGATTCTTCACTAAACGCGCTGACGCTGCTAAGCACTTAGAAGCAGGAGCTAAAAAAGTAATCATCTCTGCTCCAGCAAGCGATGAAGACATCACAATCGTAATGGGTGTTAACGAAGACAAATACGATGCAGCTAACCATAACGTAATTTCAAACGCTTCTTGTACAACTAACTGCTTAGCGCCATTCGCTAAAGTATTAAACGACAAGTTCGGTCTTAAACGTGGAATGATGACAACAGTTCACTCTTACACAAATGACCAACAAATCTTAGACTTACCACATAAAGATTACCGTCGTGCTCGTGCAGCAGCTGAGAACATCATCCCAACTTCAACTGGTGCTGCTAAAGCTGTATCTCTAGTGTTACCTGAATTAAAAGGTAAATTAAACGGTGGAGCTATGCGTGTTCCAACTCCAAACGTTTCTCTAGTAGACCTAGTTGCTGAACTTGACAAAGAAGTAACTGTTGAAGATGTAAACAACGCTCTTAAAGAAGCTGCTGAAGGCGATCTTAAAGGTATCCTTGGTTACAGCGAAGAGCCATTAGTATCTGGTGACTACAACGGTAACATCAACTCTTCTACAATCGACGCATTATCTACAATGGTAATGGAAGGTAACATGGTAAAAGTTATCTCTTGGTACGATAACGAGAGCGGATACTCTAACCGTGTAGTAGACTTAGCTCAATACATCGCTGCTAAAGGACTATAAGAAAAGCGAAAGCGACTTTTTAGTCATAGTTGGATAGATATCCCATAAGGTACTATTTTGTTTTTTATTGGATATCTTAAATGAGAAATACTATAATAAGACTTGCTAAGGAAGAGAGGGGAACCCCCCCTCTTCCTTGATTTATGTATCGGCTTCTAAAGCATAAGCATCATCTTATTGCTAGTCGCGGCATTTTTCATATTGTAAGGCGCCAATGTATGAAAAGTTACTGCAGCCAGCTATATTATGATTTACATAGAAGCCTACTTGCTTAGTACCCATAATACTTAAGGAGGCCTTTTGACGATGAACAAAAAAACGTTGAAAGACATCGATGTAAAAGGAAAGCGAGTATTTTGTCGCGTAGACTTTAACGTACCAATGAAAGACGGAAAAGTAACAGATGAAACTCGTATTCGTGCAGCTCTTCCTACTATTCAACACCTAGTAGAACAAGGTGCAAAAGTAATTTTAGCTAGCCATCTTGGACGTCCAAAAGGCGAAGTAGTTGAAGAATTACGTTTAACTGCTGTTGCAGAGCGTTTACAGGCTCTTTTAGGTAAAGACGTAGCAAAAGCTGACGAAGCTTTTGGCGAAAATGTACAAAAAACAATCGACGGCATGAACGAAGGCGATGTTTTAGTACTTGAAAACGTACGTTTCTACCCAGGTGAAGAGAAAAATGATGCTGAGTTAGCAAAAGCATTTGCTGAATTAGCAGACGTTTACGTAAATGATGCATTCGGTGCTGCTCACCGTGCACATGCTTCAACTGAAGGAATTGCTCACCATATCCCAGCAGTAGCAGGTTTCTTAATGGAAAAAGAACTTGATGTGCTTTCTAAAGCATTATCAAATCCAGAACGTCCATTCACTGCAATTGTTGGTGGAGCAAAAGTTAAAGACAAAATCGATGTAATTGATAATCTGCTTGATAAAGTAGATAACCTAATTATCGGTGGAGGACTTTCTTACACATTTATTAAGGCACTAGGCCATGAAGTAGGTAAATCTCTTCTTGAAGAAGATAAGATTGATCTTGCAAAATCGTTCATGGATAAAGCAAAGAAAAATGGTGTTAACTTCTACATGCCAGTAGACGTGGTAGTAGCAGATGACTTCTCAAATGATGCAAACACTCAAGTGGTATCAATTGAGAACATTCCAAGCGATTGGGAAGGTTTAGATGCGGGACCAAAAACGCGTGAAATCTATGCTGACGTAATCAAAAATTCTAAGCTAGTTATCTGGAATGGACCAATGGGTGTATTTGAACTAGATGCATTCGCTAATGGTACAAAAGCAGTAGCGGAAGCTTTAGCTGAAGCAACTGACACATATTCAGTAATCGGTGGAGGAGACTCTGCTGCAGCTGTTGAGAAATTTGGTTTAGCTGATAAAATGAGCCATATTTCTACAGGTGGCGGTGCGTCACTAGAGTTTATGGAAGGTAAAGAACTTCCAGGCGTAGTTGCTCTAAACGATAAGTAAGTTGAACGTAACAGTTGGATGGAGGACCGACCTGAAAACTGATGCTAAAAACGAACATCAAAAGAGTAACGAGTAGGAAATAAAAGAGATAAAAAGAGTGTGGACCGACCTCTTTTTAACAGCACCCTCTTTTTGATCCAACGTGAGTGAAGGGAAACCAACAATAAACAAAGGACGGTGTTACACATGCGTAAACCAATCATTGCAGGAAACTGGAAAATGAACAAAGTGCTTTCAGAAGCAACAAGCTTTGTAGAAGAAGTAAAAGGAGCAGTACCATCTCCTGAGAGCGTAGAATCAGTAGTATGTGCTCCAGCATTATTTTTAGATCGCTTAGTAGAAGCAACTAAAGGTACAGACTTAAAAATTGGTGCACAAAACATGCACTTTGAAGAAAGCGGAGCATTCACTGGAGAAGTAAGCCCAGTTGCACTAGCTGACTTAGGCGTGAACTATGTAATCTTAGGTCACTCTGAGCGTCGCGAAATGTTCGCTGAAACTGACGAAACAGTAAATCAAAAAACGATCGCTTCATTCAAACATGGTTTAACACCAATCGTTTGTTGCGGTGAAACAAATGAAGAGTATGAGCAAGATCAAACAAAAACAGTTGTAGCTAACCAAGTACAAAAAGCGTTAGCTGGTTTAACTGACGAGCAAGCGAAACAAGTTGTTATTGCTTATGAGCCAATCTGGGCAATCGGTACAGGGAAATCTTCAACTGCAGAAGGTGCAAACGAAGTTTGTGCTTATATCCGCAGCGTAGTAGCAGAGCAATTCTCTCAAGACGTAGCAGATGCAGTTCGTATTCAATACGGCGGAAGCGTAAAGCCTGCTAATATTAAAGAATACATGTCTCAATCAGACATCGACGGTGCTTTAGTAGGTGGAGCAAGCTTAGAAGCTTCTTCATTCTTACAGCTTTTGGAGGCTGGTAAGTAATGAGCAAGAAACCAACAGCATTAATCATCTTAGATGGTTTTGCATTACGTGATGAAGAAAAAGGTAATGCAGTTAAACATGCAAAAAAACCAAACTTCGATCGTTACTGGAACGAGTTTCCACATGCGACGCTTCAAGCATCAGGTGAAGCTGTAGGTCTACCAGAAGGCCAAATGGGTAACTCGGAAGTAGGACACTTAAATATCGGTGCAGGTCGTATTGTTTATCAAAGCTTAACACGCGTGAATGTAGCAATTCGCGAAGGTGAGTTTGAGAAAAACGAAACGCTTGTAGCTGCGGTGAAGCACGCAAAAGAAAAAGGTACAAGCCTTCATCTTTTCGGACTTTTATCGGACGGTGGTGTTCACAGTCACATCGAGCATCTATATGCTCTTCTTCGCTTAGCGAAAAAAGAAGGTCTAGAGAAAGTGTATATCCACGGTTTCTTAGATGGTCGTGACGTAGCACCTCAATCTGCCGAGCAGTATTTAAAAGAATTAAATGAAAAAATTGAAGAGTACGGCGTTGGGGAAATTGCAACACTTTCAGGACGTTACTACTCAATGGACCGTGACAAACGCTGGGAGCGCGTTGAAAAAGCTTATCGCGCAATGGTTTACGGTGAAGGTCCATCTTATACAAGCCCAGAAGAGTGCGTAAAAGACTCTTACGAAAACGGCGTATACGACGAATTCGTCTTACCTTCTGTTATTACAAAAGAAGACGGTTCACCTGTTGCGACAATCAAAGACGAAGATGCAGTTATTTTCTATAACTTCCGTCCTGATCGTGCAATTCAAATTTCAAATACGTTTGCAAACGAAGACTTCCGCTCGTTTGATCGCGGTGAAAAACATCCGAAAAACTTACATTTCGTATGCTTAACTCACTTTAGTGAAACAGTTAACGGATATGTAGCTTTCAAGCCTGTTAACTTGGATAATACGCTTGGTGAAGTATTATCTCAAAACAACTTAAAGCAGCTTCGTATTGCAGAAACAGAAAAATACCCACACGTAACGTTCTTTATGAGCGGTGGACGTGAAGCAGAGTTTCCTGGTGAAAAGCGAATCTTAATCGATTCACCAAAAGTAGCAACATACGATTTAAAACCTGAGATGAGTGCTTATGAGGTGACGGACGCGTTGCTTGCAGAAATCGAAGGGGACAAGCAAGATGCTATTATTTTAAACTTTGCAAACCCAGATATGGTTGGACACTCTGGTATGTTAGAGCCAACAGTTAAAGCAATTGAGACAGTCGATGAATGCCTAGGTAAAATTGTGGATGCGATTTTAGCTAAAGGTGGTACAGCAATCATCACAGCAGACCATGGTAACTCTGATGAAGTTGTAACGCTTGAAGGTAACCCAATGACGGCTCATACAACAAATCCAGTTCCAGTTATCGTAACAAAGCAAGGCGTAGAGCTTCGTGAAGATGGTATTCTAGGTGACTTAGCTCCTACAATGCTTAACCTTTTAGATGTAGCTCAGCCAAAAGAAATGACAGGTAAAACATTAATTAAATAATTGATTTTTAAAGGAGAGTTTTAAAATGCCAACAATTCTTGACATTTATGCACGCGAAGTATTAGATTCTCGCGGTAACCCAACAGTTGAAGTTGAAGTATACACTGAGTCAGGCGCTTTCGGACGCGCAATCGTACCAAGTGGTGCTTCTACTGGTGAACACGAAGCAGTAGAACTACGTGATGGTGACAAATCTCGTTACCTAGGTAAAGGTGTATTAAAAGCAGTTGAAAACGTAAACGAAATCATCGCTCCTGAATTAGTAGGTATGGACGCAACTGACCAAATCGGTATCGACCGCCTTATGATCGAGCTAGATGGTACTGAAAATAAAGGTAAACTAGGTGCTAACGCTATCCTTGGTGTATCTATGGCAGTAGCTCATGCAGCAGCTGACTTCGTAGGTCTTCCATTATACCGTTACCTTGGTGGATTCAACGCTAAGCAATTACCAACTCCAATGATGAACATCATCAACGGCGGTTCTCATGCTGATAACAACGTTGACTTCCAAGAATTCATGATCTTACCTGTAGGAGCTCCTACATTTAAAGAAGCAATCCGTATGGGTGCTGAAGTATTCCACGCGTTAAAAGCTGTATTATCTGCAAAAGGCTTAAACACAGCTGTAGGTGACGAAGGTGGATTCGCTCCAAACCTTGGTTCTAACCGTGAAGCATTAGAAGTAATCGTTGAAGCAATCGAAAAAGCTGGCTACAAAGCTGGTCAAGACATCCAATTAGGTATGGACGTTGCTTCTTCTGAATTCTTCAACAAAGAAACTGGTAAATACGATTTAGCTGGAGAAGGCCGCAACGGTTTAACTTCTGCTGAAATGGTAGACTTCTACGAAGAATTAGTTAACGAATTCCCAATCGTTTCAATCGAAGACGGTTTAGACGAAAATGACTGGGATGGTCACAAACTTTTAACTGATCGTATCGGTGGTAAAGTACAACTTGTTGGTGACGATTTATTCGTAACAAATACGAAGAAGCTTGCTCAAGGTATCGAACAAGGTGTAGGTAACTCTATCCTTATCAAAGTTAACCAAATCGGTACATTAACTGAAACATTTGAAGCAATTGAAATGGCTAAACGCGCTGGTTACACAGCTGTAGTTTCTCACCGTTCTGGTGAAACTGAAGATGCAACAATCGCTGATATCGCTGTTGCAACAAACGCTGGCCAAATCAAAACTGGTTCTATGTCTCGTACAGACCGTATTGCGAAATACAACCAATTACTACGTATTGAAGACGAGTTAGGTGCTCTAGCTGTATACGATGGTGCTAAATCTTTCTATAACTTAAAGAAATAAGTTATATGATTGATAAAAAAGATGGATGAAAGCTTTCATCCATCTTTTTTTATTGTACTGACTTGTACCAATAGTCATTTTATGATAAATTTACTTTAAAGTAGTCTGATTTTTAGCATATAAAAATATTTTGTATAGATAGCAACAATTTATTTTCCTTATCTACAGGAGGTAGCATATGCATCCATTTCTTATCACGCTGCTAGTTATTGTTTCAATTGCGCTAATCGTGGTTGTTGTTCTTCAAACAAGCAAATCCACTGGCTTATCTGGAGCAATTTCAGGTGGTGCTGAAACATTATTCGGTAAGCAAAAAGCGCGTGGACTTGATTTAGTACTGCACCGTTTAACGGTTGTATTATCCGTGCTGTTTTTCTTATTAACGCTTGCGGTATCATATTTTCAACTGTAAGTTCGTTTGTAAATACCACCTGATGTATACGAATTTGGTATGTGCCAAGTTGTATACATCAGGTGGTATTTTTCATAAGTGTTCAATTCTTTAACTTTAAATTCATGTAATGATATAATGGATGTTTAATGAAAAAGATTCCATTTTGCTTGAGCAAATGGCATTACATAGACAAGCACAATGATTAGGTCACGTTGTGTGAGACATATCACATAAAAAAATGACTGATTCCTTCCTAGTTGTAGACATTATAGAAAAAAGGAGTTAATTGAAATGAAAATTGCACAACCAAAACCATTTACTTTTGAAGGTGGAGAGAAAGCCGTATTGTTACTGCACGGCTTTACAGGTAATTCAGCAGATGTTCGTATGCTTGGACGTTTCTTGGAAAAGAAAGGATATACGTGCCATGCACCTCATTATAAAGGACATGGAGTAGCACCTGAAGAATTAGTACATACAGGCCCTGAAGATTGGTGGAAAGACGTAATGGATGGCTACCAGTTCTTAAAAGATCGTGGTCATGAAAGCATTGCAGCGGTTGGGTTATCACTTGGTGGCGTATTTTCGCTTAAATTAGGTTACACTGTACCTATAAAGGGTATTGTTCCAATGTGTGCGCCTATGTATATCAAAAGTGAAGAAATTATGTATGAAGGTGTTTTAGAGTACGCTCGCGAATATAAAAAGCGTGAAGGGAAATCTGAAGATCAAATCCAGCAAGAGATGGAAGAATTCAAGAAAACACCAATGAATACGTTAAACGCACTACAAGGACTAATTTCCGAAGTTAGGGACTCTGTTGATATGATTTATGCACCAACATTTGTTGTACAAGCGCGTAATGATCATATGATTAATACAGATAGTGCAAATATTATTTATAATAATGTTGAGTCACCTGTGAAAAATATTAAATGGTATGAAGAATCAGGTCATGCTATTACGTTAGATAAGGAAAGAGATCAGCTACATGAAGATGTTTATCAATTCTTAGAAGCATTAGATTGGTAAAAGGCTAATTAAAAAATGAAGATGCATAAATGCTATTTTCAATAAATGGTGTTATTGATAAGCACAACGAAAAGGAGGGAAAGACATGGAACAAGAAATCCAACAGTACATTGACCGTTTGTTGACGTTCATGAAAGAAGAAACGTATAAACCTTTAACGGTCCAAGAATTAGAGAAAGAATTTGGGATTGAAGATTCGGCTGAGTTTAAAGATTTTGTAAAAGCTCTTGTGATTATGGAAGAACAAGGTCTTATAATTCGAGCAAGAAACAATCGATATGGTGTACCCGAAAGAATGAATTTCGTTAAAGGAAAAGTAACGGGGCATGCCAAAGGGTTTGCGTTTGTTGTTCCAGAAGAGCAAGGAGCAGATGATATTTTCATTCCACCCACGGAGACAAATAATGCAATGCATGGAGACATTGTATTGGCTCGTGTGCTGTCAGAGTCCTCTGGTAATCGCCGTGAAGGAACCATTGTTAAAATTATTGAACGTGGTACACAACAGATTGTTGGAACGTACACAGAAAGTAAAAACTTTGGGTTTGTTATTGCAGATGATAAAAAGGTTGCCGGAGATATCTTTATTCCTAAGGGTGCACGCAACGGAGCGGCAGAAGGACACAAAGTTGTGGTAGAGCTAACAAGCTATCCTGAGGGCCGCATGAATGCTGAAGGGAAAATTGTACAGATTTTAGGTCATAAAAATGATCCTGGTGTCGACATTATCTCAGTTATTCATAAATATGGTCTTCCACAAGAATTTCCTGGAGATGCTTTAGAACAAGCAATTAGTACACCTGAAACGATTTCAGAAGACGAAATAAAAGGTCGTCGAGATCTACGAGATCAAGTGATTGTTACCATTGATGGCGCAGATGCTAAAGACTTAGATGACGCCGTAACGGTGACAGAGCTTGAAAACGGCAACTATAAGTTAGGTGTTCATATTGCAGACGTTAGTCACTATGTAACAGAAGGTTCACCCATTGATGTAGAAGCAGCTGAACGTGGAACAAGTATCTACTTAGTGGACCGCGTAATTCCAATGATTCCACACCGATTATCAAACGGAATTTGTTCCTTGAATCCAAAAGTAAATCGGTTAACACTTTCCTGTGAAATGGAAATCACGCCAGCCGGAGAAGTTGTTAATCATGAAATTTTTGAAAGTGTAATCAAAACAACTGAGCGAATGACGTACTCCGATGTTAATAAAATTTTAACAGACAAAGATGAAGCTGTTCGTGCTCGCTATGAAGAACTGATTCCAATGTTTGAACGAATGGAAAAATTGGCAGAAATTCTTCGTGAAAAGCGTATGGACCGAGGGGCCATCGACTTTGACTTTAAAGAGGCAAAAGTATTAGTTGATGATGATGGTCACCCAACTGATGTGGTATTGCGTGAGCGCTCTGTATCAGAAAGATTGATTGAAGAGTTTATGTTAGCAGCAAATGAAACAGTGGCTGAGCATTTTCACTGGATGAACGTTCCATTTATGTATCGTATTCATGAAGATCCAAAAGAAGAAAAGCTTAATCGATTTTTAGAATTTGTTACGAATTTTGGATATGCTGTAAAAGGAACTGGAAATGACATTCATCCTCGTGCGCTACAGGACATTTTAGAAGCCGTGGCGGGAACACCAGAAGAGATGGTCGTCTCTAAAGTAATGTTACGCTCGATGCAGCAAGCCAAATATCAAGCTGATAATCTTGGTCACTTTGGACTATCAGCCGAGTTCTACACGCATTTTACGTCTCCAATTCGTCGTTATCCAGATTTAATTGTTCATCGCTTAATTCGTACGTATTTAATCAACAATCAAGTCGATGAAGCAACGCAAGAAAAATGGAGCGAGAAGCTTCCTGAAATTGCGGATCATTCTTCAAGTATGGAAAGAAGATCAGTTGACGCAGAGCGTGAAACAGATGATATGAAAAAAGCCGAGTTTATGGCAGATAAAATTGGTGAAACGTTTGACGGAATTATCAGCTCAGTAACAAACTTTGGAATGTTCGTTGAGCTATCAAATACAATTGAAGGTCTTGTGCATGTTAGCGATTTAACGGATGACTATTACCGCTACGATGAACGCCATTATGCAATGATTGGTGAGAGAACAGGAAAAGTGTTCCGTATCGGGGACGAGATCGAAATTAAAGTTGCTGATGTAAATAAAGACGAGCGTGCGATTGACTTTGTTATTGTCGGCATGAAGACTAGTCAAAAGCGTTTGTCCAAAGACCGTCCAAAAGTGATTAACATGAAACAAAAATCACGTAAGGACGATAAAGGAAACCGTAGAGGTCGTCGTAAAGATAAAGCGGACGATTCAAAGGGCGAATGGACAACACAAAAGCCGAAAAAGAAGAAAAAGAAAAGATTCTTTGAAGGCGCACCAAATCTTAAAAAGAAAAAGAAGAAGCGTAAATAAGTGAATGGAAGCAGCCTTAACGGCTGCTTCTAAACACGCGCAGAGTGATTAAAGGGGGAAGAAGTTAGGATGCCAAAAGGTGAAGGGAAAGTAGTTGCTCAAAATAAAAAAGCAAGGCATGACTATTTTATTGAAGAAACGTACGAAACAGGGATTGTCCTACAAGGAACGGAAATAAAATCGATTCGTAACGGACGCGTAAACTTAAAAGATTCATTTGCACGCGTTCAAAATGGTGAAGTATTCTTACATAATATGCACGTTAGTCCATATGAACAAGGAAACCGTTACAATCACGAGCCGTTGCGTACGCGTAAGCTTTTACTTCATAAGCGTGAAATCAATAAATTAATTGGCTATACTAAAGAAACAGGGTATTCACTCGTACCTTTAAAAATTTATTTGAAAAATGGCTTTGCTAAAGTTTTGCTAGGTCTTGGTAAGGGTAAAAAGAAATATGACAAGCGTGAAGATTTAAAGCGCAAAGAAGCAAAGCGCGATATAGAGCGAGCTTTCCGCGATCGTCAAAAAGAATAGTTACATTATTTTACAATTGCAAAATACTTGTTTTGTGCTATAATAAAAATAGTTATTCGTTAGATGACTTTTTGCAAACACAAGTCGCTATCTGCTGTAAGTGAAAAATCTTACGCATTCCGACTCCCTTTTCATAATGGGGACGTTACGGATTCGACAGGGATAGTTCGAGCTTAGGTTGCGAGTCGAGGAGATGGCCTCGTTAAAACATCAACGCCAATAATAACTGGCAAATCTAACAATAACTTCGCTTTAGCTGCCTAATAACAGCTTAGCGGTTCCTCCCTCCATCGCCCATGTGGTAGGGTAAGGGACTCACTTGAAGTGGGCTACGCCGGAGTTCGCCGTCTGAGGACGAAGGAAGAGATTAATCAGACTAGCTCTTTGGGCGCCTGTCAGCAGGCAGATAAATGAGCGAAATGCGAATATGCTGACTACACTCGTAGACGCTTAAGTGGCGATATTTCTGGACGTGGGTTCGACTCCCACCGTCTCCACCAAATACATAATTTTGGTGGCTAACCTTACTTATAACAAGAACCATAAAGCTGCACTTGCTGCAACTTTATGGTTCTTTTTTATTTTAGATTTAGTTAACTGGCTTCGTGTTACAAATTAAATTTTTTTATCATTACGCTATTAGAAACGCATTTAATTTTTATTTAACAATGCAATATCTATATTAAGCGCAACATCATACAAGAAAAATATAAAAGTAAATGTTATTTTAAAACTTTCATTACACTATAGGAGGGTAGCTACATGTCAAATGAGATTCGAACTGCTTATCTTGATCCGGATTTAAATATTGAAGCCTATCAGTTTAAAGGAATTATGCAAAAGTTTCCGGCGCACTTTCATGAGTATTATGTCATCGGCTTTATTGAAAAAGGACAGCGTCACCTGGAGTGTAGAGGGAATGAATATACCATTAATCCTGGAGACTTATTGTTATTCAATCCTTATGACACACATAGCTGCGAACAAATAGATAACAAAACGTTGGACTATCGCTGTATTAATGTAAAGTCAGAAGTTATGAGCAAAGCAATGCTCGAGATTACTGGTAGCGAGCGTCTTCCAATCTTCAATCAAAGCGTTTTATTTCAAAGCGAGATTGTACACAGTTTAAAAGAGTTACACCTGAAGATTCTAGAGGGAGAAACGGAATTTAAAAAAGAAGAGTTACTTTTTCATTTATTAGAAGAAATAATCCAAGCATATTCTGACCTTGAAGTTGTTGCACCTAATCATGAAATCTCTCATGAAATTAAAGATGTATGTGACTATTTAGAGGAAAATTATGAAAAGGCAATAACTCTTAATGATTTAAGTGCGTTAATAGGTTGGAGCAAATATCACTTACTGAGATCTTTCATTAAACAAAAGAAAATTTCTCCTTATAGATATCTAGAAACTATTCGAGTAAATGAAGCAAAGCACATGTTAGAACAAGGCATTAAGCCCATTGAGACTGCTGTTTTAACTGGCTTTAGTGATCAGAGTCATTTAACAAAGTGTTTTAAAAAGCTAATTGGCCTTACGCCAAAGCAGTATATGAAAATCTTTAGAAGTAGAGGAGACAGGTAATGAGTCATTGTGAAAAAAAGTGTGTGCTTGTCATTGATGAGAATTTACCCTTAGGTTTAATTGCTAATACCGCAGCAATATTAGGGGTCACACTGGGAGCTAAAGTAGCGGATATGATAGGGGATAATGTGGTAGATGGCTCGGGTATTGAACATTTAGGTATTGTGAAGGCGCCTATTCCCATTTTAAAAGGAACTACAGAACTCCTCAGTAACCTAAAAGATAAGACAATGACAGAGCCATTCTTAGACTTAATAGTGGTAGATTTCTCGGATGCTGCGCAACGTTGTAAAACATATGAAGATTATATTACTAAGCTACAAACAATGTCTAAAGTCGATTATCGCTATTTTGGTTTAGGCATATACGGAGATAAAAAAAAGGTAAACAGCCTAACAGGGGATATTGCTCTACTAAGATAGTAAGCAATGAAGAAAGTAAGGAGGAGTAAAATGGATAATTTAGTTGCTTATATCTTAATGGCGCTTGTTATGTCTATGATTCCAGGTGCAGATACAATTCTTATTATGAAAAATACGCTTAATCACGGAGCAAAAGCTGGACGCTATACAATATTAGGAATGGCAACAGGACTTACTTTCTGGACGACTGTTGCAGTTCTAGGTTTGTCAGTTGTTATTGCCCAATCCGTATTTCTATTCAATGCAATTAAATATTTAGGAGCGGCATATTTATTTTATTTAGGCGTGAAGGCGTTTGTAGATAAAGATATTGTCTCACTAAAATCAATTCAGGTTGAAGATGATGCTCAAACTCATCATTCATTACACCGTTATTATAGAGATTCCTATTTGCAAGGAGCAATTAGCAATATTCTTAATCCAAAGACGATCTTAGTCTATATAACATTTATGCCTCAGTTCATTAACATTAATGAAAATGTAAATCAGCAGCTAATAGTTTTAGGTCTAATTCTGACTGGAATAGCGGTGATTTGGTTTTTAGTTGTCGTTTATATCATAGAGTATGTGAAAAGGTGGTTAGAAAAACCACGAGTTCAAAAGGTATTTCAAAAATCTACAGGATTAATGCTGATTGGTGTAGGAATAAAAACGATTATATGATGTTCATAAACTACTGCTGTTTGAACATATGAAAAAGAACCATAAACTTACTTTATGGTTCTTTTTCGATGCTTTCATGTGCAACTAAATCATGCACCAGACCAAACATCTTGGTTATAGCGGCCGTTTACCTGTAAGTTACTCAGCCATTCTCTAGCATTTTGCTCGCTTACGTTATGAACGCTTTGATAAGCCTCGCAAAGTGTTTGTTCAACGTCAGGAGCCATCTTGCTTCCATCTCCACAAACGTAGAGGTAAGCACCTTGGTCAAGCAGTGAAATTAAGTAATCTCCATCTTTCTTGATAAGGTCCTGTACATATGTTTTCTTTTGATTCTCTAAGCGAGAAAATGCTGTATGGACCGATACAAGATGTTCTTGTTCAGATTGTTCCAGCTCTTCTTGATAAAGATAGTCAAGCTCTGGATGACGGCATCCGAAGTAAAGGTGAGCTTCCCCAAGGTTCGTTCCTTGTTGTTTCAACATGCGACGTTGCTGTAAGAATCCTCTAAATGGTGCAATGCCAGTTCCAGGACCGACCATAATAACAGGCGTTTCTTTGTTTTCTGGCAGCTGGAAGTTCGATTGAGGTGTACGGATAAAGCATGTAATTTCTTTACCTTCTCTACATTCAGCTAAATAAGTTGAAGCAATACCTTTATAGTAGCCGTTACCACTCCAAGCAGGTGAATCAACAACACCAACCGTAATACTAAGCGTATCTTTTTTTACAAGTGGCGAACTTGAAATAGAGTAGTAGCGTGGTTTGAGCGCTGGGAGTTGTTCTAAAAAACGTTCAAACGGCATTTCGCACGCTTCATACTTCTCTAAAAAGTCTAACATTGAAATGCGCTTTGCCAATACTTCTGTTTGATAGGTCCCTTCCTCAAGCAGAGCTTCAAGCTCATGTTTATGCGGTGGACAAACAGTGAAAGAAGCAAGCTCACGAATTTGTGCACGAGTAGCGACGCTTTGGAGCTCAACACTATATTTAAGTAAATCCTCTAAGCATACGGGACGATCTACCGGTAAGTGAACTGCAGAGCGTCCGGTAGCTGTTAGCAATACTTGGTCACTTCCGTTTAGACGGAATCTTCTTAGTACACGATCTACGAGAGCTGGGCTGTTTTTTGGTAAGACCCCTAAATGATCACCTTCTTTATACGTCATTCCATCAGGTAACTGCACCTCAACAGCACGCGTGCTTCGATCACTAGCAGGCGATTGCAGTTCACGATTTTCTATAACAGTTGCTTGGATTGCTTCGTATGAAGGTGCCAACGGTGAAACATTTAGACCACTTACGAACTGTAAGCGAAGGGAATCCTGTTTTTTCTCTAAATTTTCCGTTACCTTTAATCCAAATGTGCTTATTGCTGACTTCCACATTGTGGATTTCCAAGTACTAAACTCTTCTTCAAAATCGCCGCTAACATCACCTTCTCCTCGTTCTGAAAAACGCGTTGCGCCTTTTTTTGCAAGCAGTTCGTCAATTGCTCTTGGAACTGCTTGATAAGTGCTGGCCCAGTTGCGGTCTCCGCAGCCAAATATAGCATATGTAACGCCTTCAAGTTCATTTGCTCCTGCTTCATCTAACCATTTCAAAAACTGAACTGCATTGCTAGGTGGTTGTCCGTTATAAGAAGCAGTGACAATTAAAACAGCACCTTCTTTTGGTAAAGATCGAGAGTGGTCATTCAAACTCGCTGTCTCTACTTTCACACCGTGAATGCTTGCTTCTTCTGCAAGCTCTTCGGCTACACCTTTGGCTGTGCCCGTATCGGATCCGTAAAGCACAAGTAGAGGTAGTTTATTTGCCCCGATAATTTTTGCTTGTTTTTGCTCTTGCTTTTCTTCTTTTTGGTCTTGTTCTTTTATTATAGCCGGTTGTAAATTTACTGCTCGCTTTTGCACTCCAATTTTAAAATCATTAGGCTTTAGTGTTAGTGATTGTTTAATGTCTAGCTGGTAATGATTATGGTCAATAAATGTAAATTTCTTTAATAGCATTCCAAGTACAAGTGCGGCTTCATGAAGCGCAAACTGCATACCAATACATGCTCGTTGCCCATTTCCAAAAGGTTTAAAGGCATGGTGTGGCACTTTTTCAGGATCTTCAAAGCGCTCTGGAATAAATTCTTCTACATCGTCTCCCCAAGCATCCTTATCGCGGTGCAAAGACGGAAGTAGCACCGTTATTCGCTCTCCTTCTTTTTGCACAGGGTACTTACCACCTATTAGAGTATCCTCTTTTGCAAACAGATTAAAAGCTGGAGCGGTTGGCCATAATCGAAGGGATTCATTTAACACCATTTTTATATATTTGAGTTTTACTACTTGCTCGTATGAAGGTACTTCATCTGTCAAAATAGCATCGACTTCTTTGTAAGCTTTCTCCAACTTATCAGGGTTGTTCATTAAGTAGTAAATCGCAAATGAAAGTAACCCACTTGTTGTTTCGTGACCTGCAATTAAAAACGTAATAATTTGATAGCGAATGTTTTCATCATCCAGTAGTTCACCTGTTTCTGGATCTTTAACAGTTAGCATGCGAGCCAATAAATCTTTGGCTGTTTGACCATTTTGGTTTTTGCGTTCTGAGATGATATTATCAACCAATGAAAACATCGCTTGGATATCTTGTTGAAACTGTTTTTTTGTTCGTACCATTAGCTTGTCTTGAATATCAAGTCTCTGCGTTTGATGCATTGACTCTTCTAATGCACGGGCCATATTTGTTACAAACGGGTGATAACTCTCTCGATAGAAGCTGTTAAAACGATAGTTGAATCCACATAGACCAATTGTATCTAAGGTGAGTCTCGTCATATCCTCTGGAACGTCAACTTCGTCATTTGGGTTTAAACGTTCCCACTTTTGAATAAGCTGAACTGCAATATCAATCATCATAGAATGGTAATCTTTCATTGCACGTTGACTAAAGGTTGGAGCTAAAATATTGTGTGCCTTTTGCCAGTTCGGTTCATGCGTCCAACTCGTAAACAAACCGTCCCCCCCAAAAGCTCTAACTTTAGCTAAAGCACCTTCAGCACTTTTATCAAACCTGGATTGATCACAAACTTCCTTTACAAGTTCATGCCCTGAAATAACAAGAGAAGAACCCATCGGACCTTGTAGTCGAAAAATTGGACCATACTCTTCGGCTAATTTCATTAGTGATAAGATGGGAGTATTCTTATCGAGCAAAGGTACATTGCCGAGTGGACCGTATGTTTTAGGCTGAGGTATTTCTGTTTTCATGAAAATCATCCTTCCTAAATGTAATAAATAGGGAAATATTCAGTTGTCAAAAAAGCATCTTTTTCAAAATGCTATAGACAAATAATATTATCACTTAATTATTTTTAATACCAATGATATCCTTTTTTGAAGTAGGAAATCAGGCGGCTTCTAGCTTAATATATGAGCTGATTCCTTATAGTAGTAGCTTTTATTTCTTACCATGTAAAGATGAATGATGATGGTGCTGAAAGAATTGCCGAATAAATTAATTGCGGTATAATAGAAGATGGCAGATTGATGTTTTAACATAGATATACATTCGAAAGAGAGTGAAAAATATGGGTCGTAAGTGGAATAATATTAAAGAAAAGAAAGCGTCAAAAGATGCTCAAACAAGTCGAATTTATGCTAAGTTTGGTCGTGAAATTTATGTAGTAGCAAAACAAGGTGAGCCAGATCCAGAAGCAAACCAAGCGCTAAAAGTTGTTTTAGAGCGAGCAAAAACATATAACGTACCAAGAGCTATCATTGACCGTGCAATTGAAAAAGCAAAAGGCGGCGGCGAAGAAAGTTATGATGAGCTTCGTTATGAAGGTTTTGGTCCGAACGGTTCAATGGTTATTGTTGATGCATTAACAAACAATGTAAACAGAACAGCTTCAGACGTGCGCGCTGCTTTTGGTAAAAACGGCGGTAATATGGGTGTTAGTGGATCTGTTTCTTATATGTTTGATGCAACTGCTGTTATTGGACTGGAAGGTAAATCATCCGACGAAGTTCTTGAAATTTTAATGGAAGCAGACGTTGACGCTCGCGATATTTTAGAAGAAGAAGATGCAGTGATTGTGTACGCTGAGCCAGATCAGTTCCACGCTGTACAAGCTGCTTTTAAACAAGCTGGTATTACAGAGTTTACAGTAGCAGAAATTGTGATGTTAGCTCAGAGCGACGTGACGTTGCCTGAAGATGCAAAAGCTCAGTTTGAAAAAATGATTGATGCACTTGAAGACCTAGATGACGTTCAACAGGTCTATCATAATGTTGACCTAAGCGAATAATAAAAAAAGACGTTCTCATGTAGAACGTCTTTTTTTATTAGGCTAATTCTTTTTGTTTTGTTTCAGATCCTAAGAAGATAACCGATGCAACTCCGATTAAGATTGCCCCTGCAAAAATGGCAAATATAACAGTCAGAGAAGTGCCTTGGGTTGTTAAATAACCAATAAGGAGTGGCCCTAGAATTCCCCCAATTCTACCAAAGGAAGCAGCCATTCCTGCGCCAGTACCACGAATAACGGTTGGATATTGTTCAGGCGTATATGCATATAAAGCTCCCCAAGCACCTAGGTTAAAGAAGGATAAAAGCATTCCCGATGCAAGTAATAACGCAAGAGACTCTGCAGTTCCGAAGAAATATGCACTTGCAGCTGTTCCGATAAGATAGGTGATTAATACAAATTTTCGTCCCATTCTTTCAATAAACCAAGCCGCCGTATAATAGCCCGGCAGTTGTGCAAGAGTCATAATGAGTACGTATTCGAAGCTTTTAATTAAGCTAAATCCTTTTATGACCATAACGCTTGGTAACCATAGGAACATACCGTAGTAGGAGAATACAACGCAAAACCAAAGAATCCATAGCATTATGGTTGGTTTACGATAGTCTTTGCTCCATACATGCTTAATATTATCTAAAACGGAGGGCTTATTCTCTGCAATTGATTGTGTAAACTTCGGAGAATCTGGAAGTTTGATACGCAAATAAAGTGCGTAAAAAGCAGGTAAAGCGGTAATTAATAGTGCAATTTGCCAACCGAAGTTCGGGATGACGAAGTATGAGATGAGTGCGGCAGCTAACCAGCCGTATGCCCAAAAGCTTTCTAGCAGTACAATAATTTTTCCTCGTCGTTCAGGAGCTACAGTTTCTGATACTAGTGTCGAAGCAACAGGAAGCTCCCCGCCTAGTCCCATTCCGATAATAAATCGTAAAATTAAAAATACCCATAATGTTGTCGATAAAGCAGACAAGCCGCTCGCAATCGAAAAGAGTAGCAGCGTGATAATAAAAACCCATTTTCGGCCAATTCGATCTGCAAGCAAGCCAAAAACAAGAGCTCCAACAGCCATACCGATGGAGTTAACACTGCCAATCCAGCTCATTTCATTAGGTGTAAGGTTCCATTCTGTATGTAGAGCTGCAATAATAAATGAAAGAATGCCTACGTCCATTGCATCAAATAGCCACCCGAGTCCGGCGATGTTTAATAGCTGACGTTCAGACAAGTTGTTATTACTCATAAGGTCCTCCTCTAACAGATGTCTTTACATTAGTCTTAAACAGTTTACAACTGTCTTTACATTTTGTCACTAGTAATTTTGAGCTTGGAAAAAGTAAGAGAGAAGGGAAGGGAAAGGAAAAAAGACGCTAGAAAGCGTCTTTTTAGCATTAACGATTTGTATCTTCAACCGTACCTTCTTGGTAAGTATCACTCATTTGTTCATGCGTTTCAGCAAGACCTTGAGATACTTCATCACTATTTTTATAGTCTTCAGACTTAAACTGGCGTCCTGCTAAATCATTTGTATTAACTGGTTTGATTTGCTTTTGGTTTTGGTTTTCATTTTCATTTTTATTCATAGTGTATCTTCCTTTCCATAGTGAAATAAACTTCTTTCTCAGTTTGTGTGAGTAGGGAAGGATATATGCACAAAAAAAGAGACAGCCTTTCTGTAAAGGCTGTCCTGTTGTTTATTTTTCACCTAAAAATACTTTTTCAATATCATCTAGCATTTCATTTGCAGCTAATACGCCACCTGCAGTGTTCCAAATTGCATCTTCTACTGGATATACGCTATCTGTTTTAGATGCGTTTAGGTTCTTAAATAACGGATCGTTTGTCCATTCTTTAGCTACTTTTGTTGCTTCGCCATCACCAGTTTCGTATGAGAAGTAGAATATCTTATCTCCGTCCATCGCAGGAATTCGTTCCTTTGTTGCGTTCATTTCTGCAAAGTCGCTTTTATTCTGTGATTCAGGACGAGCAAAGCCAAGTTGATCTAGAATGACACCAGAAAATGAATCTTTATGATAAATACGTACATCTCCAGCCGTAAAGCGTACAACTGAAATTTCTTCTTTCTTTTGATCTCCAAGTTTTTCTTTTAAATCAGCTACTCGGTTATCAAAGTCAGCTAATACTTTTTTACCTTCATCTTCTTTGTTCACTGCTTTTGAGTAAAGCTTAAAGTTTTCTTTCCAGTCGCCTCGTAACTCTTCAGCAAAAACGGTTGGTGCAATTTGGCTTAATTGATCATACACTTTTTCTTGACGCATTTTGTTACCAATAATTAAGTCTGGCTTTAAAGATGCAATCGTTTCAAGGCTAGGCTCACTTTCAGTACCTACGCTTTTAACACCTTCCATCTTGTCTTTAATATGGTCATACCAAGGGTTTCCTAACCAAGACTCTACTGCTCCGACTGGCTTAACACCCATAGCTAATAGTGCTTCCGTACCTTCATTTGTTAAAATAACAACACGTTTAGGTGTTCCTTCAATCTCTGTTTCACCCATTGCGTGTTTAATTGTATAAGACTGATCCTTTGCTGCGCTATCTTTGTTTTCTTTTTCACCTTCAGATGATGAGTTACCGCAAGCTGCTAAGAAAACAAGAACCATTACAGCCATCAGTGAGAATAAATATTTCACCTTAGACGCTTTCATTTAATGAACCCCCTATGTATGATTGATAATGATTTTCAATTACAACTATGATAATATTTCAAAAAGTAAGGGCTGTCAATAAAAAGTTGAAAATGATTATCAAAGTCATTGACACTTATTTTAATGTTCCCTAAACTAAAAGAAAGTAATAGTGAAATAGGCTACCTTAGAGGAGCAATGAAGATGATTTTGCAAAACAGAAAAATGAGAGTAACGGGTTTAATTTTAAGTATGGTCATTCTACTAATTTGTATCGGTTTAAGCATTATCTTAGGCTATACAGATACAAATATAAAAACAGCTATCAATGCGTTTCAGTCGTTCGATGGTTCAAACGAACACTTAGTTATACAAAATGTACGATTGCCACGTGCTCTAATAGGTGCAGTGGTGGGTGCATGTCTTGGAATTGCAGGTGCAATGATGCAAGCATTAACGAAAAATCCGCTTGCTTCTCCTGATATTCTTGGTGTGAATGCTGGGGCAGGTTTTTTCATTGTTGTTGCCATTATGATTTTTTCAGTGAATTCCCTGCAAGCTTTTACGTGGGTTGCATTTATTGGAGCGGCTTTAACTGTTGTAGCAGTTTATTTCTTAGGCTCTATCGGTAAAGAAGGGCTAACGCCTATAAAAATGACGCTGGCTGGGGCAGCCATCGCTGCATTTTTTTCTTCTTTAACACAGGGCTTACTCGTATTAGATGAAACTGCACTAGATCAAGTACTATACTGGCTGGCAGGTTCAGTGCAAGGGCGTAAGTTAGAAGTCTTATATAGTGTGCTACCTTATATTGCGGTCGCCGTTATCGCGTCCTTTATTATGGCAGGAAAAATAAATATTTTAAATATGGGTGAAGATGTGGCGAGGAGTTTAGGGCAGCGAACCATTGCTGTCAAACTAACAGCAGGTATACTCATTGCCATCTTGGCAGGAGGAGCTGTTGCCATTGCAGGCCCTATTAGCTTTGTTGGTATTATTATTCCTCATATCGTAAGAGCATTTGTGGGCCACGACTATCGTTGGATTTTTCCTTATAGCGCAGTAGCAGGTGGAATTTTGCTATTAATTGCAGATATTGCAGCTCGCTATGTTATTATGCCTGAAGAAATTCCCGTTGGTGTTATGACTGCTTTTATTGGAACCCCATTCTTTATTTATTTAGCAAGGAAGGGGGCTAAAGCATGAAGAAGTACCAACCAATTCGTTTAAAAAACTTTTCTTTTTTACTTAATATAAAAGCTACAGCTATTATTTCAATCTGTACTTTGCTACTGTGTGCGCTCTTTTTATTAAGCGCTGGAATGGGTGAATTATTCATTGGTCCATTTAAAATTATAGGAATTTTATTTGGTCAAGGCCTTGAGTTTGAAAAATTAGTAGTCACATCATTTAGGCTACCTCGTATTCTTGTCGCTATCTGTGCAGGGATTTGCTTAGCAGCAGCGGGAGCTATTCTTCAAGGCCTTGTTCGTAACCCTTTGGCATCACCAGACCTCATTGGTTTAACAGGAGGAGCTTCTGTTGGAGTGGTGTTATTTTTAGCATTATTTAGCGACGAAAAAAACTCCCTAACAGTTAGCATTCATTGGTTACCGCTCAGCGCATTTTTAGGCGCTTTAATTGTAGCAATCTTGCTTTATATCTTTGCTTGGCGAAATGGTGTATCACCCATTACTTTAGTATTGATTGGTATCGGTTTAACCGCTTTGACCAAGGCGATGACAACATTATTTATGATTATGGGTCCAATCTATCAAGCGAGCCAAGCTAACATTTGGATTACTGGCAGTGTCTATGGATCAAACTGGGCAAATGTATATACGATTGCACCAATTACTGCTGTTTTAATGATTCTTGCATTAATTATGGTTCGTAATCTCAATATTCAAGAGCTAGGGGAAGAAGTTGCCACTAATGTAGGAAGTCACGTTCAAAAAAATCGTTTACTGCTGCTTGTAATGAGTACGGCACTAACGGGTACCGCCGTCGCGTTTGCTGGAGGTATTAGCTTTGTTGGGCTATTAGCTCCTCATATTGCTCGCCGTCTCGTTGGTTCGTCGTTTGGAGCGTTGCTTCCATTATCGGCACTGATTGGTGCAATTTTAATTGTAGCTGCAGATTTAGTCGGAAGAACGTTCTTTTTACCACTTGAAATACCAGCAGGTGTTTTCACAGCAGCAATTGGAGCCCCATATTTTATTTACTTATTATATAAGCAGCGGAACGTCTGAACGTAATCTTTTCAAAAAGGAGTGAAAGTCATGCATTCATTAGAAACAAAGTCGTTAAGCTTATCATACGGAGAAACAATGATTATCAATGAATTAGATTTGAAGATTCCTAAAGGGGAGATTACGGTCTTTATCGGAAGTAATGGCTGTGGCAAGTCAACGCTTTTGCGTTCACTTGCTCGGCTTTTAAAGCCACAAACAGGCTCAGTTTTGTTAGAGGGATCTAAAATATCATCATTACCAACAAAAGAAATTGCTAAGCAGTTAGCTATTCTACCACAAGGACCGGTAGCACCTGAGGGTCTTACGGTTTTACAGCTTGTAAAGCAAGGGCGTTATCCTTACCAAAATTGGTTTCGCCAATGGTCGAAGGAAGACGAAGAAAAAGTTCAAAAAGCTCTAGAATCAACAGGACTAAGTGATTTAGCTGATCGTCAAGTAGATTCTTTATCTGGAGGACAAAGGCAACGTGCTTGGATTGCTATGACTCTTGCTCAAGATACGGATATTATCTTACTTGACGAACCCACAACGTATTTGGATATGACTCATCAAATTGAAATCTTAGATTTGCTGTTTGAACTAAATGAAAAAGAGGAACGAACAATTGTAATGGTTTTACATGATTTAAATTTAGCATGTCGCTATGCGCATCATATTGTAGCACTTCAGGACAAACAAATTTATGCGCAGGGAAAACCTGAAGAAGTGATTACGTGTCAGCTGGTTCGTAACGTGTTTAATATGAATTGTGAAGTAACGGTTGACCCGCTTTTTGGTACACCGCTTTGTATTCCGCACGGTAGAGGAAGATGTGTGGTTCAAAAGGTTGGGGCTGGACTTCAGCATGCTTAACACAAAAGAACAGAAAGCGTTCGAAGAGAAGTTTAGAGCTACTTTTATACAAACGTCAGCCTATGAGATGAAGCTAGCTGAGCTTGCTGATGAGCGGAAGGTCGAAAATGCTCTCTCGTTTATTCAAAATAAGATAGAAGCGCCCAACTTCAGAGTGGTCGCTTCTATTTTTGCAAAAAGGCTCGGCTTTGTAGCCGCAGGCTGCTTATATGCTTTTTCAGTATGTCAAAAAAGAGTAGACGTGCAGCACCTCTCTTTACAGGCAGAGTGTGAAGACGATGGATTGTGGTTACCTCAAGTCTATTATATAAAACAAGCCATTACCCAAGTTGACGTAGCGAATCGGAACGAAGAACGAAAAAAAATAGTGACTGAACTCTTTTCTAAAGGGTTTGAGCCAATCTGGGATGCGCTTAATCAATATACAGGTATCTCAAAGAGAGTGCTGTGGGAAAACATTGCTGTTTATATTCTTTGGTTATATGATCAATTAAAAGAAGATAGCAGTGTCAATCAGCATCAGTTAGAAACAGACTTCACTTACCTTTTCTATGAAGCAACGGGTGATCAATTTGGGCAATATGAAGTCAATCCGTTAAAGTGCTATGCGCGAAGAGAAAGTCGCCAAACGTGCTGTCTATCCTATCAGCTGGCCGGCAAGAAAAAGTATTGTAAAAGCTGTCCCATTTTATGTCGAGCAAAATTCAAGGAGGCGTCAATTTATGGATAAAGAGTTTAACGAGAAATTTGATGTGCTTCTAGAGAAATATACAGAGCTTATGGTGGGAGAAACGAATTCAGATTTAAAGGATAAGATTGAAAAGTGGGCTTTGTATACGTATATTTCAAAGTCAATGCCACCGTTAATCAAGCATTGGAATCATCAATATCCTGAGGCTAAGCAAGAGATGATCGAACTAATTAAAGAAATAAAAAGTTTAAATGAACAGCTTCGTGAAAGCAAAAGCTAAAAGCTCATATATGACAATATGAGCTTTTTTGTCTAAATAAATTGCAGAACCGGACAAAAATCAGGTACATATACTAGTAAAGAAAAGACGATAAGTTACTGCTTGAATGTATCTCTATTTTCAAAAAAATGTTAAAGTGTATAATAACTGCTATATTACATGGTTCGGTAAGGAATTGCAGATTTAATATAAGGGAAGAAAAATCGGGGGAAATGCTATGGAACAATCAATGCGCAACTTTTTTTTGTTTTTATCTCAAAATAAAATGTTAACAAAGCTAGCGAAGCATTATGGCTTACGCTTTGGAGCCGCGCGTTTTGTAGCAGGTGAGACGATTGATGGAGCAGTGGACGTGGTGCGTGAATTAAATGAACAAGGGCTTGAAGTTACAGTTGATCATCTGGGTGAATTTGTTACAACGGAGGAAGAAGCTGCTTATATGACGGAACATTGTATCCAAGCAATCCGACGCATTCACGATGAGAAGCTTAGTTCTCAGCTTTCATTAAAGTTAACGTCAATGGGTTTAGATATTTCGACAGATTTAGTGATGAAAAATATGGAATATATTTTGAAGGAAGCAAAGCAATACAATGTATTCGTTACAATCGATATGGAAGATTACCAGCGTTGCGGAAAGACGATTACTATCTTTAAGGAGCTTAAAAAGCGTTATGACAATGTTGGCACTGTGCTTCAAGCGTACTTATATCGAACGGAACAAGATATCAAAAATTTAAGTGAATACGCTCCAAACTTAAGGTTAGTAAAAGGAGCATATAAGGAATCCGCAGCGGTTGCCTTCCCAGATAAAATTGATGTAGATGATAGCTTTAAGAACATTATTAAAGTACATTTGCTTAATGGCCACTACACCGCCATTGCAACGCATGATGATCAGATTATTGAGTATGCAAAGAAGTTAGCAGTCATTCATGATATTCCGCGTGATCAATTTGAATTTCAAATGCTATTTGGCATTCGACCTGAGCGTCAAAAGCAGTTAAGGAAAGAAGGATATAAGATGCGTGTATATGTACCGTACGGAAAGGATTGGTACGGGTATTTTATGAGAAGGTTAGCTGAGCGCCCAGCGAATGTAGCTTTTATTTTAAAAGGCATTGTGAAAAAATAACCTTCATGAAAAGAATCGAACAAGACGGTATTTCCTTGTTCGATCTGTAGCTTAGTTATCCTGCATATTTTGTTTTCCGTATTGTTGATTCTGAGATGTTTTTTTACCGTGGTTATGAACTTCTTGTGTTGGGCCAGCATTTCCTTTAACGCTAGCTGCGCTTACACCTGCGGATGAAGGGTCTTTTTTTAAGCGTGACATGATATCACCTCCTGGCCTTAATATAACCAAAGACATAAAAAATAGTTGCAAATAATGATGTTCGTATATTGCGAAAATTTAAAAAGTGTTTTATAGTAGTATCAGAGATTAAAAGTAGCTCTCTTTTTTTTAATTATAAAATGAATGACTATTCATTCAATGTATAGAGGGGGATATAAGAATGAGCTTTAAAATTAAGAAAGCCGCTGTAATTGGCTCAGGCGTAATGGGATCTGGAATTGCAGCACATTTAGCAAATGTGGGAATCGAAACCTTGCTATTGGATATCGTGCCTAGTGAATTAAATGCAGAAGAAACAAAAAATGGACTGACGCTAGAAAGTCCACAGGTACGTAACCGAATGAGCTTAACTGCACTAAAAAATTTAGCTAAGCAAAAGCCAGCACCTTTAATGGCCAAATCACGTGTTTCTTTTATTAAGGCAGGGAATTTAGAAGATGATCTTGAAAAGTTAAGCCAATGTGACTGGATTATTGAAGTTATTGTAGAGCGATTAGATGTCAAAAAGCAGCTTTTTGAAAAAATCGATGCAGTAAGAAAGCCTGGTACTATTATCAGTTCAAATACTTCAGGTATTTCAGTTGAAGCGATGGCAAACGGCCGATCGAACGATTTTAAAGCACATTTTTTAGGCACACATTTCTTTAATCCGCCTCGTTATTTGAAATTATTAGAAGTTATTCCTACTAAAGATACAAAAGAAGAAGTTGTTCAATATATGAAAGGCTTTGGTGAAAACGTTCTTGGAAAAGGCGTTGTCCTTGCCAAAGATACCCCTAACTTTATCGCCAATCGAATTGGGACTTATGGTTTGCTAGTAACGGTTCAAGAAATGCTTAAAGGTGGTTATAGCGTCGGTGAAGTGGATTCGATTACGGGGCCACTCATTGGAAGACCAAAAAGTGCTACGTTTCGAACGCTTGATGTTGTAGGGCTGGATACGTTTATTCACGTTTCTAATAACGTTTACGATAAAGTAGATGGAAAAGAAAAAGATGTTTTTACCATTCCTGCATTTATGAAAGTCATGCAGCAAAAGGGTTGGCTGGGAAGTAAATCTGGTCAAGGATTTTTCTTGAAAAAAGGTAAAGAGATTTTAGAATTAAACCCGGATACGTTACAGTATGAAGAACGTCAAAAGCTTAGAACTACTAGTGTGGAATTGAGTAAACAAGCAAAAGGGTTCTCCAATAAAATGAAAGCGCTTCTATATTCAGATGACCGCGCAGGGGCATTTTTATGGAAAATCATTAGCCCGGTACTGCTTTATTCAGCACAGTTAAAAGGAGAAATTGCTGATGATATCGTCGCTATTGACCAAGCGATGAAGTGGGGATTTGGCTGGGATTACGGACCGTTTGAAACATGGGATGCAATTGGATTTAATGCCGCTATTGAAAAAATGGAAGCTGAAGGATTAGAAATGCCGGGTTGGATTCAGGAGATGAAAGAAAACGGATTTTCTGCATTTTATAAGGAGTTAGATGGGCAAAAAATTTATTATGATCACAATGAGTATAAGCCGGTTGTAGAGAACAAAAAAGTTGTCCACCTATCAGCTTTAAAAGCACAGGATAAAGTTATTAAAAAGAACAGTGGCGCAAGTCTAATTGATTTAGGAGACGACGTAGCATGCTTACAGTTCACATCACCAAATAATTCCATTGGCTTAGATATTGTTCAGCTCTTAAATGAATCGTTAGAGGAAGTGAATCGAAATTATAGAGGTTTAGTTATTGGAAACCAAGGTAAAAACTTCTGCGTTGGCGCGAATCTAGCTATGATTTTGATGGAAGCTCAAGACGATAATTTCTTTGAAATTGAATTTGTAATTCGTCAATTTCAACAGGCGATGATGAAAGTGAAATACAATGAAAAGCCTGTCGTTGCCGCACCATTTGCAATGACGCTTGGTGGAGGAACGGAGATTTGTTTACCAACTGCTAAAATTCAGGCATCTGCTGAAACATATATGGGGTTAGTTGAAGTTGGAGTTGGCTTAATTCCAGGTGGTGGTGGAAATAAAGAGCTTTATCTAAAGCAGTTACAAGGTCTTCCAAATGATGTGAACTTAGATTTGCAGCAGATTGCAAATAAAACGTTTGAAACTATTGCGACAGCTAAAGTCTCTAGTTCTGCTCTTCATGCAAGAGAACTAAATTTCTTAAACCATCAGGACGGTATTACCTTAAACCAAGATCATTTGCTTGAAGAAGCAAAACAGTCTGTTCTGTCATTATCACAAGCTGGCTATGAGCCACCAGTTCGCCAAAAAGTGCCTGTAGTTGGTGAGACTGGCTATGCAACTTTATTGCTAGGTGCCCAATCAATGAAATATTCAGGATTTATTTCAGATCATGATTATGAGATTGCAAAGAAGCTAGCATTTGTAATTGCTGGTGGACGCGTACCTTACGGAACAAAAGTGGATGAAGATTATTTACTAGACTTAGAGAGAGAAGCATTCTTGAGCCTAGTGGGAGAGATGAAGTCTCAGCAACGTATGCAACACATGCTAGTAAAAGGGAAGCCATTGCGTAACTAAGGGGGAGAAGGAATGAGAGAAGCGGTAATTGTAGCTGGTGCAAGAACACCGGTTGGAAAAGCGAAAAAGGGGACGCTTGCTACGGTTCGTCCTGATGATTTAGGTGCAATTACGGTAAAGGAAACGCTAAGAAGAGCCGGAGGCTATGAAGGGCCAATTGACGATTTAATTATCGGATGTGCGATGCCAGAAGCTGAACAAGGTTTGAATATGGCCCGTAATATCGGAGCATTAGCCGGGCTCCCATACACGGTCCCTGCTATCACAATCAATCGTTATTGCTCTTCAGGCTTACAAAGTATTGCCTACGGAGCAGAGCGTATTATGTTAGGGCAGGCCAAAACTGTATTGGCTGGAGGAGCAGAATCGATGAGTATGGTTCCAATGTTTGGAAACGTTGCGCGTCCAAACATACAGCTAGTAGAAAATGCACCTGAATATTATATGGGAATGGGACATACAGCAGAGCAAGTTGCTTTAAAGTATGGAATTTCACGAGAAGACCAAGATGCATTTGCTGTAAGAAGTCATCAAAAAGCAGCTCAAGCTCTTCAGGAAGGTAAGTTTAAAGATGAAATTGTTCCTGTTGAAGTGACAATGAGACGTTTAAACAGTAAAAATAAGCTGGAAGAAAACAAGGTTGTCTTTTCACAGGATGAAGGCGTACGTGAGGGAACAACAGCCGGAATCTTAAGTAAACTACGACCTGCATTTTCCGTAACGGGTTCAGTAACGGCAGGTAACTCGTCGCAAACAAGCGACGGAGCGGCAACCGTGATGCTGATGGATCGTGAACAGGCTGAAGCAGAAGGCCTTCGTCCGATAGCGAAGTTTCGCTCGTTTGCAGTTGGTGGTGTTCCACCGGAAGTGATGGGAATTGGACCGATAGCCGCGATTCCAAAAGCATTAAAATTAGCGGGGCTTGAGCTTTCAGATATTGGGTTATTTGAGTTGAATGAAGCCTTTGCATCTCAAGCATTAGGTGTTATTCGTGAGTTAAACATCGATGAAGATCGCGTGAACGTTAACGGTGGAGCAATTGCTCTAGGTCACCCACTTGGCTGCACCGGTACAAAACTAACGCTCAGTTTATTACATGAAATGAAGAGAAGAAATGAACAGTTTGGCGTTGTAACGATGTGTATTGGTGGCGGGATGGGCGCTGCTGGTGTATTTGAACTATTAGCTTAATGAAATAAGGGGGATATGGAGATGGCAAATCAAACGGAACAAACAATTAAAGGTGGTAGCTTTTTAATTAATGATCTTTCCGCAGAGCGAGTATATACACCGGAGGATTTCACAAGCGAGCATAAAATGATTGCTAAAACAACGGATGAATACGTTGAGAACGAAGTACTACCACAAGTAGAATTTTTAGAAAAACATGAGTTTGATCGCTCAGTGAAACTATTAAAGCAAGCTGGGGACCTTGGATTACTAGGAGCTGATGTTCCAGAAGAGTATGGTGGTCTTGGATTGGATAAGGTTGCATCAGCATTAATTGCTGAAAAGATGTCACGTGCAGGAGGATTCTCTATCACACACGGTGCACATGTTGGAATCGGTTCTCTACCAATCGTGCTATTTGGAACAGAAGAGCAAAAGCAAAAATATCTACCAGATTTAGCAACTGGAGGTAAGATTGCAGCGTATGCGTTAACAGAACCAGGATCAGGTTCTGATGCATTAGGAGCGAAAACTGTTGCTCGTCTAAATGCAGAAGGAACTCACTACGTGTTGAATGGTGAAAAACAATGGATTACAAACGCTGGCTTTGCTGACGTATTTGTTGTGTATGCGAAAATAGACGGAGAGCAATTTTCCGCATTTATCGTCGAACGTGATTATGCAGGTGTGTCTGTTGGTCCTGAAGAAAAGAAAATGGGTATTAAGAGTTCCTCCACACGTACCTTGATTTTAGAAGATGCACATGTGCCAAAAGAAAACGTACTTGGAGAGATTGGAAAAGGGCACATTATTGCGTTTAATATCTTAAATATTGGCCGCTATAAGCTAGGTGTAGGTGCAGTAGGAGCTGGTAAGCGTGCCATGGAGTTAACTTCTGAATACGTGAATCAACGTCAACAGTTTAAGACTCCAATTGCAAAGTTTTCGTTAACACAAGAGAAAATTGCAACAATGGCAGCTAAATTATACGCTTCTGAAAGCTCTGTTTATCGTACAGTAGGTCTCTTTGAAGATAGAATGGGTCAGTTATCAGAAGAGCAACAAAAAGATGGGAAAGAAATTGCTGCTTCAATTGCAGAGTATGCCATCGAGTGTTCATTAAATAAGGTATTTGCGACGGAAGTGCTAGATTATTTGGTTGACGAAGGAGTTCAGCTTCACGGTGGTTACGGCTTTATGAGTGAATATGAGATTGAACGCTTATACCGTGATTCTAGAATCAATCGCATCTTTGAAGGGACAAACGAAATTAATCGTTTATTGGTGCCAGGAACGTACTTACGCAAAGCCTTAAAAGGTGAACTTCCGCTTCTTCAAAAAGCGCAGTCACTACAGGAAGAGCTCATGATGCTAATGCCTGAAGAGGCTGGAGAAGGCGCGTTAGATCAATCAAAACTATTAGTTCGTAATGGTAAAAAGATTGCGCTATTATTACTTGGTTTAGCAGCTCAAAAGTATGGCAAAAAGCTTGAGGGTGAACAAGAAGTTCTAGTTAATATCTCTGACATGATTAGCAACGTATATGCAATGGAATCAGCTGTATTACGTACAGAAAAAGCGATTTTGAAAAATGGAGAAGAAAAAAATCAGCTTAAAGTAAACTATACAAAAGTATTCTGTCAAGAAGCATTCAATAAAATCGAAGCGGATGCAAAAGAAACGCTTATTGCTGTAGAAGAGGGAGATACGCTACGCATGATGCTTTCGTCATTACGTAAGCTAACTCGTCACACGCCGGTCAACGTTATTGCTGTTAAACGAGAAATTGCAAAGGTTGTATTGGAAGAAGAACGCTTTATTGTGTAATTTTAAAGTATGGAATAAGTGCTGTGTAAAGAGGAGGGGTAGACACCTTCCTTTACACAGCTTTTCTTTGTTTAAGTGAGAACTAAAATAGGTAAATTAAAGTTGAATATGTTAAAATACGAAAAAGCAAAGAGAAAGGAGGAAAAATGATGAGCGTATTATTTTATTCATACCCTAAATGTGGGACATGCCGAAAAGCAAAGCAGTGGCTAGATCAAAGTGGGGTGGCATATGAAGAAATTCATATTATTGAAAATCCCCCAACAAAAGATCAGCTGACTAGCTACTATAAAAATAGCGGGTTGCCATTAAAGAAGTTTTTTAACACAAGTGGTAAGAAATATCGTGAGTTAGGTTTAAAAGACAAAGTTGCAACAGCAAGTGATGAAGAATTACTTGAAATCCTTTCATCTGATGGGATGTTAATCAAGCGCCCTTTATTAACTGACGGTGATAAAGTAACGGTAGGATTTAAAGAAGAAGAATTTGAAACAACGTGGAAATAAATTTAAAATTCTGTGCGGATTCAAATAGAAAAAACCTCCTTTTTACGTTACACTGATAAGAGGTAGTCGTTGCTATTCGTTAGCGGCATACATAATTTATTGGAGGGATTAAGATGAGTACACCAAAAGAGTTGCGTTATTCAGAAGAGCATGAGTGGGTAAAAAACGAAGGAGAAGTTTTCCGAGTAGGAATTACACACTTTGCTCAATCTGAACTTGGTGACATTGTATTTGTTGAGCTTCCAGAAGTTGGCGATAAAGTTGAAGCAGATGAGCCGTTTGGTAGCGTAGAATCTGTAAAAACAGTATCAGAGCTATATGCACCAATTAGCGGTGAGGTTGTAGAAGTAAACGAAGAATTAAGTGACAATCCTGAGTTTGTAAACGAGTCTCCATATGAAAAAGCATGGATGGTTGTAATTAAGCCTGCTGATTCAGCAGATGTTGAGAAACTTATGACAGCTGAACAATACGATGAAATGATTAACGAAGGTTAATTGACTTCATCTTAAGACATTTCATTTGGTATATCCATAATTTGTCTTCATGTACCTATAACAAAAAGGGCACTCTATTTAGTAAACAAGCTAAAGGGGTGTCTTTTTATGTTTGAACGTAAAAAAGTTGACGTAACGGATCGAATTACAGCAAAATTTCATGAAAACGGTATGCAATTGTATGTCGATAAAGAATCGATTGGCCATGTGAATTACGGTGCAACGGGTAATGAATACAATTTAGAGTCAGGCTACACGCAGGAAAATAATAAGATTTATCAGTATGCTGACGTCCAAACTGGAACTACACAAAAGTATACGGACTGTGATTCAGAAGAGGGTTGGTGCTAAATTTAGCATGAAATCTCTGCGTGAAAGGGTGATGGCGCCAACCATATAAGGTTTGGCGCCATCAGTCTAAAATGACCGAAAATAGTCTATTCTTCAATAAAAACAGTCCATATATGTTCTTTTTACAGCAAAATCTTTTAAAAAACAGGGGAACTGTGTTACATTAACGAATATTGTATAGCATAAAGGAATAACGTTACTATACAACTGATAATTATAGGTGATGACGATGCGTTTAATAGAAATTGAAAAAGTAATTATTGTAGAAGGTAAGTCTGACAAAAAGAGAATCGAGAGCATTATTAATGAACCTATTGAGATTATTTGTACAAATGGAACCATTAGCTTGTCAAAGCTAGATGAGATTATCGATTCCACATATGATAAAGATGTGTACATCTTAGTCGATTCAGATGATTCTGGCAATAAATTACGAAAACAGTTTAAAAAAGAACTCCCAGAAGCGGAGCACCTTTATATCGATAAAATGTATCGCGAGGTAGCGGCGGCACCAAGAAATCACATTGCTACGGTGCTCTTAAGTGCTAATATAGATGTTAACGCAGAATTTTTAATATAGAAGGATGAATAACATGGAAGAATGGACAGAAGAGCAGCTAGACGAAAAGCTAAATAAAGACGAGCGTACCGTCATTTTTTTTCATACCCCCCTTTGTGGAACGTGCCAATTAGCTAAAAAAATGTTAACAGTAGCGGAGGCGGTTATTCCAGAGTTAACAATTGGAATGAGTAATTTAAATTATATGCCTGCTAAAGCTTCTTTGCTTGAAATTGAAAGTGTTCCATGCTTAATTGAATTTGAAAATGGCGAAATGAAACAGAAGCTTTATGCTTTTCACTCCGTTGAACACGTAATAGAACGTCTTAGCTAAATAAGTATTTGTTTACAAGTGTGCATGGGATTATTATCCTATGCATATTTTTGTTGACACCCTTTCTGACACATGCTAGAATCACAAACATAAATGAATGAATATTTAATGAAAACAAAATAATTTTAATAATTTGTCGTTAACTCTTATCAAGAGAGGTGGAGGGACTGTGCCCTGTGAAACCCGGCAACCGTCAGACTAACTGAAATGGTGCCAATTCCTGCAAAGCATAAGCTTTGAAAGATGAGAGAAAGGATTTAATCATAAACCTTTCTGCTCATGTGTAGAAAGGTTTTTTTATTTTCAAAAAGCAAGGACACACTAAGCAGACAGAGCAAGTCAACAAAGAAGGTGAAGAAGATGATTACGTTACAAGATGTAACAAAAATATATGATGCTAAAAGTGGAAAAGTTACGGCTGTTGATCAAGTTAATTTGTCAGTAGCAAAAGGTGAAATCTTCGGTATCATTGGATACAGTGGGGCAGGGAAAAGCTCCCTTATTCGCTTATTAAATGGTTTAGAAACACCTACTTCTGGAACTGTCGAAGTGGCAGGGAACCAAATTGGAAAGGTTAAGGGTGCTAAGCTTAGACAAGCTAGACAGGAAATTAGTATGATTTTCCAACATTTTAATTTGCTTTGGTCTCGTACCGTTCAGGAAAATATTGCGTTCCCGCTTGAAATTGCAGGTGTTTCTAAAGGTAAACGAGCAGAACGTGTAAACGAGCTTATTAAATTAGTCGGATTGGAAGGGAGAGAAAACGCCTATCCATCTCAGCTAAGCGGTGGACAAAAGCAGCGTGTAGGGATTGCAAGAGCGCTAGCCAACAACCCAAAAGTTCTATTATGCGACGAAGCAACATCAGCACTTGATCCACAAACAACAGATTCAATTTTAGATTTGTTAGTTGATATTAATGAAAAGTTAGGTTTAACGATTGTTTTAATTACTCATGAAATGCACGTTATCCGTAAAATTTGTCATCGTGTAGCCGTGATGGAAAATGGGAAAGTAGTTGAACAGGGAGAAGTACTTGAAGTGTTCCGTAAACCACAGCAAAATATTACAAAACGATTTGTACAGCAAATCTCAGAGCCAGAAGAAACGTTTGAGACAGTTGAACAGGTGAAAGAACTTTATCCGAGTGGTCAAATTGTTCAGCTTACATTTGTAGGTGGAAAAGCAGAGCAACCGCTCATTACGAGTATTTTAAAAGCGTTCGATGTCACGATTAACATTTTACAAGGGAAGGTCTCTTATACACAAACAGGCTCTTACGGAACTTTGTTTATCCATTTAGACGGTGAAAAGGTAGAGGTTAATAAAGTAATCGAGTACATCCGTGAACAACAGGTAGAAATTGAGGTGATGACGGATGCTAACTGAATTATTTCCAAACGTAACGTATGATAAGTTCAGCGCAGCAACGATTGAAACACTGTATATGACAAGTATCTCAGTCGTTGCTACCTTTATATTAGGAATTATATTAGGCCTACTTCTATTTTTAACAGGCAAAGGACAGCTTTGGGAAAACCGCTTCGTTAATATTATTATAGGAGCGTTCGTAAATATTTTTCGATCCATTCCATTTATCATCTTACTGATTTTGCTCATTCCATTTACAAAAGCGATTGTAGGAACGATGCTTGGAGCAGAAGCAGCACTGCCAGCTCTTATTGTTGGAGCAGCACCGTTTTACGCGCGTATGGTTGAAATCGGCCTTCGTGAAATTGATAAAGGTGTTATTGAAGCAGCAAAGTCAATGGGAGCTACAACAAGCACAATTATTTTTAAAGTGCTGCTTCCAGAATCAATGCCTGCTTTGATTTCCGGTTTGACGGTTACAGCAATCGCACTCATTGGCTATACGGCAATGGCTGGAGCGGTTGGAGCTGGTGGTTTAGGAAACTTAGCATATTTAGAAGGCTTCCAGCGAAATAATAGTGATGTAACCCTTGTGGCGACAGTTTTAATTTTAGTAATTGTATTTATTATCCAGTTCATTGGTGATTTTATCACATCTAAAATTGATAAACGATAAGAGGAGGAAATATATTATGAAAAAATGGGTTTCAACATTTGCTTTATCATCTGCTTTAGTTTTAGGTTTAGCTGCTTGTGGTTCATCTGGAGGCAGTGGTTCAGATTCATCAGAAGACGAGAAGAAAATTGTGGTTGGAGCGTCAAATATTCCGCATGCTGAAATTTTAGAAGAAGCAAAACCATTGTTAGAGGAAAAAGGAATTGAGTTAGACATTAAACCATTCCAAGATTATATTCTACCTAATACAGCATTAGATGGAAAAGAAATTGATGCAAACTACTTCCAGCACATTCCTTATCTAGACTCTGTATTAGAAGAAAATCCTAATTATGATTTTGTAAGTGCAGGAGCGATTCATATCGAGCCAATTGGTATCTACTCTAAAAAATACAAGTCATTAAAAGACCTTCCGAAAAACGGTACGGTAATTATGCGTGATGCAGTAGCAGAACAAGGTCGTATTCTTTCAATTTTTGAAAAAGAAGGCGTAGTTAAGTTGAAGGAAGGCGTTAAAAAGCAAGATGCAACGCTTGATGATATTGTAGAAAATCCTAAAAACCTAACGTTTAAAGCAGATGTTGAAGGTGGTTTATTACCTCAGGTTTATAACAACAATGAAGGTGATGCTGTTGTCATTAATGCAAACTATGCTTTAGATGCTGGTTTAGATCCTGTTAAAGACCCAATCGCTGTAGAGTCAAAGGAAAACAATCCGTATGCAAACATCATCACGGTTCGTAAAGGTGATGAAAATAAAGAAGAAGTAAAAGCGTTAGTAGAAGTGCTTCATTCAAAAGAAATTCAAGATTTCATTGAAGAGAAGTATAAAGGCGCGGTGCTTCCTGTAAACGAGTAATATATTAAAGTCGACTAGTTTAGATCTGGTCGACTTTTTCTATTTTTATCGTCAAGTATAACTCCGATTTGTATCATCCATACTAATGAGGAAAACTATGACGAATGGAGTTGGCAAGAGAGATGCAACAAGAAACAAATCATTCAACAGAACAGGCACTTCATAACTATAAGGTAGGAATTGGAACATTCAGCGAAAAACTTCCAAAGTTGACTGAAGCGTTCAACACTTTCACAGAGGCTTGTTTTGAAGAAGGGTCTATTTCTAAAAAAGACAAGCAGCTTATTGCATTAGGAATTAGCGTTGTAGCTCAAGATGAATATTGCATGATTTATCATACAAAAGGTTGCCTAGATAACGGAGCAACTGAGCAAGAGATTCTAGAAGCTTGTGGTGTTTCGGCAGCATTCGGTGGTGGAGCAGCGATGAGTCAATCGGTCACGTTAGTACAGGAATGCATGCAGGAGTTAAAACGTCAAACACACTAAATATAAATGATAAGCAGACGTTGCTTTAAAGGCTAGTTATGCCTATGAAAGCAACGTTTTTTGTACGTTTAAAATATGTATACATATAAGGGAAAAGCGTTTATCGCAAAAGGTTGCTATAAGTTTTCATTTGTTATAAGATTGTAATGAGAATAAAATGAGAATAATTAAAAAGATATAGGTATATCTGATTTTAGTATATACATCTATAACTGGAGGTTTTAGTATGGCAGGTTCAACTTTAATCATTAAAGATCTTCATGTGTCAATTGAAGGCAAAGAGATTTTAAAAGGTGTTAACTTAGAAGTTAAAGGCGGAGAGATTCATGCAATCATGGGTCCAAACGGTACAGGTAAATCGACTTTATCTTCAGCAATTATGGGACACCCTAAATATGAAGTAACACAAGGTAGCATTACACTTGATGGTGAAGACGTGCTTGAGATGGAAGTGGACGAGCGTGCGCGTGCAGGTCTATTCCTTGCAATGCAATACCCAAGTGAAATTAGCGGTGTAACAAACGCAGACTTCTTACGTTCATCAATTAATGCACGTCGTGAAGAAGGCGATGAAATTTCACTAATGAAATTTATCCGTCAACTAGACAAAAACATGGATTTCTTAGAAATGGATCAAGATATGGCACAACGTTATTTAAATGAAGGTTTCTCTGGTGGAGAGAAAAAGCGTAATGAAATCCTTCAATTAATGATGTTACAACCTGCTATTGCAATCCTTGATGAGATTGATTCAGGTTTAGATATCGATGCATTAAAAGTAGTATCAAAAGGAATCAACGAGCTACGTGGTAGCGACTTTGGTTGCTTAATGATCACTCACTACCAACGTCTATTAAACTACATCACACCAGACCATGTTCACGTTATGATGCAAGGTCGCGTGGTAAAATCAGGCGGTCCTGAATTAGCTCAGCGTTTAGAAGCAGAAGGCTATGACTGGATTAAGAAAGAATTAGGTATTGAAGACGAAACTGTAGGGCAAGAAGCATAAGCATTAGGAGGATTTCTATGACTATTGATACAAAATTACCATTTGATCAAGGGTACGTTCGCAGTTTTTCTGAAAAAGCTGCTGAGCCGAAATGGTTGTTAGATCTTCGTTTACAAGCTCTTGCGAAAGCAGAAGATCTTCCACTACCAAAACCAGATAAAACAAATATTACAAAGTGGAACTTTACAGATTTCTCAAAGCATGATGCTGAAGCAAAAGCAATTTCTTCAATTGATGAGCTTCCTGAGTCTGTAAGAGCACTTATTGATACAGAAGCGGTTAAAAACTTATATGTTCAACGTGACCAAACAGCTGCATATGCAACGTTAACAGATGAGTTAAAAGAACAAGGGGTTATCTTTACTGATATCCAAACAGCTGCAAAAGAACATGAAGAGCTTGTACAAAAGTACTTCATGAAAGATGGTGTAAAAGTTGATGAGCATCGTTTAACAGCTCTTCACGCTGCACTGCTTAACGGTGGCGTATTTGTTTACGTACCAAAAAATGTTGAAGTAAAAGAGCCACTTCAAGCCGTTTTCGTACGTGAAGACGAAGAGGCAGCACTTTTCAACCACGTTATTGTGGTTGCAGAAGATAATAGCTCTGTTACGTATGTAGAAAACTACATTGCTACTTCTGAAGAATCAAACGGTGTAGTAAACGTTGTGACAGAAGTATTTGCAAATAATAATGCAAAAGTAACCTTTGGTGCCGTAGACTACCTTGCAAAAGGAACAACTAGCTACGTAAATCGCCGCGGTGTTGCTGGTAAAGACGGTCGCATTGAGTGGGCATTAGGCTTAATGAGTGAAGGAAACACAGTTTCTGAAAACATCACATACCTAATGGGCGATGGTTCATATGGTGATACGAAAACAGTTACAGTAGGTCGCGGTGAGCAAAAGCAAAACTTAACGACGAGCATTATTCACTTCGGTAAAAATTCTGAAGGTTACATCTTAAAGCATGGTGTAATGAAAGACAGCGCGTCTTCAATCTTTAACGGAATCGGTAAAATTGAACACGGTGCATCTAAATCAAATGCTGAGCAAGAGTCTCGCGTATTAATGCTAAGCGAAAAAGCTCGTGGAGATGCTAATCCAATCTTATTAATTGATGAAGATGATGTAACAGCAGGACACGCAGCTTCTGTAGGTCGCGTAGATCCATTACAGCTTTATTATTTAATGAGCCGTGGTATTCCACAAGTTGAAGCTGAACGCCTAGTTATTCATGGTTTCTTAGCTCCAGTTGTAAATGAGCTTCCGGTTGAAACGGTGAAAAAACAGTTAACGGAGTTAATTGAAAGGAAAGTTCGATAATGAACGTTTCTGATATTCGCAAACAGTTTCCGATTTTAGACCAAGAAGTAAATGGACACCCGCTTGTTTACTTAGATAGCGCTGCTACTTCTCAAAAGCCAGTTCAAGTGATTGAAGCACTTGATAAGTACTATAGAGAATATAACTCAAACGTACACAGAGGTGTTCATACACTAGGCACGATGGCTACGGATGGTTACGAAGGTGCACGTGAAAAAGTAAGAAAGTTTATTAATGCGAAATCAACAGAAGAAATTATCTTTACGCGTGGAACAACTACAGCTTTAAATATTGTTGCTGCTAGCTATGGACGTGCCAATTTGCAACCTGGTGATGAAATTGTGATCACTTATATGGAGCATCACAGTAACATCATTCCATGGCAGCAAGTTGCAAAAGCAACAGGAGCAACATTAAAATATATTGATCTTACAGAAGACCATGCTCTTTCATTAGAAACGGTTAAAGAAACGATTACGTCAAATACAAAAATTGTTTCGGTTATGCATGTTTCTAACGTATTAGGCGCAATTAATCCGGTAAAAGAAATTGCGGAAATTGCTCACCAACACGGAGCAATCATGGTTGTAGACGGTGCACAAAGTACGCCTCATATGAAGGTGGATGTACAGGACTTAGACTGCGACTTCTTTGCGTTTTCTGGTCACAAAATGTGCGGTCCAACAGGCATTGGCGTGCTGTATGGAAAAAAAGAGTTATTAGAAAAGATGGAGCCAGTTGAATTCGGAGGGGAAATGATTGATTTCGTTAACCTATACGATTCAACATGGAAAGAGCTTCCTTGGAAGTTTGAAGGTGGAACGCCTATTATTGCAGGAGCAATTGGATTAGGTGCAGCTATTGATTTTCTAGAGGAAGTGGGCTTGGATAATATTCTTGCTCATGAGCATCGATTAGCCAATTACGCACTAGATCGTCTTTCAGAAGTAGAGGGTATTACCATTTACGGACCGAAAGAGCGTGCTGGCGTCGTTACGTTTAATCTTGATGATGTTCATCCACATGATGTAGCAACCGTTTTGGATGCTGAAGGAGTTGCTGTACGCGCAGGGCATCACTGTGCACAGCCGTTAATGAAATATTTAAATGTATCTTCAACTGCACGTGCAAGTTTCTACTTGTATAATACAGAAGAAGAAATCGATCAATTAGTGTCATCACTAATTAAAACGAAGGAGTATTTCACAAATGTCTTTTAACAATTTAGATACTCTTTATCGTCAAGTGATTATGGATCATTATAAAAACCCTCGAAATCGTGGGTCTTTAGAAGAAGATACGGTTCAAATTCAAATGAATAACCCAACGTGTGGTGACCGTATCGAATTATCACTTAAAGTAGAAGATGGCAAAGTAACAGATGCAAAGTTTGAAGGAGAAGGCTGTTCAATCTCTATGTCATCTGCTTCAATGATGACACAGGCAATTAAAGGGCAAGAGATTGAAACAGCTCTTGAACTTGCGAACATCTTCTCAGATATGATGCAAGGAAAAGAGTATGATGATAGTATAGATTTAGGAGACATTGAAGCACTTCAAGGTGTTTCAAAGTTTCCAGCACGTATTAAATGTGCAACATTAGCGTGGAAAGCGATGGAAAAAGGCCTAAAAGAACAGAATTAAGTCCTGTTAGGCCTTTGTTCATTCCCAATCCTATCAAGTAGGGGGTAATAACAAATGGCAAAAAAGATGCCGGAAATCGGCGATTATAAATACGGGTTCTCGGATAAGGACGTTTCTATTTTCCGTTCTGAACGAGGATTAACAAAAGAAATTGTAGAAGAAATTTCTCGCATGAAAGACGAGCCACAGTGGATGCTTGATTTCCGCTTAAAATCACTTGAGCATTTCTACAGCATGCCAATGCCACAGTGGGGCGGAGACATGTCTAGCCTGAACTTTGATGAAATTACGTACTACGTAAAGCCTTCAGAGAAGTCAGAGCGCTCTTGGGATGAGGTTCCTGAAGAAATTAAACAAACGTTTGATAAGCTTGGTATTCCTGAAGCAGAGCAAAAGTACCTAGCTGGTGTATCTGCTCAGTACGAATCTGAAGTTGTATACCACAACATGAAAGAAGACCTTGAAGCACAAGGAATCGTATTTAAAGATACAGATACTGCATTAAAGGAAAATGAAGAGATTTTCCGTGAGCACTGGGCGAAAGTAATTCCGCCAACGGATAACAAATTTGCTGCGTTAAACTCAGCTGTTTGGTCTGGTGGTTCGTTTATCTACGTACCAAAAGGGATCAAAGTAGATACGCCACTTCAAGCATACTTCCGTATTAACTCTGAGAACATGGGTCAATTCGAACGTACGCTAATCATCGTAGATGAAGGTGCACACGTACACTACGTAGAAGGCTGTACAGCGCCGGTTTATACAACTAACTCTCTACACAGTGCGGTTGTAGAAATCATCATTAAAAAAGACGCATACTGCCGTTATACAACGATTCAAAACTGGGCGAATAACGTATATAACCTAGTAACGAAGCGTGCTGTATGTGAAGCAAATGCAACAATGGAATGGGTTGATGGAAACATCGGTTCTAAATTAACAATGAAATACCCAGCTGTTATCTTAAAAGGTGAAGGCGCACGTGGTATGACATTATCAATTGCCTTAGCTGGTAAAGGCCAACACCAAGATGCGGGTGCGAAAATGATTCACTTAGCACCAAACACATCTTCTACAATTGTTTCGAAGTCTATTTCGAAGCAAGGTGGTAAAGTAACGTACCGTGGTATCGTTCACTTTGGTCGCAAAGCTGAAGGTGCTCGCTCAAACATTGAGTGTGATACGTTAATTATGGATAACCAATCAACATCTGATACAATTCCATACAACGAAATTTACAACGATAACATCTCTTTAGAGCACGAAGCGAAAGTTTCAAAAGTATCTGAAGAGCAGTTATTCTATCTAATGAGTCGCGGTATTTCTGAAGAAGAAGCAACAGAAATGATCGTAATGGGCTTCATTGAACCATTTACAAAAGAACTTCCAATGGAATATGCGGTAGAAATGAACCGTCTAATCAAGTTCGAGATGGAAGGTTCTATCGGTTAATAAATGATTTTTTAAACTCGCTTGTTTATACAAGCGAGTTTTTTTCATGAGTTTGTATTAAAATAATAGTACATAGCTTAATACATATTGGAGGGATTTTGTGATATACGTAGGCGTAACAGGGTGGGGAGATCATTCATCTTTGTATGAAATGGGCGTGCCTGCGCGAGATAAGTTAGCTGTATATGCAGGTCATTTTCCAACAGTTGAAGTAGACGCATCTTTTTATGCGATTCAACCTAAAACAACCGTCGAAAAGTGGGTAGCAGATACCCCTGATTCGTTTCAATTCGTTGTAAAAGCTTATCAGGGTATGACAGGTCATATGCGAAATGAAATACCGTTTGATAGTAAAGACGAGATGTTTGATGCATTTATGGATTCAGTCAGTCCTTATGTAAAAGCTAATAAGCTTGCAATGATTCTGTTTCAAATGCCACCTTGGTTTAACTGTACGAAAGAAAACGTTAATTATTTGCGTTACAGCCGTGAAAAATTCGGTGATCTACCTGTTACTTTAGAGTTTCGTAATCAGTCTTGGTTTACGCCACAGTGGTATGATAAGACGCTTAAGTTTATGGAGAAAGAGAAATGGATTCATGGCATTTGCGATGAGCCACAAGCGGGTGAAGGGTCTGTACCGACCGTTTTACATCCTACGAGTGCTGAGAAAACGCTGATTCGATTTCATGGTCGAAACGTTCATGGTTGGAATAAAAGTGGAGACCCTAACTGGCGTAAAATACGCTTTTTATATCGTTATAACCATGAAGAATTACTTGAGTGGAAGCAGCATATTGAAGCATTAAAGCGAAAAACAAAGGATATTTATATCGTTTTTAACAATAACTCCGGCGGAGACGCAGTTGATAACGCTAAGGAATTAATTAGTTTGCTTGATATCCAGTATACAGATTTAGCACCTAAACAGTTAAATTTATTTGATTGACTGGTAAAACAGATTGATAAGCGCATATCGTTTTTAACAATTAATCTAGACACAAAGTATGTAATTTCTTGTATAATTATAAAAAAGTAGTCTAAAGCTCACTCTTTTTGAAAATCATCATATTTTGATTAAGAAAGGAGTGGGAAATTTGATTACATTGGAACCTGTTGTTATTAATGGTCATACGTTTAATGCGGTTACCGTACTGCTTCCCAAAACAACGCTGCTAACTGTGTCTTCGGATAAGGGATATATTATGTGTGGAGCATTAGATGTTGGCCTTTTGAATGAAAAGCTAGTTAGTAGACAGATTATTGCAGGAAGAGCAGTTGGTGTACGTACAATTGACGATCTGTTAAATGCACCTTTAGAGTCAGTTACTGTGGAAGCAGAACATTTGGGCATTTATCCAGGTATGATAGGGCGCGAAGCTTTATTAAAAATGATCTAGTTGAGAGAAAATGTCTTTATGCTCCATTTTTTGTCTGAAAGAATTTAAACGAGAGGTAGTAAAGGTTCTACCTCTTTTATAGCGATTATAAAATAATAGATAGTTAGGGAGTTACTATGAAATTAGTTGCAATTCAATCATTGAGCCCAGGTGTATGTTTGGCAAAACCAATATTAGATGAAGCCGGAAACACGCTAATTAATGCAGGCATACCTTTGACAGAGACTATTATTAATCGTTTAAAGCAGCGAGGTGTTACGTTTGTATACATAGGTGATAAACGAACAAATGATATTGTTGTGAATTCTACTATTCCACTTTCGCTTCGGAAAAAAGCAATGAAATCAGTGGAAGATGTCTTTCAATCTCTTCAAAAAAAGCATGAAAAAACGCGTGTTACGCTTTTAGAACAATCAGTTCGCGAAGTACATAAAATTGGCAATCAATTAGTAGATGAGATGATGAATAATGATGACGTACTGTCATTGTTAACGGATGTATATATATACGATAATTATGTATTTTCTCATTCTGTGAACGTAACTCTTTATGCCCTTTCACTTGGAAAAGAAATAGGGTTAACTCAGCCTGCTCTAGAAAAGCTAGGTGCAGGAGCTATGCTACATGATGTAGGGAAAATGTTAATTCCGCAAGATATTTTAAACAAGCCTGGAAAGTTAACGGATGAAGAATTTAAGTTGATGAAAAAGCATACCACATATGGGTACGAGTTATTACGAAGTACGCCTAATGTCTCTATGCTTTCCGCCACTTGCGCGTATCAGCATCATGAAAGGTTAGACGGGTCAGGGTATCCACTAGGAATTAAAGAAGAGCGAATTCATCTATTTAGTAAAATTATCGCAATTGCGGATGTGTACGATGCCGTGACGTCAAATCGCGTGTATAGAAGCGCTCTCCTCCCTCACGAAGGGTTAGAAATTCTATATGCGGGGGCGGGAAGTCAGTTTGATAAAGACATGATAAGCGCTTTTAGACGAGCGATTGCAGTTTATCCTATTGGTCTTTTTGTAACGCTGAATGACCAAAGAAAAGGCGTAGTGAGCCAGCAGAACAAAGGTCTAAGTGATCGACCTTATATTCTTATTCAGGAGGAAGAAGATAGAATATTAGATAAACCTTATGAAATTGATTTAAAAGAAAGTCCGACATTAATGATTATCAGCAGTGATTTAAAACAAACATAGAAAACTTTTAGAAAATAGCGTTAGCCCTCCTTATTTATGCATACATATAGCTTGTAAGGAGGGATTTTTTTGATTAGGGTTCGCCGAAGAGTATTTAAAAAGGGACCTATACCATTTCGTTATGTCGTACTACTAACAATTGTTTTTTTTCTTTTTTCTACTGGAGCAGGAATATGGTTAATTAATAGAGGAATTGAACCAACTTTAATGAAATATGCAGAAGCTCAGACTAAAGAGATTGCAACGCTTGTTATTAATAAAGCTGTTAATAAACAAGTGGTGGACCAGCTCGATGTGAATGATATTATTAAGACAGAAAGTACGCCAGATGGGCAGGTAGCCAAGATTGATACAGCAGTCGTAAATCGTATTAGAGCTCAAACTACATCTTTAGTCCAGGCTAATTTACGAGAAGCTGAAAAAGGGAACTTAGAAGAATTAGAGATTCCAACTGATATTAATATTGAGTCAGATGAAAAGCTCAGGCAGCGGGGGATTGTCTATCAGGTTCCATTGGGGCAAGCTACAAATAATGCTTTATTAGGAAATTTAGGACCATTAATCCCAGTTAAATTTCATGCAATCGGAGATGTGCAATCAGATGTTGTACGGAAAATAGAGGAGTACGGAATTAACGGTGCTTTTTTAGAGATTTCAATTGAAGTTCAGGTTAATGTTCAGGTAATTATTCCCTTTGCTACAAAGCAGACAACTGTTCAAGCGACAGTGCCTGTAGGAATGGCAATGATTCCAGGGAGCGTACCGGATTATTTTAACGGTAGCACTAATTCAGCCTCCCCATCTATTGAACTAAAGAAAAAATAGCCGGTTGATAACTTTATATTTTACCGATATAATGTACTAGATATAATTATATACCATCACCTTATCAGATCGATGAGGTAGAGGATGCAAAAAGTATGAGTATACTATGTGAGGATGACAACTGTGATCATAGTAAAAAGGATTTTTTGCCGAAGGAAAGAAAAAGAGTCAGCTTTTCTTTTCTGGGGTTACCTTGAAAAAGGGTAACACTGTCATTATGAAAATACGTTTGTTTTCATGATGGAGGGCTACTGATCGTGATGGAGGATAACATAACATTACAAAGAGTAATGATAGTTATTTTCTATCATTGCTCTTTTTGCGTTTTTTTCTCTATAAGTAGTTCTCCCGTATGTAAGCAGGCTTATATTAGGAGGATCTCATGGAAGGAACTATTTTTTCGTTATTACCACCATTTATCGCGATACTAATGGTTGTTTTAACACGTAAAGTACTACTTTCCCTAGGAGTGGGAATTTTAGCAGGTGGATTAGTATTAACCGAATTTTCGATAGGTGAAACCATTCAAAAAATTTGGGGAAGCTTTGCTACCATTTTCTATGCCGATGGTGCAATTAATACTTCAAATCTATTTATTTTGCTTTTTCTTTTAATTTTAGGTGTTATTACGGCTTTTATCTCAATCATTGGAGGAAGTCGTGCCTTTGGCGAGTGGGCTTTAAAGCGTATTAAAACACGTCGTGGAGCTCATCTATTAACAGCCGTGTTAGGGATTATTATTTTTATTGATGATTATTTCAATGCACTAGCTGTTGGTCAAGTGAGTCGTCCAGTAACAGATCGCCAGCGAATATCAAGAGCGAAGCTTGCTTACTTGATTGATTCAACGTCAGCTCCTGTATGTGTGATTGCACCGTTTTCAAGTTGGGGTGCCTATATAATTACAGTTGTAGGTTCAATTCTAGCTGCACATGGTATGAATAATGTGTCAGCATTTTCAGCATTTGTACAGATGATACCTATGAATTTTTATGTATTCACTGCATTGATTATGGTGTTTATTGTAAGTGTTTTTGATATTAACATTGGACCGATGAAAAAGCATGAGGAACATGCTATTCGTACTGGTGAAGTAACGGATCCAGAAAAAGGAGCAGTACCAGGAGAATTAAAAGAAGATTTGCCAGTTAGTAAAAATGGTCGTGTATTTGATTTGATTTTACCAATTATTGTATTGATGATTGGGACAATCGGTGCGATGCTATGGACAGGCTACCAAGCAACTGAAGGACAAGCTACAATCTTTACAATGTTTGAGAATACGAATGTTCCTAATTCATTGATGATTGGTGGTTTATCAGGTCTTGTTGTAACGCTATTGTTATTTATTGTACGCACTAGACAATCAAGTGAGTTATCTAATTCTGTGCTTGGTAAAGGTATAGTAGCGGGGATTAAATCAATGCTACCTGCTATTTATATTTTACTGCTTGCTTGGATGATTGGAGATTTAATCGGTCAGTTAAAGTCAGGAGAATTTTTAGCAGGGATTGTCGAAAGCTCTAATTTAAATATTGCCTTCTTACCAGTGGTACTATTTGTTATTGCAGGCATCATGGCATTTTCAACAGGGACATCTTGGGGAACGTTTGGTATTATGCTTCCAATTGCAGGTGACATCGTAGGAAATATTGAACCAGAATTATTATTACCAGCTCTTGCAGCTGTATTAGCTGGTTCTGTTTGTGGAGATCACTGTTCACCAATCTCTGATACAACTATCTTGTCATCAACGGGAGCAGGAAGTCATCATATTGATCATGTAATGACACAGCTTCCTTATGCAATTATTTCAGCTGTGATCAGCATCATTGGTTATGTTGTACTGGGTTTAACAGAAAGTACGTTAGCTGGATTTGGAACAGTAATGGCTTTATTAATGGTATTTGTCTTAGTGGCTCGTAAAAAAGGGAATATAACAGAAACATCATTAGAAAAATAGAAGAATAAAAATAGAGCAGATACGCTTCATAACGTCTGCTCTATTTTTTATTGTTTAATTATCAAAATTTTCTATAAAAAATATTTTGACATACTATAGCATAATAGCTATAATTCTTCGTAAGATAGTTCTAAAGACAGACTATGCTAAATTATCAGAAAGTTTTAACAACTTATCAGGTAATGACAGAGATAAAAGAAAAGAGAGAGTGTAAGGGGGAAACTATGATGGAAAATCGTCCTCAATGGGGTACGAGAGCAGGTTTTATCATGGCAGCAGCAGGTTCTGCAATTGGTTTAGGGAATATTTGGAGATTTCCGGCGACTGCCTATGAAAATGGTGGAGGTGCATTTTTCTTACCATACTTATTTGCGTTATTGACAGCAGGTATTCCAATTTTAATCATGGAATTTGCAATTGGACATAAGTATAGAGGTTCATCACCATTATCGCTAGCAAGATTAAATAAGAAAGCTGAATGGCTAGGGTGGTGGCAAGTTGGTATTTCCTTTATTATCGCAGTTTACTATGCTGCCATTATTGCATGGGCCATGTCTTACTTTATCTTTTCCTTAAAGTTAAGCTGGGGTCAAGATACGGAAGGATTTTTATTCGGTGATTACTTGAAATTAGCTGAAGTGCCTGGTCAAACGGGAAGTATTGTATCAGGTGTCCTAATACCTCTTATCTTAGTTTGGGTAATAGCTTTAGGTGTGTTGCTAAAAGGTATTAAAAAAGGAATTGAAGCAGCAAACAAAATTTTCTTACCTACATTAATTGTTTTATTCTTTATCATTGTACTTCGCGCTATTACGTTAGATGGTGCAATGGAAGGACTGAATGCATTCTTTAAGCCAGACTGGAGTGCTATTGCAAATGGGAAAGTATGGGTAGCGGCTTACGGTCAAATTTTCTTTAGTTTATCTGTTGGTTTTGCCATTATGATTACTTATTCTAGCTATTTACCAAAGAAATCAGATTTAACTAATAATGCTTTTATCACTGGCTTTGGTAACTCAGCATTTGAATTACTAGCTGGTATTGGTGTATTTAGTGCTTTAGGATTTATGGCAATGCAGCAAGGCGTGAGCATTGATGAAGTAGTAGCAGGTGGAGTGGGATTAGCATTCGTTGTATTCCCTCAAATTATTAACGAGTTTCCGGCGTTTAATCAGCTGTTTGGATTACTTTTCTTTGGGTCGTTAACATTAGCTGGTTTAACATCACTTATCTCCATTATTGAAACATTTGTAGCAGGGGTACAGGATAAATTTAATGTATCTCGCACGAAATCTGTCTTAATGGGTGGCGGATTGGCTTCTGTTATTTCACTATTATTTGCAACTCAAGGAGGCTTATACTTCCTAGATGTAATGGATTATTTCATTAATAACTTTGGTGTTGCTTTAGCAGGTTTAGTTGAAATTATCTTAGTAGCGTGGGTTTTCCGCGAGTTAAGCAATCTCCAAAAACATGCGAATAGCGTATCTGATATTATGCTTGGTGCTTGGTGGAAAATTTGCTTAAGTGTAATCACACCAGTCGTTCTTGGATATATGATGTTTGATAATATAAGAACAAATATTTCAGAAAATTATGAAGGTTATGCAACGAGCTTCATTGTTCCGTTTGGGTGGGGAGTTGCAGGTTTGGTCATTGTTGTTGGGATTTTATTATCATTTAAAGGTTGGAAGAAAGAATCATTATCTTCTGTGAAGGAGGATACAACGTATGGAAAGTAGTTCAATAATTATGATGGTTGCCGGGATGATTATCATCTGGGGCGGCTTAGCTGCAAGTATTACTCATGCTGTGAAGAAATCAAAGGAAAGTAAAGCATAAAAAAGAGTGCTTAGAACATTGTTCTAAGCACTTTTTTTATTAAATAAACGTTTGTTTAAATTGTACACTATTTTTTCTTTTGACGATCGATTCTTTCCCATGACCGAAGCTGCGGGTAAGGATCAAAAGACCATTCGTTTCGACCGTTATCCTTATACATACCGTAATGTAAATGAGGAGGGAACTTTCCAGAGGTTCCTGGAGGTCCATAACCTGAACTACCCACTCCACCGATGACCATGCCAGGTTCTACAATTTGTCCCATTTTTAAATCCTTTGCAAATCCGCTTAAGTGTGCCAGGTAGTGATAGTTATTATTTAGGTCTCGAATTCCTATGCGCCAGCCACCATATTTATTCCATCCTTTTAGCTCAATTATGCCATAGCAAGGAGACTTGACTGGAACGCCATAGTTAGCGAAGATATCAGTTCCTTCATGAATTCTTCTTCCACCCCATCCACGAGCGTCACCCCATGTACTACGATAGCTGTAATTTGAACGAATAGGAACAGGGAACGAAGTTCCTTTTAAGTCAATACGACCATAGGTTTTAAAGAGCTTAGCGTTTCCAAGGATAATATCAACCGCTTTAGCTCGATGATAATAACTCCATAGAGCAATTTTAATATAATCCTCGTTTGTTCCAAAAGTTTGGATGTAGTTAGCCATTGTGAAAAGCATGTCCTCATCATTTAATTGATCAGCTTTCCCATCGCCGTTTCCATCTTTTCCTAAACCACCTAATAAAGAAATGGTTGAAGGATTTTGATCATTTAAATTGGGATTTAAAGAACCCGCCCATTTTTCTGGAGAGTAATAAATAGCGATTGCGCCTTTTTCTCTTGGAATATCCTTATGAGAGCGACGGATATTTCTTTCATATTGGTCAATTCCAGCAAAGTAATACCAAGGTATTGATGATACAGCTTCCATCTGTTGATATAATTCCATGCGCTTCGTATTTAAAGCTGCTTCATCATCGGCAGAAAGCGGTGCAGCCTGAGGTGAAATCGAACATGAAAAGCATAGTGAAAAGAATAACAGAAAAAGCACATATTTTTTCAATGAGCTTCCTCCTTCCTAATTAAGGTATAGTGTTAGTTTGTGAAACGATGAAAAATTTAATAAATAATAATTAATGGAAATAAAATGATGTTAAGGTTATATGAACAATAAGTGAAGCGTTATCATTAACGATTATCAAGGGATGAAGAGTAGAGATAAATAAGTGTAGAGCGCTTGTCGAATCACTCTTTTGTATGATAAAGTGACATGTAGTATATTTTTTATTTGACAATTTAAAAATCAGCATATAGGTTACAGACATTTTCTAGATTGATGGAGTTGATACTAATGGCAACAAAGGAAGAGTATGTCCGCAAACCCGAGTGGCTAAAAATTAAGCTAAACACAAACGAGAACTACACGGACTTAAAGAAAATGATGCGTGAAAAAAATCTGCATACGGTATGTGAAGAAGCAAAATGTCCTAATATTCATGAATGTTGGGCAGTTCGTCGTACGGCTACCTTTATGATTTTAGGGCAAGTTTGTACACGTGCGTGTCGCTTCTGTGCGGTGAAAACAGGCTTACCAACAGAGTTAGATTGGGAAGAGCCAGAGCGCGTAGCGGATTCAGTTCAACTGATGAACTTAAAGCATGCTGTTATTACAGTAGTGGCGCGTGATGATTTAAAAGATGGTGGAGCAGGTGTACTAGCGGAGACAATTCGCGCTATTCGCCGTAAAAATCCATTTACGACAATTGAAGTATTACCTTCAGACATGGGTGGAGTAGAAGAGAATTTACGTATGGTAATGGATGCTCGTCCTGATATTTTAAACCATAATATTGAAACAGTACGCGAATTAACGCCCCGCGTGCGTGCAAGAGCTACATACGAGCGTTCATTAGAATTCTTACGCCGTGCAAAAGAAATGCAACCAGATATTCCTACAAAATCGAGCATCATGATTGGACTTGGAGAAACAAAAGAGCAAATCATTGAAACGATGGATGATTTGCGAGCAAATAATGTAGATATCATGACAATTGGGCAATATTTACAGCCGACAAAGAAACATATTAAAGTTCAGAAGTACTATCACCCAAGTGAATTCGAAGAGCTTAGAGAAATTGCTTTAACTAAAGGATTTAGCCACGTTGAAGCTGGTCCGCTTGTACGTTCTTCTTATCATGCGGATGAACAAGTAAATGCTGCTTCAAAACAAAAGCAAAATAATGGGTAATGAAAAAGGCGATGTTTCCATCGCCTTTTTTATTTCATCTTTTCATCGGTTAGATGTTCATTCAGTTCGTTTGTTCCTTCACCATTTGCATTTTCACCATCATTCATCTTACGGCCCTGAGGAGATTTAAGCATCTCTTTAATGGTTAAATGAACCGATTCTTCTACAGAACTGTCTTTTGTATTTGCTTCACTGAAACGTTCTATATCTTGAATATGCTGTGGGTTATCCGATACGTATACGTGATAATAACGGGGCATAATAGACATTGCTGTTCGCTTTACTTGATCAGCGGTAGCATTTCGGTCTTTTGCATCTGTTTTATAAGCAATTAGCACATCTTCATCTGTTACAAGCGTAGCTACGTCATTAACATTAGGAATGGCTGAGCTAAGTTTGCTAATTGAATCGGCTGCTTCCTCACGATCAAGTGTAGCAATGTTTTGTGCTTTTTCTGTATCGTTAGCAACAGGTGATTTTTGATAACGTACGTATCCGTAATCAGTAGCATTATCTTTTTCTTTATTATATAAATCGTTATGATCAGCTACGTTAATAGCATTTGGATTATTAGGTGATAGTGCTTCATTATCTGTTTCGCTGCCTGCTTGACAACCTGATAATGCAACCACTGTTAACATACCGCAATGAATTAAATATTTTTTCACTGTAAACAACCTCCCTATCTATAGGTTGCAGCGATTGATCAAAAAATTGCCTGTTAATTGCTGGTTTTCATCTTTTTTAATCAAACGATTGTTTAGAAAAAAATTTCAAAATGTGGTATGGTAATTTTGAAGAGAAGAGGTGAAACAATGATTTGTGTTAATAATATTTGCTATGAAGTAATCAAAGAAGAAAGAGAAGGGTTTGATGAGGAAGCCTTTCGAAGTCGATACATTGATGTGCTTAGTCGCTATGACTATATATTAGGTGATTGGGGTTATAACCAACTGCGTTTAAAAGGTTTTTTTGATGATCGTAATCAAAAAGCTACATATGATACAAAAATAAGTACAATTCAAGATTATTTACACGAATATTGTAATTTTGGCTGTGCGTATTTTGTACTGAAAAAAGTAAATAAATAAAAAAGGTCAGCAGAAGGTTGACTTTCTTTCCGCTGCCTTTGTAATTAGATGACCTCGTATAAGAACTCTCTAAGTTCTTGACCATCTTCTTCTGAAAGCTTAAATACGTGCTCTAAATAATTTGGTTCCTCTAAATCATCTGAGCCAATAATAGCAAAGCGTCCTCCTTGAATATCTAAAACAAGATGCTTGCCATAATAGCGATCGGACTGAATGATAGCAAGGTCAAAACGTTGATTTTCACCCATAAAACTAACAAATCGTGTTTTCGTATTTACTACATCATCATATAAATAAAAGCGTTCGCTCATTCTTTCGCTCCTTTCTTCTTTCCATGCTTTTATCATATCAAATGAAAAAAAAAGTGGGAAGAAGCGAGTTAGAAAGTTTATAAGCGAAGCGTTAGGAGGAAACATCATGTACTTTGTAGATCGTCAAAAGATTGAACACATACTACGTTTTTATGAGCAGCACTTAGTTGTTTTTTCTGAACAACTTAAGTGGGAAAGTACAATCGAGAAAAAAGCGTTAGAAAGAGTTGTTCACCTCTTAATTGAAAACGTTTTAGATGTCGGCAACGCAATGATTGATGGATTCATTATGAGAGACCCTGGAAGCTATGATGATATCATTGATATTCTTGTGGATGAGAAAGTAGTACAAACTGCGGAAGAACAAGGGTTAAAAGCAGTAGTTAATTTGAGAAAAGTTCTTGTACAAGATTATTTAGATGTCAAACATGATGAAGTGATACATGTTGTTCAAGAGAACAAGGAGGTCTTAAATCAATTCCCAACTCGTATTCGTACATATTTAGAGAATGAATTAGGTCCTGTTTCAGCTTTTCGTAATTAACATGAAAAATTTTTAAGGTGATTTGTGATTTTAGGAAAAATAAGCTATTATCGCATTGTAAACCCATCCGCTTTCTTATAGTAAAGAAGGCGTTTTTATTATCGAATGAATTAGTAGGAGGCAGTTATGAAGCAGTATAAAGGCTATTTAATTGATTTAGATGGAACGATGTATAAAGGGACAGAATTAATTGCAGAAGCGCGCGATTTTGTCATTGGATTAAAAGAAAAAGGTATCCCGTATTTATTTGTTACGAATAATTCAACGAAAAAGCCTGCTCAAGTAGCAGAAAAGCTTGAAAGTTTCGGAATACCTACAACAGAAGATCAAGTATTTACAACAAGCCAAGCGACAGCTAATTATTTATATGACCGTAAACCTAACGGTACAGTGTACGTAATTGGTGCAGAAGGAATTCGTCATGCTCTTACTGAAAAAGGGTTCACAATTCAAGATGAAGATACAGACTTTGTAGTCGTTGGCTTAGATCAAGAAATCACATATGAAAAGTTAGCAAAAGCTTGTTTAAACGTCCGTAACGGTGCATTCTTCGTATCAACAAATGGCGATATTGCACTTCCAACAGAAAGAGGATTGCTTCCAGGGAACGGTTCTATCACGTCTGTTGTTTCTGTTTCTACTCAAACACAACCAGTATTTATTGGAAAGCCAGAGAGTATCATTATGGAACAGGCATTAGAAGTAATCGGTACACCGAAAGAAGATACTTTGATGGTAGGCGATTACTATGATACGGATATCTTAGCTGGAATGAATGCAGGGTTAGATACTTTGTTAGTTCATACTGGGGTAACAACAAAAGAGCTACTTAAGGGGTATGACAAGCAGCCAACTTATGCTGTTGATTCCTTAAAAGAGTGGATGGATAAAATATAATGAGCGAAAAGAGAGAGTGATTCCATTGGAATCACTCTCTCTTTTTTATTCAACATTTTCAGCTCTGTGTGCCAGACGACTGGAGGCAGCGGCGGCAATAGCACCAACAATATCATCAAGGAATGTGTGACATTTTCCAGATGATTTATCATTTAATTTTTCTAATATACCCGGCTTTTGTTTATCGATATATCCATAATTTGTAAAACCGATTGAACCATACACGTTTACGATGGATAGCGCTAAGATTTCATCTATTCCATACAAACCTTCGTCTTTTTCTAAAATAGATAAAAGGGGCTCTTCAACCTGTTTCTTTTCCGTTAAAATATCTAGTTGAATACCTGTAAGAATGGCGTTCTGTACTTCACGCTTTGAAATGACGCGCTCGACGTTGTACTCACATTCCTGAATGTTTAAATTTGGGTGGTATTTCTTTTGTAGATAAAAAACGAGATCAGCAATGTCTTTTACTGTGACACCACGTTTTGTTAGCCATTCTCTTGCTGTTTTCTCCATTTCACTTTGCTGATGCTTTTTCTCCAAGTATCATCACCTAATTTCTTTTTATTTTTTAATGCTTAAAGGGATACAGAAGCATATGTTTAGAAGTAAATCATCTACTTCACGATTTGGTGAGCATATCATTACATCTTCTAGTATGACTCACTCGGAGGAAATCATAATAAATTGTGTAATTCTAATCTATTCGATTGTGCATAAATATTATGACAAGTATTGAATTTCTTTATGGAAAAACTTCAATCAATGAAACGAGGGGATGTACGTGAAGCAAGCAATTTATGAAGGTTATGGTTTACATCCTGATGAATTATTAACTTTAGGCGCTTATCAAGCCTTTCAATATCGGGATATCTTGTATACGATTATTCATTTAAATCAAGTGGAAGAAGATGAATTGAACGAGTTGTATCAAATGAGTCAGTTTCTCATGAGTCAAGGTGACCGCTATATCTCTACATTTATGCCAAATCTAGAGGGAAATATGATTACGGAATCTAATGACCTTAAATTTATGATTTGTCGGTCGATAGCAGCACCGCGAAATGACCAATTTGTCATCGGTTCAGAGTTAGCAGAATTTCATCAGCGCGGTAGAATGTTTCCTTATGAAGTTGAGCATTCAAAGCGATTGGGTCAATGGAAATCATTGTGGGAAAAGCGAGTAGATCAAATGGAAGAGTTTTGGTATGGGCGCTTGAGAGCTTTACCGAATCAAGAAATTGAAAAGAAGTTCCTCGAAAGCTTTCCCTACTATCTAGGGTTAGCAGAGAATGCCATTCAATATTTGGTAGATACAGAAATTGATGATTTGCCAAGAGCAGTGGATTCTGCTACGATTTGCCATCATCGATTTGGAAAGACGACTTGGGGAAGTCAGTATATCTATAAACTCCCAGTGGATTGGGTCTTTGACCATCCAAGCAGAGACTTAGCAGAGTATATTCGTGAACAGTATTTATCATCCTACGAGCTAAATTCCCATCAGCTTCATCATTTTCTAAGCGAATACGAACGTATTAATCCACTCTCATCATTTTCGTGGCGCCTTCTCTATGCGAGGTTGTTGTTCCCTGTACATTATTTTGAAGTGGTAGAAGGATATTATAGTGTTCAAAGCGAAGAACAAAAACAAAGCTATTACAAGCAACTAGAAGCTGTGTTAGATCACTCATCTCATTATGAGCGATTTCTAAAGCAGTTTTATCAATCCGTTGGTATTTCTACTTCACGTTACCATATACCAGAGGTAGGATGGTTATCAAGCGGTGTTTAAGTGGTATAAGTATAGTAAAAGCATATAAAGATAATGTGACGTGACGCCTATTGCGTTAAACAATAAAGCGTCACGTCATGTAATTAAAAATCAATGAGGTGATAGATAATGGACAAGCCGTTTATCTTTATTACAAGGAGTATACCAAAAGAATTTGTAGAACCACTACGCGCAGTGGCTGAAGTGGAGATGTGGCACTCTGAAGAAGAGCCGGTCCCGTATGACTTGCTCACAGAAAAAGCAAAGAAAGCTCAGGGACTTTTAACCGTTTTATCCGATAGGATAGATGAAGAATTATTAAAGTCAGCGACTCATTTAAAAGTAATTGCGAACCTGGCTGTGGGATTTGATAACATCGATATCCAGGCAGCGACAACTCGTCAAATCTATGTTTGTAACACGCCTGATGTGCTTTCAGATACCACGGCGGATTTAGCTATGACGCTGCTTATGACTACGGCTAGAAATATTTTAGAGGCTTCAGCACATATTAAAGAAAACAAGTGGACAAGCTGGAGTCCATATTTGTTAGCTGGTCGCGATATTCACCATAAAACGCTTGGAATTGTTGGGATGGGAAAGATTGGTGAGGTGCTAGCAAAGAGGGCAGCAGGCTTTGATATGAATATTCTTTATCACAATCGTTCTCGAAATGAACAAGCTGAGAACAGTTTACCTGTTACATATGCCTCAATGGATGACTTATTAAAAAAGTCTGATTTTGTTGTGTGCTTAACACCTTTAACAAAGCAAACTAAAAACATGTTTAATGAGCAAGCATTTAAAAAGATGAAGAAGTCAGCGATGTTTATTAACGTTTCTCGAGGTGGTGTAGTGGATGAAGCTGCTTTATTAAAAGCGTTAAATGAAGAGGAAATTGCAGCAGCCGGTCTGGATGTTTTTGTGAATGAACCAATTGATAGTTCTCACCCGTTAGCTATACATCCAAAAGTAGTAGCATTACCTCACATTGGAAGTGCAACAGTGGAAACACGTACAAGCATGATTAAACTAGCAGTCCAAAACATAGAAGGTGTTTTAGCAGGTCATTTCCCATCTACCATTATTAATAGAGAGCTTGTTCCTAATAGCTAAAGAATAAAAGCATTTCTTTTATAGAAATGCTTTTTGTATGTTAAAAAACAGGAACATACATGTTATGATAAGGAAATGAAATATTTAAAAAATTTAAATTTATCTTTTTATTCAACAAATAACAAGATAAATTTAAAGTAAAGTATTGTAAAAAAGAAAAAAAGGGTCTATAATGTCCACTATAAGAAAACAAATGTATACGTGAAGAGAACATAGAGGTGAATAATATGACAAAAAGTATTTCAGTAGGATTATTAGGATTAGGAACGGTTGGTAGCGGAGTAGTTAAAATTATTGAAAATCACCAGGATAAGTTAAGCCACCAAGTTGGCTGTCCGGTAACGATTCAAAAAGTGGTAGTTAAAAATATTGATAAGGTGAGAGACGTAGAGATTAGTAGTGAAAAATTATCAACAAACGTAGAGGATGTCATTCATAATCCAGAAGTAGATGTTGTCATTGAGGTTATGGGGGGCGTTGAAGAAACTAGAGACTATATCTTAACAGCTCTTCGTAATAAAAAGCACGTTGTAACAGCAAATAAGGATTTGATGGCGGTTTACGGTTCTGAGTTATTAACAGTTGCATCAGAAAATGGTTGCGACTTATTTTATGAAGCAAGTGTTGCTGGGGGAATTCCAATTCTTCGTGGGCTTGCGGATGGATTGGCATCAGACCGTATTACAAAAATGATGGGAATTGTAAATGGTACAACAAACTTTATCTTAACAAAGATGACAAAAGAAGGAAGCGCATATGAAGAGGTGCTAAAAGAAGCACAAGAACTAGGTTATGCAGAAGCAGATCCTACTTCTGATGTTGGTGGCTTGGATGCAGCAAGAAAAATGGCAATTTTAGCTACGCTTGGTTTCTCAATGAAAATTGATCTTGATGATGTACAGGTTCAAGGTATCACAGAAGTAACAGAAGAAGATTTACAATATAGTAAGCAATTAGGATACACAGTGAAATTAATTGGATATGCACATCGAGATGGAGATAATGTTGAAGTGAGCGTTCAGCCAACCTTATTAGCAGATACACATCCATTGGCATCAGTTAGCGATGAGTATAATGCGGTTTATGTGTATGGAGAAGCAGTGGGGGAAACAATGTTTTATGGTCCTGGAGCAGGTAGTTTACCAACAGCAACTGCGGTTGTATCAGATCTTGTGGGCGTGATGAAAAACTTGAGACTGGGTGTAAATGGAAAGAGTGCCGTAACGCCTCAATTCCCAAAAAAGTTGAAAACACAAGACCAAAAGTTTTCGAAACATTTCTTACGTATTCACGTAAAAGACCAAGTAGGCGCATTTGCTAAATTAACAACACTATTTTCTGAACGCGGCGTAAGTTTTGAAAAAATTATTCAATTACCGGTTACAGGCAGCGAGCTTGCAGAGATTGTTGTCGTAACGCATAAAACATCTCAAAAGGATTATGAAGAAATTTTACAACAATTAAGAGACTTACCAATTGTTGAAAACGTAAAAAGCAGCTATCGAGTAGAGGGAGTTGGCATCGTATAATGTGGAAAGGTTTATTACACCAATATAAAGAGTTTTTGCCAGTAACAGAAGAAACGCCAATGTTAACACTTCATGAAGGAAATACGCCACTTATTCATCTTCCGTATTTATCAGAAGAACTTGGTATTAACTTGCATGTGAAAGTAGAAGGCCTAAACCCTACAGGTTCATTTAAAGATCGTGGTATGGTTATGGCCGTTGCAAAGGCAAAAGAAGAAGGCAGTAACACAGTCATTTGTGCATCTACTGGTAATACTTCTGCAGCGGCAGCGGCTTATGCATCACGTGCAGGCATGCGCTGTATCGTTGTTATTCCTAATGGGAAAATTGCGATGGGTAAGCTTGCTCAGGCTGTTATGTACGGAGCGGAAATCGTAGCTATTGAAGGAAACTTTGATCAAGCACTTTCAATGGTTCGAAAACTTAGCGAAACGGCACCTGTATCTCTTGTAAACTCTGTGAACCCCTACCGAATTGAAGGGCAAAAAACAGCAGCTTTTGAAATCTGTGAACAGTTAGGAAAGGCACCGGATGTTCTAGCCATTCCTGTTGGAAATGCCGGTAATATTACAGCCTATTGGAAAGGTTTTAAAGAGTATAATGAACGTAATCAGAGCGGTTTACCACTAATGCATGGGTTTGAAGCAGAAGGAGCAGCTGCAATCGTTCGAAATCAAGTAATTGAAAATCCAGAGACAATTGCAACAGCAATTCGTATTGGTAATCCAGCGAGCTGGGACTATGCGGTAAATGCAGCTAATGAATCAAAAGGAAAAATTGATGAAGTGACAGATGAGCAAATTTTAGACGCATATCGCTTAATTGCTAGACGAGAAGGTGTTTTTGCAGAGCCAGGTTCTTGTGCATCAATCGCTGGTGTAATAAAAGACGTCAAATCAGGAAAAATTGCTAAAGGTTCCACAGTAGTAGCAGTGCTAACTGGAAACGGATTAAAAGATCCGAACGTAGCAATTGACGCGCATGATGTTAAGCCAGTTGTATTGCCAAATGAAGAAGAGAAAGTGTTTGAATATATTGAAGGTGTTGTCGCTTCATGTTAACTTTTGACCGCTTTAAAATCACAGTGCCAGCGAGCTCTGCTAATTTAGGACCCGGGTTTGATTCTATTGGAATCGCTCTTGGGCGCTACTTAATTCTAACGGTAGAGCCAGCTGAACAGTGGCTGTTTGTTCCAGAGACAGATGATGTTAAAGGAATACCAACAGGCAAGGAAAACTTAATGTATCAGGTAGCTGAGGATGTAGCGAAGCAATATGAAGTAACTCTTCCAGCAGCAAAAGTATACGTATCAAGTGATATACCTTTAGCTAGAGGACTTGGAAGCAGTGCTTCTGCCATTGTTGCAGGTATTGAATTGGCTAATCAGCTTGCCCAGCTTAATTTATCACAAAAAGACAAGCTGCGTATCAGCAGCTTAATGGAAGGACACCCAGATAATGTAAGTCCTTCTATTTATGGGGGCGTCGTTATTGGATATCATCATGAAGAAGAAACGTATATCAATCATATTCCCGACTTACAAACTGAAGTAATTATGATTATTCCGAGATACGAATTGAAAACAGCAGATGCTCGCAATGCTTTGCCGAAGGTAATTGATTATCGAACAGCAGTGGAAGCGGGAGCAATTGGTAATATGCTTGTGTCCGCACTGATGAATCGTGATTTTAAAGCGGTAGGTACATTTATGGAAAAAGATTTATACCATGAGCCTTATCGAACAAAATTGGTGCCAGAACTAGCTATAGCAAGAGCGGAAGCCAAAAAGCTAGGAGCTTATGGAACAGCGCTAAGCGGGGCAGGACCAAGTGTTTTGTGCTTAGCACCTGTTGGAAAAGGTAAAGATATTGCCAAGCATTTAGCCGCAAAGTTATCTCATTGTGAAGTAGAGATAGTAGATATTGATACAAAAGGTGTATATGTAGATGCTCAAGTCGTAGCAAACTAAAGCAAAAACCCTCAAGCATCGCTTGAGGGTTTGTTATATAAGGGATTATTAGAAAACTTGTTCAACTTCTACAACACCAGGTACTTCTTCTAAAAGAGCACGTTCAATACCTGCTTTTAGTGTGATTGTTGAACTTGGGCAACTGCCACAAGCGCCTAGAAGACGTAATTTTACAATGCCATCTTCAACGTCGACTAATTCACAATCTCCACCATCGCGAAGTAAAAATGGACGAAGCTTATCTAATACTTCTTGTACTTGTTCATGCATTTCCATTTCAGCCATGATTATCGACTCCTTTCCTTCTCTAGTTCTATTATAAACGCTCTTACATAAAAAATCTATTCAAGAATCTTTGATTACGTTCGTTCAATTTGAAAAACGATGTCCTTTAAATGATTTTTGTGTACAATAAAAGTAAGGTAGGGTGGAAGCTTTCTTTATTGAAGGAGTCACGACAAGGGAATAGGGGGAACAAATGTGGAAAAAAACAGCGTTGAAATCTGTGTATATGGAGCAGAAATTATTTGTGCAAGCTGTGTGAATTTACCGTCTTCAAAAGACACACAAGAGTGGCTTGAGGCAGCGCTCAGTCGAAAATACCCAAATGAATCATTTAACATACGCTACATTGATATTTATAACCCGCCTGTAGATGAAAAAGAGAAGCAAGAGTTTTCACAAAGAGTAATTGATGAGGATTTATTTTATCCGGTTATTTTAATTAACAATGAAATAGTGGGAGAAGGGAATCCTAAGCTAAAGCGCATTTTTGAAGAATTAGAGAAATATGGATTTGTATCTGCATAAAAAAAACGCCCGTTAGGCGTTTTTTTGATTAACCATTATGGTACTTATACATCCACAAAATTCCTGACTTTAATAAGCGAGCAACTCGACCTGTAATGGCGCGGTCATTTACTAATCCAAATCCGTGCTTTTTACCTAAAGAACCTAATACGCCTTTAAGTTTAATAGTAGGTAGCTCAGCAGGTAACTCTTCATTTTTCCATCGTGCTGTTAACACTTGAACAATCTGCTCAGCTTGCCCCTCGGCTAATTGAGCGCTAGGAGCATGTGGTAAGCTAGCACAGTCTCCCAATACATAGACATTCTCATTGTTAGGCAGATTATGATATTTGGTTAACACTACGCGACCTTGAGGGTCTTTCTCAACATTTAAATCCCTAACAACTTTGTTTGGTTGAATGCCTGCTGTCCACACAATCGCATCACTTTTTATTGGCTCATCATGATTGTACAAGATATTCTGCTCTACTCTCGTGATATTAGCACTGTTTACAATTTCAATACCGTTAGACGTAAACCATTCTTGCACATAATTACTCAAACGTTCTGGGAATGAAGATAAAATTAATTTTCCTCTATCAAATAGCATGATATTTAAATCAGAACGACTTTCTTTTAGCTCACTAGCTAATTCAACACCGCTAAGGCCAGCTCCGACAATCGATACGGTTGCATTAGCAGGTAAATTGTTTAATGCTTGATATGTAGCGCGAGAAGCATCAATGGTTTGAATGCTATACGTATGTTCTGGTGCGCCAGGCACGCCGTGATATTTATCTTCACATCCTAGTCCAATAATTAAATCATCATAATGGAGAACTTCGTTATCTTCAAGGTGAACTTGGTTATTTTCAAGATCAATGTTTGTAATGAAGCCATAGCGAATAGATAAACGAGGATGCTCTGGGAAAGAAACGCGAACGTGCTGATCTGAAATTGTTCCAGCTGCTAACGCGTAGAATTCAGTCTTTAATGAGTGATAAGGTGCTTTATCAACCAGTGTTACATGTACATCCTCTGGTAGTTGATTTGGAAAAAGTCGCTGTAGGACACGCATACCACCGTATCCTCCACCGAGTATCACAAGGTTCTTCATCTGGATTTCCCCTTTACGTTTAGACATTGTATTCTCTCTATACTAATTGAGTTACTTAAAACATATAGGCATACAAAACGAAACCGATACGTCAATCGCATTCGATTTTGCATAGCATATTTTACTTAAATAATAATTTAATATAACCTGTTTTGTTTGTATTCACATAAAAGTATAACTAAATTGAATAAAAACCACAATATGTTTCAACATAATTTCCTTATAAGCATGCAGTTTGAACATTTGACGTCCTTTTAAAAACAAGGTAGGATAAACAATTAGTAGAGAGGTGAGAATAGTGATTCAACCAATTATTGAATTTTGTATCAGCAATTTAGCTAGCGGTTCTCAGCTTGCTTTGGAAGAGTTAGAAAAAGATCCAAACTTAGATATTGTTGAGTATGGATGTCTGGGCTATTGTGGCAAATGCGCACAATCTCCTTTTGCTTTGGTGAACGGGGATGTTGTAGTTGCGGACACACCAGAAGAATTAGTAGCAGCTATCTACACACATTTGGAAGAGAACCCAATGTTTTAATATAGAATAAAAGCGGAAGCGACAATGCTATTAGCATTGTCGCTTCCGTTTTACTATGAAATGCTACGAATCTCATGCCATCTTTCCTTAGTTCGCTCAAATGTTTTCCGATCGGGATGATTTTTGTGCTTATAGATAATTTCTGAAAAATAGAGGAGTGCCTGCTGTTGGAACCCAAGCCGATAGTTTAGTTCTCCTATAATATATAGCAATCGAACTTCGCTGCTGTTAGAAGGAAATGTTTCTTCTAAATATGCTGTGGTGTAGAACTTTAATGCATGTAAAGCGAAAGCTCTTTCTTGTTGTGTGTCATCAAGCATTCGATATAGCCAGCTTAATCGTAGGGTAAGGCTTGCAAGCACAGAAGACTTTTCTTTTTTTATGTTGGCACAATAAATAGCCAGCTTGTAAGCATTTATCGCTTGTTGCAACGTTCGTTCTTGATCATAGGGCTGGTATTTCCAATTTTTCATGACCTTTTCCTTAACTTGATTTTCACTGCCTGGAGGAAAAAGTTTTGAGAACTGTTCAGTGCTGGCATATCCACACTTTGGACAGATTACGACATCATATACAATAGGGTGGAACTGTGGATTTTCATAATCAACGAAAAAGTCAGTATCGTATCTTTGAGGCTTTAAAAAGCGAGACCGAACTTTTTTAGAATAAAACCTGTGGCTACACAAAGCACAAGAGCTTTTTTTATCATAAAGAGGATGTAAAGCTTTCAATGAACTTCCTCCTTTTAAAAATATATAAATCTTTTTAACTATATTATACACGGATAAATTTATTTTTTGGGTCTTTTGTAATGTTTTTTGGAGCTTTTTCTTTGTGAATAAAAAACTCCTTAACCAATTTGGCTAAAGAGTTGGGAAACGGGGGATGTTCTTATTGTTTCCTACATTCAATGCTTTTATACTAAGACCATACTAAAGAATGATGGGTGATTAAATGAAAAAATTTGCTTTTACAAAAATGCATGCGCTTGGAAATAATTATATCTACGTCAATCTATTTGAAGAACATATCGCGGAAGAAGATTTAGCTTCTGTCGCTATTAAAGTATCAAACGTTTACACAGGTATTGGGTCAGATGGAATGATTTTGATTTGTCCTTCTACTAGAGCGAATGTTAAAATGCGCGTATTTAATAACGATGGTTCAGAAGCAAAAAATTGCGGAAACGGCTTAAGATGTGTAGCTAAGTATGCATATGAGCATAATTTAGTAGAAACAGAAGAGTTTACAATCGAAACGTTATCAGGCCTTGTCCATGCAACTGTTCATTTGCAGGATAAAGAAGTAAATGAGGTAACAATTGACATGGGCACACCAAAGTTAAAGCCAGCTGAAGTTCCAATGCTTGGATTTGAAGGAAACAGCATTGTGTCAGAGAAAATGGAATTTGGTGATGAAGAGCTTATAGGTACGGCTGTATCAATGGGAAATCCTCACGTTGTATTTTACGTAGAAGATATTGAAAAAGCACCTCTTCATACATTAGGGCCAGTGGTTGAAAAAGATCCACGTTTTCCAGAAGGTGTAAATGTTGAATTTGTAGAGATTATGAATGAATCGGAAATGCATTTCCGCGTTTGGGAAAGGGGTTCAGGTGTAACGCAAGCTTGTGGAACCGGTGCTTGTGCAGCAGTTGTTTCTTCTGTTTTAAATAATCTTACGCAAAAAAATACTCCCACAATTGTTCATTTAGCAGGTGGAGACTTAACTATTACATGGAAAGAAAACAACCATGTACTAATGAAAGGTCCAGCAGTTGTGATTTGCGATGGAGTTTATTACTATTAAGAACTGAAAGCAGAGTAGTTGTTCATCATTTACTCACAGCGTATACTTATAGGAAAAAGGAGGTCATCTAATTATGAGTCAAGATATCCTAGAAATTACAGAAGCGGCTAGCTTTCAAATAAAAGATATGATGAAAGAACATGAAGAAGAGAATGCTTACCTTCGCGTAACGATTAATGGAGGAGGCTGTTCAGGTTTATCATACGGAATGGGCTTCGCACACGAAGTTAGTGAAAACGATATGCAGTTTGAACAACATGGCATTCAAATTCTTGTTGATAAAGAAAGTGCCCCAATTTTAAAAGGAGTTAAGATTGATTATAAGCAGTCTATGCTTGGTGGAGGATTTACAATTGATAATCCGAATGCCATTGCATCATGCGGCTGTGGATCTTCATTCCGCACGGCAGCGAACGCTGGTACACCGGAAGAGTGTTAAGCGATATATCAACGTTTTAAGCTACCGAGATATTATTTCGGCAAGCTAATCGGAAGCATGGACGATGGTTGTGTATTACGTTTGAAATATGCGAGAACTCAATCGCATACAAGCGTATTAACAACCCCAGTTTCCTATTCGAAGGATTGAAAATAACGACTTTCTTAACGGTGAAAAACACATCGTTAGGGAGGTCGTTTTTTTTATGGCGTTAAAGAAGCGAAAGAGAAGAAGTCCAGTAAGAGAGCGCATTGGTTCGAAAGAGTACCCGCAATTAACGTTAGAGCAAGGACTCGATATGGTTATCGCCGGTAAGAAAATAGAAGGCGTTAGAGAAAGAACGCTAAGAGACTACATAAAGACTTGGCGATACTTTACCGACTGGCTCGCAGATAACTATCCGGAAGTAGCACTGATGGAAGAAGTAACGGCGGAGATGGTTCGCAACTACGTTAATTACCTCAAATACGAAGCTAAAAAATATGATGGCCATAAGTATATTGACTGCGATAAACAAGGAGTAGGATTAGCAGAAACGACGATTAACATTAGGTTGCGCGTATATCGAGCATTATTTAACTACTTAGAGCGTGAAGAACTAATCGAAGTCAATCCGATGGATAAAGTAAAGCTACTGCGCCATGACTTAGACCTAACGAATTGCTTTACGGAAGAAGAGATAAAGAAGATATTAATGCAGCCGAATCAAAAAGATTTTGTAGGATTTCGTGACTTCGTTGCTATGAACTTACTACTGGATAGTGGGTTGCGTATAGGAGAGCTTATTAATTTACGTATTTCTGATATCGACTTTCAGACTCGCTTTATAACGTTGATTGGCGAGAAGAATAAGAATCGAAAGCCTCGTTTGGTACCGATATCAGCTTATGTATCGAAGTTATTAATGCAATTAGTTACCGAAAACCAAACGCACTTTAAATTAGATCGTATATTCCTTTCGTGCTTTGGTGAGCCGATTAGTGAAAATCACTTCAATAAACGTTTGAAATATTACGCTGATAAAGCCGGAGTAGCAGGTAAGAAGGTTACAGCGCATGTTTATCGCCATACATGGGCCAAAAACATGATTTTAAACGGTTGTGACGCCTTTACATTACAGAAAATGGGCGGTTGGGCTGATATACGTACCATGCGCCGTTATATCCAAATGGATACGGAAGAGATGCGTAGGAGCCACGATGATTACTCACCGATTAATGGCATTCGCCAAAGACGTAACTGAACCGAAAAAAGACAAAAAAAGAGGACACCTGCACAAAGCAGACGCCCATCTAATCGCTAATTAAATGGTATCGAAAAAAGCGTAAAAAGTCAACGCTTATTCAAATGCGTCCAAAAGTGCTTGTATGTGTCCCAAACGGGGGAATATATGATGTTAAATGCAGCTAATTATAGCGAAATGAAGCAATTGCAATCGTTCGCTAACGTAAATGAAATGAACGAAGCTATTCGCGGCTTTCTATATACATACAAGCACGAACTAACGCCGTCAGCTATTCGTATTCTTAAAACGTTATCTCGTTACGCATGTAAAATCGTTGGCGTAGCGTTCTTAAAGGTGGAAACTATCGCTAACTTAACGGAATGCAGTAAGCGTACGGTACAACGCGCATTAAAAGTGCTGGCATCTTACGGTGTCATTGAGCGGAAATCAACTATTCGAGCGAAAGGAGGATCGGGCCACAACGTATATGTGATCCGAACTGTGGACGGCTGTGTCACTCCGCCTGTCACTGCGGAAATGTCGCCCCGTGAAGATGCGCCAAAGCCTGCCGTATCAAGCGTTGAACAAGCGAAAGGTAGCTCCGAAACAGAGATTTCTAAAACATTGCCTTCTAAGAGAATTAATAAACGAATTAACGTTAAAGAGGTCGAGTTAGACGAATCATTTACGCCTTCTAATGTACCGGAAGCTTTCGTAGACGCCACTGCGCCTTTTTATGGATCGGCCGATACTATTTATCGTTTATGGAATCGAGTATTAGTTGCCTATAAAAAGAGCGAAGTGACTCTGCCGTTAGAAGAGACGGAAGTGTTAGCAGATGTTATACAGGCGTTTAAAGAGACTATTTTCGCTAAGAAGTTGAGTAAGATACGTAATACATTCGAAGGATATTTTTATCGCATAGTGGAGGCAAAGCTGGCGGTGTGGAAGCGCAGGGAAAATCCGTTGTTTAATTGGCTAAATAACGTGTAATCTTTCGTTGGTTTATTTCGCAAAAGAGTCCGCAACTATATAGCGTATTACTCCGTCAGTACGTTTATGTACGTACTCGTAAGTATAGCTAGTTATAGCTACGGACTCTCCATGTTATTTATTTTTTAGATTTTCATTTGTTGGACTCTGTAAATGGTTTTATAAGCAACCAGTAAAGCTGATAATTCTAGTTTTATATCTAAACCTAAATTCTTATTTTGGTAAGCGTATTCGATTAATATCATTTGCTCCTTAGCACATTCAGTATAACTAATTTTCCCATCTTCGTAAGTAGTATCGATTAAGGTCCCAAACCGTTTAATTCGTTCACTTAGCGTTGATTGAGGAATTTTTAGTTCTTCTGAAAGCTGTTTTTGATTGTACATTTTTTTCTCCTTAATGGGAGAGTCCGTAAACCAATATTATTTTAACGTTTTTGTAGTCGCATTTCAATTTTAAGCTATCTACTTACCGGAAGTGAGAGTTCGATAGAATTTGAGACGTACTTATTTTACGCATCATATAGAAGAAACTCGATCTATAACGTGATATTACGTCGAACTGAATCGGACGATATCTTCCGGTTTTATAGTACGTTTAACCAGCCGAGCCAGTGTTACGCGCGACCCTCAAAATGCTTTGACATTACGTTAAGCCTATACAGTCGTACATATAGAAGGAACGTGTATTTAGCGCTAGATCGTACGTTAGTTAGCGTAAGGAATTATCAGCCTCACGTGCCTGGGACGGAAGGGGTCTTTGGAACTCAGGGGGTTTATGCAGTATTTTATTCATTACGAAGGACGATCGGTAACATTATACGGGTAAGAAACCGCGTCATATCAAGCATGCATAAATAATGTATAGCGTATAATTCTTCGGAAGTTAACAAACGTTGATGTATCAAGGGTTATTCTAAGTGCTAGTTTACATAAGATATGTTACAGGAACTGATAATGTATATCAAATACATTGATAATGAATGGGCGGGGTAGGCATAAATGGAAACCTTCCACCTAAGCTGCGACATTTTCTTACGAAATTTTAAAACTCAGGGCGTTAAGGTAGGGGGGCGGCTCTATAATCGTAATTATCCTTGCCTACCGTATCTTAAATGCGGATATCTAAAAAACACTTTGATCCTTCGATTCTATCACATTTTAAAATAGTCTTCTGGCACGTCTTTACCAAGCTTTTTTAATCCTCTGCGCACCTTTGCGAGCGTTGAATGTTTAGGTTTGTACTCTTTATCGTTACATAACCTCGAAATCGTTCCACGACTAAGCTGCGCCTTTTCTTCTAATTCAATCTGAGAAATGCCTTCACGATCTAACCAACTACCGAATTCTGTTCGCTTCTTACCTAATCCGAATAAGTTAAACATCCTTATCACCTCGTTAATAGGCTTGACCGAAATGTCATTTTTTAAACCGAGCGCAAATTAATGACATAACGGACAAACGGGCGAGAATACCATTCACTAAGCGAGTCAAAATACGTTTCACAATACGCATAGAACAGCCCGTTTCTCTCTTCGTATGAAATTTCGCGGCTAGTATTTTAAAACGTCTCTAGAAATCCTTTTCTACCAACGTCTGAAGCCATTTTGAATCGTTCTATTTGCAAGAAACTATCTTATCAGATATTAAGATTCGGAGGTGGTGTTGTGATATTCGAAATACTATCGTCAATTGCAATGAGTAGCGTCTTAGCTTCAACCTACGTCTATCAACACGGAGGAGGTAATGATGCGAAGAGGATAGAGCGAATTGCAGCGAACGCGGGTCTTGTTGCGCAGGATGGGCAAAAAATTAGAATTCACCGTAGAACTAGAGGCGCCGGTTATACGGAGTATGTCTATCAAATGCCGCAGGGAATGTCGGTAAATCAATTTAAAGAGAAGCTAGATCGTTTTCAAGACGGCTTAAATATCAAACGAAGATTAATAAATGTATCTTTCGAAGATATAAGGTCTGTCCAGTTGAACAAAGACCTTTTGACGCAGGTTCGTAGCTTATTTGAGAGAAAGCGAAGCGCGCAAAAGGAAATTGAGCTAACTTTCGACGGTATGCTACGATTCAAAGTCTATACTGAAGCGTTAACCGATCATTTTTCTTATACGGAATCCTTATCACGTAAGTTGAACGGTTGGCAGATACCGGTTGGGATTAATCGCGCTGGAAAACTAATTAAACATGATTTCGAAGCAACGCCGCATTTAGCGCTTGGAGGCGCCACACGCTACGGAAAGTCGAACTTTCTTAACGCTCTGATTAGCTCGTTGATATCTACGCAAGCCAATAACGTCAGCTTTACGTTAATTGATCTAAAAGGCGGGGTTGAATTTGGCGGTTATGAAAATGTTAATCAAGTAAAGCACATCGCATACGAACCTGAAGAAGCTCTAGTAGCGTTAGAACAGGCGTATAAAGATATGCGGACCATGCAGGAAACGTTGCGGAAATTGAATAAGCGTAAGGTCCAAGATACGCATATTACCGGACGACACTTTATTCTTATCGATGAGGTAGGAGAATTGAATCCGCAAGAGGCTGTAACGAAGGAAGAACGGCAGATTAAAGAACAATGTCAAAAGTACATGAGTCAGATTGCGAGGTTAGGCGCAGGTTTAGGCTTTAGACAGGTTTTGGCGACTCAGTATCCGACTGGCGATGTTATCCCACGACAATGTAAGCAGAATAGTGAAGCGAAATTGTGCTTTCGTGTAAGAAATGCGGTAGCAAGTCGTGTTGTGCTGGACGAAGAAGGAGCGGAAAAGTTGCCGTTAATCAAAGGAAGAGCAATATATCAAACGGATCAAACTAATATCGTGCAGACGCCATTTATTGACGATAGCTTCATTCAAAATACTATTGGTCCGTATATTAACATCACATCGCGAAAGGAGCCGTATGCAAATGCAGAAAGCCATCAAGAAGGAACAACGTCAAATCGAGATCTGCTTATCATTGAAGAGGTGTGATTATCTCAGTCGTTCACAGCTGCAGGCTATTCACAATTTAGGCAGTCCTCGAAATACATCGCGTGTGCTAAAGGACATGAGTCGATACGTAACTTATTTTCGCGACGGTGAAGCGATTTACTATTTAACGAAAGAGGGCCGAGAACTAGTTAACGCTAAGAAAGTCCGTAAAAAAACACTTCAGGCACGCCATTTTATCATGCGAAATAGCTTGTACATTGCGTATGGCTGTCCCGAGACATGGAAAAACGAAGTGAAACTTGAACTTCCTAACCGAGTAAAAGCCATTTGTGACGCTTTATTCTCACATGAGGGTCGTTATTACATTATAGAAGTAGATCACACTCAAACAATGTTGGCTAATAAAACGAAAATGAGTAAGTATCGCAAACTGATTGATCTCGGGGTATTCGATAGGGAACCAGCGTTTATTTGGATTACAACGACAGAATATAGAAGTAGGAAGCTAGAAGAGCTATGCGAAGGCCTTGACGTAAAGGTATTTACAATATCGGATTTCATCTAATGAAGAGGGGAAGCGGTATAAATGTTTAATCGCAAAGTTGAAACGGTAGGGACCATCAGTGAATTCATACGAAAGAGGGACTCGGCTGGCATAGTGAAGCAAATTAAAAAGGGAACAAGAGCTTACCAAGTAAAGCATGCATTGATCGCGCTGGCAGGCGTAACGACCATAGGATTGTCAGGTGTAAGCTCTTCTAATCATGCATATGCCGCAGGACCAGGCGAGTATGTCAAAAACCATGCAAAAGAGCAGATCGTAGATGCGCTAATGCCTCTAGTCGACATAATTCAAGCGTTGTCTTACCCTATTGCGTTAGTAATGCTGTCGTCTGGTGGCTTAATGTTTATGATAAATCAAAAAGATAAGGGGATATCATTAATACAAAATGCATCTTTAGGTTATGTATTAGTTCAGTTAATGCCAACTTTTATGAAGATTATTGTAGGGGTCGGTAATAGTATTGGTTTGATAATACCACTAGCGATTATCTAATTAAGAAGGCGCCCAAAAGGCGCTTTTATTTTGTTTCCGAAGTATCTAGCTCGATTAGCTCACCGATGTTTTGAATTTCTAACGCTGTTGCAATGATTTCTAAGTATTTTCGATTGATTAAGTTCGTGCTCTTATTATTATACATATCTGATACTGTAGCTGCGCGAAGAGTTTCGCCGGTCTTTTCTTTTATTAAAGCTAACAACTCTTTTTGCGTGTGAATACCACGGCTTTCCATAGCTTCAGCTAATTTAACATGAATCTTGTACATGACTTCACCTCTTAAGTAAATTATAAACTAAAAGTATTTTTGCGTAAATACGAAAAAGCGTATTGACGAATAAAAAAAGCTAGTCTATAATCAAATTAACTATATACGAAAAAGCGTATATTCGTAATATAAATAAAAGGCGGATGGTTTGAATGGTGAAAAACGTAAAAATTAAATGGCAGTTAGAAGGAGAAACAACATATGAAGAGGTAAAAGTTTTGTTCATAGAAAACGACGTTATCTTGTATCCGGATGTTGACGGAGGGTTGTTACTGCAGCGAGTAGCAAAGAGTTTGGATGGATCCTATGTCTTCTTAGATGAACTAGCTCATTTAAATGATTACAACGAAGATAAAGGTGTCAGAAGTTTGAAGATGGAAGAAATCGAAGATCTTTCGGCAGTGGGGATGTTTAAACTTATAGCGAAATTAGCAGGCGATGCCTTATGAAACAACGCTACTTGTACGTTTATGACGATAGCACCGAGCTAATAAAGCGGGATGTAGTTCGATTAGGCGACGAACTGTACCTGGCGAAAGGTTATGAAGGGTTGACCGTTCATAAAGTTTTGCGTAGAACGGCGGACGGTACGGTAAAAGATTGGAAAACTGTAATCGAAACACACTTGTTTGGGCCCGAGCTATTGGACGGAATGGACCTGAGTTTTATAGCGGAAATGTCAGTGGCAGATCTTTTCGCTGAATTAGCGCATAAAAAAAGAACCAACGGAGGCAACCGTTAGTTCCAGACGAAATATTACTTAGCAATACATTAACATTTAATGGGATTTAGGTCAACGGAAATCAAAAAGCTGGCAGATATCGTATATATGTAGTGACCAGGCGCACAACGGCAATTGTAGCGCTTTTTTTTGCGTTCTTTTTTGTACAACGGAGCAAATAACAGTCTTATATCAATTATAACGTCCACTTTTGCGACCTAACGCTTTATATAAAGTGTAGGCGAAATGTCCACTTTTAAAAACTCGCGGATATTATTCTGTAGAACATCCACTTTCGGAGTAGCGTCCGTTATTTGTGGTAGGCGTTGTACAAATTCCGGTTGGGAATCGTCTTTTACACTATAGCGATTGTGCAAAGCGAATTTATGTTTCGTAATATCAGTTAACGGGTGCGCGGCTGCAATACTCTTCGGCATATTATCCGATGACAATACGCTGGCAATGCCGGCTTTATATAAAAACTACTAACGAAAAGGAGCTGCTAATTTATGAAGAAACCGTTTAGTAAAAAGAAAGACGCTTATCAACGAAATTTTATTAAGTTACCGTCTGATTTATCGCACTATATCAATCACCGAAAAGTTAAAGCGGAAATGTTTTATCTGTACGCCTTAATTATCGACTATTACAACGAAGATGAATTCGGATATGCCTTTCCTAACAAAGATACGTTGGCGTTAAAGTACGGAAAGACAACGCGGACAACAGGCGATCATTTAAGCATTCTACGCGATATAGGGTTAATCGAAATAATTGAAGGGACAATTCACGGAAACGCTTATGTACCGTATGAACCTTTAACTTCGGAAGAATTTTACGAAAGGTATCCTGACGCATGGGATAACTATTTAGAGTCATTACGAAAGTTAGAGGAGTCGCGAAAGCAGGCGAGTGCACGTATGGCAAGGTATCGAGATAAAGATTAAATATGTTACGGAAAATTAAAGCGTAACGTACGGAAGAAAACAGCATAATGTTATGCCGTTATTTATACGCTAACTAGATTTATATAACGAGATTTAATAACGAGATTTAAAATGATACTGCCCCCTTTAAAACCGTAAGGAGACAGAGTCATTAAAAGATACTGTATTCGTAAACTCATACAGCTCTTCGTAATTCTAACGAATTACTTGAGTATAGTACTTGTCGAAGAATTCTTTTATTAAAAGATAAAAGATTAAGAGCATAGGGAACCGGCCTCGCGCCACGCCCGAATTAGGAGGACACAAAATGAATCAATATAAATGTATTTTTTCACTACGAGTAGCAAGGCACTTGATTAAGCAAGGGTTTAACTTAGTGGGAATTGAACCTGCACGAAAACAAAGGAAAGGACTAGTTTTTGTCTTTGAAAACACGAATGAGCTGCAATCTGAACTTGAAGGATTATTTGGAGCCGATAACGCGTGATTTAAGTCGAAAAATAGCCTTTCTAATAGGGGATTTAGAAATATAACTTCTCTTCCGAGTACCTTACTATTCGAAGTGATTCTAAGCATCTAAAACACCTATCTAATAGAGAGGAAGCTGCCAATGTTAAATAACACATATCGAGATCCAGGAAAAGGTGCAATTAGCTACGCGGATCAAATTTTCGTAGGAAAAACACGTGATGAAATTTCGGCTTTGTTACCAGCTTTTCTAAATGGAGACTTAAACGAACCAAATCAGAAGAGAATTAAGCGTTGTGACTACTGCAATTACTGGTTTTATGACGAAAGCTTACGAAATACGAAGCGGACTTGCTGTGACGACTGCAAAACATCATATAAAACGTTACAAACTGCAAAAAGGCGTGCGGAAAAAGCACTGTTTAATCCAAAACCTAAAAAAGAAAGGCTACAAGATTTATACCTTTGGTGGCTGGAGTACCCCTTTTGGGCGAACGAGTATGCAATGTTGAAAATAGGTTGGAAGTTTGAAAGGCCGATGAGCTTGTCAAGATTGGATTATATTCACAACGGAAAAGACGGTTACGGTACAGGCAATAAGCGTAAAACAAAAAGATTACCGGACTACCATGGAGATAAACTAGATGAATTTTAAATGGCGACAAAAAGGTATAGGTAGAGGGAGTTCTTAACCGGATTCCCTTATAAATAATAAAAATACCTATCTTTAAATTTATAGCGTTGGCCAGGAGGTAGCAAACATTGAAAATTGGAGAAGTAATTGATGTTTATGAGCATTGGGGCAACAATTCTGAAACGGTCCGAAAAGCAATTCTTTATCGTGATGGGACAATTGAATACCTGCCGGAACCCGAGTACGAAGAAGAAGAGGAAGAAATTATCGAAGAGGAGGAGTGGTATTGATGGGTTTTTATCCGAAAGAAGAACAGGAAACGCTATTATTATACGATGCTGTGCAAAAACAGTGGAAATTCCGTTGCACATCAAAGCAACATATCGACCAATTAACGAAAGTTGGCGAGGTTACTAGGGCGTACACAGACGATGATGGAATGGTTATTGACATCGAAGGCTATTTAGCGCCAAGTCAGGTGCGGTTGTATAATGTTCCGTCCGAAAAACAGCAGGACCATTTAGCTAAAATGAGAGCAAGACGTTTGAACGATTAGATAGACATTTTTAAGCGCTTTTGACGATCGGAGACTAATAGTATTAAAGACGACACTAAGGCGCCAAATTCGACTATCTAATAAGCCTTTTTTAGACTGAAATCTAATAAAAATGAAAAGGGGAATTAACTATGAAAACAAATATTATCCAAGCCAATGAAATCTTAAACGAATCAAGCGGGAGATATAGGGAACTAACTCAGCGATTCACGTCTGAATCTAGTAAAATCAGACAGGATATCAAGTTATCAGATGAAGGCAAACGTCTGTTACTCGATAGTTTGAAGGAAGATTACAAAGACGAAGTTAAGCGTTTGAAGACTCAAGTTGAGTGTGAATATCTCGAGGCGTTACAAAAAGCGAAGGCGGATTCGGAAAGGGTTTTAGAAAAAACGTTAGCAAAACCAAGCGAAAAAGAACTTTCGAAGTATGCCGAAGCTGTAAACGAACTTAAAACAAACGTATTACTTGCTTTAAATCCGGGCGCAGCACAGGAGACGGTCACAAAATTCGCTGCTGGAATTAATGATCCGTATATCGCAAACCAATTCAAGCAGGAATTCGGCAACATTATCGGGCCAATTATCGTAAATGCAGGCGCTTCAGCTCCTGGAATCAAACAAACATTAGCAAAAACATACGAACACTTGTCGACCGGTTTTATGACGGACGAAGCTCTAGAAGCGAGGCATTCTTTAGAGCAAGTTGAGCAAATGCAGCATGCGAAAGTGTTCAGCGGGGCAGTTCTAGATAACGTAAAAGCTACTTTTGGTGAAGACGTTGTAAAAGAACTAGAAGGAGGTAATTGACAATGCAAAAATGGACTGCTTATAATCAATACAAAAAATCAAAGACAACACCTAAAGCGCTACTGCTGGACTATCCAAACTACAGGAAGCTCGTAAAAGAGTCAGAGGTAGACCCAATCATCAAGCGTATGAAAAAAGCAAAGTCAGATTATTTTAACGCCCTTCTTGATATGGTGGAAGTTAAGCACGAATATAGCATTATCTTCCGAGACATACACGAACTAGCAATGCGAACTACAATTGATCGCGAATATCAGCACGTAGCTCCTCCCGTTGATTTTGAAAATCATACAGAAATTCCGTTAGTGACAGAGCTGGATGTAAAGCGATTTAACCGGCTAATGCACGCTGATTATCTACCGGAAGGCGTCAAGCGTATAAAATGTAAATAAATCAGAAGGCTCGGCATTGCGCCGGGCTTTTTACATTTGAAGGAGATGATGAAATGAATAAGAAGGCTGTAAACGGCAAAGGAAACGGCACTATCCCTACAACCGGATTCCCATATCTGAAAGTCGATAAGGGTGATAATCTAACCATTAGTTACGTAATTAACGGTATGACCCAATCGCGACAGTATAGCGAGGGAGAATTTATGATTGTGCCGGCCAATATTTCTCAGGTTAACGTTCAGGCATTTTCTAATAGCGAATGGGCAATTACGCAAGGGTCCTTAGTACCTGCGTTTAACCAAAGCGAGTTGCAAATGTCGACCACAGAAAGCCGAAAGCTTGTCATAACGGGCGATGAGGAGATGCAATGGCTTGGACGTAGCATTGATTTATCGAAAGTCAGTATTCAAGACTTAAGAATAACCTCGGATACTTTGGCTCAACTATTTTCGAAAGCTACAGCAACGAAAAATACGAATGACATAGGCTATTATCTAAAAATGAAGCAGGAATTAATAAAGATTTTTTATTGACCTGGCAATCTCCTGTAAATTTTAGGTGGTTTAGGGCTGATAGTAATTGGCGTAGTGCAATAGATAATTAGTACTTAAATAAAGGCGATATATAACTGAATTCATTTTCATTTTTTGGAATTTTTGTTAAAATAATTTAGGGTGAAATAATAATGAGAAATAAAATATACAATCGGCACCAAGCATTTAATAATATCTTTTCATATGATACTGATGTTTTAAGTGGTAAGAGGGAATATAATCATTATGAGGAAGCTTTACGTTACCATCCTGATCCATTAAAAATGAAAGATATAGAAAATTATAGAGCATACCTAATATGGTTTAATGAATTATATGGTATAGGGCAAGTTCTAATAAACACTTATCAAGATATTAATAAAAAAGCTAATAAAGAAAAAGCGAACATATTTACTGGTAAAAAAGGTTTAAACTTAACTTTACAGGATTTAGCTAGATATAATTATGATTTGGTCGATTTTAGAAGTGACGCAACTGAGTATCAACGTTGCTTATTAGCGACGGATATATATGAAAAGCATAGTTATTCAGCAGCAATCTCCGAACAATTATATTTTTTAGATAATGTTGAATCTAAGGCTATTGCAACAATAGAGAGAAAATTAACTGGTATTGACAATGCAAGAATGCAACTTATAGGCGTAACAATTAGCTTAGGAGCATTTGTAACTTCTTATTTAGCCTTAAAATAGATAATAAGATAGATTTCTTTTTAGCAAAGACGCTCTTTATCGAGCGTCTTTTTCGTATGCAGCCGCGCATCATCTCCTACCAAAAACAAAGGAAGTGAAAGAAATGAATGAAAAGCGATTCAACGAGATAGAAAACATCGCAGTGAATTATTTAATGAACACAATCGGGGAAATCAGTTCAAGCTTACGAACCGTCAAACAGCCGTCAGACCTTGATGCCTTCGTCCCGAATGCTATAGAACGCTTAAAAGAAGGCCTAAGAAAGCTGCACGAAACGAAGCTTACTAAGTTTGAAAACCGGTATTTCCATGCGCACAAGCTTGCGGAAGTTTTTCGTACTTACATTAAGGCTTTAACAGCCATCCAAATGAGCGATTATAAGCGAGCCAGCGCCCTTTTAGACGAAGGCGGAAAGCTACTGAACGAATATCGCGAGATTCTTATAAAAGCTGGTGAGAAGCGATGAGCCTTAATATTTCGTATCGTATCCAAGCAATCGACGATTTCAGCTCGACTATGAATTCCGTAAGTCGGAATCTTACAAGCGTCACAAACAGTATCAGCGCAAGCGTTGGCAAGTTATCCGATAGTACTGTGTCGATGGCTTCCGAAATGGCAAACGCATATAAAGAAGCCAAGCGAGATATGCAGATATTCAAGACCGAACAACTAGCCGTCGAGTACGGCTTTTTTAAGTTGGGTCAATCATCCGATCAATACGCAGGTAAAACAGGCGAGTTAATGACCGAAATCGAGAAGCTAGGTAAAACGCAAAAGACAATCACGGACAATATGATTAAAAACAACAGCATAATGAAAGGCGAATTCTTCGCTACAATTGGCGAAATGACGAATATGAGTACACAGGCGGAGAAGATTTCGTCTAATTACTCACGTATGTCAAACCCGTTACTAAGCGTTAACCAAGCCGGCTTGAAAGTAGCCGATACGATGAACAAAATCGCTAATCGAGGGCACGCATCCGTTTTAGCACTTAAAATGTTAGGTCCTACGGCAAATATGAAAGAGCTTTACGATATGCAGCAATTAATTAACCGAGGCGTAATGCGATTTCAAATGGTAGCTCTTGCGGCTGCAGCAACGTCGGTACTTGCTTACGGCGCGATGCACAAGGCAGCGATGGATAGCGTGGCAGGTTACGAAGAAGCGTTTAACCGTATGAAATCATCCGTGCGCGAAGCGTTACAGCCGATGGTGGATGTGTTCGGAGCCGTTATGATAAAAGTTTACGACTTTATCGATACCATAGCGCAAATGGCTATAGCGTTCAATAACGCCCATCCTACAATGGCGAAAGTGTTACAGGGAATCGTAATGCTGGTACCGGCGCTCACGTTATTACTAAGTCCGTTAGCTATCGGAATAGGCCTACTCGCAGGATTCAAAGCAGCGTTCGCATCCGTTTGGACGATGATCGCTCCATTAGTAACCGGTTTAGCTGCGATGAGTGCGACCGTTTGGATCGTAGCTGCAGCAATCGTAGCGTTAACAGCCGGCTTAGTATACCTTTGGAATACGAATGAAGGGTTCAAAAATTCGGTATTGACCGGATGGCAGATGATTAAGGACAAGGCGATTGAAGTGTTCCAGGGGTTAATGACGATAATTTCACCGGCGTTTGAGATAGTTAAAGCGTTCGTATTAGCTAAACTAAACGAAATCAAGGCGTTCTGGGATCAGCACGGAGCGCAAATCATGATGGCTGTGCAAAACGCATTTACAGCGATTCAAACGATTGTTATGGGAGCCTTTGCGATACTTACTCCAATCATACAGGCGGCCTGGGAAGTCATTAAAGTCGTATTCCAAACGGCTTGGGATTTAATTAAGGCGGTCGTTGATTTTGGTTTAAACGTTATTATGGGGCTTGTAAAAGTATTCGCAGGACTCCTAACCGGAGACTTTGACCTAATGTGGGAAGGCGTTAAGCAAATCGTATCGGCTGCGTGGGAGTTTCTTAAGTCTGTCGTGAACACCGGCATTAACTTCGTGAGTGGAATCGTTAAGACTGGCCTCAATCTTATCAAAACGACCTTTACAACGATTTGGGAAGCCGTCAAGACGAAGGTCAGCGAGGTGTGGGAAGCGATTAAGACGAAGGTTAAAACGGCAGTTGATAACGTCAAAACTAGCGTAGAAAATGGCTTCGAGAAGCTTAAGAGCGCAGTTGATACAAAGATGAATGCAGCCAAAGATAAAATCGAGGATATTTGGGCCAAAATTGAGGCATTTTTCGAAGGAATTGACCTTTTCCAAATCGGTAAAGACATCATTCAAGGCTTAATCGACGGTATAGGATCGATGGCAAGCGCGGCTATCACAAAAGCAAGCGAACTCGCGGGCGAGATCAAAGACACAATCGCAGGTGCCTTTAAAGTTCATTCGCCCTCTAGATGGATGCGCGATATGATCGGTAAAAACTTATTAATCGGTTTCCAAATCGGTCTAGACAAAGAACGCCGTAGCACGTTAAGTAAAGTCGCGGATATGACGCAATGGATGACGCCTTCTATGCCGACACTCCCACAAACGGACACTAGCGCACCGTACGCAGCAACACGCGCTCCACAACAGCAGCAAGTAATCTATTTAACTGTTTCGAACAACTTTGACGGTGATGATGTTTGGAATGCGGTCGAGTCTAGAAATGCGGCAGCATATATCATGAATAACGCGTTACGAGGAAAGTAGGTGAAATATGGACGCGATTATTACGAAGCTGACAGGCGAATCTACCTTTTTTGTCGAAAGAAAATATTGGATGTTAAACCTGTAAATGTTATAATTGTGGAAATAAAGGGTATAATTTAAAGAGGATTTTGATATGACTATTAATACTAAAAAGAGTACGATGGACCTCCCTGTAATTGAATTATTAACATTAGACGATTTGAACAATCTAAATGCTCGTGGAGCTTTGTTAGACGGAAAGTTTATAATGGATTGGTATGAGCCTTTCTTAATAGAGTGTTCGGTCTACGGGTTATTTACTAACAGTAAACCAAGACGACTTGAAGGGCTAGTGGCTTTTGAGCCAGAAGAGGGGTCTCTATCAATTTATCAATTAGAAGTAGCTTTTCAGAATCGATATAATAACCCTGCTCGTGAGAATAAAGGTATAGGTAAGAAGTTAACAGCGTATGGTTGTTATTTAAGTTTAAGTGAAGAGTACTATGATCAAACCAATGGAGCGTTATCAGCTCATAGTAAGAAGGAAGCGAGAAATTTTTATTCTAACTTAGGTGGAGAAGAATTGGTTGACAATGTATTCTATTTTAATGCATCATTAACAAAAAAGTTGTGTGAGGATATCTTAGGAAAGGGAGAGGTTATATGGGCAAATTCTCTAAAATGCAGAACACCCAAAGTTCATCCAGAAGGATTCGAATGACTGAATCATATGAATCAAATGTTGCAGTAGCGATGTTAGACAACAAAGCCGACTGTTATGAACCTGAAAATGGACAAATTGCTGTTCCTGCTCCAAAAGGTACTCCAAGGTATAACTTAACTAAGATGTACGAGTATTGTCTAAGAGAAAATAAAAACCCTAAAGCTTTAACTGAGGTAGAAAAAAAGATGTTTCAGCTGCCTAATAAACGACGATAGAGGTGCCTTCAAAATGGAGGTGCTTTTTTTTATTAGCACTTGTTAATTAGTAGATTTTTGGGTATTATTAAGTTAACGATATTCACCGTTAAGTAATGACGTTGAAATCAATCTGTTCGAATATAAACAGTCGTCCAAAACGGCTATAAACGTTGATATTATTGCGATTCAAGCTAACGTAAGCATGAACGCTAATTTACAATTGATAATCCGAATGCCATTGCATCATGCGGCTGTGGATCTTCATTCCGCACGGCAGCGAACGCTGGTACACCGGAAGAGTGTTAACAAGGTACTAAAAACAGCTCTATTCTAATGAATAGAGCTGTTTTTTATTTGGATATTTTGACTTTGCGTGAATAACGTCAGCTTAGCTATTTCAATTTTTTTGTTAGGAATTCTAATTCTGGTGAGCTGTATAAAGGTTATACGTATATCATGGCGCATAGAGTGTAAAATAACGTGTGATGAAACATAACACAGGATGTTATTTTAATTGACTTAATTATCAGAATTATTTATAATTTTATATGAGAAACCCGGTTTTATTTAGACTAGTTTTTTGAGGAGGTGCAAAGTTTGGTAGAAGAAAATAATACACTACGAACAAATGCCTATAGTTACGGAAGCTTTTTTAGAAAAAATCGTTTGATAAAAATGATTCAACAACTAACTGCATGGTTTATTCCGATAAAATCTCAGAAGCAAGATAAAATTGAATCGATGCTTTTTATCCAACATATCCCCACACCATTGCCAATAAAAACTACACTCCTATTTTTGGATTCCAACAAACAGATATCAATTCTATATTTAAATACTCAAGAGCAAGAAGTAGCGCAGCTCATTTTTCAAAGTGTGGGATCGCCATTTAACCTGTTGCCGTACCACACTTATATAAGTGAGTTGAAGAATTATCAGGTATCGACTAACTTAATTCGTGAAGAAGAGCTTAAATATGAAGTCCAGTTACAGACGAACGATAAAAAAGGACTACATGCATTAGCTGAAGCCCTAAAAAAAAGCGAATAACCATTCAAATGGTCATTCGCTTTTTGATTACGAGAACATTGATGTACTATGCATTGGTTGTAGGCGAGCTTTTGGATCAATGTATGCTTTTGCATTGTTAACGGCTGTAGGACCTTCACCGAACCCTGCAACAATTAGCTTTACCTTTCCTTCATATGTACAAATGTCTCCAGCTGCATAAATTCCAGGGATATTTGTTTCTTGCTTAGAGTTAACCACAATTGTATTCTTTTCTAATTCTAACTCCCACTCTTTAATTGGACCTAACGATGATACAAAGCCAAAGTTTACAATAACATCATCAACGTCTACCACAATTTTTTCTTCACCTTTTGTATTTTCAAGAACGACTTGCGTAATGCGCTCTTCACCAATAAATTCTACTGGGATGTAAGGTGTTTTTATATCCACTTTGGAGTTTTTTAATTGTTCTACGCTGTGCTCGTGCGCGCGGAATTTATCACGTCTGTGTGTCAGCGTAACTTGCTCTGCAATTGGTTCAAGCATTAATGACCAATCTACTGCAGAATCACCGCCGCCGCATACTAATACCTTGCGTCCTTTAAAGGCATTCATATCATCAACAAAATAATGTAAGTTTGCTTTTTCAAATTGCTCTGCATTCTCTAGCTCGATTTTACGAGGCTTAAAAGCACCGTTTCCAGCTGTGATAATAATTGTTTTAGAATAATGAACTTCTGAATTAGTCGTTAATCGAAAAACACCGTCCGCTTGCTTTTCTACTTTTTCAACCGCTTGTTCTAGCGCAACAGTTGGGTTAAACTGCTTCATCTGTTCTTTTAAATTATTAACAAGCTCTTGTGCACGAATTTTGGGGAATCCAGCAACGTCATAAATATATTTTTCAGGGTATAAAGCCGAAAGTTGACCGCCTAATTGAGGTAAGCTTTCAATAATCTTCACACTTGCTTGGCGCATTCCACCGTAAAATGCAGTAAATAGCCCGGTAGGTCCACCACCAATAATGGTGATATCGTATACTTGTTTATCTTCTTTCATCATTTAGTCACCTCATTCGTTAATTTAGGTTAAAGAAGTCTACTGTTATGATAGCACAATTAAAAGATAAAAATTTATTATAAAGCACTGAAGGAGAAAGAAAACTTTTTAGCACTTCTATAAATATGGAAAAAAGAAGAATATAGCTCGCGAAATTCCATTCTTTAATGAAGAGATTGAAAATTAAAAAGCTTATAAATCAATCAATAGGTATTGAAAAATAACGTGAAAAAGCATAATATGTTTTTAGATATAATATCGTTTCAGTAAGGGTTCACTATGTCATCTTACGTGAAATGGTTCACAAACTATTGGGAATACTATGAGGTAAAACCGGGAAAAGAAATGGATAGCAATCACTTTTCTTGTTTACACTAACATAAAAAAGTAGACCTTATTTATAACTTTATGACTTTTAATCCAAATATTTGATAACTATAAACTAAAAAAAGGTGGATGACCATTCAATGAAAAAGCCGAAAATTGTTGTCTTAGGTGCTGGCTACGGTGGAATTATGACAACCGTTCATTTACAAAAGAAATTAGGTACAAACGATGCTGAGATTACGCTCGTTAACAAAAATGATTATCATTATGAAACAACATGGTTACATGAGGTTTCTGCAGGTACATTACATCACGATCGTTCAAGGTTCCCAGTTAAAAGTTTAATTAATACGGGAAAAGTCAACTTTGTAAAAGACACTGTAATGGATATTAATACTGCAGAAAAGCGTGTTATTTTAGAAAACAGTGAACTTGAATATGATTACTTAGTTGTGGGATTAGGGTATGAATCTGAAACCTTCGGAATTAAAGGGTTAAAAGAATATGCATTCTCAATTGCTAATATTAACGCTGCGCGTCAAATTCGTGAACATATTGATTACGTATTTGCAACGTACAATAATGAAGCTGTAAAGCGTGATGAGTTATTAACAATCGTTGTTGGTGGTGCAGGATTTACTGGAATTGAGTTTGTTGGCGAGTTAGCAAACCGCGTCCCTCAGCTCTGCAAAGAGTTTGATATTCCGCGTGAAAAAGTACGTATTGTCTGTGTAGAGGCTGCACCAACAGCTTTACCAGGGTTCGATCCAGAATTGGTTGAATATGCAGTAACACAGCTTGAGAGAAAAGGTGTCGAATTTAAAATCGGTACAGCAATTAAAGAATGTACAGAAGAAGGCATCTTAGTTGAAAAAGATGACCAAGTTGAAGAAATTAAATCGGCAACTGTTGTATGGGCAGCTGGAGTACGAGGAAGTCATATTATTGAAAAAGCAGGATTCGAAAATAATCGTTGTCGTGTTAAGGTAAGCAACTCCCTCTTAGCACCAGGTCATGACGATGTATTTATCGTAGGAGATTGCTCATTTATGATTAATCCTGAAAATGATCGTCCATACCCTCCAACAGCTCAGGTAGCTATGCAGCAAGGTGAAACATGCGCAGAAAACATTTCACGCTTAATTCGTGGTGAAAAAGAGCTTAAAGACTTTAAAGCAGATTTAAAAGGTACGGTATGTTCTTTAGGTCATGATGATGCGATTGGCGTTGTATACGGCCGTAAGCTATTTGGTTCAAGCGCATCATTTATGAAAAAAGTTGTTGATAACCGCTCTTTATTCTTGCAAGGTGGAGCTGGTTTAGTTCTTAAAAAAGGGAAATTTAATTTCTTTTAAATAAATTAGAGCAAGGAGATTCTATAAGAATCTCCTTTTTTTTGTGCAATAAACGAAAAATTCTGTTATTGACGCTATTTGTTGACTTAAGTACACTTAAAGAAAGAAGGACGGGGAGATGGATCAAAAATGGCAATGAGTGTACCAGAATTAATTATTTCGATGTTGTTATTCTTTGTGTTGTTTTTTGGAATCGGTTTCTTATTGAATATGCTCTTAAGAATGTCATGGATTATGGCGATTACGTATCCGGTTATTGTGATTTTGATTGTAGATGAAGTACGAGCAGTTAAGTATGTTCAAGAACCTTTAACATCAATTGCTCAGCTAGGTGAACGATTTCTTTCATTAGCTACCGCAGATATCGTTATTTTGCTATCTGGATTTTTAGGTGCTCTTATGGCAGGGATGGCAATCAAAATGCTTAGGGTAAGAGGATATCAAATGTTTTAAGTGGATAATATTGAAAGCACCCTTTCTCATGAGAAAGGGGTTTTTGCTCTTTCTACGCATAATTTAACTTTCCTTTGGAAACAAATAGATTCGTGGGAGGAGTTGGAAAGAGTCATATGATTAAAACATTAATAAAGCGTATTGGTATGTCTTTGCTTGTTGTAGGAGCATTGCTGACAACCTATGAAGCTGTCACAGGAGTACCCGTTACCGTCTTGTTTGAAAGTCTGCTAAGGGTTGATTCTACACCTGTTAATCATAGTCTTCGAGCGGATGCTTCTGAGAAGGAACCATTAGCAATTGAAGAGGCTTTTGATTGGTCAGCGTATCCAAGCCATACGGTGTTAGCCACAGGGTATACAGCAGGGTATGAGTCAACGGGTAAAAACCCTACAGATCCAAGTTACGGTATCACATATTCAGGTGTAAAAGTAAAACGAGATTTATACTCGACAATTGCTGCAGACTTATCAATATTCCCAATTGGTACAATTTTATTTATTCCTGGATACGGATACGGCGTCGTAGCGGATAAAGGTGGAGCAATTAAAGGTAATCATTTAGATTTATATTTTGAAACAGTAGCTGATGTCTATAAAATGTGGGGTAAAAAAGAACTTAGTGTATACGTAGTTGAAAAAGGTAAGGGAACCCTGTCTGAACAGCAGCTAACGGCTCTTAATGAAAACAAATCGATGCAGGTATTTAGGCAAAAAGTTAATTTAGTTCGCTAACACCCATATGCTATGGGTGTTTTATTTTGGTTGCTATAAATTAGACGTAAGTGAATATATTCGTTATTTATAATTGTTCATGAGACAATATTACATATAAAGAGCTCTATAGCTTTTAAAAGGTTTTACTATGAAAGGATGATTGTAGATGATTCAGTTACATACTAATTTAAATTTAGAGAGAGAAACAGAAGCACTAGTAGTAGGGATTTTTCATAGAAATGATTCATTTGAAGGCCCTTTAGAAAAGATTAATGCGACATTTGATGATTATCTTTCGCAGCTTGTAAAAGCGGGAGATATAAACGTCAATGAAAAACAAGTCTCCACCATTCCAACGTTTAATAAGATTGGGGCAAAGCGCTTAATTTTTATTGGTTTAGGGAGAAAAAGTGGACTTACTGAAGAAATCCTAAAAGAAGCCTACGGCAATCTCTTTCAACAACTGAAGAAAGCTCAATTTAAAGAGATAACGATTGAACTTTCAACGTTTACCACGGATGCTATTAGTGAGGAAACGACGGCTCGTTTATTAGGTGAAATGAGTCAACTATCTACATACGAATTTGAACATTATAAAAAGCGTTCTAACGTGCCAACTGTTCAGCTGGAAAAAATCAATGTCATTGCTTCTGATAGCGTGGAAGATGCTTTTGAGCATGGCTATGTGTATGGTAAAGCTACCAACTCAGCACGTACGCTTGTTAATTTGCCAAGCAATATGTTAACAGCAACAGACTTAGCAGAATATGCTCAAAAGTTAGCTAATAAGTATGGATTTGAATGCGAAATTCTTGAAAAAGAAGAGATGGAAACGTTAGGGATGGGAGCTTTGCTAGCCGTTAATCAAGGTTCCATAGAACCCCCTAAGATGATTACATTAAAATATCAAGGGAAAAGTAAGTGGAAAGATGTTATTGGCTTGGTAGGGAAAGGTATCACCTTTGATACAGGTGGTTATTCAATCAAATCAAAATCCGGGATTGTTGGGATGAAAACGGATATGGGTGGAGCAGCATCAGTCTTAGGGGCAATGGAAGTGATTGGTGAAACAAAACCAAAACAAAATGTTGTAATGGTCATTCCATCTACGGATAACGTAGTTAGCGCAACAGCATTTAAGCCAGATGATGTTATTACAGCTATGAGCGGAAAAACCATTGAAGTATTGAATACAGACGCAGAAGGAAGACTAGCACTAGCAGATGCTATTACGTATGCAAAACATCACGGGGCTTCCTATTTAGTAGATGTAGCAACATTAACAGGTGGTGTGATTGTAGCTTTAGGAACAGATACAACAGGCGCAATGACGAATGATTCTACCTTTTATGAGAAGCTACAGGTTGCAAGTCAGCATACAGGTGAGACGATTTGGCAACTTCCTATTACAGAAAAAGATAAAAAGAAAGTAAGAAGCAGTAAAGTAGCAGATTTAAATAATTCGCCAGGGCGAGAGGGACATGCTATTATGGCAGGAACCTTTTTGTTGGAATTTGCAGAAAATACACCTTGGATTCACTTAGATATTGCTGGAACAGCTACAACAAATGCTGGTGGTGCATATGGTCCTTCTGGTGCAACAGGGGTCATGGTTCGAACGTTAGCTCAATTAATTCGTGATTTCTAAACAGGATAATCGTGAATAAAAAGCGTGGATAGTTCATTCATCCACGCTTTTTGTATAGTAAAAGTAATTAATCAAACGTTTGTTTAGATTTTCCATTGACATTTGATTGTAAGGCATTATAATGAGTGTATCGTTTTAATTCTCTAATTGTTTAATACACTAAAGTACGGAGGTTTCAAAATGAATGCAGTTTTAGTAGCTGTAGCTGTTATGCTTGTACTGAGTTTACTTCGTATTAACGTTGTTTTCTCTCTAGCTATCGGTGCTCTTATCGGAGGGCTTGTTGGAGGAATTAGCTTAACAGATACAGTCAACATATACACAGAAGGGCTAGGAAATAGCGCGTCTGTAGCGTTAAGCTATGGATTGCTCGGAGCGTTTGCCGTTGTGATTTCAAGAACAGGTCTTCCAGACGCAGTAGTAGCAGGCGCGCTCAAGATTGTTGGGCGTGAAGGAGATACAAAAAGAAAAGCACTTTCTAAAGTACTTATGTTATTAATTATCTTAATTATTTCATGCTTTTCACAAAATGTAATTCCTGTACACATTGCGTTTATTCCATTGTTAATTCCACCGTTATTAACAGTATTTAACCAACTGGAAATTGATCGTCGTCTTGTGGCAACTGTCATCACATTTGGATTAGTAACACCATACATGTTTCTGCCAGCGGGGTTCGGGAAAATCTATCATGATATTCTCGCAGCAAACATACAAGAGAACGGTTTAGCAGTACACAGCGGTGACATTGTTAAAGCAATGGCTCTGCCTGCGTTAGGAATGGTTATCGGTTTACTTGTAGCGGTCTTTATTTCATATCGTAAGCCTCGTATTTATAAAAATAGTAATCTCACGATGAACGAAGAAACTAGTAATACTGAACCTTCTTATACACGAAAAGGTATTATCGTTTCATTGATAGCTATTGTTGTTGCATTAGCTGTGCAAATTCCATTAAGCTCAATGATTTTCGGTTCACTTGCCGGCATTATAGTCGTATACCTAAGTGGCGTTGTGAAATGGAACGAAGCGGATACGGTTTTAACTGATGGTATGCGTATGATGGCATTTATTGGTTTTGTTATGCTGTCAGCTTCAGGCTTCGCTAAAGTGATTCAAGAAACGGGGGACGTGGAAACACTTGTTCAAGGTTCGGTTAATTTAATTGGCGGCAATCAAGTACTAGGAATATTATTAATGCTTGTAATTGGTTTATTGGTTACGATGGGAATTGGGTCATCCTTTTCAACCATTCCAATCATTGCTACAATTTTCGTGCCACTTTGTTTAGAATTAGGCCTTAGTCCTTTAGCAACTATTGCAATTATTGGAACAGCGGGTGCGTTGGGGGATGCTGGTTCTCCTGCTTCAGATAGCACGTTAGGACCAACTTCAGGTTTATCGGTAGACCGTCAGCACAATCACATTTGGGATACATGTGTGCCAACCTTTTTACATTATAACATTCCGTTAATTATTTTCGGATGGATTGCTGCACTTATACTATAAAGAAAAAAGCGGTTGAGCTATGGCTCAACCGCTTTTTCTTTAAACTTGTGATAATGTTGAAGCCGTTGAGTCACATTGGCCTAAAGCAGTTTCAACAGCCTGTAAAGACTGCTCAATACGCTCACGATTTGAACCTTTTTCAACAGTTTGAAGAGCTTGCTCAAGGCTAGCCTTAGCAGCTGTTAATGATGTACATGAATCTTGTACAAATCCTCTAGCATTTTTTTGCATGATATGTACCTCCTTTGTAATTTAGAATCCTTATGTAGTATTTGCGAATATATGGGAAATATAAGCTTTATTTTTGCACATAAAAAAGGATTAACTTTCAATAGAGAAGTTAACCCTTTTAACCTAGTTGCTTAAATTGTTCTGACCCAAGAATTCGTTCCACATTCTGATCAAGCTCTTCAATTTTTTTAACAGCTAAAGCATAATCCATTTGACGATAGTGATGCTTTCCACCGGGTTCTTCATCCGCTTCATCTGCCAATTTGACCACTTTCTGTAGAGGACGTTGATGAATGGTTCCTTCTGGTAAATAAGAATCAGTGTGAAGTAAAATAGCTAAAGCAATTTCTTTTGCTGCTTGAGGTTCTTCTCCAAGGCGTATTAATAACTTGTGGGCGCGCTCAGCTCCCTTAATTGCATGAATATCATTCTTTTTATATTTTTCATAGTCCCACTGACCATTTGTATACCATTCATAGTGACCAATATCGTGAAGTAGGGCCGCTTTAGTTGCTAAATCTGGATTGACGTTGTACTGAGTGGATAAACGAAAAGCATGATACGCCACAGAAACTGCGTGAGCAACTCCAGATCTTGTTAAATATTTTTTAGCAATTGGGTGTGTGAAGATGTCTAGCAAAGTAACATGTCTCATCATATAATCCCTCCTAAAAAAAGACAGTAAAAAATTATTTCTAACAACAATAGCATATTTGAATAGAAAAAACAACGATAATGTCAGGTGAATAAACATAGAAAACACGTTGTATATTAGTTTATTCATATCGTGAAAACATGTACGTAATATTTTATTAAAATAGAAAAATGGACAAGAGGGGTCATTTGAAAGGAAAGGGTTTTAAAGCTTTTATGAAGAAGATAACCATTGTAAAATAAAAAGTATGAAGGTGAAATGATATAGCGGAGGGATAAGATGAATACCGATAATACGTTATTAAGTACACTAGGCATTGAAATAATTTATGCTAGCAAAGATCAAGTAGAGGCGACAATGCCAGTAGATGAACGAACAAAGCAACCTTTTGGTTTACTACATGGTGGTGCATCGGTTGCATTAGCAGAGACAGTTGCGAGCTTGGGAGGGTTTCTAAGTATAGATCAAGAGAAGGAAATATGCGTGGGCTTAGAAATTAATGCAAATCATATTAAAGGAAAAAGAGATGGGCTAGTGACTGCTATTGGTAGACCTATACATAAAGGAAAAAAAACAGCTATCTGGGAAGTTAAGATTACGGACGAGAAAAATGAACTCATTTGTATTTCTCGCTGTACGTTAGCAATACTGCCCAAAAAATAGGAAAAGACAGTCTGTAGAAGTAAAAATAAATTGTAAAAGATATGGCGGATATCCTAATCATAGAGACATGCTTTGGAATATAGTAATAACAAAGCATTCTTTTTTTATTGTCCAAAAGAATATTCATAATATTATAAAATATCAATAGAAATAAACCTATCTTTTGCATAAGCGTGCTATAATTATAATAGCAGTCTCGTAGGCAGGTTTATCTAAAAAGGGGTGATAAAGATGAACAATTATGAACAATATGTCTTTATTGACTTTGAATTTACAATGCCCGAATACAAAGGGTATCCCAAAGGCTTTTTTCCTGAAATTATTGAAGTAGGGTTAGTTGCTGTAAGAAACCAAGAAATACAAGACCGCTTTTCTTCATATGTTAAACCCACTAGTTTTCCAAAGTTAACGGATCGCTGTAAAAGCTTTCTTCACATTCAGCAAAAACAAGTAGATGATGGAATTACATTTGAACAATTAATTCAGCAGCTAGCTCAGTATGAAAACAGTACAATTATCACTTGGGGAAATATGGATATGAAAGTACTCAAGCAAAACTGTCAAAAGCAAAGTTTGAAATTTCCTTTAAAAGGAAAAGAAGTAGATTTATCTATGGAATATAAGCGTTTCTTTGGCGACCAAAACCAAACAGGTTTATGGAAAGCTGTTCAGGAATATGGAAAAGAAGGAACAGGTAAGCATCACTGTGCGCTTGATGATGCTATGACTACTTTTAATATTTTTAAGTTAGTAGAAAAAGACAAACGTTATTTACAAAAGCCTGAACCTACTACAATTGGCGATCGGGTCGACTTCTCAAAGCTGTTAAACAAATTTGCATTATAAAAGCCAAGTCACCGTAATGTGAATTGGCTTTTTGTTTAAAGTGCATAATCCTTTTGAAGTTGTTCGAGGCATTCAATGCTTCGTGTTGCGTAAGGATTATCTTTTAAAGAGAGCTCATTTATCAGTGATGTTAAAGCAGTCTTTAATGAATCTCTGTATGGTGGAATTTCACTTGTATATGCTTTAACCATTGGTTTGGGAATATTAGCTTGCTCGTTAAAGGCTAGTGCACGACGTTCATGAAAGAATGGAACATCTACTTGTTGAGGGTTATGTAAATCTCCTTGTTGAGGATGTTTGATAACAGCTTTTACTCGCACTACGTAGTGCTGGTCACGTACTTGTGTAATTTCCCCAATGTATTTTCCAGTCTTGTATAAAGCAGTTACGGAATCACCGATTTCTAAACTCATATTTATCTCTCCTTTAAGTAATGTTCTACTCATTATTATAAGTCATTATAGTTTAAAGTTCATAGGGAAAGGATGAAATTGATGCAAGCATTAATCATGAATCTATATCTTTATTTTCCAGAAGATAAAACAGAGTATATTCCAGCATTTATATGGATGTTGGTGTTTTTTATAGGAGCATTTCTGACATGGAGGTTTGTTATTAAAATTTCAAAAAAAGAAGAAGAGAAAATAAAAGAGCAAGAGCGAAAACATTCAGCAGAGTAACTGTTTGCTCGGATCAAAATGAAAGCGTTTAAAAATGAAAGTTGCTGGACAATCTATGGGAAGGTAACCATAAGGGAATCTGAGATTGGAGGGCAACATGAAGAAGTTACTACTAATTGGCTGCATACCATTAGTAATGTTAGTGGGGTGTGGTGAAAAAGACATTTCGAATAAAGAAGTAAAAGTATATAACGCTGATGGAGATAGCTTAGGTAACATAAAGTTAAAAGAGGTATCTGACGGCGTAGAGATTACGTATAAATTAAAAGGATTACCTCCTGGTGAACACGGTGTACATATACATGAAAAAGGCGTGTGCAAAGCCCCTGCGTTTAAGACAGCAGGTAATCATTTAAATCCAGACGATAAAAAGCATGGATTACTTCATCCAGATGGTCCAGAGGCAGGTGACTTAAAGAACATTATCGTAAAAGATGATGGAACTTTTGATGGGACAGATATGGCGCCTGAAGTCACTTTAAAAGAGGGAAAAGGTTCCTTAATTAAAACGATGGACGGCTCTTCAATCATTATTACGGAGAACAAAGATGATGGTATGTCTCAACCATCTGGAGATTCTGGTACGCGAATTGCTTGCGGTGTCATTGCTAAGAAACAAGAAAAATAAACTGAAAGGACGCAATCAAGCGTCCTTTTTTAGGTTAAGATAGAGCAACCTGTAGTTTCTTTAAGCCTTCTTTTAGTTGTTCTCGAGGACAAGCAATATTTAACCGAATAAAGCCTTTCCCTTCAGCTTCACCGTATTTCATACCGCTTTCAACAGCAATTTTCCCTTTCGTTAATAATAGATTGTGCAGGTCTTCATCAGGTATATTTAATGTTCGACAATCAATCCATAATAAGTAAGTACCTTCAGGGTTAATTAACTTGAGCGCAGGTAGATTTTCTTTAATAAAGCTTCTAGTAAAGTCAATGTTCTCTTTTAAATATGCTAAGAGTTCTTCTAGCCAACTTTCTCCATGTGTATAGGCAGCCTCTAGACCAATCGTACCGAATGTATTTAATGCGAAAAAGCCTTGTTTATGCTGCTGCTGTTGATATTTTTCACGTAATTCATTATTTGGAATAATAATAGCTGAAGCTTGTAAGCCAGGAACATTGAATGTTTTGCTTGGTGCTATGCACGTAATAGTACGATTTTTAGTATCTTCATTAAGAGAGCTAATTGGAATATGAACAGACGGTGTATACACTAAGTCCGAATGAATCTCATCAGATAAAATTAATACATCATACTTTTTGCAAAGATCAGCAATCTTCTCTAGTTCACCACGAGTCCATACCCGACCTACAGGGTTATGGGGACTGCACAAAATAAACATTTTCACTCCAGAAGCAAGCTGCTTTTCAAGAGCTGAAAAATCAATTGAGTAGCAATCTCCCTTTAAGAGCAGAGGACTTTCTATCAATTTACGTTCGTTTACTTTCACCATTTCAAAGAAAGGTGTGTATACGGGCGGTTGAATCAAAATTGAATCTCCTTTTTGTGTATAAGCCTGTATAGCCATACTAATAGCAAAGACAATTCCTGGACTGTATGTAATCCAATCTGTTTCAATGCTCCACTGATGGCGCTTTTGGACCCAAGAACGAATAGATTCATTTGTTGATTCAGTTGGCGTTGTATATCCAAAAACGCCGTGCTCTACACGCTTAGTGATTTCGTTAACCACTTTTTCTGGAGCTGCAAAATCCATATCAGCTACCCAAAATGGTAATAGATCTTTTTTACCAAAGAGACGTTCCATCCCGTCCCACTTTACGGAGTTAGTGTTCATGCGGTTAATTCTATTGTTAAAGGAATAGTTCTTCATAATATAAGCCTCCATATAAACTGATTTTTAAATCTATAAGAGAGAATTTAATTACCTGTATGATATCTTTTATTTTGAACATTTTATGTTTAAAAAGTCAAAGATGTTGCTGTTTAAAGAGTAAGGGAAGAACAAAAATTATTATATTCCTTTTTATAAATGATAATAGTCCTGCCTCTTTGACAGGACTATAGTTTGTTGCAGAAAATTAGCTTGTTAAGAAATCCATCATATAATTTCGAATATCGTCCGGGCATTCTTCTGGTAACAGATGCCCAGTGTCTTTTAATGAAATAAAAGTAGAGCTTGGCAAATCTTGTTGAAGCTTTTTTCCTAAATGAAGAGGAACAACTCTGTCTTCTTCTCCCCATATTAATAAACTTGGCTTATCAATTGCTCTCAGGTCTTTTTCTGTTAGGTCTCCTTCACGATCACGAATCATCTTTGATAATGACATGAAGATACGATCATCTAAAAAAGGAGCAGTATAGCCTTCAATCATTTCTTCATCAATGAGATCGTGATTAAATACGACATTCTGAAGGTTAGCTTTAACACCTTTACGAGCTAGCCAAGTCTTGACCCACAGATAGAAAAAAGGTAAATGTGACGACATGACGAGGCCAGAATGCAATCGTCCTAGGTAAGCGGAGCTACAAAGTAAAACTAGCTTAGATACGTATTGGGGCTGCAACTTTGCGATATTCAGGCAAATTTGACCACCCATTGAGTGACCAGATAAAATGACTTGTTCTAACTTCAAATGTTCGATAACTTCTAAAACAGTTTTTGCTAAATTTTCATAAGAATAATGAAAGGTTAATGATTTTTCACTTCGTCCAAATGGTGGTAAGTCTATTGCAACAATTGAGAATTTCTGTTTCAATAATGGAATGAGTCTTCTAAAGCTAAAGCTAGATGATAGAAATCCGTGTATGAATACAATTGTTGGCTTTTTAGGATCAAAATGATGTAATTCATAATATACGTGTACATTGTTAAAAGAACGATAGTGTGCAGTCTCTATTTGAATCATTGGTTTCTTCACTCCAGCAATCTTTTTTAACAGTTTGCCCAGCTATCTTATTTAGTTACATGCAAAATATAGAAGATGAATATGAAATCTCAATGACTTATGAAATTTGTTATAATGTAAAAAGTGAGAATATTTGATCATTTTCAGGAGGTTATTTACATGTTTTTAGATGAAAAAGAATTAGAAATACTTGAGATCTTAGAAAAAAATAGTCGAATCTCAATAGATACAATTGCTAAAATGGTTGACTTACCCCTAGATGAAGCGACGCTTATTGTGAAAAAGTTAGAGCGTGAAAAAGTAATTGTTCAGTATTCTACTGATATCAACTGGCGTCGAGTGGATGGACATGAAGGCGTAACGGCTATGATTGACGTGAAGGTTGCTCCTAAAAGAGGTGTCGGATTTGATGAGATTGCTGAACGAATTTATCGATTTCAAGAAGTTAAATCTGTTTATTTGATGTCTGGAGCTTATGATTTATCTGTTATTATCGAAGGGAAATCAATGTCTGAAGTAGCATTCTTTGTTTCAGAAAAGCTGTCAACATTAGATTCCGTATTGTCCACAACGACGCATTTTATTTTGAAAAAGTACAAACACGACGGAACGATTTATGAACAAGGTGATGAAGACCGTAGAATCGTGGTGTCTCCGTAATGAAAGAACGCTTGTCTAATACAGTACAAGAATTACAACCATCAGGAATTAGACGTTTCTTTGATTTAGCAGCTAGTATGGATAACGTTATCTCCCTTGGTGTTGGAGAACCAGATTTTGTTACATCTTGGTCTGTGCGTGAAGCCAGTATCTTATCCCTTGAAAGAGGCTATACATCCTATACAGCGAACGCAGGCTTGCTTGAGCTTCGTCAAGAATTAATGAACTATATGAAGAAGCAGTTTGGTGTTTCTTATGATTATCAAAATGAGATATTAGTTACAGTTGGAGGTAGCCAAGCATTAGATGTGGCAATGCGTGCTATTATTAATCCTGGGGATGAGATTATTGTGGTAGAGCCAAACTTTGTCTCATATAGTCCGCTTATAACTTTAGCTGGAGGAGTTCCAGTTCCTGTTGAAACAACAGCCGACACGGAATTTAAACTACAGCCAGAACAAATTGAAGCAGTTATTACCAAGAAGACAAAAGCACTGTTGCTTTGTTCTCCCAATAATCCAACAGGTAGTTCATTAACAAAGAAAGAGCTTGAAGCCATTGCTGATATTGTCATAAAACATGATTTGCTGGTGATTACAGATGAAATCTATGCAGAGTTAACCTATGATGAACCATTTACATCGATTGCTTCAATTAGTGAAATGAGAGATAGAACAATTATTGTCTCGGGTTTTTCCAAAGGTTTTGCAATGACAGGTTGGAGATTGGGGTATATTTGTGCCCCGGTAGACTTGTTACAAGCCATGTTGAAAATTCATCAATACACTATGATGTGTGCACCAACAATGGCCCAATACGGGGCAATTGAAGCATTGAAAAACGGGTCACAAGATGTAGAAGAAATGAGAAAAAGTTACAGACGAAGACGAAATTATATGGTCAAATCATTAAATGAAATTCAGCTTTCGTGCCATACACCAGGGGGAGCTTTTTATGTGTTCCCATCCATTAAAAAAACAGGCTTAACTTCTGAACAATTTGCTGAACAGCTTCTCTTAGAAGAGAGGGTGGCAGTCGTGCCTGGTAGCGTTTTTGGATTAGGAGGAGAGGGGCACGTACGCTGTTCTTATGCTTCTTCTATGGAATCTTTAGAAGAAGCTATAAAACGTATTGGCCGTTTCATGCAAAATAAGTTATAATAGAAAGACCATGCTAATGAGCCATGTCAAAAGTTAGCATGGTTTATTTTTTGCGGATAGAATCAATTTTCTATTTATAATTTAAGGGAAATATGGGAAATAATAAAGTATAATAAATATAACTAGTTTTTGATTCAAAACGTGAACTGTGCTATAATTTTAAATTGGCTATAAAGATGAAAATAAAAGGTATTTAGGAGTGTTCATATGTCAAAATTTGAAATCGGTACTGTTACAAAAGGAAAAGTAACGGGCATTCAACCATACGGTGCATTTGTTGCATTAGATGAAGAAACACAAGGTCTAGTTCATATCTCAGAAGTTAAACATGGCTTCGTAAAAGATATCAACGAGCACCTATCAGTTGGAGACGAAGTAAACGTGAAAGTTTTATCAGTAGATGAAGCAACTGGCAAAATTGGTTTATCAATTCGTGCTACAGAGCCTGCTCCAGAAAAAACAGAAGCAGCGCCTAAAAAGCAAGTAGCTAAAAAGCGTCAAGCAACTGTACAACACACTGAGTCTACTCAAGGATTCAACACATTAAAAGAAAAATTAGAAGAGTGGATTGAGCAATCAAACCGCGAAGATCTAATTAAAAAATAATGTTTAAAAAGCGCACTGCATTCTGCAGTGCGCTTTTTTCTTAGTGAGTTGTTCTTGGTTCAGTACGCTCTACTTCCGCAGATGGTTTAAATAATAAGCCTAGGTTAATTAAACCAGCTATTCCTACTAATCCGTATACAATGCGAGAAAGGGCAGCTGATTGTCCACCGAAAATGGCAGCTACTAAATCGAATTGAAAAAATCCAATAAGTCCCCAGTTAATTGCCCCAATAATCGTTAATACTAACGCAAATCGTTGAACACCACTCATTTATTCTCCTCCTTTCTTTTTGTACTCACTCATTAGCTTTAGATGTTTAAGAAAAAATATTCGTGGAAAGAACCAAAGGTGAACATAGGAAAAAACGTCAGATAAATGAAGAGTGAAAAAAAGGGTTTTCGGAAATAATCTGTGAGAAGTCACTTTGCTTTACATCTTATATATCGTTGTTCATAATGATGATTGTCAGGAGGTTTTTTTATGAAAAATTTCACTTTTTACAACCCAACAAAATTAATTTTTGGTAAAGGTCAATTAGAACAATTAAAAACAGAAGCAGCTCGCTTCGGTAAAAAAATATTAGTCGTATACGGTGGCGGAAGCATTAAGCGAAACGGTTTATATGACCAAGTAATGAATGAATTAAAAGAAATTAATGCAGAAGTATATGAATTAGCAGGTGTTGAACCTAACCCTCGTTTAACAACTGTAAAACGCGGAATTTCACTTTGCAAAGAACATGATATCGAGTTTTTATTAGCAGTAGGCGGAGGAAGCGTAATCGATTGCACTAAAGCGATTGCGGCTGGAGCAAAATATGATGGCGATGTGTGGGATATTATTAATCGTGATGCTGTAGCAAAAGAGGCTCTTCCTTTTGGAACAGTTTTAACTCTAGCAGCAACAGGGTCAGAAATGAATGCCGGTTCTGTTATTACAAACTGGGAAACAAATGAAAAATACGGATGGGGCAGCCCTGCTACATACCCGCAGTTTTCTATTTTAGATCCTGTTAACACATTTACAGTACCACAAAATCAAACTGTTTACGGTATGGTTGATATGATGAGTCACGTGTTTGAACAGTATTTTCACGATGCAACAAATACACCGCTTCAAGATCGTATGTGTGAAGGGGTTCTACGCACTGTCATTGAAACAGGTCCAAAATTAATAAATGATCTTGAAAATTATGAACTTCGTGAAACCATTTTATATAACGGTACAATCGCTTTAAATGGCATGTTACAAATGGGGCACCAAGGTGACTGGGCAAGTCATAACATCGAGCATGCAGTATCGGCTGTATATGATATCCCTCATGCAGGTGGTTTGGCTATCTTATTTCCAAATTGGATGAAGCATGTGATGGATGAAAATGTAGAACGCTTTAAGCAAATGGCTGTACGCGTATTCGACGTTGATACAGAAGGTAAAACAGATAAAGAAGTCGCTCTAGAAGGTGTTGATAAGCTTCGTGAATTCTGGTCAAGCTTAGGTGCTCCAACGCGCTTAGCTGATTATGAAATCGGTGAAGATAAATTAGACCTTATGGCTGATCGTGCAATGGCGAAAGGTGAATTTGGTCGCTTTAAAAAGCTAAATCGCGATGATGTAATGGCAATCTTACGCGCTTCTTTATAATAGAAAATGCCCTGTGCTGACTAGCACAGGGCATTTTTTTATTCAGACATGCTTCGTTTTTTTTGCTTGTCTTTTAGGTCGTCTCGAACAGTACCTTTCCAAACTGGAGATCCACTGTAATAAGCAGCTCTTCCTAATAGATGTCCGGCAACTGGCGATGTAATAAATACAAACACAATACCTAATAATAGCTGTCCGTTAATAGAACCGTCCTTAATCCAGAAAAATAGTAAACACCCTACCAGGATAAGCAGTACACCAAGCGTAGCGCTTTTAGAAGCCGCGTGGCTTCGTGTATAGGTGTCAGGTAGCCTAATGAGGCCAATCATTGTAACAACAGTCAACAGAGCGCCCATTAGAATAATAATACCGATAATTAAATCACTGATCGCGGTCATATTCAATAATCGCTCCTTTTTCTAAAAACTTACCAAATGCAACAGTACCAACAAAAGCGATAATTCCGATTAAAAGAATTACTTCTACAAATGATGTTGTACGTAGCATAATAGATAAGATGGCCGTAACGGCTATAATGTTAATACCAATTGCATCTAAAGCCATAGCGCGGTCACCCGTTGTAGGGCCTTTAACGATGCGGTATACAAAACCAATCGTTGAAATTGAAATTAAAAGAAGCGATAGATTTAGCAACATTTCTAGCATATTAGCGGCTCACCTCCATAATAGCTTTTTCAAATGAATGTTGAATATCCTTAATTACCTCATCAATGTCATCCACGTTCATCGCATGAATATAGAGCGTGGAGTTATCGTCTGAAACATCAATTACTACTGTTCCAGGCGTTAAGGTAATCAGTAGTGAGAGAGTGGTAATCTCCCAATCTTTTTCAAGCTTCGTTGGCATGGCAAAGATTGCCGGCTTTATATTTAATTTCGGACGCAACACGTCTTGAATAACCGCAATATTTGCTTTAAATAGCTCGACGAGAAAGATAAGAAGCAGCTTAATAACCGCAAATATTTTCTCTAGATAAAACCTTTGCGGGAAAAATCTTCGAAGGACAAACAGCATAACTGCTCCCCAAAAGAAACCAATAAGGAAAGAAGGCCCTGTCCAAATACCTCTTAAAAACATCCATGTAACGGCAATTACTACGTTTAATAATAGTTGAAATGACATGCAGATCTACTCCTTTAACACCGATTCGATATAAATAGAAGGGTCCATGAGTGTTTCAGCTGCCATTGAAATATAAGGGAATACAACCTCCGCACCTAATCCTAAGAACACTGAGATCGCAAGTAGAATAGCTGCTGGATACAGCATTCCTTTTGTAGACCCTTTTTCTTGCTCCTCGGTTAATTTTGGTGCGCGCCAGAAGCAGTTCATAAAGATCTTCATCGCAGAATATAACACCATTAAGCTTGATACAAGCAATACCGTAACAAACGTATAGCTCTGTGATTCTAGTCCACCTTGGACAAGAAGAAATTTACCAACAAACCCACTTAGCGGAGGTATACCAGCTAGCGAAACGACAGCCACAAAAAACATCCATCCCAACTTAGGGTGCCGCTTAATTAATCCGCCCATCTCTTTTAGCTTAGCTGTCCCTGTAATAGCAACGATGGCTCCGCCTAATAAAAACAGTGCCGCTTTGATGACCATATCGTGAATCAAGTAATAGATTGCACCTTCGATTCCGGCCTGAGTTGTTAAAGTGATACCGTATACGATAACACCAACTGCAATGACAATATTATAGATTAAAATCTTATTCATATCGTTATAAGCAATAGCGCCCACTGTACCGATGACGATTGTTAGCAGCGCCGTATAGCCAATAAGTTGATGAGTGACCTCAGGCTGATGATAAAAAATTAGCGTGAATGTACGGAAGATAGAATAAATTCCAACCTTAGTTAATAGTGCACCAAAAAGGGCTGTGACAACGGGAGGTGGTGCATTGTAGGCACTAGGTAACCAAAAATACATTGGGAATAATGCGGCTTTTAGACCGAACACAATAAAGAATAAAATCCCAATTGTTGTCAAAATCCCAGGTTGATTAACTTCCGCAACCTTTTGTGATAAATCAGCCATATTGAGGGTACCTGTAACAGAATATAGATACGCTACAGCTATAACAAATAAAGCAGAAGAAATAACGTTAATGAGTATATACTTTAACGATTCTCTAAGTTGTGCTCGTGTACCTCCGATCACAATTAAAGCGTATGAAGACATTAACATTACTTCAAAGAAAACGAACAAGTTGAAGATATCTCCAGTTAAAAAGGCGCCAAATACTCCGACCATTAAGAAATGAACGAGTGGATAGAAATAGAATCGTTCTCGTTTTTCCCCGATTGAGCGAAAAGCAAATAGTATACAGCAAAGTGCAACAATGCTTGCTGTTAATACAAGTAAAGCAGCTAACATATCAGCAACTAAAATAATTCCAAACGGAGGTTCCCAGTTCCCAAGTTTATGAGTTAGAACTCCGTTTTTATATACAAGTTGTACTAAATACGCTGCAAATCCAGTTGTAGCAATTAATGATATCGTACTGATTATCCTTTGAAGTTTAATATTGTCTTTGAAAAATATAAGCACAACACCTACAACAAACGGGATAAGCAGCGGAATGATTACAAAATTATTCATCATTTTCATGTCCCCTTAACTTGTCCATATCGTCTGTTCCAAGTTCTTGATACGCACGATAAGCTAATACAAGAAAGAAGGATGTAACCCCAAAGCTAATAACAATTGCTGTTAAAATTAATGCTTGTGGTAGGGGGTCTGTGTAAGCAGGAGCATTTTCACCAAGTAAAGGAACTGTTCCTGCTTTCAATCCTCCCATGGTTAGTACTAGCAGATGCACGCCATGACTTAGTATTCCTGTCCCAATAATTATGCGCAATATACTGCGAGATAACATCAGGTAGACGGCTACTGTAAATAAAATCCCTGATACAATTGACATTAATATTTCCATTATTCACTCTCTCCAATCGTTTGAATAATGGTCATCGTAACACCCACAACTACTAGATAAACACCGAGGTCAAATAAGACAACCGTCGCTAAAGCTGTTTTACCTAATATAGGAAGGTAAAAATAGTCAAATGTGTGAGTTAGGAAAGGAACTTTAAAAATAAAAGCTCCTAATCCTGTTAATATTGCTAAAAGCAACCCCGATGCTGCTACTTTTTTATGATCAAACGGAATTACTTTAGATACCGTTTTTATATCAAATGCTATTAGTAGCAAAACAAGAGCAGCTGCAGTCGTAAGACCTCCTATAAATCCTCCGCCTGGTGTGTAATGACCTGCAAAGAAAAGGTGAATAGCAAAAATGATAATGATAAACGTTACGACTTTAGTCGTTGTTTGCAAAATTAAATCATTTTTTTTCATTATCTATTTTCCTCCTTTGCTAAGCGTAATCTAATCATGCTGTAAATTCCAAGCGCGGCAATACATAGTACAGCAATTTCAAATAACGTATCAAAACCACGGAAATCAACGAGAATAACGTTAACCATATTTTCTCCACCGGCTTCTTTGTAGCTATTGTTAATAAAGTATTGTGAAATTGAATCGAATAGCTTTGTGCTACTAGATGCAATTCCAACCAGCGTTACCGTGACTCCTACGAGTAAAGCGATAATCAAGTTTGGTAAATGGAATTTAACTCGTACTTTTTTCGGTTTAAATTCCGGTAGGTGATAGAAACACAGTAAAAACAATGCAACAGATACTGTTTCAATTACTAGCTGTGTTAATGCTAAATCAGGTGCTCTAAATAACACGAAGAACAGAGCAAGGGTGTAGCCAACAACACCTAATGAAATGATTGCTGTTAGACGTGACTTTGCAAAAACTGTTGTAATAGCTCCTAGAACCATAATTACAGCTAGGATTGCTTCATAAATACCGATATCCGCCATATTACTAGTGTCTACTTTAAATCCACCTTGTGTAAATAAAGTGATTAAAATAGCAGTACTAATAAAGGCGAAGATAACCAATAAATAGTCACGAATAAAGCCTGTCATCATAAATTTCATAATTCCATTTGATCCCTTTTCCATACCGGCTAATCCGTTATTATACGCATTGTTTAACGTAATAGACTCAGGGAACAAGTGATAGATTTTCGTCCATTTGTGTAAGGTTAAGAATAATAGTATACCTACAGCAATGACACCAATTGTCATAAAGAGTTCAGGCGTAAAGCCATGCCAAAATGTAATGTGAACATGGAACTGTTCACCAGCATCTAGCAAGCTTGGCGCAACTGAAGCCATGGTAGGTTCAATAATGCTAGACTCTAATATATTTGGAAATAATCCAAAAATAACGACCAGTGAAGCTAAAATAACAGGTGAAATTAACATACCTACAGGAGCTTCATGTGGTTTTTTCTCTAATTTTTCAGGTTGGTATTTACCGGTAAATGTTTTAAATACCAAAATCATGCTGTAAACAAACGTGAATATACTTGCAATCCAAGCAACAACAGGGAACAAAATTCCCCATGTTTCCATGTTGTAAATATCCATCTTTGTAACGTTGACCATTCCCGTAAAGAACATTTCTTTACTTAGAAATCCATTAAAAGGTGGAAGACCAGCCATTGCAAATCCACCAATTACTGCAATTGTGAATGTTACTGGCATAAGGGTCATTAGCCCGCCTAGCTTGCGAATATCACGTGTTCCCGTTTCATGATCCACAATCCCAACAACCATAAATAGACTACCTTTAAATGTAGCGTGGTTAATAAGGTGGAATACAGCTGCTGTGATTGCGACAACATAAATGTTATCGTCTAAGAATTCATAGTGTAAAGCTGCACTTCCTACACCAAGCAATGACATAATCATTCCAAGCTGACTGATTGTTGAGAAAGCTAGGATTCCTTTTAAGTCTGTCTGCTTTACAGCCGAGAAAGAGCCCCAGAAAAGGGTTATAATCCCAACAGTTGATACGAGCGTAAACCACACTGCGTGATCTGCAAAAACCGGACTTAGTCGTGCAACTAGGTAAATACCAGCTTTAACCATTGTTGCAGAGTGTAGATAAGCACTAACAGGTGTTGGTGCTTCCATTGCATCTGGTAACCAGATGTGGAATGGGAATTGTGCAGATTTCGTAAAGGCACCAAGCAAAACAAGAATCATTGCGGGGATAAAGAGTGAACTTGACGTGACAACATCTAAGTTTGCGACAATTTCTCTAATACTAAATGTACCGCTTGGAATTGATAGTAATACGATTCCTGCTAATAAAGCCAAGCCACCAAAAACGGTAATAAGCATTGACTTTTGAGCTCCATAGCGTGACTTCTCTCGTTGATACCAATAGCCAATCAGTAGGAAGGACGAAAGACTTGTTAATTCCCAAAAGCTATAAAGAACAATTAGGTTATCAGACAAGACCACTCCAAGCATAGCTCCCATAAACATTAAGAGATATACATAAAAGGTATGAAGTGACTCTTTCGTTTTTGATAGATAGTAGATGGAATACAGGACAACTAGCGTTCCAATCCCTGTAATTAGCAAAGCAAATAATAAGCCCAGTCCATCAATATAAGCATCAAAATTAATCCCTAAGCTAGGTATCCATTTCAATGAATATAAATACGAATTTCCGTTTGCAACCCCGCTTATATACTTCGTAAAGTAAATGAACAGCACAAGCGGTAATGGCAACACAAACCACCCTGTATGAATCTGTTTAAATGATTTATACAGAAGTGGAATAAGGAATGCTAATAAGAATGGTGAGATGATCACCAGATGTAACCAAGACAAAACACAAACCTCCTTGTGACATCCAATAGATTAGATTTTCTATGAATGATTATATAATACTTTAACAGTGCGTGCATCCTTGCTACTCAGTAGTATCAACGTTTTTTACCTGTCTTATTAAATAAATAGAAACTCGTCCACACAACCGTAAAAAAATTTTTTTTTTTGAATAAAACTCGTCGAGTTTTGTCACCCTAATAGTGAGGTGATAAATGTGTATCTCAGACAAATTATAGCGAGTGGCTCAATATTTGGAATTTTAGTCACTGGAGGGTATATGGTGAATAATCATCTAACGGTTAAAGAACAGCAAAAGTTCAACATGTCTCCGGTTCAATATGAACAAATGTCTACATCCGCTGATACGGCTATTATTGAAAGGCCGGTTGAGCTACCAACTTATAAGCCAAGAGAATATGTAAAGATTGGGGCAACCAATTATGTCATTTCTGAAGGGAAATCAATTCTTGAAGAAAATGAATAAATATTGAATAGGGAAGAATTGAAAACGGTTTTAAGAATACGCTCTTTAAACCGTTTTTTATTGTGATGAAAAATGGTATTATGAAAAGCAAAAATCTTCTATTAGAAGGTTGTTTTATGAAAGAGAAAAAGTGTATAGTGAAAAAAGAATTGTAAAAGACTGAGGTAACAACATTTTTATTGATGTCTTTTACTTGAATTCATGGCATCCTTTCGATAAAGTGGAGGGAAAGAACAATTTAATGGAGGAAAAGAATATGACACATGTTCGTTTTGATTATTCAAATGCTTTATCTTTCTTTGGTGAACACGAACTTACATACCTTCGCGATGCTGTTAAAGTAGCGCATCATTCAATTCATGAAAAAACAGGGGCAGGTAACGACTTTCTAGGATGGGTAGACCTACCAACTAACTATGATAAAGAAGAGTTTGCTCGCATTCAAAAAAGTGCTGAAAAAATTAAAAGTGATTCAGATGTTTTAATTGTAATTGGAATTGGTGGTTCTTATCTAGGAGCACGCGCTGCAATTGAAATGCTACAACACTCATTTTACAACACGCTATCAAAAGAACAGCGCAAAACTCCACAAGTAATTTTTGCTGGAAATAATATTAGCTCAACATACATGAAAGACTTAATGGATGTCCTGCAAGATAAAGATTTTTCTATCAATGTTATTTCAAAATCAGGTACTACAACAGAACCTGCTATCGCTTTCCGTATTTTCCGTAAACTATTAGAAGAGAAATATGGTAAAGAAGAAGCACGTGGACGTATTTATGCTACAACAGATAAAGCACGTGGAGCATTAAAAACGCTAGCGGATGAAGAAGGATATGAAACATTTGTTATTCCTGATGATGTTGGGGGACGTTATTCTGTTTTAACAGCAGTAGGTCTTTTACCGATTGCAGCTGCTGGTTTAAATATTGAAGATATGATGAAAGGTGCAGCAGCAGCACAAAATGATTTTGCAGCTTCTGAACTTGAGCAAAACCCTGCATATCAATATGCAGTTGCTCGAAACGTTCTTTACAATAAAGGTAAAACAATTGAAATGCTAATTAACTATGAGCCAGCTCTTCAATACTTTGCAGAATGGTGGAAACAGTTATTTGGCGAAAGTGAAGGAAAAGACCAAAAAGGTATTTACCCTTCTTCAGCAAACTTCTCTACTGATCTTCACTCATTAGGGCAATATGTACAAGAGGGTCGCCGTGACTTATTCGAAACAATTGTACAAGTAGAAAAGTCGCGCCATGAGTTAACAATTGAGTCTGATGCAGCAGATTTAGACGGCTTAAACTACTTAGCTGGTGAAACAGTTGATTTCGTAAATAAAAAGGCGTTCCAAGGCACAATGCTTGCTCATACTGATGGTGGTGTACCAAACTTAGTTGTAAGCATTCCAGCTTTAGATGAGTATACGTTTGGCTATTTAGTATACTTCTTCGAGAAAGCTTGTGCGATAAGCGGCTACTTATTAGGTGTAAATCCATTTGATCAGCCTGGTGTAGAAGCATACAAGGTAAATATGTTTGCACTTCTTGGTAAACCAGGGTTTGAAGAGAAAAAAGCAGAGTTAGAAAAACGCTTAAAATAATGTAGCAAGTAAAAGTGCGGAATTCGTTTCCGCACTTTTTTTGTGGATAATTTATAGTGAAAAGGAGATGTTAACAAATGAGGAGGCGAGGTAATGATTGAATTAGCTTCAAAATTAGAAGGCGAACTATTTAAACTATACGTGTTGGAACAAACATTAAAACCGTTAGGATACGTTATAGGAGGAAACTGGGATTACGATCACGGTTTTTTTGATTATAAGATAAATGATGAAGTTGGATATCAGTTTTTACGAATTCCCTTTCAAGCTATGGATGGTCAGCTAGATTCACAAGGGACAACAGTTCAAATTGGAAAGCCCTATTTGCTTTCACACAAATATCAAATTGGGCTAGATGATAATGTTCACGTAGGAAATGCTAATGCATCCTTTAACCAATTTGCAGAGCCTCAGGACCCAGATGCACAATTTCCTGAAGAATACATTTCGTTAGGAAAAGAACTGTTAAAAGAAGCAGAAGCAGCCTTACAAAGCTAAAAGAAGATAGCAGACGCTCATTACTCTTTTAGCTTTGTAACAAAAATATTCTCATGCATTAATTGGCTGATGATTTCATTCGTTTTAATAATTTCATTAACCCCAATTGTTTCTGCATTCCGGATATGCTTTTCAGTTAAAAGCTCAGCAATGAGATAGACGGAAGGATGAACGCCTTTAATTGCTACTAGTGTCACAATTGTTTGCATATCAGCTTGTTCTTCTGTTGTATGTTGGTCAGCAGTAATTAATACTTTTTTGGCGTTTGAAAGATTGGCTAAGGATAACGTATTAGAATCAGAAGCGCTGCCTTTAATGAAGTGTAATCTGTCACAAATCATTGGGTTTTTCTTTAGGCTACTATCAATTAAGACAATAACTTCTTCGTGAAAAGCCTTCTTATATTCTTCAATAACCAATCTAGCTCTTTCATTCCAGCCAATAATAATAAGGTGACCTTTACCTAAAAACTTTAAATTTCCTTCTAGATAGGCGTTTTCCTTTGACACTGCGATTGTAGCTAGTGAGACAAAATAGGTAGTAATAAAACCTGTACCAATCAAAATTAAAAGCATAGCAATTAACTTACCAATAACCGTGTCGGGTACAAAATCTCCATAGCCAATTGTTGAAATGGTAATGACTACCCACCAAATCCCATCAAAAACTGTAGAAAAGGTTTGCGGTTCAGTTATATGCATAATAGTGCCAAATAAAATAACTAAGCACGTAATAATAAATAGTAAACGTGTTATGACAGAACGGCGAAAAAAACGAAACAGAAGCCAATCGACCATAAAAAAACCTCCAAGCATAAGGGTCTAGTTACTAGTATGACCAACTTATGAAAGAGGTATAAGAACTTATCTTGTTTTTACTTCCATATATTCAATCCATTCACCGTCAGGCCCGTAAAAGAACAAATATTTTGCCCCGTTAGGCAACGTCACAATTTCTTCGTCTACAAAGGAAACGTTAAGTTTCTTTAAGCGAGAACGCTCTGCTTCAATATCATCTACTGTCAGTGCAAAGTGGTGAACTTTCCCTTCTGCTGGTAGAGTAGAGTTATATCCTTCAATTAATTCAACAATGATGTTGTTGTCTATTCCTAAAAAAGCTAGCTTTAAAGAAGGATCTGTATGTGGAAACTTGTCTAAAAGTTCTAATCCAACAATTTCTGTATAAAATGTAATCGATTTTTGAATGTCTTTTACCTGAATACCTACGTGCTCAAACCCTAGAATTGCCATAAATTATCACCTTTTCTTATTAGTTTCTGTATGATAGTTTAAATTTTCTGTTAAATATAGTCAAATAAAAAAGCAGCATAATAGCTGCTTTTTTATTATTTATCGATTTCTCGAGAACGCTCCCAGAAATCTAAATTATCTAACCCTTTAACAGAATCTTTATAGAAAACCGGATCTTTTCCTGCTTTACGCTGAGATAGGTAATCGTTCAGGACTGCAATTGCCACCTTACCTAATAAAATAATTGCAACTAAGTTTGTAATTGCCATTAGAGCCATAAATAAGTCTGCAAGTCCCCAAACAACGCCCAAGCTTGCAACTGAACCGAATAATACCATTAAGATAACGCCGAATCGGTAAAGGTTTAACCAAATTTTATTTGATGTTAAAAATTCAATGTTTGTTTCTCCATAATAATAGTTAGCTACTAATGAGCTGAATGCAAACATAAATAAAATGATAGCAATGAATTGAACAGCCCATCCACCGATATGTGTACTTAACGCAACTTGAGTCAATTGAATTCCTTCAAGTCCAGGCGTTGCGTATGCACCAGATAATAACACGATGAATGCAGTACAGCTACAAATGATTAGCGTGTCGTTAAAGACAGCTAAAGCTTGAATGAAACCTTGTTTAGCCGGGTGACTAACAGATGCCGCTGCGGCCGCGTTAGGTGCACTACCCATACCAGCTTCGTTAGAGAACAATCCACGCTTGATACCATTCATGATGGCAGCACCGACAGCACCGGCAAATGCTTCTTCAAATCCAAAAGCGCTTTTTATAATTAATGCAATCATATGTGGAATTTCTGTAATATTAATAGCTAGAACCACTAATGCTAATCCAATATATACAACGGCCATTACTACTACAATTAATTCTGATGCTTTGGCTACTCGTTTAATACCACCAAAAATGAGAACACCCACAATGGCTGTAACGACAATACCAACAATTAAGCGATCAACGCCAAAAGCTTCTTCGAATGCAAGTGAAATCGTGTTTGCTTGTACAGAGTTAAAAACTAATCCGAATGAAATGGTGATTAAGATAGAAAACAAAACGCCCATCCAACGTTTGTTTAAACCTTTTTCCATGTAATAAGCAGGACCACCACGAAATCCGTCTTTATCTTTTACTTTATAAACTTGAGCAAGTGTACTTTCAATAAAAGCTGATGCTGATCCAACTAAAGCAACAACCCACATCCAAAATACTGCTCCAGGTCCCCCGAGAGCAATTGCAGAAGCAACACCGGCAAGGTTTCCAGTACCTACACGAGCTGCTGTACTAATAGCAAAAGCTTGAAAGGATGTAATTCCTTTTTTATCGCTTCCGTCGGTCTTAGCGCCTTCACCTAACAAGCGAACCATTTCTTTGAACTGACTAAATTGAACGAATTTTGTACGAATTGTAAAATATAATCCAACTAATAAAAGAAGCGCAATCAATATGTAAGTCCATAAAAAATTATTGGCCTCATTCACAAAGTTGCTGAATAGAGTCGATATGGTTTCCATCCTAAAAGTTCTCTCCCTTAATTAATGATTAACCTTAGCTGTTCATAAAAAGTGTCATTTTAATAATGATTTTTCAAATGTGTAAGGTTTTCTGACATTAGTGATTATAGCGCGTTAGACGTATAAAAGGCAACCTGTAATAAGTTTTTTTTATCGTTTAATCTCTTTTTTTATAACTATAAGGTATGATGTCAGACAGGTGCAGCCGCTTACAAATTATTTTTACTGGAATGAATTGGATATAAACTTCCATCTAAAGCAAAAGAGATTCGACCGCTTTCTTCCGATACTACTAAGATAAGTGCGTCGCATTGTTCAGACATGCCAAGAGCGGCACGGTGACGTGTTCCAAGTTTTTTTTGCAGTACCTTTGTGGAGAGTGGTAATACGTTAGCTGCTGAAATGATTTGATTCTTTCTAATTACAACGGCACCATCATGCAATGGATTTCCAGGATAAAAGATGGTTTCAACGAGCGTCGAGGTAACAGGAGCATGGATAGGAATTCCTTTTTGAATTAGATGCTCCACGGAGTCATCCCTCTCAATAACCATTAAGGCTCCGTGATGTTTCTCAGATAAATTATGTATCGCGAGTGAAAGAGCTGCGTATTCGTGAGTATAAGGAGACAAGTAGTGTCTTAAATAATAAGATGCAGCTGTGGACTGGACGCTTTGAAATAATTTTCGTAAGTCTTCAAAATCACATAAAACACAGTGGTCACTGCTTTCTAGATGTTGCTGAATTTTCATTGCTTCCGCTGCTATTTGATTTAAATGATCTTGTAAACTTTGTTTGATTACATCATCTAATTGAAAAGAGTGACTTTCTATCATTGAACATAGCTCCAATCTAAAATAATCATTATGTTTTAATGTGTACGAAAGATATAAATCTATACTATAGGGATTTGAGTTAAGAGTGACGCCCAAAAAAACTGTGCATATAATAAAAAAATAATAGATATTTCTGTTAATTTAAAGTATAGTTTTCTTATCGGATAAATAATTTTTTTGTTGTTGACAAATATTCTAAATATGCTAAAATTTTTAAAAAATACTTATCCAGAGTGGTGGAGGGAACTGGCCCTTTGAAACCCAGCAACCTGCACATTGTGCAAGGTGCTAACTCCAACAAAATGATTTTCATTTTGAAAGATAAGGTGAATTTGTTGCCTAATCAGTCTTTCAAGTGTGAAAGACTTTTTATTTTTTATGAAAAAACAGAAGCCTGTTGAATATATTGTTAACAAATAAGGAGGGACTGTGATGGCACAAAACTCTGACTTAAATTCTGTTTTTGCAAGTGTAGAAAAAATGCTAAGCGACATGAAGTTTGGTTCAATCACGCTTGTGGTTCAAGATGGGAAAGTAGTTCAACTTGAGAAAAATGAAAAAGTAAGAATTAAATAAATAGCTGACTAGACAAACTAGAGGCGGTTTTATCCTTCACCACTGGGATAAAACCGTCTTTTTTGATTGGATAACAAAGTATTGGAGTGAAAATCATGAGTGTATATACGTATGAGAATTGGCCAAATCAATTTCCAAATTTTGATGAGCAAGATGAAACAAAAGGAGCTTTAAAGGCTTTAGAGTGGGCATATAACCACTACGGTGATTCTCTTATTTATGCATCTAGCTTTGGAATTGAAGGAATTGTATTAATTGATTTAATTTCAAAAGTGAAAAAAGATGCGCATATTGTTTTTTTAGATACAGGTGTTCATTTTAAAGAAACGTACGAAGTTATTGAAGCAATTAAAGCGAAATTTCCAGACTTACGTATCCAAATGAAAAAACCTAACCTATCGCTACAAGAGCAAGCTGAAAAGCATGGTGATGAGCTTTGGAAAACTGAGCCTAACCTATGCTGTCAAATTAGAAAGATTATCCCCTTAAAAGAATCACTTGCGCCTTATGATGCTTGGATCTCAGGGTTAAGAAGAGAACAGTCTGAGTCAAGAAGTAAAACAGAATTCTTTAATAAGGATGAGAAATTTAAGAAGGTTAAAGTTTGTCCATTAATTCACTGGTCTTGGAAAGAGATTTGGCGATATGTATATAAGCATAACTTGCCTTATAACAAGCTTCACGATCAAGGATATCCAAGCATTGGGTGTGAGCCCTGTACGCTACCTGCCTATAACATGGATGATTTGCGATCTGGAAGATGGGCAGGTACTAAGAAAGTAGAATGTGGCTTACATGAATCTTAAATGAAAGAGCTGAAAATTTATGCTTGTTTACATTGCTTTTGCGATCGCTCTCTTTTTTGCAATGAATATTGGTGCAAGTGGTGCAGCAGCTGCTATGGGAGTTTCTTACGGTTCAGGTGCTATTAAGCATCGCAAAGTAGCACTAGCTATATGTGCATTAGGTATTTTACTAGGTGCTGTTATTGGCGGAGGAGAAGTTGTTAAAACAATTGGTTCTGGTATTATTCCAGAAAGCATCCTAACAGTTGAGCTAGTTATTATTATTTTAGCTTCTGCAACTCTATCATTATTCTTTGCTAATTTAATTGGAATACCTCTATCAACTAGTGAGGTAACAGTAGGGTCAGTTGTAGGTGTTGGAATTGCCTATCAATCTGTTTATATCCAAAAGCTATTGGTTGTTATGAGCTTTTGGATTATTGTACCGATTGTTTCGTTTGTGATTGCCTTTGTATGTGGGTGGCTATTAAAAAAGAAAAAAAAGCCTACTCAACAAAAGTGGAAAAAACCACTTGCAGCTTTAGTAATAGCTACTGGCTTTTTTGAAGCTTTTTCAGCGGGTATGAACAACGTAGCAAATGCTGTAGGACCACTTGTTGGGGCTGGTATGATCAGTACATCAACTGGTGTTATAGCAGGGGGATTAGCCGTTGCAATAGGCGCCTTACTTTTAGGAGATCGAGTAATTGAGACAAATGGAAAGAAAATTACGGATTTCACAGTGGGTGAAGGGTGTATTATTTCTGGGACAGGAGCATCGTTGGTTACCGCAGCTTCCATATTTGGGCTTCCTGTTCCCCTAACACAGGTTACAACCTCTTCTATTATTGGCATAGGAGCAGCTAAATCTGGTTTTACTTCGGATCAAAGACGGGTTATTGTTCAGATGTTAAAAGTATGGGTTGTATCCCCAGTCTTTTCTCTTGTTATCTCTTACGGTTTAGTGAAATTAGTGGTTGAAACAGATTTTTATGCATTTGTGGTATTAATGAGCGGTTGTATTGCAACTTATGGCATTCTTAGTTTAATTAAAACAACAAAACAAAAACAAGAAAACCAAAAGATGACTGCTTAAATATAAATATTAGTTATTCATTGAGGAGGAATTTTAGGATGAGTTCAATTCAAGCACATGGTGGAGAATTAGTTAATTTGTATCAACCTGACTATGATTATACAGGTGTTACTAAAGAGATTGAATTAGATAATATTGCATTAAGTGATTTAGAGTTAATTGGAATCGGCGGATATAGTCCTATTAAAGGCTTTTTAGGACAGCGTGATTATGAATCTGTTGTGGAAAGCATGAGATTAGCTGATGGTACAGTTTGGAGTATTCCAATTACTCTTCCAGTTACAGAAGAAAAAGCGCAGGAGCTACAAGTAGGAGATCAAGTCAAACTTGTGCAAAATGGTGTGGTTTATGGTGTCTTAACAGTATCTGAAACGTACAAACCAAATAAGGAAAAAGAAGCAGAACACGTTTATCGTACAGCAGAACTAGCTCATCCAGGCGTGCGCAAATTATTTGAACGTCCCAATGTATATGTAGCAGGTTCGATTATACTTGTAAATCGTACGCAAAAAGATAAGTTTGAAACGTATTATTTAGATCCAGTACAAACGAGAGCAATCTTCAAAGAGCGTAACTGGAAAAAAGTTGTAGGTTTTCAAACTCGTAATCCAGTTCATCGTGCTCATGAGTACATTCAAAAATCGGCTTTAGAAATTGTTGATGGACTGTTTTTAAACCCACTTGTAGGAGAAACAAAATCTGATGATATCCCAGCGGATATTCGTATGGAAAGCTATGAAGTATTGCTTAAAAACTACTATCCAAAAGATCGTGTATTTTTAGCTGTTTTCCCAGCAGCGATGAGATATGCTGGACCTCGAGAAGCAATCTTCCATGCATTAGTGCGTAAGAACTTTGGATGTACACACTTTATTGTAGGTCGTGATCATGCTGGTGTAGGTGACTACTATGGAACATACGATGCGCAATTAATCTTTAATAACTTTACAGAAGATGAGCTTGGGATTACACCACTATTCTTTGAACACAGCTTTTACTGCAAGAAGTGTGAAGGGATGGCTTCAACTAAAACATGTCCACATGAAAAAGAAGACCATGTCATTTTATCAGGAACAAAAGTACGTGAAATGCTTCGGAATGGTGAAGTTCCACCAAGTACGTTTAGTCGAAAAGAAGTAATTGAAGTGTTAATAAAAGGATTACAGCAAACAGTAACTTCAAATTAAGGAGCGGTTGAATTGAGTAAATCAACAAATATTACATGGCACGAGTCAGGGATTGATAAAAAAGCAAGAAGGCAACAAAACGGACACTACAGCTTTGTACTATGGTTTACTGGCTTATCAGGTTCGGGTAAGTCAACCGTTGCAAATGCAGTAGCACAAGCATTGTTTGAAAAAAATATTCGCAACTATGTATTAGATGGAGATAACATTCGCTTTGGTTTAAATAAAAATTTAGGTTTTTCTGCTGAAGATCGTACTGAGAACATTCGTCGGATTGGAGAAGTTTCCAAGCTGTTCGTTGACAGTGGGCAAGTTGTATTAACAGCGTTTATTTCACCTTTTAAAGAAGACCGTACACAGGTGAGAGAACTCTTAGAAGCAGATGAATTTGTAGAAGTGTACGTAGAGTGCCCACTGGAAGAGTGTGAAAAACGAGATCCTAAAGGCCTTTACAAAAAAGCTAGAAGTGGTGAAATTCGTGACTTTACAGGTATCGATTCACCTTATGAAGCTCCGGAAAATGCTGAGCTGGTTGTAAATACATTTAATCAAACAGTCGAAGAATGCGTTGAAACAGTTTTAGCTTATTTAACAAATAAAAAATTCATTTAAAAAGTAAGAAATAAGGGCCCTCACATCGCAAAAGCAAAGCTGTGCTTTGCATAGTGAGGGCCTTTGCTTTATTCGTTAATAAGAGTAGATTAACAGTATTGAGAGGGTGAATTGGAAGAATGGGCAAAGTGTATTTGGTTGGGGCAGGTCCGGGAGATCCAGAATTGGTTACGGTTAAAGCAATAAAAGCTATTCAAAAAGCAGACGTAATCTTATACGATCGCTTGGTGAATAAAGAGTTGTTAGAGTATGCTAAATCAGAAGTAAATATCATTTATTGTGGTAAATTACCTAATTATCACACGTTGAAGCAAGAAACAATTAATAGTTTTCTAGTGAAATTTGCTAAAAAAGGTAAAGTTGTCGTGCGTTTAAAAGGGGGAGACCCTTTTGTATTTGGACGAGGAGGAGAAGAAGCAGAGGCGTTGGTAGAGAATAATATTGATTTTGAGATTATTCCTGGTGTTACATCGGGAATTGCTGCAGCTTCGTATGCGGGAATACCTGTTACACATCGTGATTATAGTGCGAGCGTCGCTTTTATAACAGGACATCGCCAAGACGAGCCTTGTAAAGCTGTTAAGTGGGAGCAGTTATCAACAGCTGTTGATACATTGGTGATTTATATGGGGGTTAAAAATCTTTCTTATATCTGTGAATCGCTTATTGAGCACGGGAAATCAAAAGATACGCCCATTGCACTTATTAATTGGGGAACGTATGGTGAGCAGCGCACAGTTAGTGGTAAACTAGATACAATTGTTGATATTGTAAAAAAAGAGAAGATAGGAAACCCAAGCATAATTGTTGTAGGCGAGGTTGTCCGCTTTCATGAAAAACTAAATTGGTTTGAACAGTTGGCTTCTACACAATATGCTTGTGTAGAAGAAGCTTAATAAAGAGGTGAATGATATGGATGCAGTATTGTATATTTGTCACGGTAGCCGAGTGAAAAAAGGCTGTGATCAAGCCATTGAATTTATTGAAAGAAGCAAAGTGAAAGTTGATGTTCCAATTCAAGAAGTGTGTTTCCTGGAGTTAGCAAATCCTACAATTGAACAAGGTTTCAAGAAGTGTGTGGAGCAAGGAGCTACTAGAATTGCAATTGTTCCTGTCTTATTGTTAACAGCGGGTCACGCTAAAGTGGATATTCCAGAAGAAATACACAAAGTTTATCAACACTATCCACATGTCAAAGTCGCTTATGGTACCCCTTTTGGTGTTGATGATCAAATTGTGGATATCTTATTAGAGAGAATTAAGGAGACTGAAGTCCCCATTCAAAAAGACGCAATGGTTTTATTAGTAGGCCGTGGAAGCAGCGATCCTGAAGTCAAAAACGATTTCCGTGAAATTGCCAAACGCTTGGCATATAAAGGTGGATTTGAGCATGTAGACACTTGCTATTTAGCTGCCACAACACCCAAGCTTTTAGATGGCTTAAAACAAGCAAGTGAATCTGGATATTCACAAGTGTTTGTATTACCATATCTTTTATTTACAGGGATTTTGATGAACGAAATTCGAACAGAGTTAAAAAGATGGAATAAAGCTGACCAAGAATTTATCTTAGCAAATTATTTGGGTTATCATAATGCCTTAAGTAATATTTTACAAGATCGAGTGAATAGCTTATTAAACAGTAAGGGAAATGAATACGATGTTTACCGTTACTCTTAATCTAGAAGGGGAAACGGTCCTAATTGTTGGGGGAGGAAAGGTGGCAGTTAGGCGTGTTCGAAAGCTGCTGGAACAAAAAGCGAAGATTATTGTCGTATCGCCACATGTGGAAAAAGATATCTATGAATGGGAAGAACAAGGAAAAGTAAAGGTGAAAAATCGCTGTCTGCAAAAAGGAGATTTAGCCAACACATTTCTTATTATAGTGGCTACTCATCAAGTTGATGCTTTAGAGATAATAGAAAAAGAAAAGAGTGAGAATCAGCTTGTCAATGTGGCTAGTGCACATAAAAAAGGAAATGTTTATATTCCTGCAAATTTCTCTAGGGGAGAATTGTCTATCGCTGTATCCACAAATGGAGCAAGTCCGTTGTTAACAAAGAAGATTATTAGAGATTTGCAAGTTCAGTTTGACGATAGTTATACACAATACACATATTTTTTGAAGCAGTGCAGAGAAATTATTCACAGTATGGACTTGCCATATGTGGAGAAGTATGAGTTATTAACAGAAGCGACAAAAGATGAGTTTCGGTTATCTGAAAAGTCTCGAGAGTGGTTTTTAAAACATTTAAAAAATGTCTAAAAGGCATTGTGCCTTTTAGACATTTTCAATTTCGATGCTTCGAATACCTGAAATCTTCTGTATTTCGTAATAAACTTCAGTGGTAGGGCGCTTTTGGTGAACAGACACTTTCATTCGAATATATAGTTGCCCCGTATCTAAATCTTTAATACGTATATTCTTTATCGTAATATCTTTTTCTTTAATACTGGCTGTTGTCTCAACAATATTATGTTTGTTCGCCAGTTTCAATTGAAGGATGAGATCTTTTTCACGCAGCTGTTTTGGTCCGAAAACGGTAATTAAAAACGGGAGGAGCTCAACGCTAATAATGAGCAAAATAACCCCTACAAAGGCCTCCATATAAAAGCCTGCGCCTACAGCAATACCAATACCGGCAGCTCCCCATATAATAGCAGCCGTTGTTAACCCTGAGATACTGTCATTTTCTTTGCGTAAAATAACTCCTGCACCAAGAAATCCAATACCAGACACAATTTGTGCTGCTAAACGCAATGGATCCATAGTAATGTTATCACCATCATTAAGGATATGGGAGGATTCGATTGAGACAATGGTTAACAAGCAGCTGATAATTGAAATAACAAGGGAAGTCTTTAAACCTACAGGCTTACGCTTTAATTCTCTCTCTAATCCGATAATAAGTCCTAATAGAGCAGATATACCAAGCTTTAATAACATTTGATGATCCATTTTATTCACCTATTTCACTAAACTGTGTTGTTTATATCTGTATGATAAGGTTTGAACAGATATGTATAGTTAGTATAGTAAACTATTTTTAGTGTTTAGAGGCGAAAAATATCATTTTTTATGAAAAATTTTGAAGTTGTTCCCGTAATTTGTATTTTTGGATTTTTCCAGATGCAGTCATTGGAAATGTTTCTACGAAATAGATAGATTCAGGTATTTTAAAGTGTGAAAGTTTGTTTTTACAATATTCTTTGATTTCAGATGCTGTTGCTTCTATACCTGGCTTTAACTTAATGCAAGCCACAACTTTTTCTCCGTAATGTCTATCAGGGACACCAATCACTTGAATGTCTTCAATTTTTGGGTGAAGATATAAAAACTCTTCAATTTCACGTGGATAGATATTTTCTCCACCCCTAATAATCATATCTTTTAAGCGACCGGTAATTTTAATATAGCCTTCATTATCAATGACGGCTAAATCACCAGTATGAAGCCACCCATCATCGTCAATGGTATTAGCCGTTTCCTCTGGCATTTTGTAATATCCCTTCATAATTAAGTAACCTTTTGCGCAAAGTTCCCCCTGTACACCTGTCGGTAACGCATGTCCATTTACTGGATCGATAATCTTTACTTGTACATAAGGGTGAGCTTTGCCTACAGTTGTTACCCGCCTTTCTAAGGAGTCGGTAGTAGTTGTTTGAGTAATAACAGGTGAGCTTTCAGTTTGTCCATAAGCAATGGTGATTTCATGAATTCCCATATCATTCATTACTCGTTTCATGACTTCAGTAGGGCAATTTGATCCAGCCATAATTCCTGTGCGTAAACTTGATAAATCGTAATTGTGGAAATTTGGAAGGTTTAATTCAGCGATAAACATAGTTGGTACACCATGTAAAGCGGTGCATTTTTCTTTTTCAATAGTTTCTAATACAGCGGTAGGATTAAACTCAACAATGGGCACCATGGTTGCTCCAACACATACTGATGCTAATAATCCCATAACGCAACCAAAACAATGAAAAAAAGGTACTGGGATGCAAAGTCTGTCTTGGTGAGATAACTTCATTGCGTTAGCTACTAAAAGAGCATTATTGACTATATTATTATGACTGAGCATAACACCTTTCGGAAATCCTGTAGTGCCAGAGGTATATTGCATATTAATTACTTCTTCAGGATAAACGTCTTGCTCAGCAAGAGCGAGTGCTTGATCTGAAATGTTCATGCTATATAGTAGAAATTGGTTCCAGTCCATTTGGTGTTTTTTATTATCAATGCTAATCAGATGTTTTAGTCTTGGAAGTTTATGAACAATAGATGAAATGATTGATGAATATGAAGTTGTTTTAAAGGAATCAATATAGAAAAGGGCAGTTGTATCAGAATGATGTAAAAGGTATTCTACTTCAGCTTCTTGATAACTTGTGTTTACCGTAACTAATACGACACCAATTCGAGCGGAAGCAAGTTGAAGTAAAATCCATTCCAAACGATTAGTAGACCATACTGCAATATGTTCTCCTTTCTTAATCCCTAATCCTAGGAGAGCTTTTGCAACTTTTGTTGTTTCGTTATACAATTCGTTATACGTATAGTGAATATTCTCTTGAGAGTAGATAACCGCTGAATGATCTTTAAATAAAGTACTGGTTTCTTTTAATAATTGGCCAATTGTTAAGTTTTTTAGCATCAGTATTGGTTCCCCCTAACTTAATGATTGCGCTTACATTTAATATTGTACCAGCACTTTCTTTATGTTTCATAAAAAAACTTCGACAACCTGCCTGGGGAGGTTTGTCGAAGTGTAGAGAAATTTGTTAAT
>NZ_JAZGJX010000001.1:3277500-3400000 GCF_036409025.1 Priestia sp. GS2 | reverse complement strand
GAAATTTGAGAGGAGCTGTCCTTAGTACGAGAGGACCGGGATGGACACACCGCTGGTGTACCAGTTGTCTTGCCAAAGGCATCGCTGGGTAGCTATGTGTGGACGGGATAAGTGCTGAAAGCATCTAAGCATGAAGCCCCCCTCAAGATGAGATTTCCCATAGCGCAAGCTAGTAAGATCCCTGAAAGATGATCAGGTTGATAGGTCAGAGGTGGAAGCACGGTGACGTGTGTAGCTGACTGATACTAATCGATCGAGGACTTAACCAAATGATAGTACACGAAGTACTCAGCAAATTGTTATCTAGTTTTGAAAGAACAAGATAAAAAAAGTCTTGCTTTTTTTCAAAAGTATTATATAATATAATATGTCTGGTGGCGATAGCAGAGAGGTCACACCCGTTCCCATGCCGAACACGGAAGTTAAGTTCTCTAGCGCCGATGGTAGTTGGGACTTTGTCCCTGTGAGAGTAGGACGTTGCCAGGCTGTTATATAATGGAGGATTAGCTCAGCTGGGAGAGCACCTGCCTTACAAGCAGGGGGTCGGCGGTTCGATCCCGTCATCCTCCACCATGAATATGTTGCCGGTGTAGCTCAACTGGTAGAGCAACTGACTTGTAATCAGTAGGTTGGGGGTTCAAGTCCTCTTGCCGGCACCATTTTCGAGCCATTAGCTCAGTTGGTAGAGCATCTGACTTTTAATCAGAGGGTCGAAGGTTCGAGTCCTTCATGGCTCACCATTTTAAATACACACATGCGGGTGTGGCGGAATTGGCAGACGCGCTAGACTTAGGATCTAGTGTCTTTACGACGTGGGGGTTCAAGTCCCTTCACCCGCACCATTTAATTTCATAATGCGCGGAAGTAGTTCAGTGGTAGAACACCACCTTGCCAAGGTGGGGGTCGCGAGTTCGAACCTCGTCTTCCGCTCCACAAATAAGTCCTGCCGGGGTGGTGGAATTGGCAGACACACAGGACTTAAAATCCTGCGGTAGGTGACTACCGTGCCGGTTCAAGTCCGGCCCTCGGCACCATTTTAATAAGCGCCCGTAGCTCAATTGGATAGAGCGTTTGACTACGGATCAAAAGGTTAGGGGTTCGACTCCTCTCGGGCGCGCCATAAACGGGAAGTAGCTCAGCTTGGTAGAGCACTTGGTTTGGGACCAAGGGGTCGCAGGTTCGAATCCTGTCTTCCCGACCATTTATGGGGCCTTAGCTCAGCTGGGAGAGCGCCTGCCTTGCACGCAGGAGGTCAGCGGTTCGATCCCGCTAGGCTCCACCAATTGAACTTTGAAAACTGAACAAAGCGACAAACGTCAACGTTAATTTTTTTAAACTTTTATGAGCAAGTCAAACATTTCTTCGGAGAGTTTGATCCTGGCTCAGGATGAACGCTGGCGGCGTGCCTAATACATGCAAGTCGAGCGAACTGATTAGAAGCTTGCTTCTATGACGTTAGCGGCGGACGGGTGAGTAACACGTGGGCAACCTGCCTGTAAGACTGGGATAACTCCGGGAAACCGGAGCTAATACCGGATAACATTTTCTCTTGCATAAGAGAAAATTGAAAGATGGTTTCGGCTATCACTTACAGATGGGCCCGCGGTGCATTAGCTAGTTGGTGAGGTAACGGCTCACCAAGGCAACGATGCATAGCCGACCTGAGAGGGTGATCGGCCACACTGGGACTGAGACACGGCCCAGACTCCTACGGGAGGCAGCAGTAGGGAATCTTCCGCAATGGACGAAAGTCTGACGGAGCAACGCCGCGTGAGTGATGAAGGCTTTCGGGTCGTAAAACTCTGTTGTTAGGGAAGAACAAGTACAAGAGTAACTGCTTGTACCTTGACGGTACCTAACCAGAAAGCCACGGCTAACTACGTGCCAGCAGCCGCGGTAATACGTAGGTGGCAAGCGTTATCCGGAATTATTGGGCGTAAAGCGCGCGCAGGCGGTTTCTTAAGTCTGATGTGAAAGCCCACGGCTCAACCGTGGAGGGTCATTGGAAACTGGGGAACTTGAGTGCAGAAGAGAAAAGCGGAATTCCACGTGTAGCGGTGAAATGCGTAGAGATGTGGAGGAACACCAGTGGCGAAGGCGGCTTTTTGGTCTGTAACTGACGCTGAGGCGCGAAAGCGTGGGGAGCAAACAGGATTAGATACCCTGGTAGTCCACGCCGTAAACGATGAGTGCTAAGTGTTAGAGGGTTTCCGCCCTTTAGTGCTGCAGCTAACGCATTAAGCACTCCGCCTGGGGAGTACGGTCGCAAGACTGAAACTCAAAGGAATTGACGGGGGCCCGCACAAGCGGTGGAGCATGTGGTTTAATTCGAAGCAACGCGAAGAACCTTACCAGGTCTTGACATCCTCTGACAACTCTAGAGATAGAGCGTTCCCCTTCGGGGGACAGAGTGACAGGTGGTGCATGGTTGTCGTCAGCTCGTGTCGTGAGATGTTGGGTTAAGTCCCGCAACGAGCGCAACCCTTGATCTTAGTTGCCAGCATTAAGTTGGGCACTCTAAGGTGACTGCCGGTGACAAACCGGAGGAAGGTGGGGATGACGTCAAATCATCATGCCCCTTATGACCTGGGCTACACACGTGCTACAATGGATGGTACAAAGGGCTGCAAGACCGCGAGGTCAAGCCAATCCCATAAAACCATTCTCAGTTCGGATTGTAGGCTGCAACTCGCCTACATGAAGCTGGAATCGCTAGTAATCGCGGATCAGCATGCCGCGGTGAATACGTTCCCGGGCCTTGTACACACCGCCCGTCACACCACGAGAGTTTGTAACACCCGAAGTCGGTGGGGTAACCTTTATGGAGCCAGCCGCCTAAGGTGGGACAGATGATTGGGGTGAAGTCGTAACAAGGTAGCCGTATCGGAAGGTGCGGCTGGATCACCTCCTTTCTAAGGATTTTTACAAGACGTACGTTTTGAAGCTTTGTTCAGTTTTGAGAGTTCAATCTCTCATTAATAGAAAGTACATCACTTTCTTCTTATCTAATAAGAAGAATTTTGAGTGCGATTGTTCTTTGAAAACTAGATAACAGTAATAGCTGAGGAAAAGTGAAACTTTTCTTTAATCAAACCAATAAATAACGCAACGCAAGTTGCACCATTTATTCGCTAATGGTTAAGTTAGAAAGGGCGCACGGTGAATGCCTTGGCACTAGGAGCCGATGAAGGACGGGACTAACACCGATATGCTTCGGGGAGCTGTAAGTAAGCTTTGATCCGGAGATTTCCGAATGGGGAAACCCACTGTTCGTAATGGAGCAGTATCTTTATCTGAATACATAGGATATTGAAGGCAGACCCGGGGAACTGAAACATCTAAGTACCCGGAGGAAGAGAAAGCAAATGCGATTTCCTGAGTAGCGGCGAGCGAAACGGAATTAGCCCAAACCAAGAGGCTTGCCTCTTGGGGTTGTAGGACACTCTATACGGAGTTACAAAGGAACGAGGTAAATGAAGAGGTCTGGAAAGGCCCGTCAAAGAAGGTAACAACCCTGTAGTTGAAACTTCGTTCCCTCTTGAGTGGATCCTGAGTACGGCGGAACACGTGAAATTCCGTCGGAAGCTGGGAGGACCATCTCCCAAGGCTAAATACTCCCTAGTGACCGATAGTGAACCAGTACCGTGAGGGAAAGGTGAAAAGCACCCCGGAAGGGGAGTGAAAGAGATCCTGAAACCGTGTGCCTACAAGTAGTCAGAGCCCGTTAATGGGTGATGGCGTGCCTTTTGTAGAATGAACCGGCGAGTTACGATCCCATGCAAGGTTAAGTTGAAGAGACGGAGCCGTAGCGAAAGCGAGTCTGAATAGGGCGTTTAGTATGTGGTTGTAGACCCGAAACCAGGTGATCTACCCATGTCCAGGGTGAAGTTCAGGTAACACTGAATGGAGGCCCGAACCCACGCACGTTGAAAAGTGCGGGGATGAGGTGTGGGTAGCGGAGAAATTCCAATCGAACCTGGAGATAGCTGGTTCTCTCCGAAATAGCTTTAGGGCTAGCCTCACGTAGTGAGAGTCTTGGAGGTAGAGCACTGATTGGACTAGGGGCCCCCAACGGGTTACCGAATTCAGTCAAACTCCGAATGCCAAAGACTTATCCGTGGGAGTCAGACTGCGAGTGATAAGATCCGTAGTCAAAAGGGAAACAGCCCAGACCACCAGCTAAGGTCCCCAAGTATACGTTAAGTGGAAAAGGATGTGGAGTTGCTTAGACAACCAGGATGTTGGCTTAGAAGCAGCCACCATTTAAAGAGTGCGTAATAGCTCACTGGTCGAGTGACTCTGCGCCGAAAATGTACCGGGGCTAAACGTATCACCGAAGCTGTGGATTGACATCTTTGATGTCAGTGGTAGGAGAGCGTTCTAAGTGCTGCGAAGCTAGACCGTAAGGACTGGTGGAGCGCTTAGAAGTGAGAATGCCGGTATGAGTAGCGAAAGACAAGTGAGAATCTTGTCCACCGAATGCCTAAGGTTTCCTGAGGAAGGCTCGTCCGCTCAGGGTTAGTCGGGACCTAAGCCGAGGCTGAAAAGCGTAGGCGATGGCCAACAGGTTGATATTCCTGTACCACCTCCCCGCCGTTTGAGTAATGGGGGGACGCAGGAGGATAGGGTAAGCGCGCTGCTGGATATGCGCGTTCAAGCAGTTAGGCTGATGAGTAGGCAAATCCGCTCATCATAAGGCTGAGCTGTGATGACGAGGGAAATATAGTACCGAAGTTCCTGATTCCACACTGCCAAGAAAAGCCTCTAGCGAGGCGGGAGGTGCCCGTACCGCAAACCGACACAGGTAGGCGAGGAGAGAATCCTAAGGTGATCGAGAGAACTCTCGTTAAGGAACTCGGCAAAATGACCCCGTAACTTCGGGAGAAGGGGTGCTCTGGTAGGGTGTATAGCCCGAGAGAGCCGCAGTGAATAGGCCCAGGCGACTGTTTAGCAAAAACACAGGTCTCTGCGAAGCCGCAAGGCGAAGTATAGGGGCTGACGCCTGCCCGGTGCTGGAAGGTTAAGAGGAGGGGTTATCCTTTGGGAGAAGCTCTGAATCGAAGCCCCAGTAAACGGCGGCCGTAACTATAACGGTCCTAAGGTAGCGAAATTCCTTGTCGGGTAAGTTCCGACCCGCACGAAAGGCGTAACGATCTGGGCACTGTCTCAACGAGAGACTCGGTGAAATTATAGTACCTGTGAAGATGCAGGTTACCCGCGACAGGACGGAAAGACCCCGTGGAGCTTTACTGTAGCCTGATATTGAATTTTGGTACAGCTTGTACAGGATAGGTAGGAGCCTGAGAAGCCGGAGCGCTAGCTTCGGTGGAGGCGTCGGTGGGATACTACCCTGGTTGTATTGAAATTCTAACCCACAGCCCTAATCGGGCTGGGAGACAGTGTCAGGTGGGCAGTTTGACTGGGGCGGTCGCCTCCTAAAGAGTAACGGAGGCGCCCAAAGGTTCCCTCAGAATGGTTGGAAATCATTCGTAGAGTGTAAAGGCACAAGGGAGCTTGACTGCGAGACCTACAAGTCGAGCAGGGACGAAAGTCGGGCTTAGTGATCCGGTGGTTCCGCATGGAAGGGCCATCGCTCAACGGATAAAAGCTACCCCGGGGATAACAGGCTTATCTCCCCCAAGAGTCCACATCGACGGGGAGGTTTGGCACCTCGATGTCGGCTCATCGCATCCTGGGGCTGTAGTCGGTCCCAAGGGTTGGGCTGTTCGCCCATTAAAGCGGTACGCGAGCTGGGTTCAGAACGTCGTGAGACAGTTCGGTCCCTATCCGTCGTGGGCGTAGGAAATTTGAGAGGAGCTGTCCTTAGTACGAGAGGACCGGGATGGACACACCGCTGGTGTACCAGTTGTCTTGCCAAAGGCATCGCTGGGTAGCTATGTGTGGACGGGATAAGTGCTGAAAGCATCTAAGCATGAAGCCCCCCTCAAGATGAGATTTCCCATAGCGCAAGCTAGTAAGATCCCTGAAAGATGATCAGGTTGATAGGTCAGAGGTGGAAGCACGGCGACGTGTGTAGCTGACTGATACTAATCGATCGAGGACTTAACCAAATTAGAAAAGCGAAGGCGACTGTTCAATTGTGAAAGGCGTTGGAGCTTCTGATAGGGAAACCGCTCTTTGGTTTCAATAACAGAAGTGAAACGACCGAACAATTAGGAGCCGTAGCTAGACAGTAAACTTAGTACTCAGCAAATATGTTATCTAGTTTTGAGAGAATAATCTCAATTCATGTCTGGTGGCGATAGCAGAGAGGTCACACCCGTTCCCATGCCGAACACGGAAGTTAAGTTCTCTAGCGCCGATGGTAGTTGGGACTTTGTCCCTGTGAGAGTAGGACGTTGCCAGGCACATTTAAAAGACTAGCTAAAATTAGCTAGTCTTTTTATTTTAGTTTAACAAGGTATAAGCTATCTGCGTATAATGTATTGTAGACTTAAATGTAGCATAGGTATAGGAAATAAATAAATGGTCCACAATGACATAGTGGAGGTGTAGAATAATGAACGGAAAAAATCATGATACGGTTTGCTTAGTTTGTAATGAAAAAACGGTTAAGGGTATTACAATTTTTTCTTCATTGATATGTCAACACTGTGAAAAAGATATTACAGAAGTAAATTTATCAAACCAACAATATGATGATATTTTAAATCAATTAAAGAAAATAGAAATTTATAAATAAAGCTGAAGTCCTTTTTAAGGGCTTTTTTGCATGATGAAAAAACTCTTATGAATTTGTTATAATAAACACAGTCTTTATTTATAAATGTGTAAGAAATAAAAGGAGATTATAAGTTTGGAATATCTACGAAGCAAACTGCCTTTATATAATTGTGTTCTAAATCATATTGCTAAAAAGCCATTATCTTATCATGTACCGGGACATAAGAGTGGATATGTCTTTCCTGAAGACATTGAAAAAGATTTTCTACAGTTCTTAAAATATGATTTAACAGAAATAACAGGATTAGATGATTTACATGAAGCAGAAGAAGCTATTCAAGATTCTCAGATATTAGCTGCCAATCTATATGGCGTAGATCAAACATATTTTTTAGTGAATGGCTCTACTGTAGGTAATTTATCTGCTATATTATCTCTTTGTGAAGAAGGAGATAGTATTATTGTTCAAAGAGATTCACATAAATCAATTTTTAATGCAATTAACTTAGCAAAAGCTAATGCTATCTTTGTTTCTCCTGACGTTGATTTGACTTCGCAATTAACGATAGGTATAAATGTTGAAGATATCAAACAAGCCCTTAAAACCGCACCTAGTTCGGTAAAAGCAATTGTTTTAACAAACCCCACTTATTACGGTGTTTCAACTGACTTAGCTCCGATTGTTTCATTGGCACACAAACATTCTATTCCGGTTGTTGTCGATGAAGCTCACGGTGCTCATTTTATTTTAGGAGCTCCTTTTCCAAAGTCAGCTACAGAGTTTGGTGCAGATATTGTCATCCAATCCGCTCATAAGACACTACCAGCAATGACGATGGGCTCATATTTACATGTAAAGGGAAACCTTATTAATAAACCTAGATTATCTTATCTTTTAGGAGCTTTACAATCCAGTAGTCCTTCTTATCCTATTATGGTTTCTTTAGATATTGCACGCTATTATGTACAGTGCTTAAAAAATGAAGGTACGGAAAAAATTAAAGCTAATTTAAAAGGATTTTATGAGGAAGTCAATCTGCTTGATACTCTTTCTATTGTAAAGTTAAAGCAGGAGAATCTTAAAGTGGATTTATTAAAACTTACCTTATCATCTACACAATTAACTGGTTATGAGCTTCAGGAAGCTTTAGAAGCGGAAGGAGTATATACAGAGCTGGCAGATCCTTTGTATGTCTTATTAGTGCTACCTTTATCATCATCATTTGATTTTAGTGATACGTTATTTCGAATAAAAAAAGCAGTTGGATTAAAGGCACAAAGTGGGTTTGAAAAGGATAAGATTGATACTCTTTACTACCCTGAAAAAATTACACAAAAAATATATAATCATACAAATGAAACAGAGATAATTTCACTAGAAAATGCTTTAGGAAAGATATGTGCCGAAACCATTATACCTTACCCACCAGGTATTCCACTGTTGTTAGAAGGTGAAAAAATCTCAATGCATCATTTAAAGTATTTAAAGCAAATCTTATTTTTTAAAGGTAAAATACAAGGAAGTAAAAATATAAGACATGGATTCATTCGTGTGTTTACATAAAAGGGGAATTGAGATGCAAACAGGAATTTTTATTACATTTGAAGGGCCTGAAGGTGCTGGAAAAACAACGGTTATTCAAATGGTTGAAAGTATGTTAAAAGAAAAAGGAGTAGAGGTTGTTCTGACAAGAGAACCGGGTGGCATTTCAATTGCAGAGCAAATTCGTGAAGTTATTTTAAGTCCTAGAAATAAAGAAATGGACGGTAGAACAGAAGCCCTTTTATATGCGGCAGCTAGAAGACAACATTTAGTTGAAAAAGTTATCCCCATGTTAGAACAGGGTAAAGTAGTAATATGTGATCGATTTATTGATAGTTCTCTCGCATATCAAGGGTACGCAAGAGGATTAGGGATTGAAGAAGTATTGACAATTAATCAATTTGCTATTGATGATCTTATACCAGATTTAACTTTTTATTTAGACATAAGGCCTGAAATAGGATTGCAGCGAATAGAAAAAGGCCGTAGTCATGAAATTAATCGTTTAGACTTAGAGAAAATCGACTTCCATTATAAAGTAAGAGAAGGATATAAACTTTTATTAAATCAATTTCCAAATCGTATTAAGGAAATTAATGCTGAACAAAGCGTTGATGATGTATACAATGATATATGTGATGTGTTAAGAAGATTTTTGAAAGCTAATAATTCTTGATATAATAAAGTAAATAAGTTCATAATGAGGTGCATATTCATGAAATTAGTAATTGCAGTTATACAAGACTCGGATAGTACAAAGTTGTTAAATGCATTAGTTGAAAAAGGTTTTCGCTCAACGAAATTATCTAGTTCCGGTGGGTTTTTAAAATCTGGAAATACAACTATCATGATTGGAACAAAAGATGAAAAAGTTCAAACTGTTTTAGATATTATTAAAGGTGAATGTGAAAATCGTAATCAATTTATTTCCCCAGTCTCTCCAATGGGTGGTAATGCAGATTCATATATTCCTTATCCAGTTGAAGTAGAGGTTGGAGGCGCAACGGTATTTGTATTACCAATTGACCAATTTCATCAATTTTAAAAAACAGTCTTACAATTGAAGTAGAAAGTGTGATGAAATGAACAAAAAGTGGGGAGAGCTAGAAGGTGTCCAGCCAACTGCTCTTAGGATGTTAAAAAATAGTATTGTAAAAGATAGAGTAGCTCATGCTTACCTACTTGAAGGAAGTAAAGGAACTGGTAAAAAGGAGATTAGCTTTTTATTTGCAAAACGATTGTTTTGCTTAAACCCTCATGAACATGAACCATGCTATGAATGTATCAACTGTAAAAGAATTGATTCCGGCAATCATCCGGATGTACATTTTGTTGAACCAGATGGGTTATCTATTAAAAAAGAGCAAGTACAATATTTGCAAGCTGAATTCACAAAAACTGGTGTTGAATCCAATAAAAAGTTATATATTATTAATCATGTTGATAAGATGACAGTAAGTGCGTCTAATAGCTTATTAAAGTTTTTAGAAGAGCCAACGGATGGTACATATGCAATCTTATTAACGGAAACTATTCAGAAGCTGTTGGATACCATTATATCTAGATGTCAGGTTATTTCTCTGCGTTCTTTAACAGAAAAACAATTAGCTGAACAACTAATGAACCATAATCTTTCCAAAGCAGACGCAACGCTAATGCCATACTTAACGAATAGTATTACAGAAGCAATTGAATTAAGTGAAGATGAATGGTTTGGACTTGCAAGAAAGTTAGTGATACAATTATATGAAGTGTTAACAACTAGACCTCAACAAGCGCTTCTCTTTATTCATGAAAAATGGGTACCTCATTTTAAAGAAAAAGAACAAGCTCATATTGGGTTAAATTTACTAATGCTTCTGTATCGCGATGTTTTAACGTTGCAAGTAGAAGAAGAGCCAATGCTTATTTATTTTTATAAAGAAGACCAATTAAAATCTCATGCACTTCAAGCTACTCAACAAAGAATTATTGCAAAGATTGAAGTAATTTTAAGAGCTAAAAATAAATTAAATTCAAATATGAATATACAGTTATTAATGGAACAGCTGGTGTTGGATTTGCAGGAGGGATAAAAGCTTGTATGATGTAGTAGGTGTTCGCTTTAAAAAAGCGGGTAAAATATATTATTTTGATCCTGGTGATTTAACAATACCGGATGGGGAGTTTGTTATTGTTGAAACAATCCGTGGTGTTGAATTCGGTAGGGTTGTTATTAATAAAAAGCAAGTCAGTGAACATGATGTTGTTCTACCACTTAAAAAAGTCATTCGTATTGCAGAGCCTAAAGACAAGCTCATTGTTGAAGAAAACAAACAAGCTGCTAGCGAAGCATATGATGTATGCGTTCAAAAAATTCAGGCACATAATCTAGATATGAAGCTAGTAGATGTAGAATATACATTTGACCGTAATAAGGTAATCTTTTATTTTACAGCAGATGGACGTATCGACTTCAGAGAATTAGTAAAGGATTTAGCAGCCATCTTCCGTACACGTATTGAATTACGTCAGATTGGTGTTAGAGATGAAGCAAAACTCTTGGGTGGTATTGGCCCGTGTGGAAGAATGCTTTGTTGTTCAACTTTCTTAGGAGATTTTGAGCCAGTTTCAATTAAAATGGCAAAAGACCAAAACTTATCGTTAAATCCTACAAAAATTTCAGGGTTGTGTGGTCGTCTTATGTGCTGTCTTAAATACGAAAATGATGAATACGAAACAGCAAAAGAGCAGCTTCCGGATATTGGATCTACCATTAAAACTCCTGAAGGTTCGGGTCGTGTAATAGGTCTAAATATTTTAGAGCGTATTATACAGGTAGAATTATCAAATCGTGAGCAAATCTTAGAGTATACATTAGATGAAATTCTTAATGAAGGTGCTGTTTCGTTTCAAGCCACAGATTAACGAGGTGGGTAAAGGTGGATAAAAAAGAGATTTTTGATTCGGTTACAAATATGGAGGAACAAATTGGTCACTTATACAAACAATTAGGAGACTTAAAAGAGTATTTAGCTGAACTAATTGAAGAAAATCATCACTTACAGATTGAAAATGACCATTTGCGTCGCCGCCTTGACCAAACCAATTTGGAAACAAAGCCAAAAAGTCATAATCAAAAGGTAAGTAGTCAAACAAAAGTACAAAAGCAAATAGATATCGGTGAAGGTTACGATAATCTAGCTAGATTGTATCAAGAAGGCTTCCACATTTGTAACATTCATTATGGTAGCGTTCGTCAAGATGGGGATTGTTTGTTTTGCTTATCATTTTTAAATAAAAAATAACAAGGCCTCTCCACAAGGAGAGGCTGCTTTTATATAAGGAGAAATGGAACATGGTTCAATTATATGAAGATGAACGACTTGATTATCTGTTAGCGGATGAAAGTATGCGTATTATTCAAAGTCATTCTGTCTTTTCATTTTCATTAGATGCTGTTTTGCTATCAAACTTTGCTTATGTACCGATAAAGAAAGGTAATATTATTGATTTATGTACAGGGAACGGCGTTATACCTTTATTTTTATCAAAACGAACGAATGCTAAGATTACAGGTGTAGAAATTCAAGAGCGTTTATCTAGCATGGCTACTAGAAGTGTTGATTACAATAATTTAAGTAATCAAATTAACGTTGTTCTAGGCGATTTGAAAGACATGCCACAGAAATTAGGACATGGAAAATATGATGTAGTAACATGTAATCCACCCTATTTTCCTACGCCTAAAGTTGATGAACAAAATAAGAATGAGCACTATGCAATTGCTAGACATGAAATTCATTGTAATCTAGAAGATGTGATTCGTGTAAGTAGTCAATTAGTAAAGCAAGGAGGAAAGGTTTCACTTGTACATCGACCTGGTCGACTTGTTGATATTATTACGTTAATGAGGGCATACCGCTTAGAGCCAAAACGCTTACAGTTTATCTACCCAAAGAAAAACAAAGAGGCAAATACCATTTTAATTGAAGGGATTAAAGATGGTAATGCAGACTTGAAAATCCTTCCACCACTCGTTGTTTATAAGGAAGATAATGAATATACAAACGAGCTAAAGGAAATTTTGTATGGAACAAACTAAGCATTACTTTTACGTATTAGAATGTAAAGACCAAAGTTATTATGCAGGATACACAAATAATTTGAATAAGCGTTTAGCTGTTCATAACAGTGGCAAAGGCGCTAAATATACTAAAAGTCGTTTACCAGTTGTCCTTTTATGGCATGAAGAGTACAAGACAAAAACTGAAGCCATGAGAAAAGAATACTGGTTTAAACAGTTAAGTCGTAAGCAGAAAGAGCAATATATCCTAAAGGAGCAGAAGAAAAGTCATGAACTCACAAAAGAGCTATGAAGGAATTGAAGACAAAGGGGTATTATATCTAATTCCAACACCTATTGGTAATCTAGAAGATATGACATTTCGCGCAATTCGATTATTAAAGGAAGTAGATTATATTGCTGCAGAAGATACAAGACATACAAAAAAGCTGTGTAATCATTTTGAGATTGGGACACCAATTGTTAGCTATCATGACCATAATAAAGAGACGAAAACAGAAAAGCTGATTCAAGATTTAGAAAAAGGTCTTAAAATTGGTCTTGTGAGCGATGCTGGTATGCCATGTGTCTCTGATCCAGGATATGAATTAGTAAGAGAAGCGGCAAACAAAGGTTGTACTGTTATTCCTTTACCAGGTGCTAATGCTGCATTGACAGCTCTGATTGCTTCGGGACTACCTACTTATCAATTCTATTTTTACGGTTTTTTAAATCGAAATAAAAAACATAAAAAGGAAGAACTTCAGCTTTTATCTATGAAAAAAGAAACAATGATTTTTTATGAAGCACCTCACCGTTTAAAAGAGACGTTGAAGTTGATGTTTGAAGCATTTGGAAACCGAGAAATTGTATTATGTAGAGAGTTAACAAAGCGTTATGAAGAGTTTTTGAGAGGGAATATCGAAGAAGCAATAACTTGGGCTAACGAAACAGAGCTGAGAGGAGAGTTTTGTTTCATTGTGTCAGGAACAACTGAAGAAATTGTAGAAGAAACAGAGGCTTGGTGGACAGAGTTAACGATTATTGAACATGTGGACTATTATGTAAATGATCAGCAATTCAGTAATAAGGATGCTATCAAACAAGTAGCAAAAGATCGTAATCAATCAAAAAGAGAGATATATAGTGAATATCATATAAATTAAAAAAGCTGTCTAACGACAGCTTTTTTTTAGTTTGAAGATTGTAGATTATTTTCAAGCTCTTTCATAATTTGTTCTGCACCTTCACGGCTTAAAATTAGCTTACCACCAGCTAATTGAATATTTTCATCTGAAACTTCACCAGTTACTTGGCAAGTCATGTTTGGTTTATATTTCTTTAAAATGATACGCTCTTCATCAACATAAATTTCTAACGCATCTTTTTCAGCAATCCCTAATGTACGGCGTAATTCAATTGGAATTACTACACGTCCTAACTCATCAACTTTACGAACAATACCTGTAGATTTCATCTTGTTTTCCCCTCTCAACTCTTAGTTTTCTATGTCATTACTTTCGTCATTATTCGACAAATTCAACGTACTTTTATAATACCAACGTTTCCAAAAGTAGTCAATCATTTTGTATGTAAAAAAATGTAGATGGAAATAAAAAAATATAAAAACACTTATATAAAAGGGTTTATGAAAGATATAAGTAATATTTTTAGGTAGTATATTGAAAAAAATAACATAATATATTTGATGTAAAGATGATTGAATTCAAGCATTTTTAATCGAAAATTCATTCTTTCGACAAAAAAAGACAAAAAGCTACTTTCATTCAAGTTGATTCAAAAATTAATAGGGTATTTTATCTATGAAAGAGGCAAAAATGGTAGGAGTAAATAGCTTTTATTTAAATTTCTAATGTCTTTAGCTAGATGGTTTTCAAAACGTCCTAGAAAATAGTATTATAGAAGATAGAATAAATAGTTGATTTCATTTTTTCTTGAAATACATCACTCTGTATTTTGGAAGTGCTTAAACGGATTTTGGAGGTTATATAAATGGGAAATAACACGTTTTACATTACCACACCAATTTATTATCCAAGTGGTAAATTACATATAGGACATGCGTATACAACAGTTGCAGGAGATGCAATGGCTCGTTATAAACGGTTAAGAGGATTTGATGTTCGTTATTTAACGGGTACAGATGAGCATGGACAAAAAATTCAGCGCAAAGCAGAAGAAGATAATGTGACTCCTCAGCAGTATGTAGATAATATTGTAGCAGGGATTAAAGAGTTGTGGGAGAAAATGGATATATCCTATGATGATTTTATTCGTACAACAGAATCTAGACATAAAGAGGTTGTTGATAAAATCTTCAATCGTTTACTAGAACAAGGTGATATTTACCTAGATGAATATGAGGGCTGGTATTCAGTTCCTGACGAAACTTACTATACAGAACTTCAGTTAGTAGATCCGATTATTGAAGATGGAAAAGTAGTGGGCGGAAAAAGTCCAGACAGCGGTCATCCGGTAGAATTAGTAAGAGAAGAATCTTATTTCTTTAAAATGGGTAAATATGCAGATCGCTTATTAGCTTTTTATGAAGAAAATCCGACCTTTATTCAGCCAGAATCTCGTAAAAATGAGATGATTAATAACTTTATTAAGCCAGGGTTAGAAGACTTGGCTGTTTCACGTACAACTTTTGATTGGGGTATTAAAGTACCTGGAAATCCTAAGCACGTTATTTATGTATGGGTTGATGCATTATCAAACTATATTACAGCATTGGGGTACGGTACTGAAAATGACGAGTTATACAAAAAATACTGGCCGGCTAATGTTCATCTTGTAGGAAAAGAAATTGTTCGCTTCCATACAATTTATTGGCCAATTATTTTAATGGCATTAGATTTGCCTCTTCCAAAAAAAGTATTTGCACACGGATGGTTATTAATGAAAGATGGTAAAATGTCTAAGTCAAAAGGAAACGTTGTTGATCCAGTAACATTAATTGATCGCTATGGCTTGGATGCTTTACGCTATTATTTATTAAGAGAAGTCCCATTCGGTTCAGACGGAGTGTTCACCCCTGAAGCGTTTGTAGAGCGTATTAACTTTGATTTAGCCAACGACCTTGGGAATTTAGTTAACCGTACAGTAGCAATGATTAATAAATACTTTGACGGTGTCATTCCTATGTATGAAGGTAATGTAACAGAGTTTGATGGTCAGCTTGTACAAGCTCAAAAAGATATGGTGAAAAAGTACGAAGAATCCATGGAAAATATGGAGTTCTCTGTAGCTTTATCAGCGGTTTGGCAATATGTGAGTCGTACAAATAAATATATTGATGAAACTAAACCTTGGGCTCTTGCTAAGGACGAAGAGAACCGTAATGAGTTAGCTTCAGTAATGGTACACTTAGCCGAAGCTATTCGCCATACTGCTGTTCTGTTACAGCCATTCCTAACTAGAACACCAGAAAAAATCTTTGCACAAATTGGAGTAAAAGAAGATGTGTTAAAGAGTTGGGAAAGCATTGAAGCATTTAATATGCTTCGTGAAGGAACAAAAGTGGAAAAAGGTGAACCAATGTTCCCACGCCTTGATCGTGACGAAGAAATCACATTTATTAAAGAAAAAATGTTAAGTTCGTTACCAACACAGGAAGAGAAGAAAGAAGATGTTCAGCCAGAACAAAGCGAAGAAATTGGTTTAGATGACTTCTTAAAAGTAGATTTACGCGTAGCGGAAGTTATTCATGCTGAGCCTGTAAAGAAAGCGGATAAGTTATTAAAGATTCAGCTAGACTTAGGCTATGAAAAACGTCAAGTTGTATCAGGTATTGCGAAGTTCTACAAGCCTGAAGATCTCATCGGCCGTAAAGTTATCTGCATTGTAAATTTAAAGCCAGTCAAATTACGTGGTGAACTTTCACAGGGAATGATCTTAGCGGGTGAAGATGCGAATGGCTTATCACTTGCCGAGGTTGACCAATCTCTAAGTAACGGAACTAAAGTAAAATAATAAAAAAGGGGGCGTTTCACGTGGAACACGGGAAAGCCCTTTTTTATTTCGTAAATGGAAGGAGAAGTAATATGTTATTTGATACACATGTACACTTAAATGCAGAACAATTTAATAATGATTTAGAAGACGTTATTGCAAGAGCAAAAGAACGTAATGTAGAAAAAATGGTCGTGGTTGGATTTGATGAACCAACCATTAATCGAGCGATGGAACTTGTTGAAAAGTATGACTTTATGTATGCTAGTGTTGGTTGGCACCCTGTAGATGCTATTGATATGACAGATGAACATTTAGCTTGGATTGAAGAATTAGCAGGACATCCTAAAGTAGTAGCTATTGGAGAAATGGGATTAGATTATCATTGGGATAAGTCACCTAAAGATATACAGAAAGAAGTATTTCGTAGACAAATTCGTTTAGCAAGAAAAGTAAATCTTCCAATCATTATTCATAACCGTGATGCAACAGAAGACGTTGTAACTATTTTAAAAGAAGAGTCTGTTGAAGAAGTTGGTGGCATCATGCATTGCTTTACAGGGAGTATTGAAGTTGCCAAACAGTGTATGGATATGAATATGTATATCTCATTCGGCGGACCTGTCACGTTTAAAAATGCGAAGAAGCCGAAAGAAGTCGCAACTGAAATTCCTCTTGATAAATTATTAATAGAAACAGACTGTCCATATTTGACACCTCATCCTTATCGAGGAAAGAGAAATGAACCAGCATATGTCTCATATGTAGCAGAGCAGATTGCAGAATTAAAAGGTATTAGTTACGACGAACTAGCAAAGCATACTACTGAAAATGCGCTAAAATTATTCCGAATTCATGATTAAATGTTTAACATATCTATTGGCTTAAAACAATGTTAAAATAAAAAGTATTAAAATGTAGTAACACTTGCAGAGGGTCTTACAATCCTCTGCTTTTTTTCAGTTGATTTCATACTGACAGGTTAGATGCAAAATGAAGAAAAAGGCTTCATTTTTGAGGAGGTTCATAATGAAGATTAAGGAAATAATTGTGGTTGAAGGTAGGGATGATACTGTTACAATTCGTCGAGCAGTACAAGCTGATACAATCGAGACGAACGGTTCAGCCGTAAACGATGAAACCATTGAAAAGATAAAGCTAGCACAACAAACGAGAGGCGTTATTATTTTTACAGACCCTGATTATCCAGGTCAGCGTATTCGTAATATTGTTTCAGAGCAAGTTCCGGGATGTAAGCATGCATTTTTATCAAAAGAACAAGCAAAAGGTAAAAATGGAAAAGGTATAGGCGTTGAGCATGCGTCTATTGAAGATATTAGACAAGCTCTACAAGACGTAAAGCAAGAATGGCAGGGAATTGATGAGCAAATTACACAAGAGGATTTAATTGTTGCTCGCTTAGTAGGAGATAGCGAAGCAAAAATTAGACGTGAGAGAATAGGTAAATTCCTTAAAATTGGTTATGCGAACGGAAAGCAGCTACACAAAAGATTAAAAATGTTTCAAATTTCAAAAGATGAGTTTATCAAAGCTGTTCAGAAAATTAATCAGGAGGAACAAAAGTCGTGACAAAAGATATTGCAACCCCAACTCGTACGAAAGAAATTTTAAAGAAATATGGATTTACGTTTAAAAAGAGCCTAGGACAAAACTTTTTAATTGACACTAACATTTTAAATCGTATTGTTGATCATGCTGAGTTGACAGAAGAGACAGGAGCTATTGAGATTGGTCCTGGAATTGGGGCTTTAACTGAGCAATTGGCGAAGCGTGCAAAAAAAGTATTGGCTTTTGAAATTGACCAACGTTTGTTACCAATTTTGGCTGATACACTTTCACCGTACCCACACGCTAAAGTCATTCATCAGGATGTACTTAAAGCTAATTTGAAAGAAACCTTAGCACAAGAGTTTGAAGGTATTGAAGACTTAATGGTAGTAGCGAACTTGCCTTATTACGTTACAACCCCAATCTTAATGAAATTGTTAGAGGAACAGATTCCAGTTCGAGGAATTGTTGTTATGTTGCAAAAAGAAGTAGCTGACCGTATTGCAGCAAAGCCAGGAACAAAAGAATATGGTTCTCTTTCTATTGCTATTCAATATTATACAGAAGCTGAAACAGTTATGATTGTTCCAAAGACAGTGTTTAACCCTCAACCAAACGTTGATTCAGCTGTTATTCGTTTAATTCGACGTGATGAACCAGCCGTAAAGGTGAAAAATGAATCCTTTTTCTTTAAAGTTGTTAGAGCAAGCTTTGGTCAAAGACGTAAAACAATTTTAAATAATTTAGTAAATAATCTACCAAATGGAAAAGCAAATAAAGCTGCCATTGAACAAGCTCTTTCGGAAGCTTCAGTCGACCCAAAAAGAAGAGGAGAAACATTATCAATTGAAGAGTTTGGCAAGTTAAGCGATGAGCTAGGAAAATCGTTCGCATAGAATAATCACCTTTTTGCTTCGTGTTCATAGGCTATGAAGAGAGTTGAATATTTAGCTTTTAAGTAGTAAAGACGGAGTGAAGTTTATGAATATCAAAATTGGTGATATTGTAACACGTCCTTCTTATGATCGTGATTTGTTATTTCGCGTAATTGCGGTTAATGAAGGTGAGGAACAATATGCAACATTAATTGGAGAAGATATCCGCCTTATTGCTGATGCTCCTTTATCCGATTTAGAAGTTGTAGATGTTCAAGAGCAACAGCGACGAAAAGAACAAGAAGAGCAACTGTTAGAGAGGTCTCTAAAGCTGTTAAGCCAAGACTACGACCTCATTCGAGAAAAAGCCGAATATGGTATGACAAATGGGTATAATCATTCACACCGCCTTTTTCAGATGCCAGGTAAGGTGCTACATGTAGATGGAGACCCTAACTATTTACAGAAGTGTTTAGCAGTGTATGAAAAGATAGGTGTTCCGGTATATGGTGTACATTGTACAGAAGCAGAAATGCCAAATAAAATAGGTGCTTTGTTAGAAGAAGTGAGACCTGATATTTTAGTGTTAACTGGTCATGATGCCTATTCAAAATCAAAAGGTAATAAAAATGACTTATTAGCCTATCGCCACTCGAAATATTATGTGAAAACGGTGTACGAGGCAAGGCGTAAAATTGCCAATCTAGATCAGCTCGTGATTTTTGCCGGCGCTTGTCAATCTCATTTTGAACAGCTAATACAAGCAGGTGCAAATTTTGCAAGTTCTCCATCTAGGGTCAACATTCATGCTTTAGACCCTGTATATGTTGTAGCAAAGCTAAGCTTCACCCCTTTTAATGATCGCATTAATGTGTGGGATGTATTGCGTAATACACTAACAGGTGCAAAGGGATTAGGTGGAATAGAAACAAGAGGTCTTTTACGAACGGGAATGCCTTATGAAGCTGAATAATGAACGTCAATCTGTTATGCAAAAGAGGATTCATCCCTTTTGTATAGCAGTTTTTTTATCTATATTATAAATAAGTTTCAATGTTATACGTTTCTTTTAGAAGAATTATTTTAAATAAATGTAAAACTTATACATATTATGGAGTTGTTTGCACAAAATAGAAAGGAAATGTAGATTTATGTAGAAAATTATTTGTTGACATCATTAGATATACATTGTTATAATTTTATGTTTTTGACTTTTTTATTTTTTCGTGTTACACTACGTATAGTGAGGTGGACCAATATGGCGAAAACTTTATCTGATATTAAGCAAGCGCTGGATTTGCACCTAGGTCAACGATTGACTTTAAAAGCGAACGGTGGACGAAGAAAAACGGTAGAGCGTTCAGGAGTCTTAACTGAGACGTATCCTTCTGTTTTTATTGTGGAGCTAGATCAAGAAGAAAACTCTTTAGAAAGAGTTTCTTATAGCTATGCCGACGTGTTAACTGAAACAGTTGAGCTAAAGTTTTTTTAAACCAAAAGTAATATAGTACGTAGCGATGAGCAGTGGACGTTTTTGGTTTGCTGCTTTTTTTATTGGGCTTTTTTTCAAAACATACTCCCTCTTTGGTGATTTATACTATAAGTAAGGTTTGAGGAGTTTTAAAGGAGGCTTTACTAAATGAGCAGACGTAGAGGTATTATGTCAACAAAATGTAAAGAAGAATTGGCTAAAGAACTTAACTTTTATGATGTTGTAAAAAGCGATGGATGGGGTGCTATTCATTCCAAAGATGCAGGTAATATGGTAAAGCGTGCCATAGAAATAGCAAAAGAACAGTTGGCTAAGTCTTAAGTGACGAACATGCTCTACTTGTTTTTCTAGAATAAAGTAATGATAATCCGAAGTGGAAATCACTTCGGATTTTTAGTGGTTTTTATACTTTTATACACTGTTTATGTAAAGATATATAAACCTTCTCATTTTGTGATAAAATAACTTTACAATTGATTAGATGAAGTAGGTGAAAGATTTATGAAGTTAATGGTTAAGGCACCAGCCAAAATAAACTTATCCCTTGATGTGTTACATAAGCGTACGGATGGTTATCATGAAGTTAAGATGGTCATGACAACGATTGATTTAGCAGATCGTATTGAGCTTTCTGAACGTGAAGATGGTCGAATTGTTATTTATTCACATAATCGTTTTGTTCCTGATGACCAGCGAAATTTAGCATATCAAGCTGCACAGCTGCTTAAAAAACGTTATAAAGTGGATAAGGGTGTCAATATCTTAATCGATAAGCAAATTCCTGTAGCAGCGGGATTAGCAGGAGGAAGCAGTGACGCAGCAGCTACTCTTAGAGGGCTAAACCAGTTATGGGACTTAGGTTTGTCTCTAGACACGCTAGCAGAGCTTGGAGCAGAAATTGGCTCTGATGTATCGTTTTGTGTATATGGTGGCACAGCTCTTGCAACAGGAAGAGGAGAAGTAATCAAACATATTGAAGCACCTCCAAACTGCTGGGTGATATTAGCAAAGCCAGAAATAGGTGTATCCACAGCAGACGTATATCGTAATTTAAAGGTGCAAAATGTGAGTCATCCTAATGTAGAAGGTATGATTAAAGCAATTGATACAGGAGATTACGAAAAGATGTGTCAATCTGTAGGAAATGTATTAGAAGAAGTAACGTTAAAGATGCATCCGGAAGTTTCATTAATCAAAGAACAAATGAAGAGGTTTGGAGCAGATGCAGTTCTCATGAGCGGTAGCGGACCAACAGTTTTTGGCCTTGTACAGCATGATTCTCGCATGCACCGTATTTATAACGGTTTACGAGGTTTCTGTGATAAGGTATATGCTGTCCGACTTATTGGAGAACGAATAACGCTTGAATAAATCCGTATATTAATGTTATATTCATAATATAATATTCGGATTTTAGGGAGGAAGTTATGAAGTTTCGACGGAGTGGACGTTTAATTGATATGACGAATTATTTCATTCAAAACCCTCAGCGCCTTATTCCTCTGACATATTTTGCAGATAAATATAACTCTGCAAAATCATCTATAAGTGAAGATATGGCGATTATAAAGCAAACTTTTGAACAACAAGGTATTGGTACGCTTGTTACTTTACCAGGGGCAGCTGGTGGCGTTAAATTTATGCCAAAGATGTCGAATGAAGAAGCGAGTCAACTTGTTGAAGAGCTATGTGGGATGATTGAAAAACCAGAGCGATTATTACCCGGTGGATATTTGTACCTCACAGATATTTTAGGAGATCCTCGTGTTGTTAATAAGATTGGTCGTTTATATGCATCTTTATTTGCTAATCGCAAAATTGATGTAGTTATGACTGTGGCAACAAAAGGAATTCCGGTTGCTTATGCAGTAGCGCAATATCTAGATGTACCGGTTGTGGTGGTAAGAAGAGATAGTAAAGTAACTGAAGGTTCAACTGTAAGTATTAATTATGTATCGGGTTCTTCAAAGCGTATTCAAACCATGCTGCTAGCTAAGAGAAGTCTAGCTGTGGGTTCAAACGTTTTAATTATTGATGATTTTATGAAAGCAGGCGGAACAGTTAATGGGATGATTAGCTTGCTTGAAGAGTTTGATGCAACGGTTGCTGGAATCGGTGTATTAGTTGAGTCAGAGGATATTGAAGAGCGCCTAGTTGATGAATACATTTCTCTTGTACAACTGAAAGATGTTAACATAAAAGAGAAACATATCACCGTACAGGAAGGAAATTATTTAAAATATATCTAAGGTTGGGGAGGAAAGAATCATGTTACAAGTTCAAACAAAGCAAGCGCCGCAGGCTATTGGGCCTTATTCTCAGGGGATTGTTGTTAATAATTTATTTTACAGTTCAGGACAGATTCCTTTACGCCCAGACGGCACGCTAGTTGAAGGGGATATCAAAACACAAACTGAACAAGTATTTCAAAACCTTAAAGCTGTTCTAGAAGAAGCTGGTGCTTCACTAAATACAGTAGTAAAGGCAACGGTATTCATCAAGGATATGGATAATTTTGCTGACCTTAATGAAGTCTATGGACAATACTTTGGTGATCATAAGCCTGCACGTTCATGTGTGGAAGTAGCAAGATTACCAAAAGATGTTTTAGTTGAAATTGAAGTAGTTGCGTTAGTCAAAGGATAAATTAACGAACTAAAACCAAATTATTTCCAATTGTTCACTTTTTTTGCGAAAATTTTCTAAAAACTTTTCTGTAGAGGCAGGAAAAACAAAAATTCCGTGGAATTTATGTAGTAAAGCTTCGCATAGGAAAAGGTGGTGAACAAAATGGAAGTAACTGACGTAAGATTACGCCGCGTAAACACTGAAGGACGTATGAGAGCGATTGCTTCAATCACATTAGATGGTGAATTTGTTGTTCATGATATTCGAGTGATTGATGGTAATAACGGCTTGTTTGTAGCAATGCCAAGTAAACGTACACCTGATGGTGAGTTCCGCGATATTGCACATCCAATTAATTCTAATACTCGCGGAAAAATTCAAGATGCTGTTTTAGCAGAGTATCATCGATTAGGTGAACTAGAAGTTGAATTTGAAGAAGCGGGTGCTTCATAAAATATGATAGATTAAAAGCCTACTTAACAGTAGGCTTTTTATTTTGTCCTCCTCTTTTATCCATAAAATTTCTTCATTATAAAAATTTAACAAAATTTTAAAATAAAATGAATGACTTTCGAATGATTTCTTGAAATGAGGTCATTTTTGATATAATATTCTTAATGGATAAAAAGGTAAAATTGGAGGCCTGTTATGTCAAAAAGATATGCAGTCATATTGGCAGCTGGTCAGGGTACACGTATGAAGTCATCTTTATATAAAGTGTTACACCCTGTGTGTGGAAAACCAATGGTACAACATGTAATTGACCAAGTGTCAAACGTTTCGTTAAGTAAACTAATTACTGTTGTAGGCCATGGTGCCGAAAAAGTGAAATCACATGTTGGAGATAAAAGCTTATTTGCTTTGCAAGAAGAGCAATTAGGAACAGCTCATGCAGTCATGCAAGCAGAATCTTTACTTGCACATGAAAAGGGTACGACAATTGTTGTTTGTGGTGATACGCCACTTATTACAACGGAAACAATTGAAGCGTTGCTTAAGCATCACGAAGAGACAAATGCCAAAGCAACAATTTTAACAGCTCATGCTCAAGATCCAACTGGATATGGGCGAATTATTCGTAATAGCTCTGCGTCAGTTGAAAAGATAGTTGAGCACAAGGATGCAACTGAACAGGAGCGAGCAGTAAAAGAAATTAATACAGGTACGTATTGCTTTGATAATGAAAAGCTATTTGAGACGCTTTCAAAAGTATCAAATAACAATGTTCAAGGTGAGTATTATTTACCGGATGTTATTGAGATTTTAAAAAATGAAGGTGAAATCATTTCTGCTTATCAAACAAGTGACTTTGCTGAAACATTAGGTGTAAACGATCGCTTTGCGCTTTCACAGGCAGAAGAAACAATGAAAAAGCGTATCAATAAGAAACATATGTTAAACGGAGTAACAATTATCGACCCTTCTAACACATATATTTCAGCGGATACAGTTATTGGACGCGATACGGTTATTTACCCGGGAACAGTCATTCAAGGTGCTGTATCTATTGGTGAGAACTGTGAAATCGGACCTAACAGCGAAATCAAAGATTGCCAAATCGGACATAATACATCTATTCGCCATTCAGTCGCTCACAACAGTGAAATTGGTCAATCTGTAACAATTGGACCGTTTGCGCATATTCGCCCACAGTCTATGATTGATGATGAAGTGAGAATAGGAAATTTTGTCGAGATTAAGAAAGCATCATTTGGTAAAGGAAGTAAAGCTTCACATTTAAGTTATATTGGGGATGCAGAAGTAGGTCAGGATGTAAACTTGGGGTGCGGATCAATTACCGTTAATTACGATGGAAAAAACAAATTTTTAACTAAGATTCAAGATGGTGCATTTGTTGGTTGCAATTCAAATCTAATTGCACCAGTAACGATTGGAGAAGGCGCTTATGTAGCTGCTGGATCTACAATTACAGATGATGTACCAGGTAAAGCTTTATCAATTGCTCGTGCAAAACAAGTTAATAAAGAGAACTACGCTGAAAAGCTTGATATTAATAAAAAATCCTAACGGAGGTTTTACAACAAAATGCCAAATGTATATGCTGATGAAAATTTGAAATTGTTTACGTTAAATTCTAATAAGGCTTTAGCTGAAGAAATTGCTAAGGTGATTGGTGTTGAATTAGGAAAGTGTTCTGTAGACCGTTTTAGCGACGGAGAAGTTCAAATTAACATTGAAGAAAGTATTCGTGGTTGCGATGTATTCATTATTCAATCAACAAGTGCACCTGTTAACGAACATTTAATGGAGTTACTTATTATGATTGATGCTTTAAAACGTGCATCTGCTAAAACAATTAACATTGTAATTCCTTACTACGGTTATGCTCGCCAAGATCGTAAAGCACGCGCTCGTGAACCAATCACAGCTAAATTAACAGCAAACCTTATTGAAAAAGCTGGTGCGACTCGTATCATCACATTAGACTTGCATGCTCCACAAATTCAAGGTTTCTTCGATATTCCAATTGATCACTTAGTAGGTGTTCCAATTCTAGGTGAATACTTCAAGAGCAAAAACCTTGATGATGTTGTCATCGTGTCTCCAGACCATGGTGGTGTAACACGTGCACGTCGTTTAGCAGAACGTTTAAAAGCACCAATTGCTATCATTGATAAGCGTCGTCCGCGTCCAAACGTTGCAGAAGTAATGAATATTGTCGGTCAAGTAGAAGGCAAAACGGCAATTTTAATTGACGATATGATCGATACAGCTGGTACCATTACATTGGCAGCAAACGCACTTATTGAATCAGGTGCAAAAGAAGTATATGCATGTTGTACACATCCAGTCCTATCAGGACCTGCAATTGAGCGTATCCAAAATTCTAAGATTAAAGAATTAGCAGTTACAAACTCAATTTCTTTAACAGAAGAAAAGAAAATTGATAAAGTAACAGAGCTTTCAGTTGCACCTTTAATGGCTGAAGCAATCATTCGTGTTCATGAAGAAGAGTCAGTGAGCACACTATTCGATTAATGGGTTGAAAAGAAGCTTCTTTCCTTGTGAAAGAGGCTTTTTTTTATGCTAAGCATAGCATTGCTACAAATTAATTTGATTTTGAGGTTTAATCACTTTCTAAATAGGGTACATTTTAATATAGAAAACATACTGGAAGGTGAAAAATATGAGTATTTCAATTGAGGCAAAAGAAAGAACAAGCTTTCAAAACTCTGTAAATAGAAAAATTCGTGAAGAGGGTAATTTTCCAGCAGTTGTTTACGGTAATAAAGTAGAGCCTACGTCAATTTACTTAAATAGCGCTGAGTTTATTAAAACAATTCGCGAAGCAGGTCGAAATGGCGTATTAACGTTACATGTCGGCAAGAACAAACATTCAGTTATCTTGCATGATATTCAAACTGACCCATTAAAAAATGAAATCGTACACGCTGATTTTCAAGTTGTTGATATGTCGGTAGAAATTGAGTCTACAGTTACTCTATCATTAGTTGGAGAAGCTAAAGGTACAAAAGAAGGTGGCGTATTACAGCAGTCACTATACGAAGTAACAGTTCAAGGTTTACCGCAAAATATTCCATCATCAATTGATGTAGATGTAACTGAGCTGGGGATTAATGATGTATTAACTCTACAGGATGTAAAAGTAGATGGTAAAATTGAAATTACACAAGATCTTGAAGAGCCAGTGGCTTCAGTATTACCTCCACAACAAGAGGAATTACCTGATAGTGGAGAACAACAAGGTGATGAAGAAAATAAAGAAGTAGAAGCAACTGAACAAAAAGACGAAGAATAATACAAAGGCGTAACCAAAAGGTTACGCCTTTTATGATGAATTGATTATAATAAGAAGGATAGAGTGTTTAAAGAGAAAGGAGCATTTCGTTGAAATTAATTGTTGGATTAGGTAACCCTGGAAAAGAGTATGATCAAACACGTCATAACATTGGTTTTATGACAATTGATGAACTTGCAGATTACTTTGATATTAAGTTGGATCGCACAAAATTTAATGGATTGTATGGCATGGGAATGGTACGAGGAGAGAAAGTCCTTTTATTAAAACCATTAACATATATGAACCTCTCAGGAGAAAGCATTCGTCCACTGATGGAGTATTATGATATTGATGTGGAAGATTTGGTTGTTATTTACGATGACTTAGACTTGCCCTGTGGAAAAATACGCTTACGAACAAAAGGTAGTGCAGGTGGCCACAATGGAATTAAATCAATTATTCAGCACTTAAAAACACAAGAATTCAACCGTGTTCGAATCGGCATTGATCGCCCTAAAAACGGCATGAAAGTTGTGGACTATGTACTTGGACGATTTACATCTGAAGAGATGGTCGAAATGAATGGAGCTATAGAGAAATCCGTTAAAGCTACTGAAGAATGGTTGTCTAAACCATTCCTAGAAGTAATGAATCGATATAATTAACAGGAATAAAGCTCTTCCTAAATGCTAATACTAACAATAAAACATTTAGGAGGGCTTTATTCTGTCTATTCATTATTTCTGTAGACATTGTCATGCAAAAGTCGGTATGATAGAAGGGAAAGAATATAGCACAGAAAAACTAGGCTTTCATCATTTAACAGCTGATGAAAGGCAAGAACTAGTTCAATACCAAGCAAATGGCGATTTAACTGTTAAAACAATTTGTGAGGATTGCCAGGAAGCTTTAGATCGAAACCCAGACTATCATCAGTATGAAACATTTATACAATAAAAAGCTTTGGTTATATACCAAAGCATTTTTCTATTTACTTACATAGCAACATGGGAGGAGGGAATTCCTTGAAAGGGATTATACAACGTTTTGTTGAGAATAATGAAATAAATACAATTGTTAATAGCTTAAAAGAAGGTCTAAAAGAACAATTAATAACAGGAATTTCTGGTTCAGCACGTTCAGTTTTGATGGGATTGCTGAATGAAAACGAAGGCTATCCGTTATTAGTGGTTACCCATAACTTATTTCAGGCTCAAAAGGTGTATGAAGATTTAGTACATCTTTTACCGAGCAAAGATGTGTTTCTCTATCCGGTTAATGATCTTGTAGCAACAGAAGTAGGAATTGCTAGTCCAGAGTTAAAAGCACAAAGGATTGAAGCGCTAAATCATTGGAGTCATAAACAATCTGGTATTGTTGTAACAACCGTATCAGGAGTAAGAAAAATCCTTCCACCTAAAGCCAGATGGGAACAAACTCAGTTAGTATTTCAAAGTGGTCATGATATTGATGTTGACCATCATTTGCAAAAGTTAATTCAACTAGGATATGAACGAGTGTCAATGGTTTCAGCTCCAGGGGATTTTAGCGTACGTGGGGGAATTATTGATATTTACCCGTTAACAGAGGAACTTCCTGTTCGAATTGAGCTTTTTGATACTGAAATTGATTCTATTCGTACCTTTACGCTTGAAGACCAGCGTTCTCAAAAGCAACTAGATGAAATTAGCATTGGGCCTGCTACAGAGTTCATTTTTTCAGAGGATGAGTTAAAAGATGGAACAGTCGAACTTGAAAAGCGTTTAAGTGATAGCTTAGCCAAAGTAAAAGACAAAACCATAAAGGAAAGACTGGTTGAAAACATTCAAGGGGAAATTGAACAATTAAAACAAGGACAGTCATTAGATAACATGTTTAAGTACTTGTCTCTGTTCTATAAGCAGCCCGCTAGTTTGCTAGATTATCTTCCAGAAGGTGGAGTTGTTATCTTTGATGAGACAACTCGTATTCAAGAGACTTCCGAACAATTAGATAATGAAGAAGGTGAATGGGTAACAGAGCTTTTGGGACAAGGTCAGATTGTGCGAGATGTACAGCTTTCACATCCGTTGGCAGGGTTAATTCAATCGACACCGCATCAGCTCATTTACACATCTTTATTTCTAAAGCATGTTTCATATACAAACCCGCAAAATATCGTGACTATTTCATATAAGCAAATGCAACAGTTTTATGGACAGATGAATTTGTTAAAAGGAGAAATTGAGCGCTGGAAAAAAGCAAACTACACAATTGTTATGCTTGGAGCAGACCGTGAACGAGTTACTAAGTTAGAAGGTGTATTAGCTGATTATGATATTGAAGCCGCTATCCTAGACGGTGATGGCCAGCTAATGCCAGGAATCGTTCAAGTCATCGAAGGAGATCTTCAAGCTGGGTTTGAACTGCCAATGCAAAAGCTCGCAGTGTTAACAGAAGAGGAACTGTTTAAAAAGCGTGTGAAAAAGACAAAAAGACGTCAAAAACTATCTAATGCTGAGCGTATTAAGAGCTATTCTGAGTTAAATGTTGGCGACTATGTTGTGCACGTCAATCACGGAATCGGTCGATACTTAGGTATGGAGACTCTTGAAATAAATGGAAATCATAAAGATTATATTCATATTAAATATGAGGGCTCTGATAAATTATATGTTCCTGTTGAACAAATCGATCAGGTGCAAAAATACGTTGGGTCTGAAGGCAAAGAGCCAAAAGTATATAAATTAGGTGGTAACGATTGGAAGAAGGTTAAACGTAAAGTAGAATCTTCTGTCCAAGATATTGCTGATGATTTAATTAAACTGTATGCAGAGCGTGAAGCTAGCAAAGGATACGCTTTTTCTCCAGATGGAGATCTACAGCGTGAATTTGAACTTTCATTTCCATATCAAGAAACTGAAGACCAGCTTCGTTCTATTCAAGAAATCAAAAAGGATATGGAAAAAGAACGTCCAATGGATCGCTTACTATGTGGGGACGTTGGATATGGAAAGACGGAAGTCGCTATTCGTTCTGCTTTTAAATCGGTTACAGATGGGAAGCAAGTCGCAATACTGGTACCAACAACGATTCTAGCTCAACAGCACTTTGAAACGATTCGAGAAAGATTTCAAGACTATCCAATTAATATTGGGCTTTTAAGCCGCTTTAGAAGTCGAAAGCAGCAGCAAGAAACAATTAAAGGTTTAAAGGACGGTACGGTTGACGTTGTAATTGGAACCCATCGTTTATTATCAAAAGATGTAGTATATAAAGACTTAGGATTACTAATCATTGATGAAGAGCAACGTTTTGGCGTAACTCATAAAGAGAAAATCAAGCAAATGAAAGCCAATGTAGATGTACTAACGCTAACTGCTACGCCAATTCCACGTACGCTGCACATGTCAATGCTAGGTGTCAGGGATTTATCGGTCATTGAAACTCCGCCTGAAAATCGCTTTCCTGTTCAAACTTATGTGGTAGAGTATAATCCTGTATTAGTTCGTGAAGCAATAGAACGAGAGTTGGCTCGAGATGGCCAGGTATATTTTTTATACAACAGGGTTGAAGATATTGAAAGAAAAGCTGAAGAAATTTCAATGTTAGTACCTGATGCTCGCGTAACGTATGCTCATGGTAAGATGAATGAAACAGAACTAGAAGCTGTTATTTTAAGTTTTTTAGAAGGCGAATATGATGTGTTGGTTAGTACAACAATTATTGAAACAGGTGTTGATATTCCAAACGTTAACACACTTATTGTTAATTATGCAGATAAAATGGGATTATCGCAGCTGTACCAGCTGAGAGGGCGTGTGGGACGTTCTAACCGCGTTGCCTACGCATATTTTACGTATCATAAAGATAAAGTATTGACAGAAGTCGCTGAGAAAAGGTTACAAGCAATTAAAGAGTTTACAGAGCTTGGTTCAGGATTTAAGATTGCAATGCGTGACTTATCTATTCGAGGTGCCGGAAACCTTCTCGGGGCACAGCAACATGGATTTATTGATTCAGTTGGTTTTGATTTATATTCCCAAATGCTTAAGGAAGCTATTGAGGAACGACGCGGCACCGATGAGCAGAAAAAGAAAGTACAAGTTGAAATTAATCTGGACCTAGATGCATATATACCGGATCAATACATTACAGATGGACGTTTGAAAATTGAAATGTACAAGCGCTTCCGTGCTATTGAAACGTTTGACGATATTCAAGACTTACAAGATGAGATGATTGATCGTTTTGGTGAATACCCAGTTGAAGTGATGCATTTATTTACGGTAGCTGAAACAAAAGTATATGCCAATACGAACTTAGTGGAATCCATTACTCAATCAAAACAAGACGTTACAATTTTATTATCTGAAGAAGCTAGCGCCACTGTGGACGGTCAAAAACTATTTATGTTAGGTAATGAGTTTGGCAGAATGGTTAGCCTAGGTATGGAAGGAAAGAAAGTGAAGGTTGTTATTAATACAAAAGGCCTTGCACAAAAAGAATGGTTAAAAATTGTTCACCATTTAACACGTGATTTAGCAAAAGTTAAGAAAGAACAAGTTCCAAATTAAAAAACAAAGCCATTTGTCGTTGACAAATGGCTTGTTTTTTTGAAAAAAGGGAACTTTTTAACAAAAAAAGAGATGGTTGGTGAATAGAAGTTGCATAGTAACGAATACTAACCTCAACACGGGTGAATGATTAATAAATTATTCCACGCATTCATCCAATATTTTTAATCATCAGATGAAAGAGAGGCTTTAACCAATGAAAGCAACAGGTATTGTTCGTCGTATTGATGATTTAGGGCGTGTCGTAATTCCAAAGGAAATTCGAAGAACGCTCCGTATTCGTGAAGGTGATCCATTAGAGATTTTTGTTGATCGTGATGGAGAAGTCATTTTGAAAAAGTATTCACCAATCAGTGAGTTAAGTGATTTTGCTAAAGAATATGGTGAAGCTCTTTACGATAGCCTAGGTCATCCAGTATTAATTTGTGATCGCGATACATTTATTGCTATTGCAGGTATTTCAAAAAAAGAGTACTTAAATAAAAACATCAGCTCTCTAGTTGAGTCTACAATGGAAAGCAGAAGTTCAACGTTAGTGACAGAAGGCAAGAGCTTAGAGTTCGTTGATGGGCATGAAGAAGCAATTTCATCTTATACAATTGGTCCAATTATTGCGAATGGGGACCCGATTGGAGCGGTAATTCTCTTTTCAAAAGAGAAATCGCTTGGTGAAGTAGAGCATAAAGCAGCTGAAACGGCTGCAGGTTTCTTATCTCGTCAAATGGAGCAATAAGCGATAGATCTAATCAATGTTATTTTAATTTATTTACGAAAAGACAGCAGAACCGCTGTCTTTTTTCTATGTGGTTTTTTCTGTAAAACACATAAAGAGCATGTAATGAGAACGTGCTATAATATAAAAGTCTTACAATACCAGCTTAACTGCATATCCCTTTAGCGGTTGATATTGCAAGGTCATCATAAAGAATTGGTATAATACGAAAGGTGTCACGATGCAGAAGAAATCAAATGTTTTAGTGTTATTAAATGGCGCTGTTATCTTAACTTTAGCTGGTCTTTTTACAAAGATACTAAGTGCTAGTTATCGCATTCCATATCATCATATTGCAGGTGATGTTGGCTTTTATATTTATCAACAGGTATATCCTTTATATGGAATTATTCTGCAAATTAGTACGTACGGGTTTCCCGTCATTATTTCAAAGCTGGTCTCAGAATATATGGCAAACAATCAAAGGAATCAAGCCATCCAAGTTATTCAAGTTAGCTTTTTGTTTTTGAGCATTTTAAGTTTTGTGCTTTTTGGTTTGCAGTATGGGTTCGCAGAAAATATTGCGACTTTAATGGGAGATAAACAGTTAACGCTATTAATTCAAATTATTTCATTTTCTTTTCTATTTGTTCCATTTGTAGCGAGTATTCGAGGGTACTATCAGGGGTTAAATGAAATGCTCCCAACAGCTGTTTCCCAGGTATCAGAACAAACGATTCGCGTAGCCACAATTTTGCTGTTAGCTTTTGTACTCGTTAAAAACAACTACAATCCTTATATAGTAGGTGCAGGAGCAATTTTTGGTTCAGTTGTAGGTATTACTTTTTCGTTAATGGTACTCATTTTCTTTTTATTTCGAAATCGTATAGTTAATACATGGGGCTTCTCAAAACAAACGTTTGCTGGAGCATCTCCAATTTTTAAAAAAATAGCCATTCAAGGAATCATCATTTGTATTAGCGGGATGGGGCTGCTGTTAATTCAACTTATTGATTCCTTTACCTTATATCCTTCTCTCCTTACAAGCGGAATTGATGCTGAAAAAGCTAAGGGAATGAAAGGTGTCTATGATCGAGGTGTTCCTTTAATTCAGCTTGGAACGGTTGTTGGAACGGCATTTTCACTTTCACTTGTTCCGGTTATATCTTCAGCTATCACTCAAAATGATTGGGCATTCGTAAAAAGTAAGGTTAACGTTTCAATTAAGCTTTCGTTGGTTGTTGGTGTTGGTGCATCTTGTGGACTAGCAGGCTTAATGGAACCTATTAACCATATGTTATACGGAAACATGGAAGGTTCACAGGTGCTTCAAATTTTAAGTATGCTCGTCATTTTTACGACGATTTCCGCTACTATAGCTGCTGTACTGCAAGGGGTTGGTCGAATGAAAGCACCTGTATACGCCATTTGCATCGGTGTCGTTATTAAAATTTTGCTTAATATGTGGCTTGTGCCTATTATGTATACAGAAGGTGCCGCGATTTCGTCTGCTGTTAGCTTTTTAATTATTACCGTTATGAACAGCGTATTTTTGTATAGAGCACTTGGCCAAAAAAATAAGCTTATTCGTCATGCAATAAAGATTATAGCAGTCGGTCTCTTAATGCTGATGGTATTAAGAGGGTATTTATGGACAATGAATGGTATACTAGATGCACATTCGAGTAGAGCGCTAAATGTCGGTATAGCACTGTTAGGTGTTGTATTTGGCGGGATTTTTTATTTGGTTTTGATTATTAAGAGCAATACTTTTACAAAAAGTGAATTAAGAGACGTTCCGCTAGGGAAGTCAATTATAAAGTACATTTTATAGTTTAAGTAGAGTATGAAGGAGGATTCCATGGCTAATAAAATAACCATTGTTGGTTTGGGTGCAGGAGACCTTAATCAGCTTCCAGTAGGAATTTATCGCTTGTTACAACAAAAAAACAACGTATTTTTACGAACAAAAGAACACCCAGTTGTTAAAGCGTTAGAAGAGGAGGGTTTTGTATATCAATCCTTTGATAATGTTTATGAATCCTTTGATACATTCGATGATGTATACGAGAGCATTACAAAACAACTGTTAGAACAGTCTAAGAATGGAGAAATTCTTTATGCTGTTCCTGGGCATCCACTAGTTGCTGAGCGAACAGTTCAACTATTATTACAAAATAGAGAAGGGGTAGAGGTGGATGTAAAAGGCGGTCAAAGCTTTCTAGACCCTATCTTTACCTCGTTGAAAATTGACCCGATTGAAGGATTTCAACTTTTAGATGGTACTGCGCTTCAACGAGATGAAATAAGGTTACAGCAGCATATCTTAATCGGACAAGTATATGATCAGTTTGTAGCTTCTGATGTAAAACTTACGTTAATGGAACAGCTACCAGATGAATATGAAGTATATATTGTAACAGCAGCAGGTAGCTCAGATGAGCATATTCAAAAGGTTAAACTTTATGAGCTTGACCATGGGATGGAGCTCAATAATTTAACAACGATTTATGTTCCACCTGTAAAAGATTCGACCTTGTTATATCATCAATTCGAAGAGCTTCGCCGTATTATCGCAGTGCTGAGGGGACCAAATGGGTGTCCATGGGATAAAAAACAAACGCATGAATCATTAAAGCGTTATTTAATCGAAGAGGCTTATGAACTGCTAGATGCTATCGATCAACAGGATGACGATCATATTGTTGAAGAGCTAGGAGATGTTCTGCTACAAGTAATGCTACATGCTCAAATTGGTGAAGATGAAGGGATGTTTACCATTGAGGATGTAATTTCTACCGTAGCAGAAAAAATGGTTAGACGTCACCCACATGTGTTTAGCGATGTAAGAGCAGATAATGAAGAAGAGGTTCTCCAAAACTGGGATGAAATTAAAAAGCAAGAAAAAGGGGAAGAGCCAGCTTCATTATTAGATGCTGTGCCTTCTGCTATGCCTAGCTTAATGAGAGCATATAAATATCAAAAGGCAGCTGCTAAAGTTGGATTCGATTGGGAAACGATTGAGCCGATGTGGGATAAAGTAAAAGAAGAGCTTCAGGAATTTGAAGAAGAAGTGCAGGCAGAGAATCTGGAAGAAATGAGTAATGAGTTTGGGGATCTTTTATTTGCGTTAGTAAACGTAGCTCGCTACTATAAAATTGATCCGGAAACCGCAGTAGCTAAAACAAATGAAAAATTTGGTGCGCGCTTTCGCTATATTGAAGAGCAGGTAAAGAAATCTGGTCATTCATTTGCAAACTTTACTTTAGAAGAGCTAGATCAATTTTGGAATGAAGCGAAAAAAATAGGTTTGTAATAACGAAAGGTGAGGGAATTATGAGATTAGATAAGTTCTTAAAGGTATCTCGTCTAATTAAACGTCGTACGTTAGCAAAAGAGATTTCAGACAAAGGAAGAATTTCTATTAATGGGATCGTTGCAAAAGCAAGCTCAAACGTAAAAGTAGGTGATGAGTTAGCCATTCAATTTGGGACAAAGATTGTGACAGTAAAAGTAGAAACTCTTCAAGAAAACGCTAAGAAAGAAGAAGCTGCAAATTTATACTCTTTAGTAAAAGAAGAAAAAGTAACAAACTCATAAAACAATTAGGACATCTGTGAGCTTGTTCTAAACTTCATTCTCACTTCATATGTTTAAACCAAACGTAATGAAGAGCTTAATAATGAGGTGGGGATGAAGATGAGTCAATTTTACGAAATGGGCAGTGCAAATAAAGATCAAACTCCAAATCATGATTTAGTAATGAAGGGGAGACGCCTCTTAGATATTACCGGAGTCAAGCAAGTAGAGAGTTTTGACAATGAAGAATTTTTACTGGAAACTGTGATGGGATTTTTATCTGTACGAGGTCAAAACCTTCAGATGAAAAATTTGGATGTTGAAAAAGGAATTGTATCGATAAAAGGAAAAATCTTTGATATAGTTTACTTAGATGAGAACCAATCGGAGAAAGCTAAAGGATTCTTTAGTAAGTTGTTTCGATGAGCCTTAATATACAATTCTATACTATGCTTGCAATGATTTCGATGGGTGGATGTATTGGAGCATCACTGGATACATATCGCTACTTTGTAAATCGGGCTCAAACAGTAAGGTGGTTTGTCTTTATTAGCGACTTACTGTTTTGGGTAGTTCAAGCATTACTCATCTTTTACGTGTTATTTTTAGTTAATGAAGGTGAGTTAAGGTTTTATGCATTTCTTGCCTTATTATGTGGATTTGCAGCTTATCAAAGCTTAATCCAATCTATTTATTTAAAGGCTTTAAAATTTATTGTTTCAAGTGTATTAGCCGTTTATCGAGCCTTACTAACGATTCTTATTATTATATTGGTCAAGCCTGCTCGAATGCTGTTAAGGTGTATAATTGCTTTAGGCTTATTATGTTATCGCTTTGGATATAGCCTTGTTTCATTTATACTAAAGGTGATTTTTCTACCAATAAGGTGGATATTCTTGGTGTTTTGGAGAATTATGCCTAAATCTGTAAGACGATTTTTACAGAGGTGTTTTACGTATCTAGAAGGAGTTTTTCAACGTGTAAAGAATACCATAATGAGGGCTGTATCATGGTTAAACACTTTTAAAAATAAGGAGGACGACTAGGTTAATGAGTGCTGAACGTAAGAAAAATGTAACAAAGTTAAATACAGAATATAGTCAACAACAACAAAGTCTTAAAAAACAAACAGATCGAAAGCGCATTGGCTTAATTAGACGTCTAACTTTCTTTGGTGTTTTAGCTCTGCTTATTGGTGTAGGTATCGTTACAACGTTGATTACTCAAGCATCAGCTATTGAAAATAAAAAAGCTGAAAAAGAAAAGTTAGAACAACAATTAACAAAACTTGAAAGCAAAGAAAAGCAGCTTGAGTCTGAAATTGTTAAGTTAAATGATGATGAGTATATTAAAAAAATTGCGAGAAGAGATTACTTCTTATCAGAAGACGGTGAGATTATCTTTAACATCAAAAAAGACTAAATTCACGGTGCGTTGACAGCATATTTTCGCTTTTTGTATAATAGAGTAAATTGATTTCTTTTATCATTTTAAGGAGGAGCATTTTTTTTATGTCAATTGAAGTAGGCAGCAAGTTACAGGGAAAGGTAACAGGTATTACAAACTTTGGAGCTTTTGTTGAGCTTCCAGGGGGAACAACAGGCTTAGTTCATATTAGTGAAGTAGCTGATAACTATGTAAAAGACATTAACGACCATTTAAAAGTCGGCGATGAAGTTGAAGTAAAGGTTATTAACGTAGAGAAAGATGGAAAGATTGGCCTTTCAATTAAGAAGGCTGTAGATCGTCCAGAGAGACCAGAACGTCCAGAGCGACCAGAGAGACCAGCGCGTGCACCACGTTCTGACAGACCTCGTGACTCACATCGCCCACAGCGTAATAATCGCGGTGGTGGTAATGACTTCCGTTCAAAAGAAACGTTTGAACAAAAAATGAATCGTTTCTTAAAAGATAGTGAAGAACGTTTATCTTCCCTAAAACGCCATACAGAATCAAAACGTGGCGGACGCGGCGCGAAACGCGGCTAACTTGCTGCTTATCACGATATAGATAGCGAGTTCTAAAAAGCACCTTCATTGAAGGTGCTTTTTTTGCATATAAAAAACATGTACAATGATGTACATGTTTTTGGATGACCCGTACGGGATTCGAACCCGTGTTACCGCCGTGAAAGGGCGGTGTCTTAACCACTTGACCAACGGGCCTTTATAATAAGTAGCGGCGGAGGGGATCGAACCCCCGACCTCACGGGTATGAACCGTACGCTCTAGCCAGCTGAGCTACACCGCCATAAATTCTTTATAAAAGACATGTATAATAATATAAAAATCTCCATTGCTTGTCAATAACATTTTTAAAAATAATGGGAAACCAAAAAATATAAATAATAAACCTAATCAATTTAAATAAATTAGTACAAGAAAATACTAGTTTAGAGCATAACTTCTAAATTTTTTTAAGCTGCAATGTAATATTATATATTTTTTTGTATAGTTTTCGCTCTCCAACTAGAAAGTCGTCGAACGATTCTTGTACTAGAGAGAGTCGATTTGACAAAATCTTAACTTCTTTCTGGATATAATAGCTTATAAGTATAATTAGCGGGTGGTGGAAAAATGCAAAAAACTGAGCGGAATTTTGCCGGTCCAGCAACTGAAGCTGTTTTTAATCGTACTAGGTTAGAAATGTCACGCATTTTTACGAAAACGAGTTTGAAAACGGAAAAGGTATTGTTCCAGTGGGGGTTAATCTTATTAGCAGTAGGATTTTTATTAGGACGAGCTTTAATTTTAATGGAAATTATGCCGTTTGCATTACCTTTCTTTGCGGCTGTACTTGCTATTAAAAAAGATAAGGCAGCTCTTGCAGGCTTAGCCATTTTGGCTGGAGCATTTAGTCTATCCTTACAAAACGGTGGGGTTGTCTTCTGTTCCCTATTCGTATTTTTACTTCTTCATCGCTTTAGTGGTTTTATAACCATCGATCCTCTTAAAAAGTTACCATTTACCGTGTTTATTTCTATGTTTTTAACGAAGTTAGGGATTTTCTACTTGTTTTCACAAGGAGTTACAATGTATGACTTTGCATTTATAGCTGTGGAAGCGGGCTTAAGTTTTATCCTAACAATGATTTTTCTACAAAGTGTACCTCTTATTTCATATCGGAAGCGAAAACAGTCTCTTAAGACAGAAGAGGTTATTTCTCTCATTATCCTTTTAGCATCTGTCATGACAGGAACTATTGGTTGGGTTATGTACGGTTTATCAGCAGAGCACGTGTTATCACGTTATTTAGTATTGATTTTTGCTTTTGTGTCAGGTCCAACAATTGGAGCTACTGTGGGTGTAGTAACGGGATTAATTTTAAGCTTTGCTAACGTAACGAGTTTATATGAAATGAGTTTACTAGCTTTTTCAGGCTTGTTAGGAGGGTTATTAAAAGATGGCAAAAAAATTGGTGCATCTCTGGGGTTGATTGTTGGATCTCTTTTAATTGGCCTCTATTCACAAGCCGAACAGGCACTTTCAACTAATTTATATGAGTCGCTTATTGCTGTTGCTTTATTTCTATTAACGCCGACATTCCTTTTGAAAAATTTAAGTAAACTCGTTCCAGGTACATCGGAAAACATGATGGAACAACAGCAATATATTCGAAAAGTAAGAGATGTGACCGCAAATCGAGTGGAACAATTCTCAAATGTATTTCAAGCTTTATCCGATAGCTTTACTCAAAATGGCTTTTATGAGGAAAAGCGAAATGAAGAAAAAGAAATAGACTATTTCCTCAGTAGCGTAACGGAGAGGACGTGTCAATTCTGTTTCAAAAAAGAGCAATGTTGGGCACAGCAGTTTGATACAACCTATGAATATATGAAAGAAATTATGCTAGAAATTGATAACAACTCGCTAGAGAGAAATCCCAAGCTAGTCAGAGAAATGGATAAGCATTGTGTAAAGTCGAAAAAAGTAATCGACGTCATTGAACATGAGCTGACTTACTTTAAAGCCAACCAGCAGTTAAAATCTCAAATTCATGAAAGTCGTCGGATTGTAGCTGAGCAGCTACATGGAGTTTCTCAGGTTATGAATAATTTCGCGCAAGAAATTAAAAGAGAAAGAGAAAATTTAAATGTCCAAGAAGAACAGATTGTTGAAGCATTGAGAAGCTTTGGCATGGAGATTAATCAAATTGAAATTTATAGTTTAGAGCCTGGTAATGTAGATGTAGAAATGTGGGTTCCGTACTGTCATGGCAGAGGAGAATGTGAAAAGATAATTGCGCCAATGCTTACAGATATACTTGGTGAAAGTATTGTGGTGAAAAATGAAGACTGTGCAAAATATCCTCAAGGTTATTGTCACGTTTCTTTTGGTTCAACAAAAGCTTATGTTGTAGATACAGGGGTAGCTCATGCGGCAAAAGGAGGAGGATTTGTTTCAGGAGATAGCTATTCAATGATTGAATTAAATGCTGGTAAATATGCATTAGCAATTAGCGATGGTATGGGAAACGGTGAAAGAGCTCATTATGAGAGCAGTGAAACACTACAGCTCCTTAAACAAATCTTACAAACAGGCATTGAAGAGACTATAGCAATAAAATCTATTAACTCTATTCTTTCATTACGAACGAGTGATGAAATTTTTTCGACACTTGACTTGGCAATGATTGATTTACAAGATGCAAACGTAAACTTTTTGAAAATCGGCTCGACACCAAGCTTTATTAAGCGTGGTGACAAAGTAATAAAGGTACAAGCAAGTAATTTACCAATGGGAATTATCGAAGAGTTTGAAGTAGACGTTGTGAGTGAGCAAATGAAAGCACAGGACTTACTCATTATGATGAGTGATGGAGTGTTTGAAGGTCCAAGACATGTTGAAAATTATGAGATGTGGATGAAGCGTAAAATTGGAGAATTACAAACCGATGATCCACAGGAAATTGCAGACTTAATTATGGAAGAAGTCATTCGAACACGGTCTGGTTTAATTGAAGATGATATGACCGTGGTGGTTGCTAAACTGAAGCATAATACGCCAAAATGGTCTTCAATTCCAACCTATGCGTATCGCAAAAAAGCACAGTAGATTATAGAGTATAAATTATCCCTTCCTCGTCTATCATGTTAATACTGATAATGAGGAGGGGATTTTATTTATGAAAAAAGGAACGTTAAAGCAAATGTTGGTTATTACAGATGGAGGCTCTAACACGGGAGAAGATCCAATTGCAATGGCAGCATTAGCTAAGGAACAGGGTATCAGTGTAAATGTTATTGGCGTTATGGAAGAAGACGTGATTGATGAACAAAGTCAAAATGAAATTGAAGGTATAGCTATGTCAGGTGGAGGGGTTAGCCAAATCGTCTATGTAAAGCAACTCTCTCAAACCGTTCAGATGGTTACAAGACAAGCAATGACTCAAACGTTGCAAGGTGTAGTAAATAAAGAGCTTCAACAAATATTAGGCGCATCAGCTTCAAAGATGGAAGATTTACCTCCGGAAAAGCGTGGAGAAATTATGGAAGTTGTCGATGAGCTAGGTGAAACAGTTGATTTAGAGATTCTCATTTTAGTTGATATGAGTGGAAGCATGAAATCAAAACTTCCAACTGTTAAAGAAGCATTATTAGATTTATCTCTCAGTCTCAATGCTAGAATTGGATACAATCAATTTTCAGTATTTTTATTTCCAGGGAAAAAGAAAGATGTTGAAAAACTTATGGATTGGAACCCAAAGCTAGAATCATTATCTACTATATTTCCGAAGTTAACAGCTGGTGGCATTACACCTACGGGCCCAGCGATTAAAGAGGCAACAAACCACTTTGTTCAGAAGAAACGTTCCTTAAGGGGGATGTTAAGAAGTGATGAACACTACAATGAAGAATCTGGTATGTAACTTAACAGCTGGTACAAAACTAACAGGGAAGTGGCATCATAATCATTACACCATCGTAAAGCAACTAGGCATAGGTGCAACCGGAGTTGTCTATTTGGTTCACTCGCCAAATGGAGAAATGGCAGCGTTAAAGTTAAGCTTTGATAACAACTCTGTAACGGCTGAGGTAAATGTATTACGTAACTTCTCAAAGGTCCATGGCAAGTCTGTTGGACCTTTCTTATTCGATGTAGACGACTGGATTTATCGTAATCAAGCACTCTCTTTTTATGTAATGGAATATGTAAAGGGAACATCGTTAAAAGCTTTCATTGCGAAAAGAGGCAAGGAATGGGTAAATGTACTGGCAATACAGCTATTAGGCGACTTACATGAACTACACAAGGAAGGATGGGTCTTTGGAGACTTAAAGCCTGAGAACTTGGTTGTAAGTGACCAGCCTGTCAAGGTTCGTTTAATCGATGTAGGTGGAACGACAATGCAAGGGAGAGCTATCAAAGAGTTTACAGATTACTATGATCGAGCATATTGGGGGTTTGGCTCTCGAAAAGCTGAGCCAACATATGACTTGTTTGCTATGGCCATGATTATAATCGAATTATTAATCGGCGAACGTTTAAATAAAACCGATAAACCTAATGAACAACTAAAGAAATTATTAAAAACACATAACGCTCTGTTAGCACATCGTTCTACTTTGTATAAAGCGGTTCATGGCAACTATCGTACAGCTCATGAGATGAAGCAAGATCTGATTGAAGGAACCAAGGGCGGTGAATCAGTTACATCTGTAGGTAATCAAAAGGTTCGTCAGCATAGTCCAAAGCGTGTTAAAGTAAAGAAGAAGCGTACACATTTCCTAGAAACTGTTTTATTAGGAGCATCCGTCATGTTTATGTATTTGTTATATCTTTTCATTCAAGTACTATAAATGTGAAACTTTTTAATGGAATATCCGTAAAATGAGAAGGGAATAGTGGTAACTAGTCTTAATCACGTAAGGATGAACAGGATAATGGAAAGGGAAACAACAGAATTTATTGATAAACATAACCTTTTACCAACTAATGCAACGGTCTTAGTTGGTGTTTCTGGAGGTCCAGACTCCTTAGCATTGCTTCATTTTTTACATAAGGAGCAGATGCACAGAAATTTACACCTAGTGGCGCTGCACGTTGACCATATGTTTCGAGGAGAAGAGTCTAGACGTGACTTAGAATACGTGCAAGCTTATTGCAGAGATGCAGGTATTACTTTTGAAGGTGTTAGTATCGATGTAACAGCTTATCAAAAAAAGAACAAAGTATCTGCTCAAGTAGCAGCTAGAGAATGTCGATATACGTTCTTTGAAGAAATGATGAATAAGTACGGTGCAGAGGTACTAGCTTTAGCTCATCACGGAGATGATCAAGTAGAAACCATACTTATGAGGTTAGCGCGAGGTAGTACGATGAAAGGGTATGGAGGTATGGAGGTAAAGCGTCCTTATGCCACAGGGTCTCTCGTTCGCCCTTTTTTATCTGTTACAAAAGAACAAATTTTATTATATTGCAGGAAATTTAACTTAAATCCTAGAATAGACCCTACTAACGAGAAGGATACATATACTCGTAATCGCATTAGGCAATATATATTACCTTTTTTAAAGGATGAATATCACGATATACATGAAAAATTTCAGGCTTTTAGTGAAAACTTATATGAAGATCAAGTCTATTTAGAGGAATTAACAACACAAGAAATGAATAAGGTAATTAAACAGCAAAGACAAGGGTATCTTTTAATGAGTCGAGGGTCTTTCCTTAATATAAGCAAACCTTTACAAAGGCGTGGGATTCAACTAATATTAAACTATCTCTATAAAAAAATCCCTTCAGATCTTTCCTCAGTTCATATTAATAATTTATTGAGGTTTTTAGAAGCTGATAAACCTTCTGGTGTGCTTCACTTTCCAAATAAGCTGACAATTTCTCGTTCGTATGACGACTGTATGTTCACTTTTGAATTTACGCAGTCTATTCCAGCATATGAATATGATATTCCCATTCCAGGGGTTATTCAGCTGCCGAATGGTCATTCCCTTACTGCTAGCATACATAATGGAGAATATGATAAGCAAGACGCTGACATCTTTTTAGTAGATGATAGTAAGGTTAGGTTTCCGATTCGGGTTCGAACGCGAAAACCAGGAGATAAAATTCAATTAAAAGGCATGAAGGGGCATAAAAAGGTAAAGGATATCTTTATTGATGAAAAAGTGCCTTTAGAGAAAAGAAATGCGTGGCCTATTGTAGAAGATAGTAATGGTACAATTTTATGGCTGCCAAAATTAAAAAAATCTGCTTATGAATTACACACTCATAAGTTAAGATATGTTATTTTATACTATAAGTAGGGAAAACTTCTAGGAGGCAAGCAAGGAATGAAGCATGATATTAAAGAAATTCTAATTTCAGAGGAAGAAATACAGGCAAAGGTAAAGGATTTAGGACAACTACTCACTGAAGAGTATCAAGATCGCTTTCCTTTAGTAATTGGTGTATTAAAAGGTGCCATGCCTTTTATGTCTGACCTAATTAAACGCATCGATACATATTTAGAAATGGACTTTATGGATGTATCAAGCTATGGTAAAGAAATGGTTTCTTCTGGTGAAGTAAAAATCTTAAAGGATTTAGATACTTCTGTAGAAGGTCGAGACATCTTAATTTTAGAAGATATTATTGATAGTGGATTAACGCTAAGCTATTTAGTAGAGTTATTTAAGTATCGCAAAGCAAAATCAATTAGAATCGTAACACTATTAGACAAACCAACTGGGCGTAAAGCGGATATTAAAGCAGATTACGTTGGCTTTGAAGTTCCAGATGCTTTCGTAGTAGGGTATGGGTTAGATTATCAGGAAAAGTATCGTAACCTACCTTACATTGGCGTGCTAAAACCAGAAGTGTATAGTAACTAATCAGCATATTTGCAAATGCAATTTGTTGGATAGGATATAGGTTCTATGGTACTATTGAATACAGTATTTGTTTATCGTGGGAGGAGGTAAGAAATGAATCGGATCTTCCGTAATACCATCTTTTATTTACTTATATTTTTAGTCATTATTGGCGTGGTCAGTTTCTTCAGTGGTTCCAACCAAAAGACTGAAGCAATGCGATATGACACATTTGTAGGACACTTGGAAAGTGGAGATATTGAATCATTAACATTGAAGCCTGAACGTGGGGTTTATGTTGTACAAGGGAAATTAGAATCTTATAATGAGGATCAGAAATTCCAAACTTACATTGTAGATGGTGATCAAGCGTTAGAGCGTATTAATGCCGCTGCAAATAGTAAGGAAATTCAGGTAAAGGTTGACCCAGCAGATGAAACAAGTGGTTGGGTAACATTCTTTACATCAATTATACCTTTTGTCATTATCTTCATTCTCTTCTTCTTCTTACTAAACCAAGCTCAAGGTGGCGGTAGCCGTGTAATGAACTTTGGTAAAAGTAAAGCGAAGCTTTACAGTGAAGAAAAGAAGAAAGTTAAGTTCAAAGATGTTGCAGGTGCAGACGAAGAGAAGCAAGAACTTGTTGAGGTTGTAGAGTTCTTGAAAGACCCTCGTAAATTTGCCGACTTAGGGGCTCGAATTCCAAAAGGTGTGCTTCTTGTAGGCCCTCCAGGAACGGGTAAAACATTATTAGCGAGAGCTGTAGCTGGTGAAGCAGGCGTGCCTTTCTTCTCAATCAGTGGTTCAGACTTTGTTGAAATGTTTGTTGGTGTTGGTGCATCACGTGTGCGTGACTTGTTTGAAAACGCAAAGAAAAATGCACCTTGTATTATCTTCATCGATGAAATTGATGCTGTAGGTCGTCAACGTGGTGCTGGTCTAGGTGGAGGTCACGATGAACGTGAACAAACTCTAAACCAATTGCTTGTTGAAATGGATGGCTTTGGTGCTAATGAAGGAATCATTATCATTGCAGCAACAAACCGCCCTGATATTTTAGATCCAGCTTTATTACGTCCAGGACGTTTTGATCGTCAGATTACTGTAGATCGTCCAGATGTAAATGGTCGTGAAGCGGTATTAAAAGTACATGCCCGCAACAAACCTTTAGATGAAAATGTGAATCTAAATGCTATTGCGATGCGTACACCAGGTTTCTCAGGAGCCGACTTAGAAAACTTGTTAAACGAAGCTGCTTTAGTAGCTGCACGACAAGATAAGAAAAAAATTGATATGAGTGATATCGATGAAGCAACGGACCGCGTAATTGCGGGACCAGCTAAAAAGAGTCGCGTTATTTCTAAAAAAGAACGCAATATTGTCGCGTACCACGAAGCTGGTCACACAATTATTGGTGTTGTATTAGATGAAGCGGATATGGTACATAAAGTAACGATTGTTCCACGTGGGCAAGCAGGCGGTTATGCTGTAATGCTTCCGAAAGAAGATCGCTATTTCATGACAAAACCAGAGCTTTTAGATAAGATCGTTGGTTTATTAGGTGGACGTGTAGCTGAGGAATTAATCTTTGGCGAAGTAAGTACAGGTGCACATAATGACTTCCAACGTGCAACAAGTATCGCAAGACGTATGGTTACTGAATACGGTATGAGCGATAAGTTAGGTCCAATGCAGTTTGGTCAGTCACAAGGTGGCCAAGTGTTCTTAGGACGTGACATCCAAAATGAACAAAACTATAGTGACGCAATTGCTCATCAAATTGATTTAGAAATTCAACAGTTCATTAAAGATAGCTACGAGCGTGCAAGACAAATCCTAACTGAAAATCGTGATAAGTTAGAACTTGTTGCTCAAACGTTATTAAAAGTTGAAACATTAGATGCTGAGCAAATCAAGCACTTGGTTGATCATGGCACGCTTCCAGATCGTTCTCCAAAAAGCAGTGATGAAGATGTAAAAGTAAACATTCAATCAAAGCCAGATCAAGAAGAAGAGCCTAAAGAATAAAAAAGTAAGATGCTCCTATGAGCATCTTACTTTTTTTTGTTTCTATATGAATATTAGTAAGAAAAAGGAAAAGCTTCTTTTACTGTACACCCCTTTTTCTTAGTTATGGTATGATGGTTTCAGTGTAAATATTGATTAAAGGCGAAGTGGTGATTAACATGATTTTTGTATTAGATGTTGGAAATACGAATACTGTATTAGGAGTATATGATGGTGATGAACTAAAATATCATTGGCGCATTGAAACGAGTCGTAATAAGACAGAAGATGAATACGGAATGACAATTAAGGCACTCCTTGAGCACGTTGGTTTATCTTTTAGAGATATTCATGGTATTATTATCTCCTCTGTAGTACCACCAATTATGTTTGCATTGGAACGTATGTGCCAAAAATATTTTCATTTAAAGCCGCTTATAGTAGGCCCTGGTATTAAAACAGGTTTAAATATTAAATATGAAAACCCAAGAGAGGTTGGAGCAGACCGTATCGTCAATGCAGTAGCAGGTATTAAGCTTTATGGCAGCCCACTAATTATTGTCGATTTTGGAACAGCAACAACTTACTGTTATATTGACGAAGATAAGCAGTATATGGGAGGAGCTATCGCACCTGGTATTAACATCTCTACGGAAGCGCTGTATTCTAGAGCATCTAAGCTTCCAAGAATTGAAATTGCTAGGCCGAATAGCATTGTAGGCAAAAATACAGTTTCTGCGATGCAAGCAGGAATTTTATATGGATATGTTGGGCAAGTTGAAGGTATTGTTACACGAATGAAAGAGCAATCAAACGTAAACCCTAAAGTAATTGCAACAGGTGGTTTAGCAACATTAATCGCAAAAGAGTCAGATATTATTGACATTGTAGATCCGTTTTTAACATTAAAAGGTCTACAGATTATCTATACGAAAAATATGGAATAAGAGGAGTTAGTATTATTATGAGTGACTACTTAGTCAAAGCTTTAGCATATAATAATCAAGTTCGTGCCTACGCTGTGAAAACAACGGAAGCAGTAGGCGAAGCGCAGCGTCGCCATTATACGTGGCCAACAGCTTCAGCAGCATTAGGTCGTACGATGAGTGCTGGTGTAATGATGGGCGCAATGTTAAAGGGAGAACAAAAGTTAACTATAAAGGTTGAAGGTGGAGGACCAATTGGCGCAATCTTGGTAGATAGCAATGCCAAAGGGGAAGTTCGTGGTTATGTTACAAACCCACAAACGCACTTTGACCTAAACAAACATGGTAAGCTAGATGTTGCTCGTGCAGTAGGTACGGGAGGTACGCTTAGCGTAGTAAAAGACGTTGGTATGAGAGATCAATTTAATGGTCAAGTACCGATTGTATCAGGTGAATTAGGAGAAGATTTTACCTATTATTTTGTAACATCTGAACAAGTTCCTTCATCAGTGGGTGTTGGTGTTTTAGTAAACCCAGATAATTCAATTTTAGCTGCAGGTGGTTTTATTATTCAGCTGTTACCAGGAACAGATGAAGCAACAATCTCAGCAATTGAACAGCGTTTACAAACCATTGAACCAATCTCTAAACTTATCCAACGTGGATTAACACCAGAAGAGATTTTAGAAGAAGTTCTAGGAAAAGATAACCTGAAAATTCTTGAAACCATGCCTGTTCAATTCAAATGTCAATGTTCTAAAGAGCGCATTGGCAATGCAATTATCAGCTTAGGAAAAGATGAAATTCAATCAATGATTGATGAAGATGGCAAAGCTGAAGCACAGTGTCACTTCTGCAATGAAATGTATCACTTCCCTGCTGAAGAACTTAAAGAAATGAAAGAAGAAGCTATATAATCCTTTGAAAAAGACATCGCATACAGCCGGTGTCTTTTTCTTTTGAAGTTTGGTCTGAAAGTGATACAGTAAGGATATAATGGTCTAGAAAAATAGAAAAAAAAGTCATTGTCACAAAACAAAATGATTGACAATTTAGAAAATAACTGATAAATTTTATACAAATTCAATAAAATTACTCGGGATTAGGAGTGGAGATATGGCACGCGTAGCAAATTCAATTACGGAATTAATTGGTCAAACACCAATTGTTAAATTAAATCGTTTAGTTGAAGAAGATATGGCAGATGTATACTTAAAGTTAGAGTTTATGAACCCAGGAAGCAGCGTGAAAGATCGTATTGCGTTAGCAATGATTGAAGATGCGGAAGCTAAAGGTGTTTTAAAGCCTGGCGACACAATTATTGAACCTACAAGCGGTAACACAGGTATCGGTTTAGCGATGGTTGCAGCAGCAAAAGGATACCGTGCGATTTTAACAATGCCTGAAACAATGAGTATTGAACGTCGTAACCTACTTCGTGCATATGGAGCGGAGTTAGTCTTAACACCAGGACCTGAAGGAATGAAAGGAGCTGTTAATAAGGCTTCTGAATTAGCGAAAGAACATGGTTATTTTATTCCTCAACAGTTCCAAAATGAAGCAAACCCTGAAGTGCACCGTAAAACAACAGGTAAAGAAATCGTTGAACAATTTGGTGACCAACTTGATGCTTTTGTAGCTGGGATTGGAACAGGGGGAACGATTACAGGTGCTGGAGAAGTATTGAAAGAAGCTTACCCAGAGATCAAACTTTATGCTGTAGAACCAGCAGACTCACCAATTTTAAGTGGTGGTCAGCCAGGGCCTCATAAAATTCAAGGAATTGGTGCTAACTTTATACCAGGTGTGTTAAATACAGACCTATATGACCATATCATTCCTGTGAAAAATGAAGAAGCATTTGACTATGCTCGAAAAGTAGCTAAAACTGAAGGTGTATTAGTCGGAATTTCTTCAGGTGCAGCAATTTTTGCAGCATTAAAAGTAGCAAAAGAATTAGGAAAAGGTAAGAAAGTGTTAGCCATTATTCCAAGTAATGGTGAGCGCTATTTAAGCACACCATTATTCCAATTTGAGGAGCAAACACAAGGTCAGTCTTGATAAGCTACGATAAATCGTTTTTATTTAGCTACCCCTTTAAGCCACAGTAATTTTGTGGCTTAAAGGGGTAGTTTTTTTCATCTAGTGAATAACTTTCAAAAATCATGTAAAATAAAGATAGGTGATTCATTTTAGGAGAGTGAGCAAATGCAGCAACGAATGACATGGGGTGAATCGATTTCGATTCCGAAGGATAAATGGTTTAGTAAGTATCAAGAATTATCTGTAGATGAGCCGCATCACATATTGTTGGAGAGTGGGCGAGGCGGTAACTTTCATATTATGGGCCTTAACCCTATCGCTATTCTACGAGGAGAGTCTAACGAGCTTCATATTATAGAGCAAGAAAGACGAAGTGTTGAAAAGGGTAATCCACTGCACTTGATGCGTAAATGGATGAAGAAGTACCAAACATCTCAACGTAAAGAACTGCCTCCATTTCAAGGTGGGGCCATTGGTTATATCAGCTATGATTACGTGAGGTACGTAGAACATGTACCAACAATAGCAGATGATCCGTTAAAGATGCCTGATATTTATTTTTTAATTTTTGATGATGTCTTTGTATATGACCACCATAAAGAAGAGCTATGGATAATAGTGAACCACACAGATGAAGAACATGCTAAAGCTCGTTTAACTTCATATAAAAATCAATGGTTGGCTAAAACAAATTATACCCCTGCTTATGAAAAGGTGGAGAGCGTTAATACGCAAACAACTTTGTCAATGTCAGAGGAAGAGTTTGGTGTGGCTGTTGAAAAGATAAAAGAATACATTGGACAAGGTGATGTATTTCAAGTTAACTTATCTGTAAGACAGTCACAGCCTCTTAATACACATCCAATGCATATTTACGAACAGGTCCGAAAGATTAATCCTTCTCCATACATGTCGTATATGCAAACGGATGAGTTTCATTTAGTGAGCTGCTCACCAGAGTTGTTAGTTAAAAAGTCGGGAGTTGAGCTCAGCACGAGGCCAATCGCAGGAACAAGGTCTAGAGGAAAGACAAATGAAGAAGACAATGCACTGGCTAAAGAGTTAATTGAAAATGAAAAAGAGCGTGCTGAGCACGTGATGCTCGTTGATTTAGAGAGAAATGACTTAGGTAGAGTAAGTAAGTATGGGACTGTTTGTGTAGATGAATTTATGGTGATTGAAAAATACTCCCATGTTATGCACATCGTATCAAATGTCAAAGGTGAAATTGCTGAGAATAAAGATTTTGTAGATGTAGTAGACGCCGTATTTCCAGGAGGAACCATTACAGGTGCACCAAAGGTTCGTACAATGGAAATTATTGAAGAACTAGAGCCTGTTCGAAGAGGTATCTATACGGGATCAATTGGTTGGATAGGCTATAATGGTGAGATGGAAATTAACATCGCAATTCGCACAATGGTCGTCCAAGATAGTCAAGTACATGTACAAGCGGGAGCTGGTGTTGTTATTGACTCGAACCCTAAATATGAGTACAAAGAGTCTTTAAAAAAGGCTATGGCTTTGTGGAAAGCAAAAGAGCAGAGTGAAAAAGAGCTGAGTGGAGGATGAGAACAGATGATTTTAATGATTGATAACTACGATTCATTTACATTTAATTTAGTACAGTATTTAGGTGAGCTAGGTCATGAGTTAGTGGTCAAGCGTAATGATGAAATTACAATTGAGGAGATTGAAAATCTTAACCCTGACTTTTTAATGATTTCTCCAGGACCATGTAGTCCCAACGAAGCGGGTATTAGCTTGGAAGCAATTAAATATTTTGCTGGTAAAATTCCGATTTTTGGGGTTTGTCTTGGACATCAGTCCATTGGTCAAGCGTTTGGTGGAAATGTTATTAGAGCTGATAAACTTATGCATGGTAAAACGTCCGAAATGCACCATGATGGAAAAACAATCTTTGAAGGGTTGGATAATCCTTTTACAGCTACTCGCTATCACTCTTTAATTGTAGAGACCGAATCGCTACCTGACTGCTTTGAGGTGTCAGCATGGACAGATGAAAATGAGATTATGGCTATTCGTCATAAAACTATGCCAATTGAGGGTGTCCAATTTCACCCTGAATCCATTATGACTTCATATGGTCGAGAAATGCTGGGGAATTTTATTAATACGTATCAAAAAAAGGGCGTGTAACCTTTGTACATTTATGTAAATGGAGAGATCTTAGAAAGAAGCAAAGCAACTATTTCTCCTTTTGACCATGGTTATATGTATGGCCTAGGTTTATTTGAAACGATGAGAATCTATAATGGTCATCCATTTTTATTAGATGATCATCTGAGTCGATTACAAAGCGGCTTATCGCTTTTAAATATTGAATGGACATATTCAAAGGAAGATGTACTTACAATTCTTAACGAGTTGCTGCAAAAGAATAATCTTCAAAATGCGTATGTTCGTCTAAACGTATCTGCAGGTGTAGGTGAAATTGGACTACAGGTAGAAGCATACACTCACCCATCGTTCATTGTTTATGTAAAGCCTATGCCTGATAAGAAAATCCCTCTTGTAAAAGAGGGGGTTATTCTTGAAACAAAAAGAAATACACCTGAAAGTAATGAACGTCTGAAATCCCATCATTATTTAAATAATATCTTAGCCAAAAGGGAAGTTGGAAACGATATGAATAAGGAAGGGATTTTCTTAACAAAGGAAGGGTTCTTAGCTGAAGGTATTGTTTCAAACCTTTTCTTTGTGAAAGGTAAAACCGTCTTTACTCCTGCTATTGAAACGGGAATATTAAATGGTATTACTCGCCAATTTATATGTAAGCTTTTGAGCGCCAAAGGGATTTTTGTTAAAGAAGGATTCTTTACATTATCAGAGCTTTTGGAGAGCGAAGAAATCTTTATGACAAATTCAATTCAAGAAATTTTTGCTATCCATAAAGTTGGGGAAAAAGAGTTTAAAACCGGTGAACAAACGCTAACCTATACATTACAGCGACAATATGAGAAGTATACTTCTTATTTATGGAGTAAAGAAGATGTACGAAAGGAAGTCTTAGATGACAAAAACGGTAGTAAATGGTCAATTTATTGATTGTGGTTCCCATAAGTTAGATTATTCTACAAAGACGTTAATCATGGGAATTTTAAACGTAACCCCAGACTCGTTTTCAGATGGTGGTTCATTTAATCATATCGATAAAGCAGTTGAGCATGCTAAACAAATGGTCATAGATGGTGCAGACCTTATTGATATTGGTGGTGAATCAACACGTCCAGGAAGCGACAAAGTAAGTATGGAAGAAGAATTAAAGCGTACGATTCCTGTTATTAAAGAGTTATCTCGGAACCTAGACGTTCCTATCTCTATTGATACGTATAAGTCTCAGGTAGCAAAGCAAGCGATTGAAGCAGGTGCACATATTATCAATGACGTATGGGGAGCTAAGGCAGATCCACAAATGGCAGAAGTAGCTGCTCATTATAATGTACCTATTATCCTCATGCATAATAGAGACAATAAAAATTACCAAAACCTCATTCCAGATATGATTGGGGATTTGTATGAAAGCATAAAAATCGTTAAAAATGCTGGTGTAAAAGATGAGAACATTATCTTAGACCCAGGGGTTGGATTTGCTAAGACGGTAGAGCAAAATATTGAAGTTATTCAAAATATGGATAAGTTTACAGCACTAGGTTACCCTGTTTTGTTGGCTACATCTCGAAAGTCAACAATTGGACATGTTCTTAATCTACCTCCAAAAGAACGTGTGGAAGGAACTGCTGCCACTATTGGAATGGGTATTTCCAAAGGTATTCATATGACAAGAGTACATGATGTGAAAGAGATCGCTCGCTTCACAAAGATGATGGATGCTCTAGTTGGTAAAGGGGTAATCGAGCATGGATAAAATTCATGTAAACAATATGCGCTTTTATGGTTATCACGGCGTTTTTTCTGAAGAAAATAAGTTAGGTCAACGTTTTAATGTAGACTTAACTGTAGAATTAGATTTGAAAAAAGCTGGTCAAGAGGATGATTTAGAGGCAACTGTAAGCTACGCAGAGCTTTACGAAGTATGTAAAAATATTGTAGAGAAAGAAACGTTTAAGCTAGTTGAAACGATTGCTGAGACTATTGCGACAACAGTTTTATCCTCTTACCACCTGATTCAAAGTTGTACCGTAAAAGTATATAAGCCCGACCCTCCGATTCAAGGTCATTATGATTCGGTTGCCGTCGAAATTACAAGGAGCCGCTAATGAACAATAGAGCTTTTATAGCCCTAGGGTCTAATATTAAAAGCCGCAGTAACTATTTAAAGCAAGCTGTCCAATCACTAAACAGTCATGAAGGTATTTTATTAGAAAATCTTTCTTCAGTATACGAGACAGATCCGGTTGGCTACACTAACCAAAGTGCTTTCTTAAATATGGTAGCCGAAATTAAAACAGAACTTCCTCCCTTAGGGTTACTAGATGTTTTGCAGGAGATTGAGCTACAGCAAAATCGAAAAAGAGAGGTTGTATGGGGGCCACGAACGTTAGACTTGGATGTTCTTCTCTACAATGAAGAGGTTATACATAGTTCTAGGCTTATCGTTCCTCATCCTCGAATGACAGAAAGAGCATTTGTAATGGTCCCTCTATCAGAAATTGCTAGTGACTTTATTATTCCTGCTGAAGATATACCTACATTATACTTAGCGGAACGATTAGCTGCAGAACAAGGGATTAAATTAATTGGTGACTTACATGACGTGACGATTCCATAAGAACGTTTTTTGTTTTTAAGAGCGAGGAGGTTTACTTGCTTTTCTTAGTTCGTTACAATAAGAAATTGATAACCAAACATTATTTAGAATTCGTTAAGGCCGAAAGTGCGTAAGGGAAAGAAGTAATATAACTACGCGTTAAGGCAGTTGTGTTACTATATTAAGTTGTTTTAGCTTGAGACAAGAAAACACTGTAAGTCTAAAGCGATTTGACATAGAGAAACGACTGAATTTATAATAATTTTAAAGAAACGTAGGAATTGCCAGTGGAAAAGCTGGCCTTTTTTCTGTTTTAGAAAATTTATTAATACGATGGAGATGAGCACATAATGAATCATGAAGAATTAAATGATCAACTTCTCGTTCGTCGTGAAAAAATGAACAACCTTCGAGAACAAGGTATGGATCCATTTGGGAAACGCTTCGAACGTACACATACATCACAAGAGATCGTTAACGCATACGAAGAACTAACGAAAGAAGCTTTAGAGGAAAATGAAGTTTCAGTTTTATTAGCAGGACGTATTATGACAAAGCGCGGAAAAGGAAAAGCAGGCTTTGCTCATGTTCAAGATTTAACAGGTCAAATTCAGCTTTATGTTCGTAAAGATGCAGTAGGGGACGAACAATACGAAATCTTTAAAACAGTTGATATTGGTGATCATGTCGGCGTACAAGGTGTATTGTTTAAAACAAAAGTGGGTGAATTATCAATCAAGGTAAAAGAATTCACTTTATTATCAAAAGCTTTACGTCCTTTACCAGATAAATATCACGGTTTAAAAGATATTGAACAACGCTATCGTCAGCGTTACTTAGATTTAATTACAAATCCAGAAAGTAAACAAACATTTATCTTAAGAAGCCGTATTATCCAATCAATGCGTCGCTACTTAGATAATAATGGCTACTTAGAAGTTGAGACACCAATGATGCATTCGATTGCTGGTGGTGCATCAGCTCGTCCATTCGTTACTCATCACAATGCTCTAGATATGGAACTTTATATGCGTATCGCTATTGAGCTACACCTAAAACGATTAATTGTTGGTGGCTTAGAAAAAGTGTACGAAATTGGCCGTGTCTTCCGTAACGAAGGTGTATCAACTCGCCATAACCCAGAATTTACAATGATTGAACTGTATGAAGCGTATGCTGATTACAAGGATATTATGGCATTAACTGAAAACCTAATTGCACATATTGCGAACGAAGTATTAGGAACGACTAAAATCCAATATGGGGAGCATGAAGTAGACTTAACTCCAGAATGGACAAGACTTCATATGGTAGATGCCATCAAGCAATATACAGGCGTTGATTTTTGGAAAGAAACATCTGTTGAAGAAGCACGTGCTCTTGCAAAAGAACATAATGTTGAAATTACAGAGCACATGTTATATGGGCACATTGTAAATGAATTCTTTGAACAAAAAGTAGAAGAACAATTAATTCAACCAACATTCATTTACGGACACCCTGTAGAAATTTCACCATTAGCGAAAAAGAATGAGGATGATCCTCGATTTACAGATCGCTTTGAGTTGTTTATTGTAGCAAGAGAACATGCCAATGCATTTACTGAGTTAAACGATCCAATTGATCAGCGTGAACGTTTTGAAGCGCAGTTAAAAGAAAAAGAACAAGGTAACGATGAAGCACATGAGATGGATGATGACTTCATTGAAGCGTTAGAATATGGCATGCCGCCAACTGGTGGTTTAGGAATCGGTATTGACCGTTTAGTTATGCTGTTAACAAACGCTCCGTCTATTCGTGATGTACTATTATTCCCACAAATGCGCCATCGTTAACAGAAAGAGACAACCAATTGGTTGTCTCTTTTATTTGTCATTAAATAGGTCTTTTGGATTCATTTTTCGAAAATTCAATTTTTTGTATTGTGCAAACGTTTTCAGTGTTTATATAATAGATTTGTTATTGACTATAAACAAAGGGGATGGGTGTTATGAAAATTAATCGATGGTTTGCTATTCTAATTGTCTTTGCGATGGTTGCATCAGTTTTTTCGAGCTTTCCTGTGCAAACGATTGCAAATACAACGAAAGTAGTTATTCATTATCAAGAAGCACCGAATAACGCAAAAAATTGGAACCTGTGGGTTTGGCCTGAAGGTGGAGAAGGGAAAGTTTACGACTTTACAGGAGAAGATGCGTTTGGAAAAGTTGCTGAGATTGAAATTCCTACAAATACTAAAAGGGTAGGGTTCATTGTTCGCACAGATACTTGGGAGAAAGATGGGGAAGACCGCTGGGTTGATATCCAAAATGGTGAAGGTGAAGTATGGATAAAAAGTGGAGATAATACGGTGTATAACGAACCACCCGATGGAGAATATCGTGATTTACCATCTTATGAAAACGTTAAAGTTACCATTCATTATGCACGTTATGATCAAAACTATGAAGGATGGGACTTATGGGTTTGGCCAGATGGAAAGGATGGTCAAGCTGTTCAATTTAAAGGAGAAGATAAATTTGGAAAAGTCGCTACGGTCGAATTAAATGATCCAAAGGGTATTCAAAAGGTAGGGTTTGTTGCTCGACAAAGCATAGATGGAAATGAGTGGGGTAATAAAGAGTTAGATAATCGCTATATCACGAAATTTAAAGAAGATGGATCAGCTGAAATTTGGATTGCTCAAGGAATCGAGCGTGTATTTTATGATCCAAGCCAAATAGATTTAAATCCAAAGATTATTGGAGCGAGCATTGACAAAATGAATGAAATCACGCTTCAAACAAATGTTCCATTCCCTATAACAGAGGCAGATAACTCTGGTATTACAGTAGAAGGAGCAGAAATTAAAGAAGTGATACCATTTAATAAGGGTGAAAAAACAACGAACAAAGTCCGCATTGTGACAAAAAATAATTTAGATTTAACAAAGGTATATAAAATCTCAAAGTCCTTGTTTGGAAGTGCGACAGTTGAAATTGGGGCAGCAGTGCGCTCAAAAGAATTCGATGATATGTTTTATTACGATGGAAATGACCTAGGAAATACGTATAAAAAAGAAAAAACATCTTTCCGCTTATGGGCTCCTACTGCTACTGAAGCGAAACTAGTTACATATCAAAAGTGGGACTCAACTAACGGAACTGAAATTCCAATGAAAAAAGCAGAGAGAGGTACATGGACTGCACAGTTAGAAGGGAATCAAGATAAATTAATCTACACGTATAAAGTTAAAATTGGAGATAAATGGAATGAAGCTGTTGACCCTTATGCACGTGCTGTAACTGTAAATGGAGATAAAGGTGTAGTAGTAGATTTAAAAACTACAAATCCAGAGAAGTGGCCAGCGAAAAAACCTTTTCTAAAAAATCGTGAAGATGCGATTATCTATGAGCTTCACGTACGAGATTTATCAATTGATGAAAATAGTGGAATTAAAAACAAAGGTAAGTTTTTAGGTGTTACTGAGGAAGGAACAAGAGGTCCTGGTGGAGTGAAAACAGGGTTAGATCATATTAAAGACTTAGGTGTAACGCACGTGCAGTTTATTCCTATTTATGATTACCGTACAGTCGATGAAACCCAGTTAGACGTGGCTCAGTATAACTGGGGCTATGATCCAAAGAACTATAATGCGCCTGAAGGCTCTTATTCAACAAACCCATATGAACCTAAAGTGAGAATTAAAGAAATGAAGCAGATGGTACAATCACTGCACAAAAATAATTTACGTGTAATTATGGATGTTGTTTATAACCATATGTATGCTGTAAATGAGTCAAACTTTAATGAGTTAGTACCAGGTTACTACTTCCGATATAATGAAGATGGAACGTTAGCTAATGGAACAGGAGTTGGAAATGATACAGCCTCAGAGCGTAAAATGATGAGGAAGTTTATTGTAGACTCGGTAACATATTGGGCAACAGAATATAATTTAGATGGTTTTCGTTTTGATTTAATGGGAATTCATGATGTAGAAACCATGAAAGAGGTTCGAGAAGCTTTAAATAAAGTTGATCCAAGCATTATTGTTTTAGGAGAAGGTTGGGACTTAAACACGCCTTTATCTGCTGATCAAAAAGCAAACCAGAAGAATGCAAAGAAAATGCCAGGTGTAGCGCATTTTAATGATGTTATTCGCGATGGTTTAAAGGGTAGCGTATTTTATGATGAAGATAATGGTTTTGTAAATGGCAGACAAGGTATGGAAGACACAATGAAAAAGAGTATAGCAGGTGGACTTCAATATGATTCATCAACAGCTACTTATCAAGATCCGGAACAAGTAGTAACGTATGTAGAAGCTCATGATAATCATACGTTATGGGATAAGTTACTATTAACAAACCCTACTGCTACTGAATCTGAGCGTAAGCAAATGCATAAACTTGCTTCATCTATGGTATTAACTTCACAAGGCATGTCTTTCATACACGCTGGTCAAGAGTTTATGAGAACTAAAGGTGGAGATCATAATAGCTATAAATCACCAGACTCTGTAAATCAACTAGATTGGAAGAGACGTTTAGCGTTTAATCAAGAAGTTGAGTATATGAAAGGCTTGATTGAAATTCGTAAAAAGTATCCAGCATTTCGTTCAACAACTGCCTCTGAGATTAGTCAGAATCTATCATTTTTAAATGCACCTAAAAATGTAGTAGCATATACGTTGAAGGATAAAAACAAAAAGCAACTAACTATCATACACAACGCTAATTCGAAAGAGATAAAGATCAACTTGTCTACCAAAGGTAATCTATCGCTGCTTGCTGATGGGAAAAAAGCGAGTACAAAGCCTATAAAGAAAGTAAAAAGTGACAATGTAACTGTACCAGCTTTTAGTACCTTTATTTTAGAAGGGAATGCGTCTGGGAAGTAAATTTTATTATTAATTAGAAAAAGATAGCTAAAAAGCTGTCTTTTTCCTTTTTATCCAATCGATATAACGAATAGAAGATATTAGAAAATTTAAACTTATTATTTTGGTATTGCTATATGATAATATGTCTGTTATATTTATAAATGTCCTTGAGAGACACAAACGAATCTCAAAGGAAATAAAAAAACTATTGACATCGAGTTGTAAACTTGATAAGATAGAAAAGTCGCTTAAGAGCGGCGGTTGAACTTTGAAAACTGAACAAAGCGACAAACGTCAACGTTAATTTTTTTAAACTTTTATGAGCAAGTCAAACATTTCTTCGGAGAGTTTGATCCTGGCTCAGGATGAACGCTGGCGGCGTGCCTAATACATGCAAGTCGAGCGAACTGATTAGAAGCTTGCTTCTATGACGTTAGCGGCGGACGGGTGAGTAACACGTGGGCAACCTGCCTGTAAGACTGGGATAACTCCGGGAAACCGGAGCTAATACCGGATAACATTTTCTCTTGCATAAGAGAAAATTGAAAGATGGTTTCGGCTATCACTTACAGATGGGCCCGCGGTGCATTAGCTAGTTGGTGAGGTAACGGCTCACCAAGGCAACGATGCATAGCCGACCTGAGAGGGTGATCGGCCACACTGGGACTGAGACACGGCCCAGACTCCTACGGGAGGCAGCAGTAGGGAATCTTCCGCAATGGACGAAAGTCTGACGGAGCAACGCCGCGTGAGTGATGAAGGCTTTCGGGTCGTAAAACTCTGTTGTTAGGGAAGAACAAGTACAAGAGTAACTGCTTGTACCTTGACGGTACCTAACCAGAAAGCCACGGCTAACTACGTGCCAGCAGCCGCGGTAATACGTAGGTGGCAAGCGTTATCCGGAATTATTGGGCGTAAAGCGCGCGCAGGCGGTTTCTTAAGTCTGATGTGAAAGCCCACGGCTCAACCGTGGAGGGTCATTGGAAACTGGGGAACTTGAGTGCAGAAGAGAAAAGCGGAATTCCACGTGTAGCGGTGAAATGCGTAGAGATGTGGAGGAACACCAGTGGCGAAGGCGGCTTTTTGGTCTGTAACTGACGCTGAGGCGCGAAAGCGTGGGGAGCAAACAGGATTAGATACCCTGGTAGTCCACGCCGTAAACGATGAGTGCTAAGTGTTAGAGGGTTTCCGCCCTTTAGTGCTGCAGCTAACGCATTAAGCACTCCGCCTGGGGAGTACGGTCGCAAGACTGAAACTCAAAGGAATTGACGGGGGCCCGCACAAGCGGTGGAGCATGTGGTTTAATTCGAAGCAACGCGAAGAACCTTACCAGGTCTTGACATCCTCTGACAACTCTAGAGATAGAGCGTTCCCCTTCGGGGGACAGAGTGACAGGTGGTGCATGGTTGTCGTCAGCTCGTGTCGTGAGATGTTGGGTTAAGTCCCGCAACGAGCGCAACCCTTGATCTTAGTTGCCAGCATTAAGTTGGGCACTCTAAGGTGACTGCCGGTGACAAACCGGAGGAAGGTGGGGATGACGTCAAATCATCATGCCCCTTATGACCTGGGCTACACACGTGCTACAATGGATGGTACAAAGGGCTGCAAGACCGCGAGGTCAAGCCAATCCCATAAAACCATTCTCAGTTCGGATTGTAGGCTGCAACTCGCCTACATGAAGCTGGAATCGCTAGTAATCGCGGATCAGCATGCCGCGGTGAATACGTTCCCGGGCCTTGTACACACCGCCCGTCACACCACGAGAGTTTGTAACACCCGAAGTCGGTGGGGTAACCTTTATGGAGCCAGCCGCCTAAGGTGGGACAGATGATTGGGGTGAAGTCGTAACAAGGTAGCCGTATCGGAAGGTGCGGCTGGATCACCTCCTTTCTAAGGATTTTTACAAGACGTACGTTTTGAAGCTTTGTTCAGTTTTGAGAGTTCAATCTCTCATTAATAGAAAGTACATCACTTTCTTCTTATCTAATAAGAAGAATTTTGAGTGCGATTGTTCTTTGAAAACTAGATAACAGTAATAGCTGAGGAAAAGTGAAACTTTTCTTTAATCAAACCAATAAATAACGCAACGCAAGTTGCACCATTTATTCGCTAATGGTTAAGTTAGAAAGGGCGCACGGTGAATGCCTTGGCACTAGGAGCCGATGAAGGACGGGACTAACACCGATATGCTTCGGGGAGCTGTAAGTAAGCTTTGATCCGGAGATTTCCGAATGGGGAAACCCACTGTTCGTAATGGAGCAGTATCTTTATCTGAATACATAGGATATTGAAGGCAGACCCGGGGAACTGAAACATCTAAGTACCCGGAGGAAGAGAAAGCAAATGCGATTTCCTGAGTAGCGGCGAGCGAAACGGAATTAGCCCAAACCAAGAGGCTTGCCTCTTGGGGTTGTAGGACACTCTATACGGAGTTACAAAGGAACGAGGTAAATGAAGAGGTCTGGAAAGGCCCGTCAAAGAAGGTAACAACCCTGTAGTTGAAACTTCGTTCCCTCTTGAGTGGATCCTGAGTACGGCGGAACACGTGAAATTCCGTCGGAAGCTGGGAGGACCATCTCCCAAGGCTAAATACTCCCTAGTGACCGATAGTGAACCAGTACCGTGAGGGAAAGGTGAAAAGCACCCCGGAAGGGGAGTGAAAGAGATCCTGAAACCGTGTGCCTACAAGTAGTCAGAGCCCGTTAATGGGTGATGGCGTGCCTTTTGTAGAATGAACCGGCGAGTTACGATCCCATGCAAGGTTAAGTTGAAGAGACGGAGCCGTAGCGAAAGCGAGTCTGAATAGGGCGTTTAGTATGTGGTTGTAGACCCGAAACCAGGTGATCTACCCATGTCCAGGGTGAAGTTCAGGTAACACTGAATGGAGGCCCGAACCCACGCACGTTGAAAAGTGCGGGGATGAGGTGTGGGTAGCGGAGAAATTCCAATCGAACCTGGAGATAGCTGGTTCTCTCCGAAATAGCTTTAGGGCTAGCCTCACGTAGTGAGAGTCTTGGAGGTAGAGCACTGATTGGACTAGGGGCCCCCAACGGGTTACCGAATTCAGTCAAACTCCGAATGCCAAAGACTTATCCGTGGGAGTCAGACTGCGAGTGATAAGATCCGTAGTCAAAAGGGAAACAGCCCAGACCACCAGCTAAGGTCCCCAAGTATACGTTAAGTGGAAAAGGATGTGGAGTTGCTTAGACAACCAGGATGTTGGCTTAGAAGCAGCCACCATTTAAAGAGTGCGTAATAGCTCACTGGTCGAGTGACTCTGCGCCGAAAATGTACCGGGGCTAAACGTATCACCGAAGCTGTGGATTGACATCTTTGATGTCAGTGGTAGGAGAGCGTTCTAAGTGCTGCGAAGCTAGACCGTAAGGACTGGTGGAGCGCTTAGAAGTGAGAATGCCGGTATGAGTAGCGAAAGACAAGTGAGAATCTTGTCCACCGAATGCCTAAGGTTTCCTGAGGAAGGCTCGTCCGCTCAGGGTTAGTCGGGACCTAAGCCGAGGCTGAAAAGCGTAGGCGATGGCCAACAGGTTGATATTCCTGTACCACCTCCCCGCCGTTTGAGTAATGGGGGGACGCAGGAGGATAGGGTAAGCGCGCTGCTGGATATGCGCGTTCAAGCAGTTAGGCTGATGAGTAGGCAAATCCGCTCATCATAAGGCTGAGCTGTGATGACGAGGGAAATATAGTACCGAAGTTCCTGATTCCACACTGCCAAGAAAAGCCTCTAGCGAGGCGGGAGGTGCCCGTACCGCAAACCGACACAGGTAGGCGAGGAGAGAATCCTAAGGTGATCGAGAGAACTCTCGTTAAGGAACTCGGCAAAATGACCCCGTAACTTCGGGAGAAGGGGTGCTCTGGTAGGGTGTATAGCCCGAGAGAGCCGCAGTGAATAGGCCCAGGCGACTGTTTAGCAAAAACACAGGTCTCTGCGAAGCCGCAAGGCGAAGTATAGGGGCTGACGCCTGCCCGGTGCTGGAAGGTTAAGAGGAGGGGTTATCCTTTGGGAGAAGCTCTGAATCGAAGCCCCAGTAAACGGCGGCCGTAACTATAACGGTCCTAAGGTAGCGAAATTCCTTGTCGGGTAAGTTCCGACCCGCACGAAAGGCGTAACGATCTGGGCACTGTCTCAACGAGAGACTCGGTGAAATTATAGTACCTGTGAAGATGCAGGTTACCCGCGACAGGACGGAAAGACCCCGTGGAGCTTTACTGTAGCCTGATATTGAATTTTGGTACAGCTTGTACAGGATAGGTAGGAGCCTGAGAAGCCGGAGCGCTAGCTTCGGTGGAGGCGTCGGTGGGATACTACCCTGGTTGTATTGAAATTCTAACCCGCAGCCCTGATCGGGCTGGGAGACAGTGTCAGGTGGGCAGTTTGACTGGGGCGGTCGCCTCCTAAAGAGTAACGGAGGCGCCCAAAGGTTCCCTCAGAATGGTTGGAAATCATTCGTAGAGTGTAAAGGCACAAGGGAGCTTGACTGCGAGACCTACAAGTCGAGCAGGGACGAAAGTCGGGCTTAGTGATCCGGTGGTTCCGCATGGAAGGGCCATCGCTCAACGGATAAAAGCTACCCCGGGGATAACAGGCTTATCTCCCCCAAGAGTCCACATCGACGGGGAGGTTTGGCACCTCGATGTCGGCTCATCGCATCCTGGGGCTGTAGTCGGTCCCAAGGGTTGGGCTGTTCGCCCATTAAAGCGGTACGCGAGCTGGGTTCAGAACGTCGTGAGACAGTTCGGTCCCTATCCGTCGTGGGCGTAGGAAATTTGAGAGGAGCTGTCCTTAGTACGAGAGGACCGGGATGGACACACCGCTGGTGTACCAGTTGTCTTGCCAAAGGCATCGCTGGGTAGCTATGTGTGGACGGGATAAGTGCTGAAAGCATCTAAGCATGAAGCCCCCCTCAAGATGAGATTTCCCATAGCGCAAGCTAGTAAGATCCCTGAAAGATGATCAGGTTGATAGGTCAGAGGTGGAAGCACGGCGACGTGTGTAGCTGACTGATACTAATCGATCGAGGACTTAACCAAATTAGAAAAGCGAAGGCGACTGTTCAATTGTGAAAGGCGTTGGAGCTTCTGATAGGGAAACCGCTTTTTGGTTTCAATAACAGAAGTGAAACGACCGAACAATTAGGAGCCGTAGCTAGACAGTAAACTTAGTACTCAGCAAAATGTTATCTAGTTTTGAGAGAATAATCTCAATTCATGTCTGGTGGCGATAGCAGAGAGGTCACACCCGTTCCCATGCCGAACACGGAAGTTAAGTTCTCTAGCGCCGATGGTAGTTGGGACTTTGTCCCTGTGAGAGTAGGACGTTGCCAGGCACATTTAAAAGGATTAGCTTATAGCTAATCCTTTTTTTATTTCTCATTAATTTCAATAAATTACGTTTTGAACCCTATTTTAGTGGAAACCATAAAAGTAAGACAAAACTTATCAAACTACATAGTTGAAATTTCTTTCATTTCCTTTTATATTTAACTTAATAAGGTCAAATATAGTCAAAGTCAGAAGGAGGGTGCAATGTGCCAAATATCTCTGACATCATTGAACAGTATTTAAAAGAAGTGCTTGAATTAAGTGACAGAGAAATTGTGGAGATTAAACGTAGCGAAATCGCCGATAAGTTTCAATGTGTTCCGTCTCAAATCAACTACGTTATTAATACTCGCTTTACAATTGAAAGAGGTTATGTGGTTGAGAGTAAAAGAGGTGGAGGCGGCTTTATTAGAATTGCTAAAGTCCGAACTCATAATGCTTCTCATTTATTTCAACAAGTCATTGATCTTATCGAATCACAAATTTCACAGTCCTATGCTGAAAGCGTCATTTTCAGGTTAGTTGGAGAAAAGGTCATTACAGAGCGAGAAGCTAAGATAATGCTTAGCGTAATTCATCGATCCGTTATTGATCTTGAGCTACCATATCGTGATGAACTTCGAGCCAAGTTACTAAAAGCTATGTTAAATTCATTGAGGTATCGCTAATTGAATTGATTTTATGTAGACAGGGAGAGATGATTGCATGATTTGTCAGCAATGTGAGATTCGACCTGCAACACTTCACTTTACAAATGTAGTGAATGGGAATAAGACAGAAGTACACCTTTGCGAACAATGCGCTGCAGAGAGTGGAGATGTATTTTCTATATCATCTCAGCAAGGCTTTTCAATTAATAGTCTATTAGCAGGACTATTAAATTTTGAACCTTCTGCTACAGGTCCGAATACAATTAAAAAAGAACCACTACGTTGCCCTACATGCGGAATGACGTATCATCAATTTTCTAAGGTAGGTCGTTTTGGCTGTTCGAATTGTTATGAAACTTTTGAACAACCACTTGTTCCGTTTTTAAAGAGGTTACATGGGGGGAATTATTTACATCATGGTAAAATTCCAAAGAGAATTGGAAGTAATCTTCATTTAAAAAAGGAATTACAGGCTCTGAGATTGAATTTAAAGGAGTATATTGAAAAAGAGGAATTCGAAAAGGCTGCAGAGCTTCGAGATGAAATCCGCCTATTAGAGAAAAAAATTAATGAATCTACGGGAAAGGAGACATAGCCGAATGTCTGAACTATTCTTCACAAATCCCGTAAGCTCTTGGATGAAACAAGAAGCACCGGACTCTGATATTGTACTAAGCAGCAGAATTCGTCTAGCTAGAAACTTAACAAATTTTCTTTTTCCTACAATGTTAGCAAAAGAAAAAGCTGATGAAATTGTAAACGATTTTGATCAAGTATTTGAAGAAATAAGAAAAGCGGAAGATTTTGAGTTATCTTCTTTAAAAATGAGTGAATTAAAGTCACTAGAGAAACGAGTATTAGTAGAGAAGCATTTAATTAGCCCTCAATTAGCTGAATCTAATGTAGGAGCTTGTTATTTATCAAAGCAAGAAGATTTAAGTATTATGGTTAATGAAGAAGATCATTTACGCATACAATGTTTATTTCCAGGTCTTCAATTATCTGAAGCATTGGAACGAGCTAATGAAGTAGATAATTTGATTGAAAATCGTGTAGATTACGCTTTTGATGAACAAAGAGGTTACTTAACGAGCTGTCCCACGAATGTTGGTACAGGACTTCGTGCTTCGGTTATGATGCATATGCCTGCGTTGGTTATGACTCGTCAAATTCATCGAATTATTCCTGCGATTAATCAATTAGGTTTAGTTGTAAGAGGAATTTATGGAGAGGGTAGCGAAGCACTAGGTAATATCTTTCAAGTTTCTAACCAAATTACGCTAGGAAAATCTGAAGCTGATATTGTATCAGACTTGAATAGCGTTGTAACACAGTTAATTGCTCAAGAAAAATCTGCAAGAGATGCATTATTTAAAACATCTCATTTAGAATTAGAAGATCGTGTTCATCGATCATATGGAGTATTAGCTCATAGTCGCATAATTGAATCTAAAGAAGCGTCTCAATGCTTGTCAGATGTTCGGTTAGGAATCGACTTGGGGTATATAACAGACATACCTAGAAATATTCTAAATGAACTTATTATAATGACGCAGCCAGGCTTTTTACAAAAGTATTCAGGCTCAGCATTAGATGCCCATGAGCGAGATGTTAAGAGAGCTACCTTAATTAGAGATCGCCTTAGCAATATTAAAAATATAGATTAAACGTGGAGGGTGACAGCCGTATGATGTTTGGAAGATTTACAGAGCGTGCACAGAAAGTATTAGCGTTAGCACAAGAAGAAGCTTTACGACTTGGACATAACAATATTGGAACTGAGCATATTTTATTAGGTATTGTGCGTGAAGGTGAAGGTATTGCTGCAAAGGCACTATCTGCACTAGGATTAAGTACTGAAAAAATTCAAAAAGAAGTTGAAGCGCTTATCGGAAGAGGTCAAGAGTTAACTCAAACAATTCATTATACGCCTCGCGCTAAAAAGGTAATTGAACTTTCAATGGATGAAGCAAGAAAACTAGGTCATTCATATGTAGGAACTGAGCATATTTTACTTGGTTTGATTCGTGAAGGCGAAGGTGTAGCAGCTCGCGTACTTAATAATTTAGGAGTGAGCTTAAATAAAGCTCGTCAACAAGTATTACACTTATTGGGTAGTAACGAAGCTGCTTCTAGCCATCAAGGTGGTGGAACTTCAAATGCAAATACACCAACTCTTGATAGTTTAGCTCGTGATCTAACCGTGGTAGCACGTGAAGGAAGTCTAGATCCAGTTATTGGGCGTAGTAAAGAAATTCAACGTGTTATTGAAGTGTTAAGTCGTCGTACAAAGAATAACCCGGTTCTTATCGGTGAACCAGGTGTAGGTAAAACAGCCATTGCAGAAGGGTTAGCCCAGCAAATTGTTAATAACGAAGTACCGGAAATTCTTCGAGATAAGCGCGTTATGACTTTAGATATGGGAACAGTAGTTGCTGGAACAAAATATCGTGGTGAATTTGAAGATCGTTTGAAAAAAGTAATGGACGAAATTCGTCAAGCTGGTAATATCATTCTATTTATCGATGAGTTGCATACACTAATTGGTGCTGGTGGTGCAGAAGGAGCAATTGATGCTTCAAACATTTTAAAACCATCCTTAGCACGTGGTGAATTACAATGTATTGGTGCTACTACTCTCGATGAATATCGAAAATATATTGAAAAAGATGCAGCTTTAGAGCGACGCTTCCAACCAATTCAAGTTGATGAGCCAACTCTAGATGAATCTATTCAAATTTTAAAAGGTTTAAGGGATCGTTATGAAGCTCATCACCGTGTATCGATTTCTGATGATGCTATTGAACAGGCAGTAAAGTTATCCGATCGTTATATTTCAGATCGCTTTTTACCGGATAAAGCAATTGATTTAATTGATGAAGCTGGTTCAAAGGTTCGTTTACGTTCATTTACGACGCCACCTAACTTAAAAGAGTTAGAACAAAAGTTAGAATCTATTCGAAATGAAAAAGATGCTTCTGTTCAAAGTCAAGAATTTGAAAAAGCAGCATCATTACGTGATACAGAGCAACGCTTAAGAGAAGAATTAGAAGAAACAAAAAAAGCTTGGAAACAAGAGCAAGGTAAAGAAAATTCAGCTGTTACAGTAGAAGATATTGCGATGGTTGTATCTAGCTGGACTGGGGTACCAGTTTCAAAATTAGCTCAGGAAGAATCAGAGCGCTTGCTAAACATGGAAGAGATTTTACACTCTCGTGTTATTGGCCAAGAAGAAGCTGTAAAAGCAGTGGCAAAAGCTGTTCGTCGTGCAAGAGCAGGCTTGAAAGATCCAAAGCGTCCAATCGGTTCATTTATTTTCTTAGGACCAACGGGTGTAGGTAAAACAGAACTTGCTAGGGCTTTAGCTGAATCAATGTTTGGTGACGAAGATGCGATGATTCGCATTGATATGTCAGAGTACATGGAAAAGCATTCTACTTCTCGTTTAGTAGGGTCTCCTCCAGGTTACGTTGGATATGATGAAGGTGGACAGTTAACTGAGAAAGTTAGAAGAAAGCCATATTCTGTTGTACTGCTAGATGAGATTGAAAAAGCACATCCGGATGTATTTAACATCCTATTACAAGTGCTAGAAGACGGCCGCTTAACTGATTCAAAAGGTCGTACAGTAGACTTCCGAAATACAATTTTAATCATGACTTCAAATGTTGGTGCAGATACGTTAAAACGTAGCAAGCACCTTGGATTTACGGTTGAAGCAGAGGGTCAGGACTATAAAGATATGAAAGGGAAAGTAATGAGTGAGATGAAACGTGCTTTCCGCCCAGAGTTTCTTAACCGTATCGACGAGATTATTGTCTTCCATTCGTTAGAGAAACCACACCTAGCTGAAATTGTGAAGCTAATGGCTGATCAATTAACTAGACGCTTAAAAGAACAAGAAATTGAGTTGGAATTAACGACTGCAGCAATTGATAAGATTGCAGAAGAAGGCTTTGATCCAGAGTATGGGGCGCGTCCTTTACGTCGAGCAATTCAAAAGCATGTTGAAGATCGTTTATCTGAAGAGTTACTAAGAGGCGTAATTCAAAAAGGTCAAAAGGTAACGTTAGATGTAGAAGGTGAAAACTTTACTGTTAAATCTTCTTCACCGAGCAGCATTAGCTAAAGAGTTAAGAACATGTGGGGCATACGACAAAATACGTATGCCTCCATTTTTATTTACCATATAAAGATAGTGTACAATAGCATCAAGGACTTTTATAAAGAACGAGGAGAATATACTAAATAATGAGTAAAAGAAAAACAAAATTTTCATGCCAACATTGTGGATATGAATCGGCTAAATGGATGGGAAAGTGTCCTGGGTGTGGCAGTTGGAATTCGATGGTAGAAGAAATTGAAGAGACAAAGTCTTCAAGGCGAGGAGGAGCTTTTTCTGGCGCAACTTCTACAAAGGTGCAAAAGCCTCAATCTATTACAAGTATTGAATCAACGACTGAACCAAGGATATATACAAAATCGCCTGAATTAAACCGTGTTTTAGGCGGAGGAATTGTCAGAGGATCACTAGTCTTAATTGGAGGAGATCCTGGTATAGGTAAGTCAACTTTATTGCTCCAAACGTCAGCTCAGTTAGCTATGAATAAGCATAAAGTGCTTTATATATCTGGTGAGGAGTCAACAAAGCAAACAAAGCTAAGAGCCGATCGCTTAGGTATTAAAGCGGAAGATTTGTATGTGCATGCAGAAACAAACTTAGAGTCAATTACAGAAGCTATCTCAAGTATGAATCCAGAACTTGTGATTATTGATTCAATTCAAACCATTTATCACGGTGACGTTACGTCAGCGCCAGGAAGCGTTTCTCAAGTACGTGAGTGTACTGCTGAGTTAATGCGAATTGCAAAAACAAACGGCATCGCCATTTTTATTGTAGGTCATGTTACCAAAGAAGGAGCTATTGCCGGCCCAAGGTTACTTGAACATATGGTAGACAGTGTTTTGTATTTTGAAGGAGAACGTCACCATACGTATCGAATTTTAAGAGCAGTAAAAAATCGCTTTGGTTCAACAAACGAAATGGGTATTTTTGAAATGAAGGAAAGTGGTTTGGAAGAAGTGCTCAATCCATCTGAAATCTTTTTAGAAGAACGCTCTCAAGGTGCAGCCGGTTCTGTAGTTGTGGCTTCAATGGAGGGGACTCGTCCTGTATTGGTAGAGTTACAGGCACTGATTAGTCCAACAAGTTTTGGAAACCCTAGGAGGATGTCCACAGGGCTTGATCATAACCGTGTATCTCTTATTATGGCGGTATTAGAAAAGCGAGTAGGATTGCTTTTGCAAAATCAAGATGCATACTTAAAAGTAGCAGGTGGAGTAAAGTTAGATGAGCCAGCTATTGATTTGGCGGTTGCAGTTAGCATTGCATCTAGTTTTAAAGATGCACCTTCAAATCCTACAGATGTAGTAGTAGGAGAGGTTGGATTAACAGGTGAAGTTCGAAGAGTGTCTCGAATTGAACAACGAGTACAAGAAGCTGTAAAGTTAGGGTTTAAGCGAATCATTGTTCCTGAAAAAAACTTAGGTGGTTGGAAAATACCAGAAGGCATTGACGTAGTAGGGGTGTCCACTGTGTCAGAAGCGTTACAGTACACGTTAGGAGGTTAAAACGGATGAATGATGAAAAGACAACAGAGCAAAAGCAAATCTCTGATATTTTAGAATTTGTGGCTCCTGGAACCCCTTTTCGCGATGGTATTGAAAATGTGTTAAGAGCTAAGACTGGAGGATTAATCGTAATTGGATACAATGATCAAGTGAAAAAGATGGTAGACGGAGGGTTTTCAATTAACTGTGCATTTACACCAGCTCATTTGTATGAGTTGGCTAAAATGGACGGAGCACTTATTTTAAATGATAGTGGTAGTAAGATCTTGTTCGCAAATGCTCAATTAATGCCTGATCCTTCTACTCCTTCTTCACAAACCGGTATGCGACATCGTACAGCAGAGCGGGTTGCGAAGCAGTCAGGAGTATTGGTTATTGCTATTTCACAGCGTCGAAATGTTATTACGCTGTATAAAGGGTCGTCTCAATATGTACTTAAAGATATTAGTGTTATTTTAGCAAAAGCAAACCAAGCACTTGGTACCTTGGAGAAATATAAAGCAGTTTTAGATGAGTCCATTAATAGCCTAAGTGCTTTAGAGTTTGAAGAACAAGTAACTCATACAGACGTTTTGCAATCTTTGCATCGCATTGAAATGGTATTGCGAATTAAAAACGAAATCTTAAGTTATATTAGTGAGTTAGGAACCGAAGGAAGGTTAATTCGTCTTCAGATGAATGAATTGCTGTCTCACCTAGAAGAAGAAGCAATTCTATTAATGAAAGATTATATGTATGATACAAGCGTAGAGCCAACAAAAGTAATTGAAAAGATGCAGCAACCATCTAATAACGTGTTATTAGATGATCAAACTCTCTTAAGACTAATGGGGTACCCAATCTATACGAGCTTTGAAGAGGGAGTTGTGCCGAGAGGGTATCGAATGCTTCATAAAATCCCGCGACTACCGTCTATTATTATTGAGAACTTAATTGAAGAACTAGGTGACCTCAAAGCTATTACGGATGCAACTGTTCAGGAGCTTGATGAGGTAGAGGGTATAGGTGAAATACGTGCTCGTAAAATTCAACAAGGATTAAAGCGTCTCAAGGAACAACATTTGCTAAACCGTCAGCTCTAGGATATTAATTGACTTTTTAATCTTGATTAGGATATTGTGAAAATACTAAAAGAGTGACATTTTGTTTACAAATTATGTTTTCAATTAAATAAAAGGTTTCAATCATTGTAAACTGTTTATAATGATAAAGGGAGGTGAAGGCGTGTTAAAGCGTTTTGTTCAATTGTTTTTTATCATAACAGGTGGTACATTAGGAATCTTTCTTATTCCAGAACTTATTGAATTATTAAGTCTAAAAGATATTGCATTACTAGACAAGTCATACATTCACGCCCCTTTAGGTGCAATTCTCTTTTATGTGATAACATTCTGGCTAGTAGATTATGTTGTAGGCTTCATTCGCCGCATTGAAGAGTCTCTTGTAAAGGCACCAGTAACAGATGTTTTATTTGGGAGTTTAGGCTTAATATTAGGCTTAATTGTGGCCTATTTAGTTGGTACGTTCCTAGGGAAAATTCAGCTACAAGTAGTTAGTACAGTTTTACCAATCTTCTTAAGTATTTTGTTAGGTTACTTAGGCTTTCAAGTAGGGTTTAAAAAGAGAGATGAGTTGGTTAATGTTTTTTCAATGCCTACTCGTATTGGTAAGAAAAAAGGCTCGGAAGAAGAGCAAGAGAATAATCAATCCTTGCAATCTTTAAAGATTTTAGATACAAGCGTTATTATCGATGGACGCATTGCAGATATATGTCAAACTGGCTTTTTAGATGGAACGATTGTCATTCCTCGCTTTGTATTAGAAGAGCTTCAGCATATCGCAGATTCATCAGATGTTTTAAAGCGCAATAGAGGTCGTCGAGGTCTCGATATCTTAAATCGAATTCAAAAAGAATTGTCTATGAAGGTAGAGATTTACGAGGGTGACTTTGAAGACATTCAAGAGGTGGATAGTAAACTTGTAAAGTTAGCAAAATTTACTTCAGGCCTCGTTGTAACAAATGATTTTAACTTAAACAAAGTATGCGAACTGCAAAATGTAGGGGTTTTAAATATTAATGACTTAGCAAACGCCGTCAAACCAATTGTTTTACCAGGAGAAGAAATGAATGTACTTGTCATTAAGGATGGTAAGGAACATAATCAAGGTATTGCCTACTTAGACGATGGTACAATGATTGTTGTAGAGGAAGGCCGCAACTATATAGGCAAGCAAATTGATGTGCTTGTGACAAGCGTGCTCCAAACATCAGCTGGTCGAATGATTTTTGCTAAGCCTAAGCTCTTAGAAAAAGCCCTCTAATTTTCAGCTATAAGGGAGAAGGAACATGCAATACGATGTAATTGTTTTAGCAGCAGGACAAGGTAAGCGGATGAAAGCAGGGCGCAATAAGCAGTTCTTATTAATTCGAGACGTACCTCTTCTTGTTCATACACTAAATATATTTGAAACTGATCATACATGTAACAGCATTATTTTAGTTATCAATGACCAAGAACTAGAGGATATTACATCACTTTTAGAGCAATATCCGATGCGTAAGGTTAAGTCAGTGGTATCGGGTGGTCAAGAACGTCAGCATAGCGTGTATAATGGATTGAAAGCCCTTAAGCTTTCCAAAGTGGTTCTTATCCATGACGGTGCTAGGCCATTTGTGAAACATCACCACATCCACAAACTTGTACAAGAAGCAGAACTTAAAGAAGCGGCAACCTTAGGCGTTCCTGTTAAAGAGACGATTAAGAAAGTAGAAAACAACATCGTAGTGGAAACGATTGAACGCTCTAGCTTGTGGTCTATTCAAACCCCACAAGCTTTTCTTTCGTCTACGATTCAAAAAGCTCATCATTTAGCGAAAGAAACTGGCTATCTAGGAACAGATGATGCAAGCTTAGTGGAACAGTTAGGTCAGAAAGTCGCGATTGTACAAGGAGACTACGATAATATAAAATTAACAACACCAGAAGATTTGATTTATGCAGAAGCTATTTTAACAAAGTTGGAACAAAACAACTAAGAGGTGAAGGAAATGAATATACGTGTTGGACAAGGATTTGACGTTCATCAATTTGCAACAGGACGTCCACTAATTATTGGAGGAATTGAAATCCCATATGAGAGAGGGTTACTAGGCCATTCTGATGCGGACGTACTTCTACATACGATTGCAGATGCACTGTTAGGAGCAGTAGCTCAAGGAGATATCGGTAAGCATTTTCCAGACACTGATCCTGAGTTTAAAGATGCAGATTCAGCTAAGCTTTTACAACATGTTTGGAAACTAGTGAAAGAAGAAGGCTATGCACTCAGCAATGTAGATTGTACAATTATTGCACAGAAGCCTAAGATGGCACCGTACATCCAGCCAATTCGAGAGCGTATTGCCGAATTATTAGAAGCTGAAGTGTCACAGATTAATGTTAAAGCAACGACGACAGAAAAACTAGGCTTTACTGGTCGTGAAGAAGGGATTGCTTCACAAGCCGCGGTGTTAGTATATCAAAAATAATCCAGAGTCTTTAACAGAATTACATTTGGTGATAAAATTAACAATGTCGAAAAATAATAAATTACATACCTACGTAAAATAAACTGGAGGTTATCCTACTTATGTCAAAAGAAGTACGCGTTCGCTATGCACCGAGTCCAACTGGGCACCTTCATATCGGAAACGCACGAACAGCTTTATTTAATTATTTATTTGCTCGCAATCAAAACGGTAAATTCATTATTCGTATTGAAGATACAGATCAAAAGCGTAACATTGAAGGTGGAGAAGAAAGCCAGCTTCGCTATTTAAAGTGGTTAGGTATTGATTGGGATGAAAGTATTGATATCGGTGGAGAATACGGTCCTTATCGTCAATCCGAACGCACAGAAATTTACCAAAAATATACGGACGAACTATTAGAAAAAGGTGCAGCTTACTATTGCTACTGTACAGAAGAAGAATTAGAAAAAGAACGTGAAGAACAGACTGAAAATGGTCAAATGCCACGCTACTCAGGCAAATGCCGTAACTTAACAGAAGAGCAACAAAAAGAGTTAGCGGCAGAAGGTCGTAAGCCAAGCATCCGCTTCCGAGTTCCAACGGGTACAATAGTTAAGTTCAACGATATTGTTAAAGATGAAGTAGCATTCGAGTCTGATGGTATCGGTGACTATGTTATCGTGAAAAAAGATGGTACGCCAACTTATAACTACGCTGTAGCTGTTGATGATCATTTAATGGAAATGACGCACGTTTTACGTGGAGACGATCATATCTCAAATACACCAAAACAAATTATGATTTATAATGCGTTAGGCTGGGAACCACCTGTATTTGGTCATATGACATTGATTGTAAATGAAAGTCGTCGCAAACTAAGTAAGCGTGATGAGTCTATTATCCAATTTATCGAGCAGTATAAAGAATTAGGCTACTTGCCTGAAGCTCTGTTCAATTTTATTACAATGCTTGGATGGTCACCTGTAGGGGAAGAAGAAATCTTCTCAAAAGAGCAGTTTATTGAAATTTTTGATCCTGCTCGTTTATCTAAATCACCAGCATTGTTTGATACGAATAAACTTCGTTGGATGAACAATCAATATATGAAACAGCTTGATTTAGATGAAGTTGTAGACCTGTCTCTTCCTCACCTTGTAAAAGCTGGTCGTGTAGAAGAGCAAATGACGGAAGAACAAACGAAGTGGGTAAAAGAACTCATTGCCCTTTATCAAGAACAAATGAGCTACGGTGCAGAAATCGTGGAGCTAACAGAAATGTTCTTTAAAACAGAAATTGAGTACAATGAAGAAGCGAAAGCTGTACTTGTAGAAGAGCAGGTACCCGAAGTCCTACAAGCTTTTGCAGCGGAAATTGAAGCAATGGAAACATTTAGTCCTGAAGAAATTAAAGCAGCAACAAAAGCTGTTCAAAAATCAACAGGCCACAAAGGTAAGAAACTATTTATGCCAATCCGTGTAGCTACAACGGGTGAAACACATGGGCCAGAATTACCAAAAGCTATTTCACTACTTGGTAAAGACACAGTTTTAGCTCGTCTAGCAAAAGTTTCTGGTTAACAAATTGATTTAAAACCCATATAGTTAATATATATTGAAATCGTTGATAAGGAGAAGTAAATAGGTTATGGCTTTTTTAGAGAGGATTACCATCGGCTGAAAGTAATCCATGCTCATACCTATTGAAATGCACCTTAGAGACTTTTGCTGAAAACAGAGGTTAGTAAGCAGGAGCGGGTATCGCCGTTACACGAGATGAGTTGGAGTGCATATTTGCATTCAAGCAGAGTGGAACCGCGTATAAGAAACGTCTCTGTGTCAGTTGACACAGAGACGTTTTTTTATAAAAAATGGGGGGTGAGAAAGTGATAAAGATGTTAAAAGAGGATATTGAGGTGATATTTGAACAAGACCCTGCTGCTAGGAGCTACATTGAAGTGATTTTAACGTATTCTGGGCTCCATGCTATCTGGTCACATCGTTTAGCTCATGCGTTGTTTAAACGCAAATGGTTCTTTTTAGCACGTGTAATTTCACAAATCAGTCGCTTCTTTACAGGAATCGAAATTCATCCGGGGGCAAAAATAGGACGACGCTTTTTTATTGACCACGGAATGGGAATTGTAATTGGAGAGACTTGTGAAATAGGAGACAATGTCACGGTTTATCAAGGAGTAACTTTAGGTGGTACGGGAAAAGAGAAAGGAAAACGTCATCCAACTATTAAAGACCACGTTCTGATTGCAACGGGTGCTAAAGTTTTAGGATCGATTACCATTAACGAGAACTCAAAGATTGGTGCTGGTTCGGTTGTTTTAAATGACGTTCCTGAGAATTCAACGGTTGTAGGAATTCCAGGTCGAGTCGTCATTCAAAATGGGGTTCGTATTAAAGATTTAAATCATCAAGATTTACCAGATCCAGATGCAGAACGATTTAAGCAGCTTGAATACCAATTAAGTGAACTACAACAAGAAATTAAGCAGCTCAAAGAAGGGAAGATTTATCATGACAATTAAGCTATATAATACATTAACTCGTCAAAAAGAAGTATTTACACCTTTAGAAGAAAACAAGGTTAAAATGTATGTCTGTGGTCCAACTGTTTATAACTATATTCATATTGGAAACGCAAGACCTGCTATTGTATTCGATACAGTACGTCGTTATCTAGAGTTTAGAGGGTATGAAGTACAATATGTTTCAAACTTCACGGACGTTGATGACAAGCTAATTCGAGCAGCTAAAGAGCTAGGTGAAGATGTACCAACGATTGCAGAACGATTTATTAACGCTTATTTTGAGGATACGACAGCACTTGGTTGCAAACATGCGACTATACATCCTCGCGTAACGGAAAATATGGATATTATTATTGATTTTATTGATGAGTTAGTTAAAAAAGGCTATGCATATGAGTCAGATGGAGACGTTTATTATCGCACAAGAAAGTTTGAAGGTTACGGCAAACTTTCACACCAGTCAATTGATGAGCTGCAATCAGGTGCTCGTATTGAAGTTGGGGAAAAGAAAGAAGATCCGTTAGACTTTACATTATGGAAAACAGCAAAAAATGATGAAATTGCATGGGATAGCCCATGGGGACAAGGAAGACCAGGGTGGCATATCGAGTGTTCAGCAATGGCTCGCAAATACTTAGGGGATACAATCGATATTCATGCCGGTGGTCAGGATTTATCGTTTCCACATCATGAAAATGAAATTGCGCAGTCTGAAGCATTGACGGGTAAGACATTTGCGAAATACTGGTTGCATAATGGTTATATTAATATTGATAACGAAAAAATGTCGAAGTCATTAGGTAACTTTGTACTTGTACATGACATTATTCAAAAGCATGACCCATCACTACTAAGGTTCTTTATTTTATCAGTACATTACCGTCATCCAATCAATTATAACGAAGAAATTCTAGAGAATACTCGCAAAGGATATGAACGATTACAAACGGCTTATATGAATTTAAAGCACCGTTTGGATGCAGCCACAGACTTAAGTGATGATAATTCTGAATGGGCAGCTAAAATTGATGAGCTTCACAACAGCTTTATCAAAGAAATGGATGACGACTTCAATACAGCAAATGCTATCTCTGTATTGTTTGAACTAGCTAAGCAAGCAAATGTGTATCTGCTTGAGAGTACGACATCAAAAGAAGTGATTGAAGCATTCATTAATGAATTTAACCAGTTAGGTGGAGCTTTGGGCTTAACATTTGGTGCTCAAGAATTAGTAGATGAGGAAATTGAAAATCTCATTCAACAGCGAATTGATGCCCGTAAAAACCGTGATTTTAAATTAGCTGACCAAATTCGCGACGAATTAAAAGCTAAAAATATTATTTTAGAGGATACGGCTCAAGGAACGCGTTGGAAAAGAGGATGATTGTTTGATGATTGAAAAAAAGTTAGATGTAAAGCAGTTGAATAGTCTAGCATTAGCTTATATGGGTGATGCAGTATTCGATTTACATGTTCGTAAACATTTGCTTGGGTTAGGGACAGTGCGCCCTAACCAACTTCATAATAAAGCTAAAAAATATGTGTCTGCTAAAGCGCAGGCTCAAATTGTCTATCATTTCAAAGAAAATGATTTTTTAGATGATGAAGAACTAGCTGTGCTAAGAAGAGGGCGTAATGCAAAATCAGGAACAGTTCCTAAAAACACGGATGTACAAACATATCGCTATAGCACAGCATTTGAAGCGTTAGTTGGCTACCATTATTTATTGGGTAACGATGAACGTGCTCATGAAATTATTACAAAAGCAATCTCTTTCATCTTTGAAGGAGAGGGAGGAAATTAATATGCAGCAACAAGATTATATTATCGGACGAAATGCCGTATTAGAAGCATTAAAATCAGAAAGAGAAATTAACAAGCTATGGATTGCAGAAGGATCTCAGGGTGGCTCTATGGGAGAGATTGTAAAATTTGCTAAACGAAATGGCGTATTGGTGCAGTATGTGCCTAAAAAGAAAATTGAACAAATGGTTCAGGGGACACATCAAGGTGTATTGGCTTTAGTTGCGGCGTATTCATATGCTGAAGTTGATGAACTGTTTGAAAAAGCAGCACAAAAAAATGAAGATCCTTTTTTCTTAATACTAGATGAGTTGGAAGATCCACACAACCTAGGTTCAATTATGAGAACAGCGGATGCAGTTGGTGCTCACGGCATTATTATTCCAAAGCGTAGATCTGTTGGGCTAACATCAACTGTGGCTAAATCATCAACAGGAGCTATTGAACATATTCCAGTTGCTCGCGTAACGAACTTAGCTCGCACCATTGATGAATTAAAAGAAAGAGGAGTATGGGTAGCTGGTACGGATGCAAAAGAAAGTGATGACTACCGAAATTTAGATGGTACAATGCCACTGGCTTTAGTTATTGGAAGCGAAGGTAAAGGAATGAGTCGCCTTGTTCGAGAAAAGTGTGACTTTTTAGTAAAGCTTCCAATGGTTGGTCACGTAACATCTTTAAATGCATCAGTAGCAGCAAGTTTATTGATGTATGAAGTGTATCGTAAACGTCACCCATTAGGAAGATAAAATGGACATTTTATTAGTAGATGGTTATAACATGATTGGTGCATGGCCTAACTTACGGAATCTACGTGATCATGATTTAGCGGGAGCCCGAGATTTACTTATTGAAAAGCTCGCCGAGTACCAAGCTTATACAGGCTACCGTGTCATTGTGGTATTTGATGCGCATATGGTTCAAGGGATTGAAAAGAAAGCTCATAATTATAAAATTGAAGTCGTGTTTACACGTGAAAATGAAACAGCTGATGAATACATTGAAAAGCTGGCTCAAGATTTAAATAATGTAGCCACGCAGGTTCATGTTGCGACATCAGACTTTACTGAACAGTGGGCGATATTTGGTCAAGGAGCATTACGTAAATCAGCCCGGGAATTATATAATGAAATTCAAGAGATTGAAAGATTTATTAAAATTGAAGTAAAGTCCATTCAAACGCAAAAACCAGCGGCGAGGATTAAATTGTCTGACGGAGTTGCTGAAATTTTCGAAAAATGGAGACGTGGTGAGAAGTGACGCTGTTGACGGTGAAGAATTAGCTACTGTATAATATTTCTATCTACTGTGCGGTCAGGGGGATCGATATGGGCGATAACTATGGGAGAAAACTTCATGCTCATTTCGAACAACAAGAAGATGAAGAAGTTGTCGAGCTTGTGCATAAAGGTGACATTGATGCATTAGAGTATTTGATTCACAAGTACAAGAATTTTGTTCGAGCTAAGGCACGGTCGTACTTTTTAATAGGGGCAGATAGAGAAGATATTATTCAAGAAGGCATGATAGGGCTGTATAAAGCTATTCGTGACTTTAGAGAAGATAAGCTTACTTCATTTAAAGCATTTGCTGAACTATGTATTACGAGGCAAATCATTACAGCCATAAAAACGGCTACAAGACAAAAGCATATTCCGCTAAATTCTTATGTGTCGTTGGACAAGCCTATTTACGATGAGGAATCTGATCGAACATTGCTAGATGTTATTTCAGGAACCAAGGTCATGAACCCGGAAGAACTCTTGATTAACAGAGAAAAGTTCGATGATATCGAGTTAAAGATGGCAGAACTTTTGAGTGATTTAGAAAGAAAAGTATTAGTATTGTATTTAGACGGTCGTTCTTATCAAGAAATCTCAGAAGATTTAAACCGCCACGTAAAATCGATTGATAATGCTTTACAAAGAGTTAAACGTAAGTTAGAGCGCTACTTAGAAATCCGTGAAATTACCACATAGCCTGTATTGACACAGGAAGAAAGTGTGTGATACTTTCTTATAGACATTATCACTTATATAGGTGGCTAATAAAATGCGTAAAAAAGTTGTAATGGCATGTGTAGAATGTGGTAGTCGTAACTATACAACGATGAAAAGTACAGAGCAAAACAACATTCGTTTAGAGATGAAGAAGTTTTGCAAATCTTGCAACTCACATGTCCAGCATCGTGAAACAAAATAGATCAAAAAGCTGCACAGATTAATACCCCTTTTATTTTAATGGAGGTTACAAACATGAACCGTGTAGGGAAATTTTTGCGTGACGTTGGTCGTGAAATGAAGAAGGTCAGCTGGCCTAAACGAAATGAACTAGTTCGCTATACAATTACAGTTGTTTCTACAGTTATTTTCATGACCGTCTTTTTCGCAATTGTCGATTATGGAATCTCATCATTGATTCGTTTAATCCCTTGAATAATTTAATGATAATCATGGTATAATGAAACTATATGATGAGTTCTTCTTAAAAAGCCCGTTTACGGGTTTTTTAATTTGTTTTGAGAATGATATGAACTAGAGTGTATTTATATTCTAGTTTATCTTCTGTGCAATAGATACTTGAACACTTTACAGGAAGCTGGGAGGGAAGGACATTACGTCCTCAAAAATGGAGAAAAATTGGTATGTTGTTCATACTTATTCAGGGTATGAAAATAAAGTAAAGACAAATTTAGAAAAACGTGTAGAAACAATGGGCATGCAGGATAAAATCTTTCGTGTAGTTGTACCTGAAGAAGAAGAAAGAGAAATTAAAAACAATAAAGAAAAGATAACGAAGAAAAAAGTATTTCCAGGTTATGTGTTAGTAGAGATTATTATGACAGATGATTCATGGTACGTGGTACGTAATACCCCTGGTGTAACAGGTTTCGTTGGATCAGCTGGTTCAGGTTCTAAACCGACACCTCTATTACCAGAAGAAGTGGAAATGATTTTAAAACAAATGGGTATGGATGAAAGCCATGCTGGATTTGACTTTGAACTAAAAGAAACTGTTTTAGTTAAAGAAGGCCCGTTTGCAAACTTTGAAGGTACAATTGAAGAAATCGACACAGACAAGCGCAAAATTAAGGTTCATGTTGATATGTTTGGACGTCAAACACCTGTTGAGTTAGAGTTTACACAAATTGAAAAAATATAACCTTTAAAACCTTGCAATTCATTTGTTTTAATGTTAATATTTCATAAGTCAGTATGTCTCAATCCTGAGACTAAAACAACTATTTCTTTATTTTATATATAAAGAACTTGGAGTGGGAGGGCATCGCCCTATTACCACATCACGGACTTAAGGAGGTGTGTCTCGTGGCTAAAAAAGTAATTAAACTTGTAAAATTACAAATTCCTGCTGGTAAAGCAAACCCAGCACCACCAGTTGGTCCTGCATTAGGTCAAGCCGGTGTTAACATCATGGGATTCTGTAAAGAATTTAACGCTCGCACAGCTGATCAAGCTGGTTTAATCATTCCTGTTGAAATCACGGTATTTGAAGACCGTTCATTTACATTTATTACGAAAACTCCACCTGCTGCTGTATTACTTAAGAAAGCGGCTGGTATTGAGTCAGGTTCTGGTGAACCAAACCGTAATAAAGTTGCAACAGTCAAGCGTGACAAAGTACGTGAGATTGCTGAAACAAAAATGCCTGACCTAAACGCTGCTAACGTTGAGTCTGCAATGCGTATGGTAGAAGGTACAGCACGTAGCATGGGAATCGTAGTTGAAGACTAATCCCAAATGATTAGGTGTTAGAAGGTTGCGAGATAGGGGATAGCTTCCATTTCGCAACCTTTATTAGTGGGAGGTTATTCCGTTAATACCACATAAGGAGGAAAAGAACATGGCTAAAAAAGGTAAAAAGTACATTGAAGCTGCGAAGCTTGTAGATCGTACACAAGCTTACTCAGTTCAAGAAGCAATTGAATTAGTAAAGAAAACAAACACAACTAAATTTGATGCAACTGTTGAAGTAGCATTCCGTTTAGGCGTTGACCCTAAAAAAGCTGACCAACAAATTCGTGGTGCAGTAGTACTTCCAAATGGTACTGGTAAAACTCAACGTGTATTAGTATTCGCTAAAGGTGAGAAAGCGAAAGAAGCAGAAGCTGCTGGAGCTGACTACGTTGGCGATTCTGATTACATCAACAAAATCCAACAAGGTTGGTTCGAGTTTGACGTAATCGTTGCTACACCAGACATGATGGGTGAAGTTGGTAAACTTGGTCGCGTATTAGGGCCAAAAGGTTTAATGCCAAACCCTAAGACTGGTACTGTAACATTTGATGTTGAGAAAGCAGTTAATGAAATCAAAGCTGGTAAAGTAGAATACCGCGTTGATAAAGCTGGTAACATCCACGTACCAATCGGTAAAGTATCATTCGAAGATAGCAAGTTAGTTGAAAACTTCACTACAATCTTCGAAACTATGCAAAAAGCTAAGCCTGCAGCTGCAAAAGGAACATACATGAAGAACTTAGCTGTATCTTCAACTATGGGCCCTGGTATCAAAGTTGATATCGCAACTTTCAGCGCAGCTAACTAATTATTGGAAATAAATTGGTGTTGACTTTATAAGTCGAACTGATTACAATAGATAATGTTGTTAAAAAAATAACATTTGTACCGTAGACAGTAGGTGCCTTTAAGGCTTAATTTCCTACCGAGGTGTGTGTGATAAATTAGTGAACGTTCTGATTCGCTTATAACACCTCCATGTCTTAGTTGTCATGGAGGTGTTTTATTTGCACCTTGTATGAGTGTACGGAAGGAAATCTACAGGAGGTGTAAAAATGAGCAACGTAATTGAACAAAAGAAACTAGTTGTTGATGAAATTGCTGATAAACTTAAAGCAAGTGGATCAGCGATCGTAGTTGACTACCGTGGCTTAAATGTTGCTGAAGTAACTGAACTTCGTAAGCAATTACGTGACGCGGGTATTGAGTTTAAAGTATACAAAAATACTTTAACTCGCCGTGCTGTAGAAAAGGTTGAACTAAACGACCTTAACGAAGCGCTAGTTGGTCCAAACGCAATTGCATTTGGTGGAGAAGACGTTGTTGCTCCAGCTAAAATTCTTAACAGCTTCGCTAAAGAGCATGAAGCATTAGAAATTAAAGCTGGTGTTATCGAAGGTAACGTAGCAACTGTTGAACAAATCAAAGCTATTGCTGAGCTTCCATCTCGCGAAGGCTTACTTTCTATGTTACTTAGCGTTCTTCAAGCTCCAATCCGCAACCTTGCTCTTGCTACAAAAGCTGTGGCAGATCAAAAAGAAGAACAAGGTGCATAATTTAGTCTGTTATATATAACACAATCACAAGGAGGAAATTAACAATGACTCAAGAACAAATCATTGAAGCAGTTAAAAATATGACTGTTTTAGAACTTAACGATTTAGTAAAAGCAATTGAAGAAGAATTTGGCGTAACTGCTGCTGCTCCTGTAGCTGTAGCTGGCGGTGCTGCTGGTGAAGCTGCTGCTGAGAAAACTGAATTTGACCTAGTACTTGAAAGTGCTGGCGGCCAAAAAATCAAAGTTATCAAAGTAGTACGTGAAATCACTGGTCTTGGCTTAAAAGAAGCTAAAGAAATCGTTGATAACGCTCCAAAAGCTCTTAAAGAAGGTATTTCTAAAGAAGAAGCTGAAGAAGCAAAAGCTAAACTTGAAGAAGTTGGCGCTTCTGTAGAAGTTAAGTAATTACTACTTAACATTTGATATGAAAAAGCTCGCTTACTCAAGCGAGCTTTTTTGCTTCTGTTTCTCTATTCGTTTATAGTAATAGAGGATGCCTTTTAGAAGGAGGAGTTCAGTTGACAGAACACTATTTTTCAAACACACCATCGGCTAGTAGTAATGAAGAGACATTTTCGTTTGAACTTCGAGGACAAACTTTCCGTTTCACTAGTGATCGAGGTGTTTTCTCTAAAAAGGAAGTTGATTTCGGTTCGCGGGTACTAATTGATAGCTTTGAAGTTAATAATGTAAAAGGTCCTATTCTAGATGTCGGTTGTGGATATGGCCCTATCGGTTTAACAATAGCTAAACTTCGTCCGGATGAGCAAGTGCATATGGTTGATGTTAATGAGCGTGCATTAGCTTTGTCAGAAAAAAATGCAAAAGCTAACGGTATTAACAATGTTCAAATTTATCAAAGCTCTTGCTATAGTAATGTGAAAATTAATGATTTCTCTACTATTCTTACCAACCCACCAATTCGTGCTGGTAAGAAAATTGTACATGAAATCCTTGAAGGGGCATATAATCACCTCGTTGAACAAGGTGAATTATGGGTCGTTATTCAAAAAAAGCAGGGAGCTCCTTCCGCTTTAGCGAAACTAGAGTCTCTATTTGAGGAAGTAGAGGTAGTAGAGAAGAAAAAAGGCTATTATATCATACGTGCTAAAAAATGTTGACTAATATTTTTTAGTATGTTAGCATTATAAAATGCCAATATATAAATATTCCATATAGGCCTCTGTTATACATAAAATTACACGTATAATTTGAGAATGTATGGGAAAACTAATAAAATCAATAGTACGTTTTATGAAATTGTGGTTTTCTATTTAAAGAAACCATTTTTCTTTTGTTCAATAATAAACAATAGTTTATTATATGTCTTGAATAATAACGCTTGATTTGAGGGGTGAATCAGTTGACAGGTCAACTAGTTCAGTATGGACGCCACCGCCAGCGCAGAAGTTATGCTCGTATCAGTGAGGTTCTAGAATTACCAAACTTAATCGAGATTCAAACGGCTTCATACCAATGGTTTTTAGATGAAGGATTAAGAGAAATGTTCCAGGATATTTCTCCAATCGATGATTTTACTGGTAATTTATCACTAGAATTTATTGACTACAGCTTAGGTGAGCCAAAGTATTCAGTAGAAGAATCTAAAGAACGTGATGTAACTTATGCAGCACCTCTTCGTGTTAAGGTGCGTTTAATTAATAAAGAAACAGGTGAAGTAAAAGACCAAGATGTGTTTATGGGTGATTTCCCATTGATGACGGAAACTGGTACGTTTGTTATTAACGGTGCTGAGCGCGTTATCGTATCACAATTGGTACGTTCACCAAGCGTCTACTACAGTGGAAAAGTAGATAAAAACGGTAAAAAAGGATATACAGCTACTGTTATCCCTAACCGTGGAGCATGGTTAGAATATGAAACTGATGCAAAAGACGTTGTTTACGTGCGTATTGATCGTACTCGTAAACTTCCAGTATCAGTATTGTTACGTGCATTAGGTTTTGGTTCAGACCAAGAGATTATTGATCTAATTGGAGATAATGAGTACATCCGTAATACGCTTGAAAAAGATAACACGGAAAGTACTGAAAAAGCGTTGCTAGAAATCTATGAGCGCTTACGTCCAGGTGAGCCACCAACTGTAGAAAATGCAAAATCACTGCTTGTATCTCGATTCTTTGATCCAAAGCGCTATGATTTAGCAAATGTTGGTCGTTACAAGATTAATAAAAAGCTTCATATTAAACATCGTTTGTTTAATCAAAAATTAGCAGAAACATTAGTTGATCATGAGACGGGCGAAATTATTGCTGAAAAAGGTGCAATGATTGACCGCCGTACGTTAGATCGCTTAATTCCAATGCTTGAAAGTGGAGTAAACTTCAAAACTTATAGCCCGGTTGGCGGAGTTTTAGAAGACGATGTTACGTTACAATCTATTAAGATTTATGCTCCAAACGATCCGGATGGAGAAAAAGTAATTACAGTTTCAGGTAATGCTTACGTAACAGAAGAAGTGAAGAATATTACACCTGCTGATATTCTAGCATCAATTAGCTACTTCTTTAACTTGCTTCATCAAGTAGGAGATACAGATGATATCGACCATCTAGGAAATCGTCGCCTTCGTTCTGTAGGGGAATTGTTACAAAACCAATTCCGTATTGGGTTATCTCGTATGGAGCGTGTTGTTCGTGAGAGAATGTCTATTCAAGACACGAATACAATTACTCCTCAACAGTTAATCAATATTCGCCCTGTAATTGCTGCTATTAAAGAATTCTTTGGTAGTTCTCAGCTTTCTCAGTTTATGGACCAAACAAACCCGTTAGCTGAATTGACACATAAGCGTCGTCTGTCTGCATTAGGACCAGGTGGTTTAACTCGTGAGCGTGCTGGATTCGAAGTTCGTGACGTTCACTACTCTCACTATGGCCGTATGTGTCCGATTGAAACGCCTGAGGGACCAAACATTGGGTTAATCAACTCATTATCTTCTTATGCAAAAGTGAATAAATTTGGCTTTATTGAAACGCCATATCGTCGTATCGATCCTGAAACAGGTAAAGTTACGTCAAGAATTGATTACTTAACTGCTGATGAAGAAGATAACTATGTAGTTGCCCAAGCAAATGCACGCCTAGGCGAAGACGGCTCTTTCTTAGATGAAAATATTGTGGCTCGTTTCCGTGGTGAAAATACAGTTATCCGTCGCGATCGTTTAGATTACATGGATGTATCGCCAAAGCAAGTAGTATCTGCGGCAACAGCTTGTATTCCATTCTTAGAGAATGATGATTCAAACCGTGCATTAATGGGTGCCAACATGCAACGTCAAGCAGTGCCGTTGTTAAATCCAGAAGCACCACTTGTCGGAACAGGTATGGAATATGTATCTGGTAAAGACTCAGGGGCTGCAGTTATCTGTAAGCATCCTGGTGTTGTTGAGCGCGTAGAAGCAAAACAAGTTTTTGTTCGTCGTTATGAAGAAGTAGATGGACAAAAGGTTAAAGGAAACTTAGATAAATACAAGCTTCTTAAGTTCATTCGTTCTAACCAAGGTACTTGCTACAACCAACGTCCAATTGTTTCAGTTGGCGATGAAGTTGTAAAAGGTGAAATCCTAGCTGATGGCCCTTCTATGGAAAAAGGAGAGCTTGCATTAGGACGTAACGTTTTAGTAGGTTTCATGACTTGGGACGGATATAACTATGAGGATGCTATTATCATGAGTGAACGTCTTGTAAAAGACGATGTATATACTTCTGTTCATATTGAAGAATATGAATCTGAGTCTCGTGATACAAAACTAGGACCAGAAGAAATCACACGCGATATTCCAAACGTGGGTGAAGACGCTCTTCGTAACCTAGATGAGCGTGGTATCATTCGCATTGGTGCCGAAGTTAAAGATGGTGATCTTTTAGTTGGTAAAGTAACGCCTAAAGGTGTTACGGAACTAACTGCTGAAGAGCGCTTATTACATGCGATCTTTGGTGAAAAAGCACGTGAGGTTCGTGATACTTCATTACGTGTACCACATGGTGGAGGCGGAATTATCCTTGACGTTAAAGTCTTCAATCGTGAAGATGGCGATGAATTACCACCAGGTGTTAACCAACTTGTTCGCGTATATATCGTTCAGAAGCGTAAAATTTCTGAAGGTGACAAAATGGCCGGTCGTCACGGTAACAAAGGTGTAATTTCGCGTATTTTACCAGAGGAAGATATGCCTTACTTACCAGATGGAACGCCAATCGATATCATGTTAAACCCATTAGGGGTACCTTCTCGTATGAACATCGGGCAAGTATTAGAGCTTCATTTAGGTATGGCGGCTCGTAAACTTGGAATTCATGTTGCATCTCCAGTATTTGATGGTGCTCGTGAAGAAGATGTTTGGGCTACGATTGAAGAGGCAGGTATGTCACGTGATGCGAAAACTGTATTATACGATGGTCGTACAGGTGAGCCTTTCGATAATCGTGTGTCAGTAGGTATTATGTACATGATTAAACTTGCTCACATGGTAGATGATAAGCTTCATGCACGTTCTACTGGACCATATTCACTTGTTACGCAACAGCCATTAGGTGGTAAAGCGCAATTTGGTGGACAACGTTTTGGAGAGATGGAAGTATGGGCACTGGAAGCATATGGTGCTGCTTATACACTACAAGAGATCCTAACTGTGAAGTCGGATGATGTTGTAGGTCGTGTGAAAACATATGAAGCCATCGTAAAAGGTGAAAACATTCCAGAGCCAGGTATACCTGAATCATTTAAAGTATTAATTAAAGAGTTACAAAGTTTAGGTATGGATGTAAAAATGCTTTCAGCTGACGAGCAAGAGATTGACATTGTAGATTCAGAGGATGATCAAGAACAGCAGTCGGAATCTATTATGTCTGATGTAGAACCAGAAGGAATTTCTGAAGGTCAAAAAGACCCTGTTATTAAAGAGTAAGGAATTACTTTCATATAAAAGCTATACGCACGTTAAGGGAAAAAACCTGTAGATTAAAAGGGAGGTAGGCTCCTTGCTAGATGTAAATAACTTTGAGTATATGAAAATTGGTCTAGCTTCGCCAGATAAAATTCGCTCTTGGTCATACGGTGAGGTAAAAAAACCGGAAACGATCAACTATCGTACATTAAAGCCTGAAAAAGATGGTTTGTTTTGTGAGCGTATCTTTGGTCCACAAAAGGACTGGGAGTGCCACTGTGGTAAATACAAACGTGTTCGTTACAAAGGCGTAGTATGTGACCGCTGTGGAGTAGAAGTAACAAGAGCAAAAGTACGTCGTGAACGTATGGGACATATTGAACTAGCTGCACCTGTTTCGCACATTTGGTACTTCAAAGGTATCCCTAGCCGCATGGGACTTGTCTTAGACATGTCCCCTCGTGCGCTAGAGGAGATTATCTATTTTGCTTCATATGTTGTGACAGATGCTGGTGATACACCGCTTGAAAAGAAACAGCTGTTATCTGAAAAAGAATATCGTGCATATCGTGAAAAGTACGGAAAAACTTTCCATGCTGCGATGGGTGCGGAAGCTGTTAAGAAATTATTACAAGACATCGATCTTGACAAAGAAGTAGATGCTCTAAAAGAAGAGCTTAAAACTGCTCAAGGTCAACGTCGTACGCGCGCAATTAAGCGTTTAGAAGTGTTGGAAGCTTTCCGTCATTCTGGTAATGAACCTTCTTGGATGATTTTAGATGTTTTACCGGTTATCCCACCGGAACTTCGTCCAATGGTTCAATTAGATGGTGGACGTTTTGCAACATCTGACTTAAACGATTTATATCGCCGTGTAATTAACCGTAACAACCGCTTAAAACGTTTACTTGATCTTGGAGCTCCTAGCATTATCGTTCAAAACGAAAAGCGTATGCTTCAAGAAGCTGTAGATGCTTTAATCGATAACGGTCGTCGTGGTCGCCCTGTAACAGGTCCTGGTAACCGTCCGTTAAAATCTCTTTCACACATGTTAAAAGGTAAGCAAGGACGCTTCCGTCAAAACTTACTGGGTAAACGTGTTGACTACTCTGGACGTTCTGTAATCGTTGTAGGACCGAACTTAAAGATGTATCAATGTGGCTTACCAAAAGAAATGGCGTTAGAGTTATTTAAGCCATTTGTTATGAAAGAGTTAGTTGAGCGTGGTTTAGCTCATAATATTAAGAGTGCGAAACGTAAGATTGAGCGTGTCCAACCTGAGGTATGGGACGTATTAGAATCGGTTATTAAAGAGCATCCAGTTCTTTTAAACCGTGCACCTACGCTTCACAGACTAGGTATCCAAGCATTTGAACCTACATTAGTAGAAGGGCGTGCAATCCGTCTACATCCACTTGTATGTACAGCATACAATGCGGACTTTGATGGTGACCAAATGGCCGTTCACGTACCGCTATCTGCGGAAGCACAAGCAGAAGCTCGTATCCTAATGTTAGCTGCACAAAACATCCTGAATCCAAAAGATGGTAAACCAGTTGTTACACCATCTCAAGATATGGTATTAGGTAACTATTACTTAACACTTGAGCGTGAAGACGCAGTGGGTGAAGGTATGGTATTTAAAGATACAAACGAAGCATTGCTTGCATACCAAAACGGATATGTACACTTACATACTCGTGTTGGTGTCTACGCTGGTTCTTTAAATAACCAAACATTTACCGAAGCACAAAACCAACAATTATTAGTGACGACTGTAGGTAAGCTTGTATTTAACGAAATCTTACCAAAATCGTTCCCGTACATTAACGAACCAACAAGAGAAAATCTTGAAGTTAAGACACCGGATAAATACTTTGTTGAAAAAGGTGCTAACGTAAAAGAATTTATTAAAAATCAACCTGCAATTGCACCATTTAAGAAGAAAATCTTAGGTAATATCATTGCTGAAGTATTCAAACGCTTCAAGATTACTGAAACGTCTAAAATGCTTGATCGCATGAAAGACCTAGGGTTCAAATATTCTACTAAAGCTGGTATTACAGTTGGTGTAGCAGATATCGTTGTATTAGGTGAAAAAGAGGTTATCTTACAAGAAGCGCAAGCTAAAGTAGATAATGTTCTAAAACAGTTCCGTCGTGGTTTAATTACTGAAGATGAGCGTTATGATCGCGTAATCTCAATTTGGAGTAGTGCGAAAGACGTTATCCAAGGTAAGCTGATGGAATCCTTAGATAAACGAAATCCAATCTTTATGATGAGTGACTCTGGTGCCCGTGGTAACGCATCTAACTTCACGCAGCTTGCTGGTATGCGTGGTCTGATGGCTAACCCGTCTGGACGTATCATTGAGTTACCGATCAAATCAAGTTTCCGTGAAGGTTTAACAGTATTAGAATACTTTATCTCTACTCACGGTGCGCGTAAAGGTCTTGCCGATACAGCCCTTAAAACAGCTGACTCAGGTTACCTTACTCGTCGTCTTGTTGATGTGGCTCAAGATGTTATCGTTCGTGATGATGATTGTGGTACAGACCGAGGAATCTTGGCTGTTGCAATCAAAGAAGGTACGGAGGAAATCGAAAAGCTGGATGAGCGTCTAATTGGACGTTATGCACGTAAAACTGTTGTTCATCCAGAAACAAACGAAGTACTTGTAGCAGAAAATGAATTAATTACAGAAGATCTAGCTGAAGAAATCGTAAATGCTGGTGTTGAAGAAGTATGGATTCGTTCTGCATTTACTTGTAACACTCGTCATGGAGTATGTAAAAAATGTTACGGACGTAACTTGGCGACTGGTTCAGAAGTTGAAGTTGGTGAAGCAGTTGGTATCATCGCTGCTCAATCAATCGGTGAGCCAGGTACACAGTTAACAATGCGTACATTCCATACTGGTGGGGTTGCCGGAGATGACATCACTCAAGGTTTACCTCGTATCCAAGAGATTTTCGAAGCTCGTAATCCTAAAGGGCAAGCTGTTATTTCAGAAATCGAAGGTACCGTTACTTCAATTACTGAAGGTCGTGACCGTCAACATGAAATTACAGTTCAAGGTGACATTGAAACACGCTCTTACACAGCTCCTTATAGCGCACGCTTGAAGGTAACTGAAGGCCAAGAGATTGCTCGTGGTCAAGAGTTGACAGAAGGTTCAATTGATCCGAAAGAATTATTAAAAGTAAAAGATATCACTGCTGTTCAAGAATACCTACTGCGTGAAGTACAAAAAGTATACCGTATGCAAGGGGTAGAAATTGGTGATAAGCACGTTGAAGTAATGGTACGCCAAATGCTTCGTAAAGTGAGAGTAATGGATTCTGGAGATACAGATGTATTACCAGGTTCACTACTGGACATCCACCAATTTACAGATGCTAACGAAAAAGTATTACTAGAGGGTAATCGTCCAGCTACTGGTCGCCCTGTACTACTTGGTATCACAAAAGCATCTCTTGAAACAGATTCCTTCTTATCAGCAGCATCATTCCAAGAAACAACTCGTGTTCTTACAGATGCAGCTATTAAAGGAAAACGTGATGAGTTATTAGGTCTTAAAGAGAACGTTATTATTGGTAAACTTGTTCCTGCTGGTACCGGTATGACGAGATATCGTAATGCTGAACCAGTTAAGAATCAAGTTGAAGAGCCAGTAACAATCGATTAATAAGTAATCATTTTTCTAGAATGGATGTTTTTTTAAAAAAACTGCATCGTGTAGTTGACATCCATTCTAGGGAATGATACTATATCAAAGGTGCTCCTATAAACTACCTGTTGCTTTGGAGGATATGATAATGTCTTATGAAAAAGTATCACAGGCTGATCATATTATTGTAGGAACTAAGCAGACAGTGAAAGCTTTAAAAAAAGGAATTGTAAAGGAAGTTATACTTGCGGATAATGCAGACACCTACATTACCGACTTGGTAGTGAAAGTTGCTGTGCAAGAAAACACCCCCTACAGTTTTGTTAATTCTATGAAAGAGCTTGGAAAAGCTTGTGGAATAGAAGTAGATGCGGCAGCTGTTGCAATTATTAGTTAACACGTTTTTGGACTAGTGTTCAAAGACTTTGTTTTTTGCTAAAAAATGAACCACCTGGATGTGTGGTCTTACAAAAGCTGAAAGGAGGAAATTCAAATGCCTACTATTAATCAATTAATCCGTAAAGGTCGTGTGAGCAAGGTTCAAAAATCTGACTCACCTGCTTTAAACAAAGGTTACAACAGCTTCAAAAAAGCTCAAACTAACCTATCTTCTCCACAAAAACGTGGTGTATGTACACGTGTGGGTACTATGACACCGAAGAAACCGAACTCGGCTCTTCGTAAATATGCTCGTGTACGTTTAACTAACGGTATCGAGGTTACTGCTTATATCCCAGGTATCGGTCACAACTTACAAGAACACAGCGTGGTACTTATCCGCGGTGGACGTGTAAAAGACTTACCAGGGGTACGTTACCATATCGTACGTGGTGCGTTAGATACTGCTGGTGTAGATGGCCGTATGCAAGGTCGTTCTAAATATGGTACTAAGCGACCAAAAGCAGCTAAAAAATAATATAAACAACAAATAGAACTATTCTCATAAGTGAAAGGAGGAAATTAGAATGCCACGTAAGGGTCCAGTCGCAAAGAGAGACGTATTACCAGATCCAATTTACAATTCAAAGCTTGTATCACGCTTAATCAACAAAATGATGCTTGATGGAAAGCGCGGTAAGTCACAAGCTATTCTTTATAGAGCATTCGATCTAGTACAAGAGCGCAGTGGTAAAGAAGCTATGGAAGTATTCGACCAAGCTCTTAAAAACATCATGCCTGTATTAGAAGTTAGAGCACGCCGTGTAGGGGGTTCTAACTACCAAGTTCCTGTAGAAGTACGTCCAGAGCGTCGTACAACTCTAGGTCTTCGTTGGTTAGTAAACTATGCTCGTCTTCGTGGAGAAAAAACGATGGAAGAGCGTTTAGCTAACGAAATCCTTGACGCAGCTAACAACACTGGTGCTGCAGTTAAGAAACGTGAAGATACTCACAAAATGGCAGAAGCGAACAAAGCGTTTGCTCACTACCGTTGGTAATCTTTTAACGAATCAACTAAAAAAACTAATTATAATATGGAAGGAGAAATACCTAACATGGCAAGAGAGTTCTCCTTAGAAAACACTCGTAATATTGGTATCATGGCTCATATTGATGCTGGTAAAACAACAACAACTGAGCGTGTTCTTTATTATACTGGTCGTATCCATAAAATTGGTGAAACTCACGAAGGAGCTTCACAAATGGACTGGATGGAGCAGGAGCAAGAGCGTGGTATTACAATCACGTCTGCTGCAACAACTGCTTCTTGGAAAGGTCACCGTGTTAACATCATCGATACTCCTGGACACGTAGATTTCACTGTAGAAGTTGAACGTTCACTTCGTGTACTTGATGGTGCGGTGGCAGTTCTTGATGCTCAATCTGGTGTTGAGCCTCAAACAGAAACTGTATGGCGTCAGGCTACTACATACGGTGTACCGCGTGTAGTATTCGTAAACAAAATGGACAAAATTGGTGCTGACTTCTTGTACTCTGTTAAAACGATCCATGATCGTTTAGGTGCAAATGCTCACCCAATCCAATTGCCAATCGGTGCTGAAGATCAATTCACAGGAATTATTGACTTAGTGGAAATGAAAGCTTACCACTACGGTAATGACCTAGGAACTGATATTCAAGAAATCGAGATTCCAGAAGAATACAAGGAATTAGCTGAAGAATATAATGCTAAACTTGTAGAAGCTGCTGCAGAACTTGATGAAGAATTAATGATGAAGTATCTTGAAGAAGGCGAGCTTAGCGTTGAAGAACTAAAAGCTGCTATCCGTAAAGGTACTTGTGACGTTGAATTCTACCCAGTTCTTTGTGGATCAGCGTTCAAAAACAAAGGTGTACAATTAATGTTGAACTCGGTAATTGATTACTTACCAGCTCCAACAGATGTACCACCAATTAAAGGTATCACTCCTGATACTGATGAAGAAGTTGTACGTCCATCTAGCGACGATGCTCCATTCTCAGCTTTAGCGTTTAAAGTAATGACAGATCCATACGTAGGGAAATTAACATTCTTCCGCGTATACTCTGGAATTCTTAACTCTGGTTCATACGTACAAAACTCTACAAAAGGTAAGCGTGAGCGTGTAGGACGTATCCTACAAATGCATGCTAACTCTCGTGAAGAGATTTCATCTGTACATGCTGGAGATATCGCTGCTGCTGTAGGTTTGAAAGATACTACTACTGGTGATACTTTATGTGATGAAAAGAATCTTGTTATTCTTGAGTCTATGGAGTTCCCAGAGCCAGTTATTTCATTATCTGTTGAGCCTAAATCAAAAGCTGACCAAGATAAGATGACAACTGCTCTTCAAAAGCTACAAGAAGAAGATCCAACTTTCCGTGCGGAAACTAACACAGAGACTGGTCAAATTATCATCTCTGGTATGGGTGAACTTCACTTAGATATCATCGTTGACCGTATGCGTCGCGAGTTCAAAGTAGAAGCTAACGTTGGTGCTCCTCAAGTAGCATACCGTGAGACTTTCCGTGGTTCTGCGAAAGTTGAAGGTAAATTTGCACGTCAATCTGGTGGTCGTGGACAATTCGGTCACGTTTGGATTGAATTTGAACCGAACGAAGAAGGTAAAGGCTTCGAATTCGAAAACAAAATTGTTGGTGGTGTAGTTCCACGTGAATACATCCCTGCAGTTCAGGCTGGTCTTGAAGATGCACTTCAAAATGGTGTATTAGCAGGCTACCCAGTAATCGACGTTAAAGCTGCTTTAGTAGACGGTTCTTACCATGACGTTGACTCAAGTGAGATGGCGTTTAAAATTGCCGCTTCTATGGCACTTAAAAACGCAGTTTCAAAATGTAACCCAGTTATTCTTGAGCCAATGATGAAAGTTGAAGTTGTAATTCCTGATGAGTACTTAGGTGACATCATGGGTGACATCACTTCTCGTCGTGGACGTGTAGAAGGTATGGAAGCTCGCGGAAACGCTCAAGTAGTACGCGCATTCGTACCACTTTCTGAAATGTTTGGTTATGCAACTGCATTACGTTCTAATACTCAAGGTCGTGGAAACTACTCTATGCACTTTGATCACTATGAAGAAGTACCAAAATCAATTTCAGAAGAAATTATTAAAAAAAATAAAGGTGAATAATTGATTTTCACCCTTTATTAAAGTATAACTACTTATGTACGCTGTGAAAGTGGAGTTGATTCCCTTTCACGGCCTCATAAATTTACATTATAAGAAATTAAGGAGGCGTTACGAATGGGTAAAGAAAAATTCGACCGTTCAAAAACACATGCCAATATTGGTACAATTGGTCACGTTGACCATGGTAAAACAACTTTAACAGCTGCTATCACTACTGTACTTGCTAAGAAAAGTGGTAAAGGTGCAGCTATGGCTTACGACATGATCGATGCTGCTCCAGAAGAGCGCGAGCGTGGAATCACAATCTCAACTGCACACGTTGAGTACGAAACTGACACTCGTCACTACGCACACGTTGACTGCCCAGGACATGCTGACTACGTTAAAAACATGATCACTGGTGCTGCACAAATGGACGGCGGTATCTTAGTAGTATCTGCTGCTGACGGCCCAATGCCACAAACTCGTGAGCACATCCTTCTTTCTCGTCAAGTAGGTGTTCCATACCTAGTTGTATTCTTAAACAAATGTGACATGGTAGACGACGAAGAGTTACTTGAATTAGTAGAAATGGAAGTACGTGACCTTCTTTCTGAATACGACTTCCCAGGTGACGATGTACCTGTAATCAAAGGTTCTGCTCTTAAAGCTCTTGAAGGAGATGCTGATTGGGAAGCTAAAATCATCGAGCTTATGGACGCTGTTGATGAGTACATCCCAACTCCAGAGCGTGACACTGAAAAGCCATTCATGATGCCAGTTGAGGACGTATTCTCAATCACTGGTCGTGGTACAGTTGCTACTGGTCGTGTTGAGCGTGGACAAGTTAAAGTTGGTGACGTTGTAGACATCATCGGTTTAGCTGAAGAATCAAAATCTACTACTGTAACTGGTGTAGAAATGTTCCGTAAGCTTCTTGATTATGCTGAAGCTGGTGACAACATCGGTGCTTTACTTCGCGGTGTTTCTCGTGAAGATATCCAACGTGGACAAGTACTTGCTAAGCCAGGTACAATCACTCCACACACTAAATTCAAAGCTGAAGTATACGTTCTTTCTAAAGAAGAAGGTGGACGTCACACTCCATTCTTCAGCAACTACCGTCCTCAGTTCTACTTCCGTACAACTGATGTAACTGGTATTTGTAACCTACCTGAAGGCGTAGAAATGGTAATGCCTGGCGACAACATCGAAATGACTGTTGAACTTATCGCTCCAATCGCGATTGAAGAAGGAACTAAATTCTCAATCCGTGAAGGTGGACGTACAGTAGGCGCTGGCGTTGTAGCTACAATCACTGAGTAATCTCTTACTCTTAAAAAAGAAGCAGGATCTCCTGCTTCTTTTTTTTGGTCATAAAAGGTAAATAGAGATTTTATTATTACACTTGCATTGTGTATTTGTTTTATATATAATGAGAAAAGTGCGCAACAGAAAAAAGTTTTATATTTTTTATAAAGACTGTTGCAATACCGGCCCATTTTTAGTACAATAAGAATGTTGGTCTTTGACTGCGATGATGCGGAAGGTTGCCGACACACCCGGCCGCTTTGCCATGGCGAGTGTGGGGAAATTTCCGCGGAGAATGTCTATTTAGAAAGATAGGCGAAAAAGGAGGGAAAATAATGGCAAAAGAAAAAATTCGCATTCGTTTAAAAGCATACGATCACAGAATTCTTGATCAATCAGCTGAGAAAATCGTAGAAACTGCTAAACGCTCTGGCGCTACAGTATCTGGTCCGATTCCGTTACCAACTGAGAAATCAGTTTATACAATTCTACGTGCTGTGCACAAATATAAAGATTCTCGTGAGCAATTCGAAATGCGCACGCATAAACGCTTAATTGATATCGTGAATCCAACACCACAAACTGTTGATTCATTAATGCGTTTAGATTTACCATCTGGTGTAGATATCGAAATTAAACTTTAATTTAAAATAAAGAATGAAGACATACTTAGGAGGTGTGACTAATGGCCAAAGGAATCTTAGGAAGAAAGATCGGTATGACTCAAGTATTCGCTGAAAACGGTGATTTAATCCCTGTAACAGTAATTGAAGCTACTCCAAACGTAGTTCTTCAAGTTAAAAACGCTGAGACAGACAGTTACGAAGCAATCCAATTAGGTTTTGAAGATATTCGTGAGAAATTATCTAACAAACCTGCTAAAGGACACGCTTCTAAAGCTAATACTGCTCCTAAGCGCTTCATCCGTGAGTTACGCGGAGTGAACGCTTCAGAATATGAAGTTGGTCAAGAAGTCAAGGTTGATATTTTCGCAGAAGGCGATGTAATCGATGTAACAGGAGTTTCAAAAGGTAAAGGTTTCCAAGGTGCTATTAAACGCCACGGACAATCTCGTGGACCAATGTCTCACGGTTCTCGTTACCACCGTCGCCCAGGTTCAATGGGTCCTGTTGCTCCAAACCGCGTATTCAAAGGTAAATTATTACCAGGACGCATGGGTGGAGAGCGCATTACAGTTCAAAACTTATCAATCGTAAAAGTTGACGTAGAACGCAACCTTTTATTAGTAAAAGGTAACGTGCCAGGAGCTAGAAAATCTCTAGTAACTGTAAAATCTGCGGTTAAATCTAAATAATAATTCTTCGAGAAAGGAGGAATAACCAATGCCAAAAGTAGCATTGTTTAACCAAGACGGTAAAAACGTTGGTGAAATCGAATTACAAGATGCCGTTTTCGGTATCGAACCTAATAACAAAGTACTTTTTGATGCAATCATCATGCAACGTGCAGCGATGCGTCAAGGTACTTCTAAAGTAAAAAATCGTTCTGAAGTACGTGGTGGTGGTCGTAAGCCATGGCGTCAAAAAGGTACTGGTCGTGCGCGTCAAGGATCTATCCGTTCTCCACAATGGCGTGGTGGTGGCGTAGTATTTGGTCCAGTTCCAAGAAGCTATAGCTACAAGTTACCTAAAAAAGTTCGTCGTTTAGCTATTAAGTCTGCTTTATCTACAAAAGTTCAAGATAACAGCATTGTTGTACTTGAAGCTTTATCTTTTGATGCTCCAAAAACAAAAGATATGGTAGCAGTTCTTAAAAACCTAACAGTAGAGCGCAAAGCATTAGTAGTAACTGCTGATCTTAATGAAAATGTTGCACTTTCAGCACGTAACATTCCTGGTGTAACAGTTGTTACAGCTAACGGATTAAGCGTATTAGACGTTATTAATCACGATAAGCTTGTAATTACTAAAGACGCAGTTGAAAAAGTAGAGGAGGTGCTTGCATAATGAAAGATCCTCGTGATATTATTAAGCGCCCCGTAATTACAGAACGTTCAACAGACTTAATGACTGAGAAGAAATACACTTTTGAAGTTGATGTTAAAGCTAATAAAACTGAAGTTAAAGATGCGATCGAAAGAATCTTTGACGTAAAAGTTGAAAAAGTAAACATCATGAACTACAAAGGTAAATTCAAACGTGTAGGTCGTTATAGCGGTCTTACAAACCGTCGTCGTAAAGCGGTAGTAACGCTAACTCAAGAAAGCAACGAAATCGAATTCTTCGAAGCTTAAGATTAATAGAGAAGGAGGGAAATTGAGATGGCGATTAAAAAGTACAAACCAACCTCAAATGGTCGTCGTGGTATGTCTGTTTCAGATTTCGCTGAAATCACTACTGACAAACCAGAAAAATCGTTACTTGCACCTGTTACACGCAAAGGTGGTCGTAACAACCAAGGTAAAATCACTGTTCGTCACCAAGGTGGTGGGCACAAACGTCAATACCGTATCATCGACTTTAAACGCGATAAAGATGGAATACCTGGACGCGTTGCTACAGTCGAGTATGATCCAAACCGTTCAGCAAACATCGCATTAATCAATTATGCTGATGGTGAAAAACGTTACATCCTTGCTCCTAAAAACCTTAAAGTAGGTATGGAAGTTATGTCAGGTACTGAAGCTGACATTAAAGTAGGTAACGCTCTTCCACTAGCAAACATTCCTGTTGGTACAGTAGTACACAACATCGAATTAAAACCAGGTAAAGGTGGACAATTAGTACGTTCAGCTGGTGCTTCTGCACAAGTACTTGGTAAAGAAGGTAAATACGTATTAGTACGTTTAACTTCTGGTGAAGTTCGCATGATTCTTGCTACTTGCCGCGCTACTGTAGGTCAAGTAGGTAACGAGCAACACGAACTAATCAACATTGGTAAAGCTGGTCGTTCTCGTTGGTTAGGTATTCGTCCAACTGTTCGTGGTTCTGTAATGAACCCTAATGATCACCCACACGGTGGTGGTGAAGGACGCTCACCTATCGGACGTAAGTCTCCAATGAGTCCATGGGGCAAACCAACACTTGGATTTAAAACTCGTAAGAAGAAAAATAAATCCGATAAATTTATCGTTCGTCGTCGTAAAAAATAACGGGATTGAGCTACGGTTCAAGCGAACCGTAGAACAATCACGAAGGGAGGTTCACTTATGGGTCGCAGCTTAAAAAAAGGACCTTTTGTTGATGGACACTTAATTAATAAAATTGAGAAGTTAAACGAAACAGACAGCAAACAAGTTGTTAAAACTTGGTCTCGTCGTTCAACTATTTTCCCTCAATTCATCGGTCACACTATTGCTGTATATGACGGTCGTAAACATGTACCTGTTTATGTAACTGAAGATATGGTAGGTCATAAACTTGGTGAATTCGCACCAACTCGTACTTATAAAGGTCACGCAAGTGACGATAAGAAAACAAGACGCTAATATGAGAGGAGGCTTTTAAATGCAAGCTAAAGCTGTTGCGAGAACAGTACGTATTGCTCCTCGTAAAGTTCGTTTAGTTGTAGATTTAATTCGAGGTAAGCAAGTGGGTGAAGCATTAGCAGTGCTACTTCACACGCCTAAGGCTGCTTCTCCGGTTGTTGAGAAACTATTAAAATCTGCTATTGCCAATGCAGAACACAATTATGAAATGGACGCTAACAACTTAGTTGTTTCTGAAGTTTTTGTTGACGAAGGTCCAACTTTAAAACGTTTCCGTCCACGTGCTCAAGGTCGTGCAAGCCAAATTAACAAACGCACAAGCCACATTACAATCGTGGTATCAGAAAAGAAGGAGGGATAATTCATGGGTCAAAAGGTAAATCCAGTTGGTCTACGCGTCGGCGTCATCCGTGATTGGGAATCAAGATGGTTCGCTGGTAAAGACTATGCTGACTTATTACATGAAGACTTAAAAGTACGTGAATATATCGCTAAACGTCTTAACGATGCAGCTGTTTCTAAAGTAGAAATCGAGCGTGCTGCTAACCGTTTAAACGTAACGATCCACACTGCAAAACCTGGTATGGTAATTGGTAAAGGTGGTACTGAAGTTGAAGCACTTCGTAAAGCTCTTAACCAATTAACAGGCAAGCGTGTACACATCAACATTTTAGAAATCAAAAGAGCTGACTTAGATGCTAAGCTTGTAGCTGAAAACATCGCTCGTCAACTTGAAAATCGTGTATCATTCCGTCGTGCGCAAAAGCAATCAATTCAACGCACAATGCGTGCTGGTGCACAAGGTATCAAAACAATGGTATCTGGTCGTCTAGGCGGAGCTGACATTGCTCGCTCTGAATACTATAGTGAAGGTACAGTTCCACTTCATACACTTCGCGCTGATATCGATTATGCTCATGCTGAAGCAGATACAACTTACGGTAAGCTTGGCGTGAAAGTATGGATCTATCGTGGAGAAGTCCTTCCTACTAAAAAGAAATCTGAGGAAGGAGGAAAATAATAATGTTATTGCCAAAACGCGTTAAATATCGTCGCGAACACCGCGGAAAAATGCGAGGACGTGCAAAAGGTGGTACTGAAGTACACTTCGGTGAGTTCGGTTTACAAGCTTTAGAAGCTTCTTGGATTACAAACCGTCAAATCGAATCTGCTCGTATCGCTATGACTCGTTACATGAAACGTGGCGGTAAAGTATGGATTAAAATTTTCCCTTCTAAACCTTATACTGCTAAACCACTAGAAGTGCGCATGGGTTCTGGTAAAGGTGCACCTGAAGGTTGGGTAGCTGTTGTTAAGCCTGGTAAAGTAATGTTTGAAATCTCAGGTGTATCTGAAGAAGTTGCTCGTGAAGCATTACGTTTAGCAGCTCACAAGCTACCAGTAAAGTGTAAGTTTGTAAAACGTGAAGAAATTGGTGGTGAATCTAATGAAAGCTAATGAAATTCGTGACCTTACCACTGCCGAAATTGAACAAAAAGTTAAAGCTTTAAAAGAAGAGTTATTTAACCTTCGTTTCCAATTAGCGACTGGACAATTAGAGAATACTACTCGTATTCGCGAAGTACGCAAAGCGATTGCTCGCATGAAGACTGTAGTTCGTGAAAGAGAGATCGCTGCTAATAAATAATAAGTCTGAGAGGAGGCTTTCAGAATGAGTGAACGCAATCAACGTAAAGTTTACACTGGCCGCGTAGTTTCTGACAAAATGGATAAGACTGTTACTGTTCTTGTAGAAACTTACAAAAAGCATTCGCTTTACGGTAAACGTGTAAAGTACTCAAAAAAGTTCAAAGCTCACGATGAGAATAACACAGCTAAAGTGGGCGATATCGTGAAAATCATGGAAACTCGTCCGTTATCAGCTACTAAACGTTTCCGTCTAGTAGAAGTTGTAGAAGAAGCTGTTATTATCTAATAGTGAAAGACAGATCGGATAAGAATGATTCATCCGAAGGGAGGTTTCGTACATGATTCAACAAGAATCTCGTTTAAAAGTTGCAGACAACTCTGGTGCGCGTGAAGTACTTACTATCAAAGTATTAGGTGGTTCTGGTCGTAAGACAGCTAATATTGGTGATGTTATCGTTTGTACGGTGAAACAAGCAACACCAGGAGGCGTTGTTAAAAAAGGTGACGTTGTTCGAGCAGTAGTAGTACGTACAAAACGTGGTGTTCGTCGTAACGACGGTTCATACATCCGTTTCGACGAAAATGCTTGCGTAATCATCCGTGACGATAAGAGTCCACGTGGTACTCGTATCTTTGGACCAGTTGCTCGTGAATTACGTGACAACAACTTCATGAAGATCGTATCTTTAGCTCCAGAAGTTATCTAATTATATATTAATGAATAAAAACAAAATGCCTTTTAAGGAGGTGCGAATAGGATGCATGTAAAAAAGGGCGACAAAGTAGTGGTTATCTCTGGTAAAGATAAAGGCAAACAAGGCGAAGTACTTGCTGCTTTTCCAAAGAAAAACCGTGTACTTGTAGAAGGCGTAAACGTAGTGAAAAAACACTCTAAACCTTCTCAAGTAAATCCACAAGGTGGAATCGTTAGCCAAGAGGCACCTATCCACGTATCTAACGTAATGCCATTAGATCCGAAATCTGGTGAGCCAACACGTGTTGGTTACAAAGTAATCGACGGCAAAAAGGTACGTGTAGCAAAAAAATCTGGTGAAACTTTAGATAAATAATTATTGAAATGTGAAGGGAGGTATAGTTCACATGAACCGTCTTAAAGAGAAGTTTACAAAAGAAATTACACCTGCTCTAGTGAGCAAGTTTAATTATGAATCTGTAATGCAAGTGCCAAAGATCGAAAAGATCGTTATTAACATGGGTATCGGTGAAGCTGTTTCTAACTCAAAAGCTCTAGATAACGCTGTTGAAGAATTAGCAGAAATCACTGGTCAAAAACCTATCGTAACTCGTGCTAAGAAATCTATTGCAGGTTTCCGTCTACGTGAAGGTATGCCAATCGGTGCTAAAGTAACTTTACGCGGCGAGCGCATGTATGAGTTCTTCGATAAATTAGTTTCAGTTTCACTTCCACGTGTACGTGATTTCCGTGGAGTATCTAAAAAAGCATTTGATGGTCGTGGAAACTACACATTAGGTGTTAAAGAGCAATTGATCTTCCCAGAGATCGATTATGATAAAGTGAGTAAAGTTCGTGGTATGGATATCGTTATTGTTACAACAGCAAACACTGATGAAGAAGCTCGTGAGCTTTTAACTCAGTTCGGTATGCCATTCCAGAAGTAATAACTGCCAACGTTAAGCAGAGGAGGCGAAAATGTGGCTAAAAAATCAATGATTGCGAAGCAAAAACGCCAGCAGAAGTTCAAAGTACAAGAGTACACACGTTGCGAACGTTGTGGACGTCCACACTCAGTACTACGTAAATTCAAGCTTTGCCGTATTTGTTTCCGTGAGCTTGCTTATAAAGGTCAAATTCCTGGTGTTAAAAAAGCTAGTTGGTAAAACCCAAGTTTGGGAAGGAGGTAAATTAATATGGTAATGACTGATCCTATTGCAGATTTACTAACTCGTATCCGCAATGCGAACATGGTTCGTCATGAAAAAATCGAAGTTCCTGCTTCAAACATTAAGAAGCAAATTGCAGAAATCCTTAAGCGTGAGGGTTTTGTGCGTGATGTAGAATACATCGAAGATAACAAACAAGGTATCATCCGTATCTTCTTAAAATACGGTGCAAACAATGAGCGTGTAATTACAGGCTTAAAACGTATCAGTAAACCTGGTCTACGTGTATATGCAAAAACAAACGAAGTACCTCGTGTACTTAACGGTTTAGGAATTGCAATCGTTTCTACTTCTCAAGGTGTTTTAACTGACAAAGAAGCTCGTCAAAAACAAACAGGTGGAGAAGTATTAGCATACGTTTGGTAATAAGTTTTTAAAGTGAATGGAGGTGTAAGTTATGTCACGTGTTGGTAAAAAGCCTTTAGAACTTCCTGCAAGTGTTACAGTTACAAACGAAAACAACACTGTAACTGTAAAAGGGCCAAAGGGTGAATTGACTCGTACATTCCACCCTGAGATTGAAATCAAAGTTGAAGATAACGTATTAGTTGTAACTCGTCCTAGCGACAACAAGGAGCACCGTGCTCTTCACGGAACTACTCGTAGCCTATTAGGTAACATGGTTGAAGGTGTTACAAATGGTTTCGAACGTGGTTTAGAATTAGTCGGTGTTGGTTACCGTGCGCAAAAATCTGGTAGCAAATTAGTATTGAGCGTTGGATACTCTCATCCAGTTGAGATTACTCCAGAGCAAGGTATCGAGGTTGAGGTTCCTTCTCAAACTAAAATTGTTATTAAAGGTATCGATAAAGAGCGTGTAGGTGCATTAGCTGCAAATATCCGTGACGTTCGCCCACCAGAGCCTTACAAAGGTAAAGGTATTCGTTATGAAGGTGAATATGTTCGTCGTAAAGAAGGTAAAACTGCTAAGAAGTAATGCCAGTTAGGTAAAAGAAAGGAGTGACCGAAATGATCACGAAGCAAGATAAGAACAAGGTTCGTAAGAAAAGACATGCTCGTGTTCGTGCTAAATTGTCTGGTACTGCAACTCGTCCACGTTTAAACGTGTACCGTTCTAACCAACATATTTATGCACAAGTCATTGACGATTTAAATTCAGTAACAATCGCTAGTGCGTCTACTCTAGATAAAGATCTTTCTTTAGAAGGTACTAGTAACGTTGAAGCTGCTACAAAAGTTGGCGAATTAGTTGCTAAGCGCGCAGTAGAAAATGGCGTGAAAGAAGTAGTATTCGATCGTGGCGGTTATTTATATCATGGTCGCGTAAAAGCTTTAGCTGACGCTGCTCGTGAAGCTGGATTACAATTCTAATTGTAAAAGGAGGGAAAATCATGCGTCGTATTGATCCAAATAAATTAGAGCTTGAAGAACGTGTTGTTACCGTTAACCGCGTAGCTAAAGTTGTTAAAGGTGGACGTCGTTTCCGCTTTGCTGCTTTAGTAGTAGTTGGTGACAAAAACGGTCATGTTGGATTTGGTACTGGTAAAGCACAAGAGGTACCAGATGCAATCCGTAAAGCAATTGAAGATGCGAAGAAAAACTTAATCACTGTACCTATGGTTGGTACTACAATTCCACACGAAATCCTTGGACAATTTGGTGCAGGTCAAATTTTCTTGAAACCTGCTTCTGAAGGTACGGGAGTTATCGCTGGTGGTCCAGTTCGTGCGGTATTAGAATTAGCTGGCGTAAGTGATATTCTATCTAAATCTTTAGGTTCAAATACTCCAATTAACATGGTACGTGCAACTCTTAACGGTTTAGCTAACCTAAAGCGTGCAGAAGAAGTTGCAAAACTACGTGGTAAGTCTGTAGAAGAACTGTTAGGATAAGGAGGGACACAGAATGGCAAACAAATTAGCAATTACCCTCACTCGTAGCGTAATTGGTCGTCCAGAAGATCAACGTGTAACTGTTCGTACACTTGGCTTACGTAAAGTAAACCAAACTGTCGTTCAAGACGATAATCCTGCAATTCGCGGTATGATTAACAAAGTAGCTCACCTTGTTACAGTAAAAGAGCAATAATTATAAATTGTCACTCTAAGGAGGTGCTCCGGAATGAAACTTCATGAATTACAACCAGCTGCAGGTTCACGTAAAGTGCGTAACCGTGTAGGTCGTGGTACTGGTTCAGGTAACGGAAAGACTTCAGGTAAAGGTCACAAAGGGCAAAACGCTCGTTCTGGCGGTGGCGTAAGACCTGGATTCGAAGGTGGTCAAACTCCTTTATTCCGTCGTCTTCCAAAACGTGGCTTCACTAACATCAATCGCAAAGAATATGCGATCGTTAACCTTGAAGCTTTAAATCGTTTTGAAGATGGAACTGAAGTAACACCAGAACTATTAATCGAAACTGGTTTAGTAAGCAAAGAGAAGGCTGGTATTAAAGTACTTGGTAACGGTACATTATCTACTAAGCTAACTGTTAAAGCTGCTAAGTTCTCCTCATCTGCTAAAGAAGCTATTGAAGCTGCTGGCGGAACTGCAGAGGTGATCTAATAATGTTTCAAACAATCTCCAATTTAATGCGCGTACGTGAAATTAGACAAAAAATCTTTTTCACATTGTTAATGTTAGTTATTTTCCGAATCGGTACTTTTATTCCTGTACCTAGTGTTAATACGGATGTACTGAAGTTGCAAGACGAGTTAAATGTATTTGGAGTTCTAAATACATTTGGCGGTGGGGCTCTTCAAAACTTCTCTATTCTTGCAATGGGCATTATGCCTTATATTACAGCATCCATCATCGTTCAATTATTGCAGATGGATGTTGTACCTAAGTTTACGGAATGGTCAAAGCAAGGAGAAGTTGGACGTCGTAAACTTGCTCAAGTAACTCGTTACGGAACAATTGTGCTTGGATTTATCCAGGCATTAGGTATGTCTATAGGATTTAACAATATGTCGGGTGGGCAATTAATTGCTAATCCCGGAGTCGCTACTTATCTTTTAATTGCTGTCGTATTAACGGCAGGAACAGCGTTCTTAATGTGGTTAGGCGAACAGATTACAGCAAAAGGCGTTGGTAATGGTATTTCTATCATTATCTTTGCTGGTATCGCTGCTGGGATTCCTACAACACTCAACCAGATCTACGCTCAGCAATTTGAAGATGTTGGGGATCAGTTATTTATTCGTATTGTGACAGTTGTTTTAATTGCACTTGCTGTATTAGCTATTGTCGTTGGTGTTATTTACTTCCAACAAGCATTACGAAAAATACCTATTCAATATGCAAAGGGTTCAGCCGGTCGTAATCCTGTTGGTGGTCAGTCCACACATTTACCGTTAAAAGTAAATGCTGCTGGGGTTATCCCTGTTATCTTTGCAGTTTCATTCATTATTACTCCACCAACGATTGCATCATTCTTCGGTCCGAATGATGTGACAGATTGGATACAAAAGACGTTTGACTATACTCAGCCAATTGGTATGATAGTATATGTTGCGTTGATCATTGCTTTCTCATATTTCTATACATTTGTTCAGGTTAATCCAGAGCAAGTAGCAGAAAACTTGAAGAAGCAAGGTGGATACATTCCAGGTATTCGCCCTGGTAAAAGTACACAAGAATATTTAACAAAAGTGTTGTACCGCTTAACATTAATCGGTTCAATTTTCCTTGCGTTAATTGCTGTATTGCCAGTGATTTTTATCCAGGTCGCAAATTTACCTCAGTCTGCACAGATTGGTGGTACTAGTTTGTTAATCGTTGTCGGTGTAGCTCTTGAGACAATGAAACAGCTTGAGAGTCAATTAGTGAAACGACATTATAAAGGGTTTATTAAATAAAAGGTTTAGTGGGAAGCAGCTTGCTTTCCCATTAAACAGATAGATACTGAGGGGGAAGCAAGAAATGAATTTAGTGTTAATGGGCCTTCCTGGTGCTGGGAAAGGTACTCAAGCAGAACAGATCGTTGAGCATTACGATATCCCTCATATCTCAACAGGAGATATGTTCCGAGCTGCAATTAAAGAAGGAACTCCTCTAGGCTTAAAAGCTAAATCATTTATGGATCAAGGTAATCTTGTGCCAGATGAAGTAACAATCGGTATTGTTCGTGAACGTTTAAACAAGCAAGATTGTGAAAATGGCTTTTTACTTGATGGATTCCCAAGAACAGTAGCACAGGCAGACGCTCTTGAAACAATCTTAGAAGAATTAAACAAAAAGATTGATTATGTTATTAATATTGATGTAGATGAAAGTATCCTTATGGAACGCCTAACAGGGCGTCGCATCTGTAAAGACTGTGGAGCTACTTACCACCTTGTGTTCAACCCTCCTGCTAAAGAAGGCGTTTGTGACAAATGTGGAGGAGAGCTATACCAGCGTGCAGATGATAATGAGGAAACTGTTTCAACTAGACTTTCAGTCAACGTTGAACAATCAAAGCCGTTACTTCATTTCTATGAAGAAAAAGGTTATTTACGCAATATTAATGGTAATCAAGATATTAACGTTGTATTTGACGACATCCGTAATTTACTCGGGGGAGTCAAGCAATGATCATTTGCAAGACGCAGCGTGAAATTGCAATCATGCGTGAAGCAGGGAAAATTGTTGCTTTAACTCATCAAGAGTTAAAAAAACATATTCAACCTGGTATTACGACGGAAGAATTGGATGCAATTGCTGAAAAATTTATTCGTCAACATGATGCAATTCCGTCTTTTAAAGGGTATAATGGTTTTCGCGGTAGTATTTGTGCTTCTGTAAACGAAGAATTAGTTCATGGTATTCCAGGAAACAGAAAGCTGCAAGAGGGAGATATCATCAGTATTGACATTGGTGCTAAATACAATGGCTATCACGGTGACTCTGCTTGGACGTACGGGGTCGGAAAGATTTCAGAAGAAAATCAACGACTTCTAGATGTTACAGAGCAATCTCTTTATAAAGGCTTAGAGCAAGCTAAGCCCGGCGATCGATTATCGAATATTTCACATGCTATTCAAACGTATGCAGAATCTCAAAACTTTTCAATTGTAAGAGAATATGTTGGTCATGGTGTTGGCCAAGATTTACATGAGGATCCGCAGATTCCACATTATGGTCCACCAAACAAAGGACCGCGTCTACGTCCAGGCATGGTGTTGGCAGTAGAGCCAATGGTGAACGCTGGAACTCGATATGTAAAAACATTATCTGATAACTGGACTGTTGTAACAGTCGACGGAAAGATGTGTGCGCATTTCGAACATACAATTGCAATCACTGAGACGGGATATGAAATTCTAACAACGCTGTAGTTGGTAGTTAAGGTTATCTCTATCCATTCCTCGCTAGATGCACTGGACAGTTAAACAGTAATTATCTAAATTCACGGTGCTCGTTTTTCGTCTGAATTGCTGTTAAAATGGTAAAGATGTATATTACAAACGTGATCCATCATGAATTTAATGATTACGATCTCCGGATGTTCAGAACAGGTTCTTTTTAAGTCAATTAATGATAGCTTGTTACTGTTGCAAAGAAAGGAGAGCACTTTAATGGCAAAAGACGATGTAATTGAAGTAGAAGGTACAGTCCTAGAGACTTTACCTAATGCAATGTTCAAGGTAGAATTAGAAAATGGTCATACAGTACTTGCTCATGTATCTGGTAAGATTCGTATGCACTTCATTCGCATTTTACCTGGAGACAAAGTAACTGTAGAATTATCACCATACGATTTAACTCGCGGTAGAATTACGTACCGTTTCAAATAAAACCTATGCACTCCGTACTATCAAGGAGGTATGAAACATGAAAGTCAGACCATCGGTAAAGCCGATCTGCGAAAAGTGTAAAGTAATCCGCAGAAAAGGTAAAGTAATGGTAATTTGTGAAAACCCTAAGCATAAACAAAAACAAGGTTAATCATAAGGAGGTGCACTGTTCACATGGCACGTATTGCTGGTGTTGATATTCCTCGTGACAAACGCGTAGTCATTTCTTTAACATACATTTTCGGTATTGGTCGTCCAACTGCTGAAAAAGTTCTAGCTGAAGCTGGAGTTTCTGAAGATACTCGCGTTCGTGACTTAACAGAAGAAGAATTAGGTAAAATTCGTGATATTTTAGATAGCTATAAAGTAGAAGGCGATCTTCGTCGTGAAGTTTCTTTAAACATCAAACGTTTAATTGAGATTGGTTCATACCGTGGTATCCGCCACCGTCGTAGTTTACCAGTTCGTGGTCAAAACAGTAAAAACAATGCTCGTACACGTAAAGGCCCACGCCGTACTGTAGCGAACAAGAAGAAATAATTAGTAAGGGAGGTCATTAACAGATGGCACGTAAAACTAATACACGTAAACGTCGCGTGAAAAAGAATATTGAATCTGGTGTTGCTCACATTCGTTCTACGTTTAACAACACTATCGTAACTATTACAGATGTTCACGGTAATGCGATCGCTTGGTCTAGTGCAGGTGCACTTGGCTTCAGAGGTTCTCGTAAATCTACTCCATTTGCTGCTCAAATGGCTGCTGAAACAGCTGCTAAAGTATCAATGGACAATGGTATGAAAACTTTAGAAGTAACAGTAAAAGGCCCTGGTGCAGGTCGTGAAGCTGCAATCCGTGCTCTTCAAGCTGCAGGTTTAGAAGTAACAGCTATTAAAGATGTTACTCCTGTTCCTCATAACGGATGCCGTCCGCCAAAACGTCGTCGTGTATAATTAATATGTATAGATTCTGTACAATTGTCGATAATGATGATGGTATAGAATTTATTCATGCAACGAAATGTTTTTTCATTTGTTGTGCACATTCGGGAACTGTCTAATAGGGAATTTCGGTTAGGCCTTGAGAACACTCAGTCTAGCCGAGGTTTCGACGTTTTGAAGGAGGGTTTATTGTGATAGAGATTGAAAAGCCAAAAATCGAAACGGTAGAAATCAGCGATGATAGAAAGTACGGTAAATTCGTCGTCGAACCACTTGAGCGTGGATATGGTACTACTTTGGGTAACTCCTTACGTCGTATCCTATTATCCTCACTCCCTGGTGCAGCTGTAACATCTATTCAAATTGAAGGTGTATTACATGAATTCTCAACAGTCCCTGGGGTTGTTGAAGATGTAACAAACATCATTTTAAACGTTAAGAAATTAGCGTTAAAGATTTACTCTGATGAAGAGAAAACTCTTGAGATTGATGTTAAAGGTCCTGGTACTGTCACGGCTGCTGATATTCAAGCAGATAGTGATATTGAAGTTCTAAATCCAGATCTTCATATTGCTACACTTGAATCAGATGCTCATTTCCGTATGAGACTAACTGCTCGCACTGGTCGAGGTTATAATCCTGCCGATGCAAACAAGCGTGAAGACCAACCAATTGGAGTTCTTCCGATTGATTCTATTTATACTCCTGTTACGCGTGTTTCGTATTATGTAGAAAATACTCGTGTGGGTCAAATGACGAATTATGATAAGTTAACACTTGATGTATGGACTGATGGAAGCATCGAGCCAGAAAAAGCAGTAGCTTTAGGTGCAAAGATTTTAACTGAGCACTTAAACATCTTTGTTAACTTAACTGATGAAGCCCAAAAAGCAGAGATTATGGTAGAAAAAGAAGAAGATCAGAAAGAAAAAGTTCTTGAGATGACTATCGAGGAACTAGATTTATCTGTTCGTTCTTATAACTGCTTAAAACGTGCAGGCATTAATACTGTACAAGAGCTTGCTAACAAAACAGAAGAAGATATGATGAAAGTTCGTAACTTAGGCCGTAAATCTTTAGAAGAAGTGAAAGCTAAACTTGAAGAGCTAGGCTTGGGCTTACGAAAAGACGATTGATATCTTACTAATCTGTTTAACTACTTAACAAAGGAGGGGACCTCACATGTCTTACCGTAAATTAGGTCGTACAAGCGCACAACGTAAGGCGCTTCTTCGTGATTTAACAACTGATTTAATCATCAACGAGCGTATCGAAACTACTGAAGCTCGCGCTAAGGAGTTACGTTCAACTGTTGAAAAAATGATTACTTTAGGTAAACGTGGAGATTTACATGCTCGTCGTCAAGCTGCAGCTTACATCCGTAACGAAGTAGCTAACGAAGAAGCTAACCAAAGCGCATTACAAAAACTATTCAGCGATATCGCTACTCGATATGAAGATCGCCAAGGCGGTTACACTCGTATCTTAAAAGTTGGACCACGCCGTGGTGACGGTGCTCCAGTCGTTATCATTGAATTAGTTTAATAATTTATACATGTGGAAAAGGGCGAGACAGTTTGAAACTAGTCGTTGCCCTTTTTTTATACCATTAACTCTTCAACCTTTTTATATGAAGAGTAAAGATTAGAGGGATCGTTACGTTGAAAGAGACATCACTTGAAGTAAAGGATTTATGTTTTCGCTATGAGTCAAATGATGATCTAACACTCGATCAAATTAGTTTCTCTGCTTATAAAGGTGAATGGTTGGCAATTGCGGGGCATAATGGCTCTGGTAAATCAACGCTGGCAAAAATTTTAAATGGTTTGCTTCTTCCTGAATCTGGACATGTTAAAGTAATGAATACGTTTCTTGATGCTGATACTATCTGGGAAATTCGTAAACAAATTGGTATGGTGTTTCAAAATCCTGATAATCAATTTGTAGGTTCTACTGTACAAGACGATATTGCATTTGGATTAGAGAATAACGGTATTCCGTACGAGGTAATGGCTCAGCGTATTCCTGAAGCTCTTAAGCTCGTCAATATGAGCGATTATGTTAATCAAGAGCCTCATTCCTTATCTGGAGGTCAAAAGCAGCGTGTGGCAATTGCAGGCATCATAGCAGTGCAGCCAGATATTATTGTTTTAGATGAAGCTACTTCAATGTTAGATCCAATAGGAAGAACAGAAGTGCTTGAAACTGTTCGAAAATTAAAAGAAGAAAAAAAACTCACAGTTATTTCAATTACTCATGATTTAGATGAGGTAGCTATGGCTGATCGTGTAATTGTTTTAAACAAAGGAAAAGTTTTTGCGAGTGGAGAACCTAGTGAGATTTTTGCTTTAGGCTCTGAATTAACAAGAATTGGCTTAGACTTACCATTTTCAGTGAAGCTAAGTGAAAAGATTGCATCTTTAGGAATTCCGCTATCAAAAATTCATTTAACGGACGAGGATTTGGTGAACGAACTATGGACATTATATTCAAAGACGTAGAGCATCGTTATCAACTAAATACTCCTTTTGAACGTTTGGCACTCCATGATTTAAACCTCACTGTTAAATCAGGGACGTTTCTAGCAGTAATAGGACATACAGGTTCTGGTAAATCAACGATTATTCAACATCTAAATGCTCTCTTAAAGCCTACGTCTGGCTCCATTAAAATCGGCGATCGTACCATAGAGTCTAACCGTAAAGAAAAGCAATTGAAGCCAATTCGTCAAAAGGTAGGAGTAGTTTTTCAGTTTCCAGAGCATCAACTGTTTGAAGAAACAATTGAGAAGGATATATGCTTTGGGCCAATGAATTACGGGGCAAGCTTGGAAGATTCACAGAAAAAAGCAAGAGAGTTAATTGAATTGGTAGGTTTATCACAAGATATGCTTCAGCGCTCTCCATTTGATTTGAGTGGAGGACAAATGAGAAGGGTAGCTATTGCAGGAATTCTAGCAATGGAGCCTGAAGTTCTGGTGCTAGATGAGCCAACAGCAGGTTTAGATCCAAGAGGTCGAAAAGAGATTATGGATATGCTTTATACGCTTCATAAGGAAAAAGGCCTTACAACAATTCTCGTTACTCATAGTATGGAAGATGCTGCAATGTATGCAGATGAAGTCTTGGTTATGAATAAAGGGACTATTGCTATCAAGGGTACTCCTAAAGAAGTATTCAGTCAGTATGAGAAATTGAATGAATACGGCCTACAGGTTCCGGAGACGCTTCGTTTTTCTTTAAAGCTACAAGAGAAATTCATGCATAAGGATAATCAGGTTCCCCTCACTTTTCAAGAGGTTATTCACCAGGTACAAGGATTAATGTTAAAGGGTGAGAAGCCATGATGAATTCCATGATTATAGGGAAGTATGTCCCGGGGGAGTCAGTTGTTCATAGAATGGACCCTCGAGCTAAGCTTTTACTCGTATTTGCTTATATTCTAATCGTATTCCTAGCTAATAATGCAGGTGGTTACCTGTTACTAGGGGTTTATACGGCTGTCTTGGTCTTTATGAGCAAGGTTCCATTTTCATTTATCTTACGAGGTTTAAAGCCGGTTATATGGATTATTATTATCACGTTTATCTTGCATATCATTATGACCAAAGAAGGGCCTGTCCTGTTTGAATTAGGTTTCTTATCTATCCATCAAGGAGGAGTTATTCAGGGGTTATTAATATCCCTGCGCTTTTTATTTTTAATCTTAATTACTACTTTGCTAACGTTGACAACAACGCCAATTCAAGTAACAGATGGTATTGAGAGTTTACTAGCTCCTTTAAAGAAGCTAAAATTTCCTGTTCATGAACTAGCATTAATGATGTCTATATCATTACGCTTTATCCCAACTTTAATGGATGAAACAGATAAGATTATTAAAGCTCAAACAGCCCGTGGTGTAGACTTTAGTAGCGGTCCTATCATGGAGCGACTAAAAGCAGTAGTTCCGCTGTTGGTCCCTCTTTTTATTGGCTCATTTAAGCGAGCTGAAGAGCTAGCCATCGCGATGGAAGCTAGAGGATACAGAGGGGGCGAAGGGCGTACAAAATATCGACAGCTAACCTGGGGAGCAGTTGATACCATTATGCTAATTACCCTCATTTGTTTAGCTGTTGGTCTATTATTTATTCGAAATTAAACTGGTTTGGTGAATAAAATGAAACGCTTAAAATGTATCGTAGCGTATGACGGTTCTCTTTTTGCTGGCTATCAGGTACAGCCAGCAAAAAGAACAGTCCAAAGTGAAATAGAGAAGGTTTTAACCCAGATGCATAAGAGGAAAATAACCATTTATGCATCTGGTCGAACGGATGCACAGGTTCATGCTCAAGGTCAAGTTATTCACTTTGACACAGACCTAAATATTCCACTCAATAAGTGGAAAAAAGCATTGAATTCAATGCTCCCAGATGATATTGTAATTAAGTATGTAAGTGAAGTCGATTCTGAGTTTCACGCTCGTTTCAATGTGAAGGCGAAAGAGTATCGTTATTATATTGATAGGCAGGAAAATCGCAATCCTTTCACTCGTTATTATGCATACCACTATCCTTATAAACTTGATTACATGAAGATGAAAGAAGCAAGTCACTATCTCACCGGCACTCATGATTTTACGAGTTTTTGCTCTGCAAAAACAGAAGTAGAGGATAAAGTGCGGACAATCTATGATATAGGTTTGGTCGAAGAGAATAACCAGCTTGTACTTACGTTTAAGGGAAATGGCTTTTTATACAATATGGTACGTATCCTTGTTGGTACATTGTTAGATGTAGGACAAGGTAAAATAGATCCTGTTGATATAAAAGCAGTATTAGAGAGCAAGTCACGGCCTTTAGCGGGGAAAACAGCTCCAGCGGAAGGGCTCTATTTGTGGCAAGTTTTCTATGACAACTAAACCTGGTGTAACATTTTCTTGACATTAGTAGTGTAAACATATAATATATCATATGGTATGTATTTTAACCCCACGGTTAGCCCCGGAAATTAATCGTGTTGAAATATAAGGTTGAAATAATTTTATTATTGATGAAAATTAGGAGGGAAACTCATGCGTACAACTTTCATGGCGAAAGCAAACGAAGTAGAGCGTAAATGGTATGTTGTTGATGCTGAAGGTAAAACTTTAGGTCGTCTTGCTAGTGAAGTAGCATCTATCTTACGCGGTAAACATAAACCAACTTTTACACCACACGTTGATACAGGTGATAACGTTATCCTTATCAATGCTGAGAAAATCGAATTAACAGGTAAGAAATTAACTGACAAGATTTACTACCGTCACAGCATGCACCCAGGTGGTTTAAAGCAACGTACAGCATTAGAAATGCGTACTAACTACTCTGAAAAAATGCTTGAATTAGCAATCAAAGGCATGCTTCCAAAAGGTAGCTTAGGTCGTCAAATGTTCAAAAAACTTCATGTATATGCTGGTAACACACATCCACATGAAGCTCAAAAACCAGAAGTTTACGAACTTCGCGGATAATTAATAAGGAGGTTATTATCTTGGCACAGGTACAATATTATGGAACTGGTCGTCGTAAAAGCTCTGTTGCTCGTGTACGTTTAGTACCAGGTAACGGTCGCGTTGTAATTAACGGTCGTGAAATCGAAGAGTACATCCCATTCGCTGCACTACGTGAAGTAGTAAAGCAACCACTTGCTTTAACTGAAACTGTAGGTAACTATGACGTATTTGTAAACGTTGATGGTGGAGGTTATGCAGGTCAAGCTGGCGCTATCCGTCACGGTATTTCTCGTGCTTTATTAGAAGCTGATCCAGAATACCGCGTAACATTAAAACGCGCTGGTCTATTAACTCGTGACGCTCGTATGAAAGAACGTAAAAAATACGGTCTTAAAGGCGCTCGTCGTGCACCTCAATTCTCAAAACGTTAATTTTATTATCGTTTCAACCCTTGGTCTCAAAGACCGAGGGTTTTTTTATGTTGTCTATGTTTTTAATGAATGAGATTAAAGGTTGTGTAGACAATATGAGAAAAAGGAGTCTTGTATATTTATGTATGAAGCGAACACGTTTAAAGAGAAGCGATACGAAAGAGAAATGAAGTATGAGCGCAAAGTTTTACGAGATTTGTCCATTGAGGAACTACACAGAAAAGCTGATAAAACATTCCGACCTATTTTTCAGTGGCATGTGATGAGTGAATACCATGTTGAAGAGTACTGTATGGATATTGCTATTGAATCATTTTTGCTAGGAGCACGAACAAGTAAGTTCTTCACTTGGGGAGAAACATTAGAACAATCAAAACTTCGCAGTGTAAATGAAGAGAAGCTGTTAGCCGATACACTATTTGAAGTGCTATGTTCCGCTTCAAATCAAGTATCTAAAGATAGCCTTTATTATCTGTGCCAGTCTTATGTAGAAGAGTGGTGGAACGAAGGGTACGAAACAGGTATTCGTAGACATCGTCTTCGCCTCAGTTAAAAAACAATCATAAATTCACTCCTTGTCCCATATAGAAGTAAATAGATATGTGGGAATGGGAGGGGATTTTTTGTCTAAAGCAAAAATTATAAGCGGGCTATTAGCGTTTGTTGTTATTGCATTTATCATTCAATATCAGTTTGGTACCAAGATATCGTCGGGCTCTTTCTCTTTACCTCTAAGCGGGAAAATCATTGTAATTGACCCTGGTCATGGAGGGCCTGATGGTGGAGCTGTTGGTGGGAAAGAAACCTTAGAGAAAGATATTACGTTAAAAATGTCACTTGAACTTAGAGACTACCTTCAAGAACAAGGTGCTTTGGTTATTTTGACGCGAGAAACAGACAAAGACTTAGCTAAAAAAGAAACAAAAGGATATAGCAGGCGTAAGGTTGAAGATTTAAAAAAGCGACTTGATATCATTAATGAATCTAATGCAGATTTGTATTTAACTATACACCTTAATGCTATCCCATCTCCGGCTTGGAGAGGTGCTCAAACCTTTTATCATGGTTCTTTAAAAGAGAATGAACAAGTAGCGAAATTGATTCAAAATGAACTAAAAGCAAACCTAGCGAACACCACTAGAGAAGCTAAAGTCATGCAAACTCTCTACTTATTAAAGCACGCAGATCCACCAGGTGCCTTAGTTGAAGTTGGCTTTTTATCCAATCCTTCTGAGCGTGAACTGTTAGAAACTGAAAAGTATCAACAAAAGGTATCCGAATCTATCTACGAAGGAATAAGCCGCTATTTTGCAGGTGAAAGACCAAAATAGAGTAACATATAACCTTGTATGTATTAGAGTATGGTATACTAAAAGTGGAAAATGACTTTTAACATGGTGGTGGGAATATGCTTACGGAACAACAGGTAAAAGGTGCAATAGGGGAAATTGTAGATCCATTTTTAAACAGATCATTAAACGAAACAGATGCAATTAAAGAAATTTCAATCAAAGAAGAGAAAAAGCATATTAGTGTAAAAGTTGCCGTAGCTAAAACTGGTACGAGCGAACAGCTTTCATTACAATCAACTCTCGTTGAAAAACTAAAAGAACTCGGTGCTGCGACAGTAGGAATTCGCTTTATTGAATTTACTCCTGAAGAATTAGCCCCGTTTCGCGCTGAGCAAAAGAGCGATGGTAATTTACTTACGAGTCTTAATCCTCCGCAATTTATTGCTGTTGCGAGTGGTAAGGGTGGCGTAGGAAAATCAACGGTTTCTGTAAACTTAGCAATATCTCTAGCACGTTTAGGGAAAAAAGTAGGCTTAATTGACGCTGATATCTACGGGTTTAGCGTTCCAGATATGATGGGGATTACTCAGCGTCCTACGGTACAAGGGGAACGTATTATCCCTGTAGAAAGATTAGGGGTTAAAGTAATCTCAATGGGATTCTTTGTTGAAGACAATTCACCAGTTATCTGGCGTGGCCCCATGCTTGGTAAAATGCTGACAAGCTTCTTCACAGAAGTTGAATGGGGAGAATTAGATTACTTATTATTAGATTTACCTCCGGGCACAGGCGACATTGCGCTAGATGTGCATTCAATGCTTCCATCTTGTAAAGAAGTTATTATTACTACACCGCATCCAACTGCAGCATTTGTTGCAGCGAGAGCTGGTGCAATGGCATTGAAGACAGATCATGAAGTAATTGGAGTCGTTGAAAACATGTCCTTTTTTGAGAGTAAATTAACTGGTGAGAAGGAATATGTGTTTGGAAAAGGTGGCGGTCAAAAATTAGCTGAAGAACTTCAAACCAAGCTATTAGGCCAGCTTCCTTTAAGTCAACCAGACTGGAATGAAGAAGACTTTGCTCCGTCTGTGTATGACGAGTCCCATCGTTTAGGGAAAGTGTATAAAGAAATTGCTCAAAAAGTAGCGGATATTTGCGAACAAAACGTCTATAATTAAAAAAACCCCAAAGATACAAAAGTATCTTTGGGGTTTTTTATCCTTATCCTTGTTCTTGTTGTTGTTCTTCACCGTCAGCGGATGCTTCTTCTGAAGATCCTTCGCCACTATTTTCACCTTTTTGACCTTGCTGTTCAGAATTTTCTGCAGCAGCTTTTAATAAAATATCCTGAATCTTTGATTGATAGAGAGGACTTTCAAACGTTTCGTTCATTACTTTTTGTAAATGAGTGCGATATTCTTTACTCTTAAGTACAGTTAACAGTTCTTTTTCCATTGCTGGATCTTTTAAAACGTCCTGTAGCATAGCTTGGTAGTCAGGGTCTTTCATAAGTTGCTTTAATACTCGTTCATGCTCTGCTTCCATACTTTTAGCGAAGCTCTCAGCGAATTTTGGATCTTTCATGGCCTTTTTCCAAAATTCAACGCCAGTATCTGAAGTTAACGTTTCAGAAATTGTTTCTTTAACCATTGCTTGATCCATTACGAGGTCTTCTCGAAGTGCAGGATCATCCATAATAGCTTCAATGGCTTTCTTTCCCTCATCAGTCTTTAAAATATCAACAACCATTTTCTTTGTTTGATCATAATCCATCCCGTTACTTTCCTCGTCTTGAGGGGCACAGGCAGTTAATGAAAACATGCATATCCCTACATAAGAGAGGAGCAAGAGTAGCTTTTTCATGGATGATGGGCTCCTTTCAACATACGCTTACGCTTAATATGAGATAATGAGCATTTTTTATTCATTGCTCACCTCTAGATTTTTTAAAAAACGATTGGTACAATTTATGAAAGGGATTACTTAACGGTTTTATGGGGGGAGGATGAACGTGAATAGTCGAAATTGGGTTCGACTCTTTTTATCAACCTTAATAGTAGGTGGGCTTAGCACATCTATCGTTGGCTTTGCGGTTAGATGGAATGAGTATAAAGAGTTATTTGCTGGTGGAGAAGTAACAGAAATCTTATCAATTTTAACATGGCTAATAGGTGTAGGTTTTATTTTTAGCCTTATTAGTCAGATGGGGTTCTTTGCATATTTAACAATCCATCGATTTGGGATTGGAATTTTTCGTTCATTATCCTTATGGTCAAGTGTACAATCGGTATTAATTGTTTTTGTACTATTTGATTTAGTTTATTTTCGCTATCGATTTTTTGCTGAAGAAGGAGAATCTATGCTGGGCTATCTTTTAGTTAGTATTTTTGTTTTAGCTTATGGCTTAGTGGTAGCGTACTTAAAGGCTAGAAGTACGAAGAAAGAAGCTTTTATACCGGCTCTGTTTTTTATCATTGTGATTACAACAGTGGAATGGTTTCCTGCACTTCGTACCAATGAAGAAAGCTGGCTATATTTAATGCTATTTCCCTTATTAATTTGTAATACATATCAGTTGTTGATTTTACCGAAATTGACAACAAATAAAAAAGTAGTGAAAACAACCAGCGGCTAATAGCCCCCGGTTGTTTTTTATTTTACATCCTGAATTTCGCTTTTTGTATTAGAAATAAGAGTGGATACGGTCACATTAGATATCTTTTTAGACTGTAAAGCATGTTGAATATAAGGAAGTGCTTTTGCAGTTTGTTGAGCCGAATCTGATGCGTGCAGTAATACAATGTCTCCACCATGTAATGGTTTAGTTGTATTTGATACAATTTCTTTAACACCTGGATTTGTCCAATCTTTTGAATCAATGCTCCAGTGAATAATTGTATAACCCATCTTGTTCGCAAGCTTTAGAATGTCTTTATTGAAATGTCCATTAGGTGGGCGTAAAAGCTTTACGTCTTTAATACCTAAAGAGGTAAAAACTTTCTGTGATTTGGCTAAGTCTTGTCTAATTTCATTTGGCTCCATAGAAGTATATGAGTTATAATCATATCCCATGGTTCCGATTTCATGGCCTTCCTTTTTAATTCTTTCAACAACATCTGGATGACGTTCTGCCCAGGAAGCGGATAAAAAGAACGTGGCGTGGTTAATTTTTTGTTTTTTTAGCTCATCCAAAATAGGAACAGCGCGTTCATCTCCCCAGCTGATATTAAAAGTTAAGGCTACTTCTAAATCTTTTTCTTCAGCCTTATAAACAGCGCGCGGGCCATCGTCAGTTGAGAACACTGGATAGTCAAACATATGTTGAGCATAGAGAAAGAAGCTTGTAAACAAAGCGGATAAAACGATAATCATGGTTTGTTTTAAGCGCTTCGCTTTTATTGTATAAAATCCATTCACATTTTCACCTCATTTAATTAAGTAGTACTTGTCTAATTTCTATGCAATGTGTGAAAGATAAATAACAAATAATCATCAGTTCTTATAAAAGGTGATATAAAGTTGCTAGCAATGGTTAGAATAAAAAAGAAAAGGTGCTGTACGTGAGAAGATTATCGTTGAATGAACAAGAAATAGTAGAGATGCACACTATTTTATTAAAAGAATTAAAGGATTTATCGATACAGGCTGATACATATCAATCTAACCCGTTTATTGCCCGTGTTATTAAGGAGAGAAAGGCACTGTTAACTCGTTTATTAATGCGTACCAGTTAAATAACCAGAGGGTTTATAAAAAAGTTTTGAAAAAGTATTGACCTTTTTATTTATATCTGTTAAATTATTAAATGTCGCAAGTGAGCGATAACAAAATATAAAAAAGTGTTGACAAGTTGATTGTAACTTGTTAATATAAAAAAGTCGCTTCTGGGCGACGGTTGAACTTTGAAAACTGAACAAAGCGACAAACGTCAACGTTAATTTTTTTAAACTTTTATGAGCAAGTCAAACATTTCTTCGGAGAGTTTGATCCTGGCTCAGGATGAACGCTGGCGGCGTGCCTAATACATGCAAGTCGAGCGAACTGATTAGAAGCTTGCTTCTATGACGTTAGCGGCGGACGGGTGAGTAACACGTGGGCAACCTGCCTGTAAGACTGGGATAACTCCGGGAAACCGGAGCTAATACCGGATAACATTTTCTCTTGCATAAGAGAAAATTGAAAGATGGTTTCGGCTATCACTTACAGATGGGCCCGCGGTGCATTAGCTAGTTGGTGAGGTAACGGCTCACCAAGGCAACGATGCATAGCCGACCTGAGAGGGTGATCGGCCACACTGGGACTGAGACACGGCCCAGACTCCTACGGGAGGCAGCAGTAGGGAATCTTCCGCAATGGACGAAAGTCTGACGGAGCAACGCCGCGTGAGTGATGAAGGCTTTCGGGTCGTAAAACTCTGTTGTTAGGGAAGAACAAGTACAAGAGTAACTGCTTGTACCTTGACGGTACCTAACCAGAAAGCCACGGCTAACTACGTGCCAGCAGCCGCGGTAATACGTAGGTGGCAAGCGTTATCCGGAATTATTGGGCGTAAAGCGCGCGCAGGCGGTTTC